>NZ_JAINVG010000073.1 GCF_020400725.1 Streptomyces sp. NK15101 | reverse complement strand
CGAGGTGTCCAGGACGAGGCCGGTGCAGCCGTGGTCGGCGGCCGAGGCCAACAGCGCCCACAGCGGCGCGGCGCTGGAGCGGTCGATCTCTCCGGCGAGCCGGACGACCAGGGTGCCGCCGAGGGAGGTGCAGGAGTCGATGACTATGACGCCGGGCGCGGTGTCCGCGCCCGAGTCGTGCACGAGGGGAGGGGCGGGGGCGGCGAGAGTCGCGGGCAGTATCGGGGCGGTGGTCGAGGTACTCACGTCTCCATCAACGCCTCCCGCCCAGGGCCGGGAAACGAGCCACGCGGCCCTTTCACCCCATGTGAGCAGCACCGATCCCCAGCAAGAGGGAAAGATTCCACCCGGACGAGGCATGCGGGCGTCCGCGACGCCCTTGCCGTGGCACTGCCCCGCGGCCGGGAAGCTTCGGCGGAGCAGCGCGACGGGATGCTCACGGGGCAGAAGTCAGCAGCCGGGCGCGAAGGTGATCCAGGACCTGGTCAAGGGCTTGACGGGTGGGCTCGCCGGGCTCGTCGACGAGATGCTCGGTGACGACCGAGTGCGGGGGTGTCAAGGCGTCCGGGTCCGCCGCGCCGTCGTCGAGCTCGATCGCCACGAACGCCTCGCCGAGCTTCGCCCTCAGCAGCGCGAAGCGCTCGCCGGGGACGAGCCGGTCGCCGCGGAAGCGCAGTCCGAGAACCGTCAGACCGGCCTCGCAACGTTGCTGGACGGCACGGAGGTCGGCCGGAGAGATGTCGAGGGATCGCCGGTTGCGCGCGGTGACCGCGAGCGGGAGGGACGGCTGACAGAGGACCGGTGCGAGGAGACGTTCGTCGGTGGCCATGGCGAGGGCGTACCCGCCGGTGAAACACATGCCGACCGCGCCGACCCCGGGGCCGCCGCACCGCTCGTGCTCACGGGCCGCGAGCGCTCGCAGCCAGGTGACCACAGGAGAGGTGCGACCGGCCGCGAGCACGGTGAACTCCCTGCTGACGCAGATGCGGGCGGTGGCGCGCAGGCCCGTCATCGCGCTGCCCGTCCACCCGTGCGCCGACGGATCGGGATCGCGTCCGGCGACGCCGAACAGGTCCGGCAGGACTACGGTGCAGCCGATGTCACGGACTCGTCGCGCGAACCGGGCCACCTTCGGGGTGATGCCCGGGATCTCGGCCATGACGACGACCGCCGGGCCGTTCCCCGACCGCAGCACCGCATGCGAACGGCCCTGGTGGGTGAACCGCTCTCGGGTGAAGTCCGTCAGCGCGTCGTCGGCCACGCGTCCTCCTGGAGTCCGTTCGGTGCGAAGGTGACAGCAACCGACCCTACTTGTGAGTAACCAGGCTCGTCCCGAGAACGCGGACGCCCGTCCTGGACAGCACTGTCGCGACCGGTCCCCGGCAGCGACCGCGAAGCGCGCACTCCCGTATGCGCAAGGCGGTCGGCGGGCCTGCGATGGTGGAACACGGGTGGTCCGACGATGAGCTCGGAGGCCGATACGGGCGGTGCCCCCCGGACGCGCCCCCAGGCGGAAGTCCCCGCCCTGGGCGAGACTGGGGAACCGTTCGCAGCCGTGCGGAGACGGAGGAGCAAGGTGAGGCGTTCCCCTGGCACTGCCCACGGCCCTACGGATGCGCTCGACGGGGTGGCGGTCGCGCTCGTGGACGCACGGGGCAGGATCTCCTGGTGGTCGCGTGCCGCAGGTGAACTGCTCGGCTGGAACGCCGATGAGGTCGTCGGAACGGCGGCACGTGACCTCCTCGGTCCCCACGCGCCTTCGCAGGCACGGTTCGCGGGGTCACCCCGCGCTCGCCTGGCCCGGCTCCGGCACCGCTCCGGCCGACTGGTCGAAGCCGAGGTCCGGATACTGGCCGCGCAGGACGGGGGCGAAACGCTCCTCCTGGCCGTGCCGCCGAGCCCCTCGCCGAGCTGGGACGACGTCCCGGAGATCGCCACCACGCTGATCCAGCAGGACCTCGTCGGCGTGGCCCTGCTCGACCTCGATCTGCGCCTCGTGCGGACCAATCCGGCCTTCAGGTCCCTCCGTCCCGCCGACGGTCCGGAGGACTGGGTCCTCTCCCTTCATCGCACCGGGACGGGTGAAAGCGCCCGGGACGCCATCGCCGCCGTCGCCGAGCGCGGCGTGCCGGTCGTGGCCGCCGAGTTCCGCGGCCCGGTGCCCGGCTCCGAGCCGGCGCTGTCCCTCACCTGCCTGCGCGTGCTCGACCGGCGGGGGGAACCGGTCGGGGTGGCCGTGGCGGCCGGAGAGATCACGGACCGGTTCCAGGCCCAGAGCCGTCGCACGGCCGCCTACCGCGGCGCGGTGGGCATCGGCGGGTCCCTGGACGCGGTGAACAGCGCCCAGGACCTCGTCCAGGCGCTGGTGCCGGCCCTCGGCGACCTGGCGGCGGTCGACCTGAGGGACGACGTCCTCGAAGGCCGCGACCCTCCGGCGAAGTACATCGGCCCGGAGGACGAACTGCTCCGCAGGGTCGCGGTGAAATCGGCGGACCGGCGCTGGCCCGCCCCGCTGGTGCAGGTAGGGGAGTCGCTGCCGCCGATTCCCGACCGCCCCGAGTTCCAGCGCACCGCCGTGGGGCAGGAGGTGATCGTCTCGGACCCGGAACTGGTCCGCCTGTTCCTGGGCAACGACCCCGTTCTGGTCGCGAAGATGATGCCCGAGGGCATGCGCTCCTCGCTCGGCTGTCCCATCTACCATCGGGGCCGCGTTCTCGGCTACGCCCTCGTCTGGCGTACGACCACGCCCGTGCCCTTCGACGAGCGTGACGCGCAAGTCCTCAAGGACTTGTGCGTGCGCAGTGCCCAGGCCGTCAACAACGCGCTGCGCTACACCCGCGAGCACCGTACCGCCGTCGCCCTCCAGCAGAGCCTCCTCCCGGCCTCCACCACCGACAGCACGGCCGCCGAGACCAGCGGCATCTACCTGCCGATCGGTGGCGGCGCGAGCGTCGGCGGCGACTGGTTCGACACCTTCGCGCTCTCGTCGCTGCGGGTCGCGCTCGTGGTGGGCGACGTCATCGGCCACGGACTGCAGGCCACGACCACCATGGCACGCCTGCGCACCGCCGTGCAGACACTGGCCGACCTCGACCTCAGCCCCGACGAACTGCTGACCCGTCTCGACGATCTGGTACGACGCATGGAGGCGGAGGCCGAGCTGCCCGACACCGTGGGCGCCTCGTGCCTGTTCGCCGTGTACGACCCCGTCTCCGGGATCTGTCAGGTGGCGAGCGCGGGACACCCACCGCCCGCGGTCGTCCTGCCCGACGGCACCGTCACCTACCTCGACATCGAACCCGGGCCACCGCTCGGCGTCGTGGACAGTCCCTTCGAGGTGTACACGTGCACCCTGCCGCCGGGCAGCGTTCTCGCCCTCTACACGGACGGTCTCCTCGGCCGCGACGTCGACGCCGGGATGACCCGCTTGCGCGAGGACCTCACCGAACTCTGCCGCCCCGGCGACCCGTTGCACGAGATCGGCACCGCGGTCATCGGCCGGCACCCCGAGGCCGAAGGACCCGAGGACGACGTCACCCTGCTGCTCGCCCGCATCCGCAGCGTCCCCGCCGCCGACACGGCCGTGTGGGAGTACCCGGCCGAGCCGACCGCCGTGCACGACGCCCGGCAGGACGTGACGGCGCAGCTGATCGGGTGGGGACTCGAAGAGCAGTTGTTCGCCACCGAACTCGTCGTGAGCGAACTGGTCACCAACGCCCTGCGGTACGCGGGCGGACCGATCGTCCTGCGGCTCATCCGGGACAGGGTGCTGGTGTGCGAGGTATCCGATCCGAAGGACGCCCATCCCCGGCTGCGGCGGGCCCGGAGCACGGATGAGGGCGGTCGGGGCCTGTTCCTCGTCGCCCAGCTCACGAGCCGCTGGGGCTGTCGGTTCAGTCCACGAGGAAAGACGATCTGGACCGAGCAGGAGCTCGCCCCCAGGTCGGCGTGAGGCACCGGCCCGGGCAGTGGCGCAGGGCCTGCCGGGCGTGGTGCGGGGATCGGCAGGCCCTGTGCGCGGGGTGGGGGAGCCGCACCCGTCCCACGGGAGGCAGTCATGAACGAACGCGATGTCCTGCTCAACGGGCTCGCGCGGGGAAGACCGCCGGCCTCCCACCCCTCGACGAACGCCGCAAGGCGTTCAGGCTGCTGATCACGGTGCTCACGATTGCCGACGCGCGGCGCCGCGAGCGTGTCACCACGTACTGACGTCGGCTTCCGGCACGGTGTCTGTCAGAGGGCACGGTTACCGTGCTGGCGTGCCGAACTCCTATACGACGTTGTGGACCAACGACTTGTGCCGAGAGCTTGAGCGATCCGGCTATACCGGCCGGCGGCTGACGATGCTGTTCGGCGGGCCGTACCAGTCGCTGCCGAGCTTCCTGCGTGCGGGAGTGCAGCCTGGCGACCGCATCTACCCCGTGCGCGCCCACCGCACCCGTCTCCATCTGCTGGGGGCGCTGGAGGTGGCTCACATCGTCCCCTACGAGAACGTCGGCTCGGCGCTTCCCGATGACGACTACGTGAAGTTGCTGGACTGGCGTCCGCTCAAGACCGGATGTGTCACCGAAGTGCTCGTCGGACCGCCAGGTGCCCCGCTCAGGTTCGACACGGTTGTCCCAGGGGACCTCCTGGAGCGCCTGACGTACACATCCCGCCGGGGTGAGCGACTGCTCAAGCACGTGGAGGACGGGCGCCTGATCCGTTCAGCGAGCCTCCAGGGCATCTACCGCCTCGCCGCCGACTCCGCCGAAGAGATCGACCAGCTGATTCGCCGCGATGCCCCAAACGGAGCAGCCGGTGAAGTCTGATGAAACCACGGGGTGGATTTCGGCAGCCGTCAACACACTTGGTCGCTCGGCTGTTGCGATGACACCAATGAAGCGGTGAGCCGAGGTCGGCCGCACAGTGGACGTCCTGACGAACGGACCCGTGCTCTGCCCCTGCGTGCGCAAGTGCGAGACGACGGCATGCAGGCGGCGGGTGAACCGCCGGCGACCGGGCTGGTTGGGCTGGTTGGGCTGCGGAGCGTTGACGGACACGGCTCTCCAGACACCGGCGAGGCGCTGGTGACCGCATGCGCGCCCGGAGCGGAGGCCCGCCGGCCCGCCCTGTACGCGAAAGCCCGCGACGACGGGGACCGCTCGGTGCGCACGGAGACGTTCGACGCGATGGCGACCGGCCAGTGGGAACTTACGGCCGTCGTGTGCGCGGAGGGGGTTGCACCGGGGGGCGGCTGAACCGTTGTCGGACGGTTGCAGGCGGCAGGGGACCGGAGGTGTTGCCGGAAATGGGAGCCCAGTACTTCGAGCACTGCTTGTTTTCCCTGTTCAGCCCGGGTGGCCAAGCCTCCCCGCGACGGCACCCCTTTCCCGCGCGAGAGCCGTGGGGAAGAGGCCCCCTCCACGGCGGGGCCACTGCCGGACCGTGTTGTCAGTGGTGGCTGGAAGGCTGGGCGGCATGAACGGTGACGAGCAACTGCTGCGCGGCCGGGTCTACGGCCGTGACCACGACGACCCCGACCCGGGGCCGCGGCTGGACCGGACCTACGCCGAACTCGTCGGCGGTCCGCTGGACGGTCTCCTGCTGGACATCCACGGCTGGCGGATCGAGGAGGTCGACGACGGCGTCGCTCTGACCACCGAGCTGTCGAAGTGGCCCGGCGGGCGTGCGCTGTACGACCCGCGCCCCGGCGACCCGCGCGGGCCGGGCCCAGGAGTCGCCTGCCGCTTCTACTACACCGGCGACACCCCCTGACCGACGCTCCCCGACCGCCTGCCGCCGACCGTGAGCGGTCTGCACGGCTCCGGGGCGTACCCACACCCCGATACGACGCGTCTCGTCGTCCGTTGCCGGTTCTCGGAGGCAACGGACGACTCCTACCGTGCCGCCCGCATCGCCCCGTCAGCCGCGGGGCCTGCCCGAGGTGTACTGACGGGTGCCGGGGTGGGGTCGGGAGGAGGATCAGAAACGGCAGGGGTGCGGGGAGCCGCCGTTGCGCAGGTTCCCGTCGTAGACCCAGCCGCTGCCGCGGACGTACGACCAGGTGTTGCCGTAGCTGTTGGTGACGTAACAGTTCACCGTGATCGCCGTTCCGGACGGCTTGGTGGAGACGGCGGTGCAGGCATCGTAGGGGCCGACCCGGATGGGCGCGCTGCCGGCGGCGTAGTCCGTGCTGCTGTACGGGTTCAGGCTGCTCGGCGGCGCGCCCTGGTACCACGGGCAGTCGGCTGCCGGGGGCGCCGCCTCGGCCGGAGCGGCCACGGCGGCCGGCACGGCGAGCAGCAGCGCCGCCAGGGCGATGCGGGCGGCGACGGGCGATGCGGACATGGGCGTATCCCTTCGTCGGTCCATCGGTGGAGAGGGCTGCGATCCAGCGTTCGGGCGGGGCGGGCGCCAGGGCAAGGGACGGCCGCTGTCCCGGACAGGCGTGGCCTTGTCCGGGACACGGGGGGCAGGGGTGCCGTACGACGTACGAGGCGGGATGGAGCTGGCTCCCCGGTACGGCGACTGGGGACGCCGTTCCCGCCCGAAGCTACGGGCATCGGCTACGGCCATCGACCCAGTCGGCCGCTTCGAGGAGGGGCGGCGGGCCACCCTCTCGGCCGCCGTCCCCGCGATACGCGCCCACTCTCAGTGCGTCGTCGCCGGTCGGGAGGATCTCCAGGAAGCCCGCCCAGTACTTCCGCCACTTCTCCCGGACGCCTTCAGGGTCCGGAGCGAGAAGCGTCTCGGCTCGTCGCGGTGGCCCGCGCCGTTGAGGGGGCGCAGGGCCTTTCGGCGGCCCTGTGAGCCTCGAGACGGTCCACGGACTTCTGCGCGGCCGGCTCCTCGATTGCCGTCCACGGCCCACTGAAACGCTCCGTCCTGGGCACGATGAACCTCATGACGGCTCCCACCCACACCGCTCGAGCCCACTCCTTCAACACGGCCGCGGCCCAGTACGCCGCCAACCGCCCCTCCTACCCGCCCGCCCTCCTCGACGCGGTCGAGGAACTCACCGGCCGCTCCCTGTGCGGCGCCCGCGTCGCCGACATCGGTGCCGGTACGGGCATAGCCACCGGCCTGCTGCGCGCCCGAGGCTCCGACGTCATCGCCGTGGAACCCGGCTCCGGCATGGCGGCGGAGTTCCGCCGCACGCACCCCGACGTGCCACTCGTCAGAGGCGACGGCAACCGCCTCCCCCTCGCTTCCGCCTCCGTCGACCTCCTCACCTACGCCCAGTCCTGGCACTGGACCGACCCCGCCCGCTCCATCCCGGAGGCACTGCGCGTGCTGCGCCCCGGCGGTGCGATCGCGCTGTGGTGGAACACGAACCCCGGGGACGTGCCCTGGATCGCCGAGGCGGGCGCCCGCCAGGCCGCACACTTCGGCCTCGACACCGAGGCGGACGAGAAGCCCGGCACGTACGCCGACGTCGCCGACCCCGAAGGCCGCCTCGGCCTCACCCGCCGCACCCTGCGCTGGAGCCGCCGCGTCCCCCTCGACACCCATCTGGCGAACCTCGGCAGCCACTCGGCGTTCCTCGTCGACTCCGAGGAACGCCGCACCGCCTACTTCGCCGAGGAACGCGCGCACCTGCTGAAGGTCTTCCCCGACGGGATCGTCGAGGAGACCTACGACGTCGACCTGTCGGTCGCCCGCACCGGGGCCTGATCCCGCGCGGCGCCCCACCCTTCCAGGGCCGCCGCGCACGGCGTGGTCACACGCCGCAGCCCTCCCCGTTCCAGCCGCACCTCACGACCGGACGGCAGCGCGCCCAACAGCCGGACAGCCCCGGCGTCGGGGCCGACGGTGCCGAGTCGACACGCATCTTGATCAGCAGAGGGTGCGACAGTCGATCCTCCGAGTCGGAGATCCACCGAGAAACCTCTTACTCGGGTCACTGGTCGTCGTCGGCCTGGTTCATCGCGTCGGTGTAGAGGGCGAACAGGCGCAGGGGGCTGGTTTCGCCGGTGTGCGTGCTCCGGTGCAGGCGACGCCAGCAGTCGGCGGCCAGGCGGCGGGCGCGGGTTCCGGGCCAGGGCCGGGGGAGGAGTTGGGGTGGCAGGAGGGGGTCGGGTGTCATCGCGGCGGTGAACCGGGCGGCGAGTTCGACGGCCGTGCCGATCAGCTCGGCCCCGGACAAGGCCTGGTTCGGGGTGAGGCGGGCGAGGCGGGTTTCGGCGAAGGCGGCGAGCTGTTCGTGCCGTTCGGCGATCTCGTCGAGCGGCCACAAGGCGGCTGCGAGCGTGCGCGGGTCGGTGATGTCGCCGACCCGCATGTGTGTGGTGGAAAAGCTGGTGAGGGTGTCGAGGACGCCGAGGTGCCGGGCTTGGCCGCGGACGAGTTCGGCGATCGGGTTGGCGGTGACGTACAGGCCGCTTTGGAGGGGGGCTGCGCCGAGGTGGAGGAGGTGCTCGCGCAGGGCGTCGCGGGCGGTGCGGCGGGATTCGGGGACGGCGAAGGCGAACAGGTGCCAGGTGCCGTCCCAGGGGGCGAGCCCCGCGTCCTGCCGGTAGGCGTGGCGGACGTAGGCGGCGTCCGGGGCCAAGGAGCCGGTGGCGTCGGCCACGGCGCGCAGCTTCGCCTTGCGGCCGCGGCCCTCCTGGGTGAACCGGCCCTCGGTGACCAGGCGTTTGACGCACAGCCTGATCTGGGTCTCGCTCATGCCGAGCAGGTCGGCGACGGCGTACAACTCGCCTGCGTCGACGGTGCCGTCCTCGCGGACCAGGGCGGCCACGACCAGCCGGGTGGGGATCTCCGGATGTCCGGACCGGCCTTCGGCCGCGGGGGGAGTGGCGGTGTTCATCGTGCCTCCCGCGGGCTCGTCGCGTCTGCCTCGGTGACGGGACGGTGCATGGTGGTGACCGCGCCGAAGCCCATCAGGCGCCGCAGGTAAGGGGTGCGCTCGGTGTGGTGGACGGTGAAGCCGTGCCGTTCGTACAGCGCCCGCGCGCGGGGGTTGGTGTCGATGACGTCGAGGCGGATGCGGCGGCAGCCGGACTCGGCGGCGACGGCCGCGATCTGCGCCAGGAGGAGGCCACCGATGCCCCGGCCGCGGTACGCGGCGTCGACGGCGATCCCGTCCATGACCAGTTCCCGCGGGGCCGGGGTGCGTTCGAACAAGGCCAGCACCGCGAGTTTCGGCAGGCCGCGCACAGGGCCGTAGGTGGAGAGGACGTCCCTGACGCCGCCGCCCGTCAGCGCCCTTCCGGCGAGCTGGTAGCCGGCCACGGCGACCACCCGGCCTTCGGCGAGCGCGACGACCCCCCGGTCGTGGTGCAGGTGGGCCGCGATGAAGGCGCGCCCCTTTTCGGGCGGGTCGAGTGCCGGTGCCAGCTTGCGGCCGAACGCCTCCCAGTACAGCGCCGCCACCTGATCCTCGCTGCCTGCGGGCACTCCTCGCCGCAGCACCGGGTCGCCGTCCACGCTCATCCGCGCGCCCTCCCTCGTCCGTCTCCGACATCACCTTGCCTATCAACCTTAATACGTTCATCATCGGAACGACCGTTTTTACTTCGATCGATACGGAGTGGTGGTGCTGAGAACGGGGAGTGTGCCGGTGCGGCGCACCTGGCGGCGGCTGGCGGGGATCCTGGCGGCCCTGCTGCTGGTGGCTGCGGGGCTCGGAGCGGTGGTGGTGCGGCAGAACACCTACGCACTGAGGGAGCAGGAAGTGTCCTTGCGGCACGACGGCATGCTGCTCGAAGGCGTGCTGGCACTGCCTGAGCAGGGAGAAGGTCCGTTCGGACTGGTGGTCTTCGTGCACGGCGACGGCCCGGTGGACGCCACGCACGAGACGTTCTACCGGCCGCTGTGGGAATCCTTCGCCCGCGCCGGGTACGCCTCGCTGTCGTTCAGCAAGCCCGGCGTCGGCGGCTCGGAAGGCGACTGGCTGAAGCAGAGCATGGACGACCGGGCCGAGGAGACACTGGCCGCCATCGCCTGGGCCCGCAGCCGCCCGGACATCGACGGCCGGCGCATCGGGCTGTGGGGCGCGAGCCAGGCCGGCTGGGTCCTGCCCGGAGTCGCCGCCCGGGACGGACGGCTGCAGTTCGTCATCGCCGTCTCCCCGGCGGTCAACTGGTTGCGCCAGGGCCGCTACAACCTCCTGGCGGAACTCGCACGGGACGGCGCGGGTGACCAGGAGCGGCAGGCGGCACTGCGCAGGAGGGAAACCGTGCTCGGCCTGCTGAGGCGTGGCGCGACGTTCGCGCAGTACCGTGCGACGGTCGGTGATGCGGACGGCATGACCGCGGGGCGGTGGGGGTTCATCACCCGCAACTACCGTGCGGATGCGACTGGCGACCTGGCCGCCATGCGCGGCACGCCGCTGCTACTGGTACTGGCCGGCCACGACATCAACGTGGACGTCGCCGACACCGAAGCCGTCTACCGCGCCACCCTTCCTCGGGAGTCCCTGACCGTCGCCCGCTACCCGGACGCCACGCACTCCCTTGTCGATCACGACCTGGAGAGCTCCGCCTGGCGCCTTGCGGTGACCGCGGTCACCGCACCCCGCCGGCTCTACGCCGAGGGCTTCCTCGCCGATCAGACCCGCTATCTCCGGCAGCTGAACTCCTCGCCCGGCAGACGGTGACCCGCGGCGGACCGACGGAGGCCGGGCCGCTCGGGCACCGCGAGAGCGGCGATCGTCCGGTGCGGGGCGACGCTGCCGACGAAGGCGCCACCTGGCCGAACGCGGCCGTCTGCCGTCTGCGTCCGGGGTGAGAGACAGAGCCCGGCCCCGAGAGGCCCGAGGCCCGGGGGCTCACGGGCCGCAAGGCCCGCGTGAGACGTGGACGTCGGGACCGGTGCCCGGCTGCGGCGGCCGGTCACGTGATCACCCTCCGGGCGGAGCCCGGGGTATGCGTACGGCCCGCACCGTTGGCTGGTGCGGGCCGTACCCGTGTCGCCGCTCTCGCGGTCGGGGGAGGCCGCAGAGCGGACGGTCGGAGCGGTCCCACTCGCTCACTCCCCGCCTGCCCTCGTTTCTCCCGGCCACACCCCCGGTTTCCGGCGCGCCCTCCACACTCCCCATGGGGAACGGGTATCGCTGTTGGTGCGGGCCAGGTCACCGGCGCGGCGGGGATCGCCGCCGTGAGGCGGGGGCGGAGTCCTGGGAGGGTTCCCGGCCTCGACGGTACGAGACGACCAGAGCCGGGTGGCGCGCTCGCGTGGCTCCCGGCCGGACTCCGTCACGACGGACCGCATGCGTTCGAGGCGCTCGTGGACGGCATCCGCACCCTGGGGGCGCTCGTTCGGCTCGCTCCGCAGGAGCTCGGCGAGCAACTGCCCGACCGGGGCTGGATGCCGGGGCACAGGGCGCCGACGGGTGGGGCCTCCTCCTCGATCTGCGGTGCAGGATGGTGTGCCCGTCGCCGCCGGTGAACGGAGGCTGCCCGGTGAGGAGAGCGAACAGTACGCTGCCCAGGGCGTACAGGTCGGAGCGTTCGTCGCCGCGCGAGTCGAGGAACTGTTCCGGTGCCCCGTACTCGAGCGTGCCGGCGGGGCTGATCGCCGACGACGGGGCGACGGTGAAGGCGGCCCTGGTGTGTGAAGCCGGCGATGCCGAAGTCGACGACCTTCACCCGTCCGTCGGCCGTGAGCATCACGTTCGACGGCTTGATGTCGTGATGCACGACCTTGGCGCGGTGCGCCGCCGCCAAAGCCGCGCACATCCCCTGAGCGACTCGCAGCGCCTCCACCGGCTCCATCGGCGTGCCGTCGCGCGTCCGATCGGTGAAGGACGAACCGTCAACCCGCTCCATCACCAGAAACCGCAGGCCGTCGTGTACACCCCGCTCATGAAGAGCGACGACGTCGGTGAGCTTGGCCCCGGTGGCCTCCGGCGTTCGACAGCCACACGCCGAGCTTCACCCCCGCCCGTCCTCCAACCGCTCTACGTGCCCCCTGTGGATGGTTGCAGGACCCGTACGCACGCGAAGCTCCTGGCGGCTGCGGGCGATCTTGGTCGAGAACCCGTCTACCAGGAGCTTCGCCCTCTGCGGACCTGTCCAACGCGCGGCCGGCCATGGGAGGTTGAAAAGGACCCGTGGTGCTCTTCGTTGCACCGCCGGTCGCTGCCGGCAACGAGAACCTTTAACGGCATCGCTTCCGACAAAATGGAGCCCCAGAGGAGACGGAACGCACGGGGGAGTCGGGGGTGGGCGACGGTCGCGGGTCCGCCGACGGTCGACGCTCGCGCCCTGCCCGTGGATCCCCCAGGGCTCCACGGCGCGGTATGCGCCTCTTCGGCCGGCACGCCGTGGGGCGGCCGACCGAAGAGGCGCTTTGCTCAGGTGGCCGGGTGCGGTTCCCGCGTCCGCAGCCGGCGTGCGAGCAGGCCGAGCAGCACGGCGTTGACCAGCCCGGACAGCGCCACCCCGAGGGAGAAGACCAACGGGCTCAGCCAGGCGATCGAGGAGTCGTACGCAACGGGCGACGACACCGCCATCGCGAGGATGCTGAACGGGGCCGTGGCCATGAGCGGCCAGATCCCGGCGAACCCGGGGTCCGGCAGCACGAACTCGGCGTACAGGAAGAACCCCAGCGCCACCGCGACCACGGCGAGGTAGCCGCGCGCGAGCCAGTTGTCCACCGCGGGCGCCAGCAGGGCCCGAACCTTCCGCCGGCGGGTGCCCGCGGGGTCCGTCGTGTCTGTTCTCTTCTGCTCGGCCGGGTCCGCGACGTGCGGGAGGGGCTTCCGCGCACTGGTCGAGGGGGCGGTCGCGGCCCTCGTGGCGAGGGCGCCGAGCACGGCGGCGTTCACGAGGGCGCACAGGAGGAGCCATCCGGCGAAGACCGCGACCGCCGTCACGTCGGCCGCTCCGTCGATCTCGGCGCCGGGGTCGAGGGGGAGGAACACGCACAGGAAGGAGAGGGGCGCGGTCAGCAGCAGAGGGCTTCCGGCGAGGGCGCTCTGCGGGAAGAGGAACATGGCCGTGAAGGAGGCGGCGAAGACCGCCAGATAACCCCGGGCGAGCCAGTTGCCCGAAGCGAGCGCAAGGAGTCGGCGCAGGCGCGGGACGCGGTGGGGGTGGGACGCAGTCGGCATCGGTTGTTCCTCGGGTCGGTCCGTTGGTGATCTCCACGGTGGACCACGGGTCGCGCTCGGACATGAGTACGGGTACTCACCGGCACGGCCGCAGAAACCACACGCGTCTGCGCAAGACCCTCACTCCGCGGTGGCCGGCTCTCAGCAGGTCCGGGCGACCTGCGAGCGCCGACTGGGAAGTCCAGGGTTCCGTCCGCACTTCCACGAACGATCTTTCAGGGCCATCGGGCTGATCGATAGGATCCCGGCATGAGGGGAGATCCCGTGGTCGTGCTGCCGGAGGCCGAGTACCGACGCGTATGGGCCCGTTTCTACGAGGATTTCAGCTTCCGTCCGAGTACGAATCCGATCAAGTGGCCGGCCATCGAGGAGCCCGTCGCGTCGGTGACCTGGAGCCTCGCTGCGCTTGACGATGATCCGAGTTACGAGCGCCTGGACTACCTGGTCGCGGTGATCGAGCAAGGGTTGTCTTCCTGCGCCGGCCCTTCGGGCACTCTGTTCGCCCTCGACTGGCAGCACACGTCGTATCGCTTCGTACCGCAGGACGTCGGCGGGCCCGGGCAACCGGCCTGGCCGCTGAGCCCGTATCCCGACGGGGACTACTTCGTCTTCCTCGCGGAGGACTTCCGCTTCGGCAGTTTCGGACACCCTTGGGAAGGGTCTCTCTGCCTGTTCGGCGAGGAGCTCCTCGACGGGGCGGCCGCGGAAGTCGACAAGGTCCTCGGGCCACCGATCCGCAGGTCGGGCAAGGCGGTGGGCCCGGCCTGAGCGTGGGCCGAGCCGGGTCTGGCGTGCGGCGGAAAGACACCGCCGGCGCGTCCCGGACTCCCGCCGCCTGGCTGTCGGCCGACCGGTCAGGAACCGCAAGGTACGGCTGGGCGGATCGCCGTCGGGATCCTGGCGGCAGCGGCTGCTTCCCTGTTCCCGCGGAGTCCCCGGCGGGTCCCGTCACCGGGTCCCGTCACAAGGTCCCGCCGATGTTCCCCCGCCGTAGGGGCGGCCGTCGCATTCGCGCCCGTCTTCCCCGTCGGGACCCTCGCGGTGTTCTCCGTCGCCCACGGGGCGGCCTGACGGACCGCGTCAGCCGGCGGCCCCTGCCTCTGCGCCCGACCGTGTGGCCGAGGCCTGGAGCTGCTGCATTCGCTGCCCGTACCTCGTACGGCCCTGCGGCTTGTACACCGACAGGGCGGTCGCGCCCAGGAGCACGACGAGTGCCGCGCCGGACTGGACGACGAGCTGGGTCCGCAGGCCCGCGAGGTCGTCGCCGGTCCAGGCGGGGGAGGCCGCGGCGTCGGCGAGGCGGCTGATCGGTGGCAGGTGGAGGAGGAGGGCTCCGGTGGCGAGCGCCGTGATCGTCAGCTTCACGGTGATCCAGTAGTGGCGCAGGAGCCCCCAGGTCGTGCCGAGGGAGGACGCGACGCCGGTCGCGAGTGCGGCGAAGCAGAGCGGCACGATCACGTACCGGCCGGTCACGCCCATCGTGACGTACACCGACCTCACCGTCAGGGCGTCCCGTGCGATCAGCCCGGTGACGGCCAGGGCCAGGAAGACCGCCACCGCGCCGAACCAGCCGACGGACGCCGTCACGTGGGCGGTGAGGGCGAGCCTGCGCACGCGCGGGGACATGACCATCAGCCGTGACCCCTCATGCCGC
The DNA here is from genome assembly GCF_020400725.1 of Streptomyces sp. NK15101. GTDB lineage: Bacteria > Actinomycetota > Actinomycetes > Streptomycetales > Streptomycetaceae > Streptomyces. The sequence goes on along the minus strand of NZ_JAINVG010000073.1, from coordinate 25,672 downwards.
CCCCGGCCAGGTGCAGGGCGATGAAGGCAACGACCAGTACCGCCGCTCCGATCATGAGGACGGTCACCCAGCGGGGCCGGGGGGTGTGCTGCGGAGCGGACTGGCGGGGTTCATCGGACATCGGAGGGCTCCGCTTCGTAGGGGACGGCGCTCCGCCGTCAAGCGCGTTCAGCTTTTGCGAGACAGAGTGTCTCTGTCAAGTCGCTCTGTCGCTGTCTCGACGTCCCGTACATTATGGGCATGCCGAAGCTGTGGAACGAGACGATCGAGGCGCACCGCGGCGCCGTCCGCGACGCGGTGCTGGACGCCGCCGCCGCGCTGGTCGCGGAGCACGGACTGCTGTCCGTGACGATGTCGCGGATCGCGCAGGAGACCGGCATCGGGCGGGCCACGCTCTACAAGTACTTCCCGGACGTCGAGTCGGTCCTGACCGCCTGGCACGAGCGCCGGGTCGCCGGCCACCTGGAACGGCTCGAAGCCGTACGGGACCGGATCGCCGACCCGGACGAGCGGCTTCGGGCCGTCCTCGAGGCGTACGCCCTCATGTCGTACGAGCGCCACGAGCACCACGGCTCCGAGATGGCGGCGCTCCTGCACCAGGGACCGGGCATCGCCCAGGCCCACCAACGGCTTCTCGGGCTGGTCACCGAGCTGGTCACGGAGGGCGCGGCCGGCGGTGCGCTGCGTGACGACGTGCCGGCCGGTGAGCTCGCCGTGTACTGCCTGCACTCCCTGGGGGCTGCGGCAGGGCTCCCGTCGAAGGCGGCGGTGCGCCGGCTCGTCGCCGTGACCTGGGCCGGGCTGCTGCCCGCGGTCCGAAGCGCGGATCGGACTCCCGCCGGGGCGGAGGAGGAGCCGAGCCATGAGCATGGTCGCCATCGCGGCCGTCGCCACGGTCACTGACGGCGGCCATACCCCCTCCCCGTATCATGGGGGAGTCAGGTCGCTACGGACCGGGCCGAGGACGGAGGGCGAAGTGGCGATGCGCCGGGAGACCGCGACATGGCTGGGCCGATGTGTGCTCGCCGTCGCGCTGCTCTTCGGCATCGTCTTCATGCACGCCCTGGGACACTCCGGAGAGCACCGCGCCGTCGGCACCACCGTCCACACGACGGCCGGTTCGCATGCCTCCGCCTCGATGGTGGAGCAAGCGGCTGCCGCCGACGACCATGACGCGTCGCACCCCGCACCCGCCCACGGGGCGGGAGTCGCCGCGCTCTGTCTCGCCGTGCTCGGCGCGGGCACCGGACTGCTTCTCCTGTGGCGTGCGGCCCGCAGGCGGCTGCCCCTCGGCCATGTGCCGCGGGCGACGGAGCGACTGGCGCACGCGCTCCGCGCGATCCCGCCTCCCGTCCCGCCCGGGTCCCTCCTGACACGCCTGTCGTTGCTGCGCATATAGGGCGGCCGACCGCTCCTCACCGCGAGCGGCACCGGCCCCTTTCGCATGCAACGACCACGTCAAGAGGTTCCACCGTCATGACCCGACTCACCCGTCGTACAGTCCTCGGCGCCGGACTCGCAGCCGCCGGCACCGGTCTGCTGACCGCCTGCTCCGGCAGCGGCACGGGCCACTCGTCCCACGGAAGCGGCGCATCGGCGCCGACCGGCGACTACGTCACCCCCGACAGCAAGGAGGTCGGGGCGACCGAGGCGCTGCGCAAGCCCGGCCCCGAGCGCAGGGTGAGGCTCACCGCCGTCGAGACCCCGCTCGACCTCGGCGGCGGACGCACGGTCCGCTCCTGGGCGTACGGGGACGAGCTCCCCGGCAAGGAGGTCCGCGTCACCGCCGGTGACACCCTCGCGCTCACCCTCGCCAACAACCTCCCCCAGGCCACGAGCATCCACTGGCACGGCCTCGCGCTGCGCAACGACATGGACGGCGTGCCCGGCCTGACCCAGCGCGACGTCAAGGCCGGCGGCTCCTACGAGTACCGCTTCGCGGTCTCCCACCCCGGCACGTACTGGCTCCACCCGCACTCCGGAGTCCAGCAGGACCGCGGCCTGTACGCGCCGCTCATCGTCGAGGACCCCAAGGAGCCCCTGAAGTACGACGAGGAGTGGGTGATCGTCCTCGACGACTGGGTCGACGGCGTCGACGGCTCCACCCCGGACACGGTCCTCGCCGAGCTCGGCAAGGGCATGGGCGGCATGGACCACGGCGGTCACTCGGGCGGTGCTCAGGGCCACGACATGTCCAGCATGTCGATGACGGCCCGGAAGTCACCGTCCCCCACACCGCCCGGCCCCTCCCGCATGCTCATGGGCGCGAGCAGCGATCTCCTCGGCGGCGACACGGGCGACGTCGGCTACCCGCACTACCTGATCAACGGCCGTACGCCGGAGAACCCGCAGACCTACACCGCCCGGCCCGGCGACCGGATCCGGCTGCGGATCATCAACGCCGGCGGCGACACCGCCTTCCGTGTCGCTCTCGGCAGCCACAAGCTCACCGTCACCCACACCGACGGCTTCCCCGTCGAGCACACAGAGGCGGACGCCCTGCTGCTCGGCATGGGCGAGCGCATCGACGCCCTCGTCACCGTCGGAAGCGGCACCTTCCCGCTGACCGCGCTCGCCGAGGGCAAGGGCCGCACCGCCCTCGCCGTCCTGCGCACCGGCGCGGGTGCCGCTCCCACCGCCTCCACGCGCCCGAAGGAGCTCGACGGCAAGGTGCTGCACGGAGGCCGGCTCAAGGCCGCGGAGTCGGTCCGCCTTGAACCGAGCCGGCCCGACCGCACCATCGAGTTCGATCTGACCGGTTCGATGATGAGGTACGACTGGGCCATCAACGGCAAGAAGTACGACCCCGCGCAGCGCTACCCCGTCCGCTCGGGAGAGCGTGTCCGCCTGGCCTTCGTGAACAGCACGACGATGTGGCACCCGATGCACCTGCACGGCCACACCTACGCGCTCGCCGACGGCGGCGCCCGCAAGGACACCTCGATCGTGCTGCCGGGGAAGCGGCTGGAGGTCGACTTCGACGCCGACAACCCGGGCCTGTGGATGATCCACTGCCACAACGTCTACCACGCCGAGTCCGGGATGATGACCGTGCTCGGCTACCTGAAGTAGAGATCGCGGCGATACGGGAGCGGCCTGCCGGAATGCCAGGCAGGCCGCTCCCGCAGCAGATGGCAACGGGACATGGCCTTCCACCAGAAGCCTGAGTGGCGCGGCGGTCGGCGCCGTTCGCCGCCCGGACCCCGCGGTTCGTGGTGCGGTACGAAAGTGCCGCTGAGATCGACCTTCACCCCGCCACGCAACGGTTCGGCCATCCGGGTACGTCGCGGCCCGGGCCGTGGAAGCCGTGCGGACGTATCGACACCTGGTGCTATCTTCCTCCCAGTCCAGGTGGGGACGCCCCCTGTCGGCATTCCCGTCACCAAGCCCTTCTATGGTCGTGAAGCGTGATCTCAGCCCAGGTCCCTCGTGACCATCACACCGGGGTGTTGCTGCGGGCAACGCTTCTCGCGGTGGTGCTGGCTGTGGTCGCGATGTACGCCCTGGCCTCACATCACCCCGTCCACAGCGGGCACGCCGCCGCATCCCCGTTCGTCGCCACGGGGGACGAAGGTCAGCACGCTCACGCCGACGTGGCCGGCGAGGACGCCACCCGAACACCGGGCCACCCTGCCGACGAAGAGCCCCCCTGCGGTCACAACGGGGTCGGAGAAGGCTGCCTGGTGCTGCTGTGCATCGTCTCCGCCCTGTACACGTTCGCCCTCGGGCGCGGGGGCTCCGGTCGAGTCCTCTGGGTACTCCGCCGATGGGCAGCGGTCACACACCGCTGGCTCAGCCGCACCGGCGACCCACCGTGCCTCCACCGACTTTCGGTCCTGCGCTGCTGAGAGCCGCACCGGCGTGACGCCTGCACCACTGGTGCCGGCGCCGCCCCTGCCCGCTTCTCACGACCAAGAACCGAAAGGCGTCACCCCGCATGACCACCGCTCTCAAGCCCGAGATCCACGAGACTCCCCCGACGAGACATCGGCGCCCCGCCTTCGACAAGAAGTCGCTCCCGGCTCGCTACATCGGGCAGATGCTCTACTTCATGGGTGCCGCCCTCATCGCCGGTGCCGTCGTCCACTACCCGATCGATCCGTCGCTGTACACGATCATCTGCGTCATCGGCGCCCTCGTGTTCCTCCTGGGGACCGTCGTCAACGAGTTCGTGCTGGCCGACGAGCGTCCGGCGCTGGGCCAGGCAGTCTCGCTGGTCGCCTTCTCCCTTCTGCTGTCCTTCGGTGTCGGCCTGGTCGGCGGAGGCATCCAGCACTTCGAGCAGTTCCCCGAGCGCAGCGCCTGGATGACCCCCGTCGGGTTGCTCATGTCGTACGTCGCGTTCGTCGCCAAAGACTCGAAGGGCCGCTGGCGGCACCTCGTCAGCCCCTTCGCGGCCGTCGTCGCCGTCATCGCGGCACTCGCCTGGCTGGGCATGACCGCCCTCGCCGGCACCATCGGCTCCGACGGCCACGGCCACGACCACGGCTCCACGAGCGAGGCCCCCGCAAAGCAGGACCCTCCCGCTGAGCCGGTCCCGGCAAAGCAGGACCAGGTTCCCGCTGAACAGGAGGACCCGGCCAAGGCACCCGCCGAGCCGGCAGACGACGGACATACGTCGCACAGCCACTGATCCGGTCCGGCGCCCCGTAGCCGTCGCGGGCCCACGTGTGATCCACGCATGGGCCCGCGGTCTGCTCGTGGCGCCGGTCGCCGGCGGGCGCGGGGCCCTTCGTGCAGGCGTTCCCTGCCGGTGTTTTCCCGGCCGCTGATCGACTGGCGCGGCGGCGGTCCCGAAGTGCGCGTGGACCGCCTGTGCTTTTCACGCAGACGGCCGCCTTCATGAGGAGCATGCCGCTCGTCGCCACCTCAAGGACCGCACGGGAGGGCATCACCACCGCGGGTGACCCGTTCGCGCCATCGCCGTCTTCCGTTCCGGACTGGGCGGAGGCACCGTCCGACAGTCGGCGCACGACGCGGTGGTTCCGCCGGACCGGAACCGACGGAGCCGAGGCGGGCAGCGTTCCAAGACGGCCTGTTGTGCAGCGGGCCCGATCCCGGTCGCGGGTTCCCCCTGTGGGGCGCTCCGGGCTTGTGCCGGTACCAGCCAGAGGCAATCGAGTGACGCGGAAGCAGAGCGGCGGGTTGCCGAACGCGGCGGAACCTCTGCCGTCCAGACTCGGCAGGTGTTCCGGTCGATGCCGGAAGGCCGTGATCACCGTCTGGAGGCGAGGAGCCATGCGAGGAACAGCCATCGCGGCAAACGTTGCCGGTCCGCTCCATGAGGCCCTGGCTGCCCTCCGTCGCCCAGGTGCCCCGCCCATCCCGGGGAACGGCTTGATCCTGGAGGCGTCCACGACGCAGACGGCCCGCGGCCCCGCCGGACCTTTCCGTCCGCCAGTACGTCCAAGGGCCCGCAGACCTCGCCGTAAGGAGGAGCAGCCGTGACGCACCCCCCGGGCAACCGCCACGAGCACCACCCGCCAGGCCCTGCCGAAGAACAGAGCACCGCCGTGCTCGACGTACGGGGACTGAACTGGGCCTCGCAGCAGTCCACCGTCGAGGCGGTGCTCGGGCGACGACCCGGTGTCGTCGCGGTCGAGGCGAACCCCGTCGCCCAGTCCGCGACCGTGGTCTTCGACCCACGGCGTACGTCAGTGGCGGAGCTGCGCCGTTGGGTGACCGAGTGCGGCTATCACTGCGCCGGCCAGTCCGTGCCCGCGCACCTCTGCGACCCCATGACCGAGCCCGACCCGCCCACCCCCACCGGGGCGGCCACCCCACCGCCCACCCCCGCCGAGGCGGCCCCTCAGCCGCACACGCACCCGCCATCTGCTCCGGAAACCGTCGGATCACCCCATGAGGCGATGGGCCACGGCGGTCATGCGGGCATGTCGATGGCGTCGATGGTCGCGGACATGCGCAACCGCTTCCTGGTGGCGGTGTTCTTCTCGATCCCGATCCTGATCTGGTCACCGATCGGCGAGGACGTGTTCGGTCTGCACGCGCCCGTGCCGTTCGGGCTGCGGCAGGACGTCTGGGCTCTCCTGCTGAGCCTGCCCGTGATCCTCTACTCCTGCGCGATCTTCTTCGACGGCGCCGTGCGGGCGCTGCGCGCCCGCACCCTGGACATGATGGTCCTGGTGGCGGTCGCCGTCGGTGCCGGCTGGCTGTACTCCCTGGTGATCACGCTCACCGGCGGCGGGGACGTCTTCTACGAGGCGGCGACGGTGCTGGCCTCCTTCGTCCTGCTCGGGCACTGGTTCGAGATGCGGGCCCGGGGCGGGGCCAACGACGCCATCCGTACGCTCCTCGACCTGGCCCCTCCCAGGGCGGTGATCCTGCGCGACGGTGAGCCCTTCGAGGTACCCACGAGCGAGGTCGCCGTCGGAGACCTGATGCTCGTCCGTCCGGGCACGAAGATCGCCGCGGACGGGGTGGTCGAGGCCGGCGAGAGCGAGGTCGACGAGTCGACCGTCACCGGAGAGAGCCTGCCCGTCCACAAGGCACCCGGCTCGCCTGTGGTGGGAGCCACCCTCAACGCGAACGGCACTCTGCGCGTGCGCGCCACCAAAGTCGGCTCCGACACGGCGCTCGCCCAGATCGTCAAGCTCGTCCAGGAGGCGCAGAACTCCAAGGCTCCCGGCCAGCGGCTTGCGGACAGGGCCGCGTTCTGGCTGGTCTTCGTCGCGCTCGTCGGCGGAGCCCTGACCCTGGCCGTCTGGCTGCTCGCCACCGACCGGCCTTTCAGCACCGCCATGCTCTTCGCGATCACCGTCGTCGTCATCACCTGCCCCGACGCCCTCGGCCTGGCCACCCCGACCGCGATCATGGTCGGCACGGGTCTGGGCGCACGCCGCGGTGTGCTGTTCAAGAACGCCGTGGCCCTGGAGAACTCCGCGCGTATCCAGGTGGTGGTCATGGACAAGACCGGGACTCTCACCAAGGGCGAGCCCGAGGTCACCGGCATCGTCACCGGACCGGGCCGGGACGAGCTGGAGGTGCTGCGGCTGGTGGCCGCAGTGGAGAGCGAGTCAGAGCACCCCCTCGCAGAAGCGGTCGTCCGATACGCACGGGGACACGGCGTGGAGGCGGTGGACGCCCGTCACTTCGAGAACGTGCCCGGCCACGGTGCGACCGCCGTCGTGGACGGCCATCGTGTGGCGGTCGGCAACCTCCGCCTCGCGATGCGCGAGGGGGTGGAACTCGGCGAACTCGCCGCCCGTCGCGAGGAGCTGACCGCGACGGGGCGCACGGTCGTCGTCGCTGCCGTGGACGGGCAGGCGGCGGCGCTGATCGGCATCGCGGACGTGCCCCGGGAGACCTCCGCCACGGCGGTGGCAGAACTGCGCGACCTCGGCGTCGAGGTCGTCATGCTCACCGGCGACAACGAGGCCACCGCCCGCAGGATCGCCGGGCACCTCGGCATCGAGACGGTCATCGCCGAGGTCCTGCCCGGCGACAAGGCGGCCAAGGTCGCCGAACTCCAGGCCGGTGGAAGCAAAGTGGCCATGGTCGGCGACGGCGTCAACGACGCGCCCGCCCTCGCCCAGGCCGACCTCGGCATCGCCATCGGGGCCGGCACCGACGTCGCCATCGAGACCGCCGACCTCGTCCTGATGCGCTCCGACCCCCTCGACGTACCCACCGCCCTGCGCATCGGCCGTGGCACCTTGCGCAAGATGCGACAGAACCTCGGCTGGGCCATCGGCTACAACGCCGTCGCCCTGCCCATCGCCGCCGGCGTCTTCGAACCCGCCACCGGCCTGGTGCTTCGCCCCGAGATCGCCGCCCTGACCATGTCCGGCTCCAGCATCATCGTCGCCGTCAACGCCCTCGCCCTCAAACGCCTCCGGCTCCCCGGCGCCGCCCCGCAGACTGCCGGCGCCGGAGGAAGCGCCGGGACATGAACACCACAGCCACCGACCGCGGACCGCCCCGACGATGCATCCTGGTTCCTGTCGGCCACGAGGCGGGTGCCGGTCATGCCTTCGCGGCCAGCCACGCTCCGCCGACGAGCCGCTGATTCGGCGCCGTCGAGTGGGGCCCGATGCTTCCTCCACCTCAATGGTGTTCATGACCTCGTACGGGTGGTGCGGGGCTCTCCGCCGACGTGCTGGTGAATCGGTCGGGGGAGTGGTCGAAGGCCGAGGCGCAGTGGGCGGAGCAGAAGGAGAGGGTGCCTCCGTCCGGGTGTGCGCGGCGTTCGGGCGCGGTGGCGGGATCGACACGCATGCCGCACACCGGGTCGACAGCCAACTCCCTTTCCTTGTAACCATCTTCGTCCGGTGCCGCCCGGTCGGTTCCCGCCTCGACGTCCGGTCGTACACGCACCGCCTCGACCTCGGCCTCCGTGGGGAGTGGCGTGGGGAGCCAGCGGCGGAGCCTGGAGGCGTTGGTGACGACGGACAGGGAGGACAGGGCCATGGCGGCCGCGGCGATGATCGGGCTGAGGCGGATGCCCCACGGGGGGTAGAGGGCGCCGGCCGCGAGAGGGATGCCGACGGCGTTGTAGACGAGGGCGAAGAAAAGGTTCTGCTTGATGTTGCGCATGGTGGCGCGGGACAGGCGGATCGCGGTGACGACTCCGGCGAGGGAGCCGGAGACGAGGGTGATGTCGGCGGACTCGATGGCGACGTCGGTGCCCGTGCCGATCGCCAGGCCGACGTCTGCCTGGGCGAGGGCAGGGGCGTCGTTGATGCCGTCGCCGACCATGCCGACAGTGCGGCCCTCCCCTTGAAGACGGCGGATCTCGTCGGCCTTGTGCTCGGGCAGCACCTCGGCCAGGACGCGGGGGATGCCGATCTGACCGGCGATGGCGGCGGCGGTGCGGGCGTTGTCGCCGGTCAGCATCACGATCTCGGTGCCGAGGTGCCGTAGGGCGGCGACGGCCTGGGCGGAATCGTCCTTGACGGTGTCGGCGACGGCCAGAGCACCGGCGGCGCGTCCGTCGACCGCGACGAGCACGGGTGTCCTGCCCTGCTCCGACAGGCGCTCGGCGTGCTGAGCGACGTCGGTGGTGTCGACGCCGGCGTCCGTGAGGAGCCGGGCCGTGCCGATGAGCAGGGGGCGCCCGCTCACGGTGGCCCGGACGCCTTTGCCGGTGACGGAGTCGAAGGCCGAGGCCGCGGGGATGGTCAGGCCGCGGTCGCGGGCGCCTTCGACGACCGCGCGGGCGAGCGGGTGTTCGCTGTCGCTCTCGGCCCCGGCCGCGAGCGACAGCAGCTCGTCCTCGGCGTAGCCGCCGACCGGCTCGACATCGGTGAGCACCGGTCTGCCCTCGGTGACGGTGCCCGTCTTGTCCAGGACGATCGTGTCGAGCTCGTGCGCGGTTTCCAGTGCCTCGGCCGAGCGGATGAGAATGCCGGCCCGGGCGCCCTTACCGGTGCCGATCATGACCGAGAGCGGGGTGGCCAGGCCGAGGGCGCAGGGGCAGGCGACGATCAGTACGGCGACGGCCGAGACCAGGGCGAGAGTGAGAGCCGGTGCGGGGCCGACCGTGTACCAGAGGGCGAAGGTGGCGATCGCGATCGCGATCACGGCCGGGACGAAGTAGGCGGAGATCGCGTCGGCGAGGCGCTGGATGGGGGCCTTGGAAGCCTGCGCCTGCTGCACGAGACGGACGATCTGGGCGAGCACCGTGTCGGAGCCGACCTTGGCCGCGCGAACCCGCAACGAGCCGGTGGTGTTGACGGTGGCGCCGATGACGCCGTCGCCCGCCCGCTTGGTGACGGGCATCGGCTCGCCGGTCACCATCGACTCGTCCACGGCGGACGATCCGGAGAGGACGTCGGCGTCGACGGGGATCTTCTCTCCTGGCCGGATGAGGATCTCGTCTCCGACGACCACCTCCTCCACGGGGATCTCGCTTTCGGCCCCGTTCCGTACGACCCGTGCGGTGCGGGCCTGCAGGCCGATCAGGGAGCGGATGGCCTCTCCGGTGCCGGCCTTCGCCCGGGCCTCCAGAAGCCGTCCCAGGAGGATCAGGGTGAGGACGACCCCGACGGCCTCGAAGTAGACCTCCCGTACGTCCTCGGGCAGGAGACCGGGGAGGAGGGTGACGAGCAGGCTGTAGCCGTAGGCGGCGGAAGTGCCCAGTGTGATGAGCGAGTTCATGTCCGCGCCACGATGGCGCAACGCCGCCCAGCCGATGGAATGGATCGGCGAGCCGGTGTAGAACATCACCGGAGTGATCAGGGCAAGCTGGAACCAGTGGTCGAGCATCCACCCCGGCACCCAGTCGGCACCGAAGACCTCGTGCGCCATCACGGCGAACAGCACGGGGGCGGTGAGCACGGCACCCACGGCGACCCGACGGGCCAGATCCTCGATCTCGGCCTGCCGCTCGGCGACGTCCGCGGCCTCCGAAGCCTCGGTCGACGCCTCCACCGTCTCCGCCGTGGCCTCCCGCTTTTCGCCGGTCTCGCTCGGGGGGCCGCCGTCCGCCGGTTCGACGACCAGAGTGCCGTGGATCATGTTCATCCCGCAGGCGAAGCCGAACGTGCCCGGCCGGTCGGGATCCAGCCGAACGGTCGTCCTGGTGTGGGCGGGCAGTCCGGCACCCGCCCTGAGCTCGGGGAAGACGACCCGGGAGGTGCATTCACCGGCCTCCTGCCGGTCGAAGACCACCTCCACCGGCGTCCCCTGCCGCACCTTGATCAAGCTCGGGCTGTAGCCGCCCCGCACGATCACGTCGACCCGCTGCACCCCTCCCTCCACACGGGCGGTCCCGGCTCTGCGCGCACCGAAGAAGTACCGGCCCGACATCGTGATCAGACCGACGGCGACCACGACGACGACCACATCCGCAACAGTCATGGGGCTCGCCTCCTCGCGCGCCTGCCCCATCCAGCCTCCCGCGCGGCCTCCCCCTCCTGCCACCCCTGCGAGGCAGGGGCTGCCCGGCCCTCTGGAAGGGGACCGTTCGGCCCCACCATGCCCGGTCCCTCAGCGAGACGATGGCAGGGAGGAAGGAGGCCCGTGATGAAGAGCAACCACGGGGGTCTGTACGCCGTCGCCGTTGCGATCGCCGTCGTCGGCGCCCTCACCCTCGGCGTTCCCGTCGGCACGCTCGCGATCCTCGGCATCGCGCTGGCCTGCCCGCTGATGATGTTCTTCATGATGCGCGGCACGCACGATCAGAACACGCACAGCGGTCACCACGACCGGCGCGAAGATAACGACCACGACGATGCCGAGCGGCTCTGACCGCCGGATCCGGGCCGGAGGCGGGTTCCATGATCGCCGTCATTGCCATCGTCGCCGGGGGACTGATCGCTGCAGGCATCTTCTACGACATCGCCCGCCTGATCACCCCGGACGAGTCCCGACGGCCCCCGCTGGCCCGCCTGGCCGGGCGCCGGGCCGCCCTGGCGGCCGCCGAGCGGCGGCTGATCGCCCTGAGGCTGCGCGACCGGATCGACGCAGCCGCGTACGAACGCCGCATGACCGCCATCGCTCACGGCCACCGCCTCCCGGAAGCCTCGGCTCAGGCAGGTGCGGGAGGCCGCCATGGCTGACGCCGCGTACGGCCTGTGGCCGCCGGCCGTCCTGAACAGTCCGCTGTCCGTCGTCTTCGCGGCGAGCTTCTTCCACCCGAAGACCCGCCGCGACTGGCGGCCTGCGGGCGCCCACAGCGCCTTCATGGCCGCGCTGTTCACCGAGATGTACGGCATTCCGCCGACCGTCTGCCTCCGGGGCAGTCGGCTCGGCAGCACCTTCCCGCTCCCGAAGGACACGCATGCCGGCGGGCACCTGTGGAACGACCTGACCGGCTGGTCCGGTGACCCGCGCCTCAGCCCGTTCCACCTCGCCGGCTACGTCGCCATCGCCGGCGGATTCTGGCTCATCGCCGCCTCGTGGAAACGCCTCCACGACGCTGCCCAGCACGACCGGCCGGCCGTCACCGGACCGTACGAGTGGGTGCGCCACCCGCGGTACGACGGCTTCCTCCTCGTCATGACCGGCTTCCTGTTCCAGTGGCCGACCCTCCCGACCCTCCTCATGTTCCCGATCCTGGTGTACGTGTACGTCCGCCCCGCCCGTGGCGAGGAACGCGAGGTCGCCGCCCACCTCGGCGAGGACTGGACCGCCCACGCAACCCGCACCCCCGCCTTCCGGCCCCGTCTTCGACACCGCACGCCGGCCTCGCGGTCCCCCGTCCGTACGCCGCCTGCAACCGTCCCGGGCGGTGGCCGACCGTGACCGTACTGATCTGGCTCCTGCTTGCCATCGGCGTTCTCGCTGTGGCGATCTGCGCCGTCCACGTCCACCGGCACCACGGTCCCACCCGCGAGGTGTCCGTCGTTCTGCCGCTCGCAGGCCTGTCGGCCCTCCCCGCGCTCCTGGTCGAGGACGCCTCCGCCGCTGCCTGGGGACTGTGGGGCGTCACCGGCATCGCCGCCGCACTGACCTGGGCCGTCGCCGACACCCTGCGCGACATCCCGGCCACGCCACCGGCCCGGTCCCGGAGGGCTCGGTGACCGGCGACACGGCGCTGACGGGAGCTGGGGAAGCCGTCACCGACGCTGCGCTGCTCACCGCGAGCGGGATCACGAAGGCATACAGGCGCGGGCCGCTCCGCCGGTCATCTCCGGTGTTGCGCGGTGTGGACCTCGGCCTGGCGACCGGTGAGATCGTCGGTCTCGTCGGAGAGAACGGCTCGGGCAAGAGCACACTGATGCGGATCCTGGTCGGGGACCTCGCCCCGGACGCCGGTACGGTCATCCGCCGTGGACGGATCGGGTACTGCCCGCAGGAGCCGGTCGTCTACGAACGACTCACCTGCGACGAGCACTTCGAGCTCTTCGGCCACGCCTACGGGCTGCCCGGTCATGCCGAGCGCGCCAATCGAGCCGAGATCTACGCCCGGCTCGGCTTCGAGAAGTACGCCGCCACCCGCGCCGACCGGCTCTCGGGCGGGACGCTGGCCAAGCTCAATCTGGGCCTGGCGCTGCTCGCCGACCCGGAGTTGCTGCTCCTCGACGAGCCGTACGCCGGCTTCGACTTCGACACGTACCTGAAGTTCTGGGACCTGGTCGCCGAGCGGAGGCAGTCGGGCCGTTCGGTACTGATCGTCAGCCACTTCGTCACCGACATCGAACGCTTCGACCGCATCGTGCGGCTCCGCGGCGGACGGGCGGTGGGAGCATGACCGCCACCGGTCTCCTCGCCCGCCGCTTCCTGACCGATGCCGCCCGCACCCCGGTGAACCTGCTGGTACTCGTCCTCGTACCGGTCGTCTTCGTCGTCGTCGCCTCCCGTCCGCTGGCCGACGCCGCCGAACTCCTCGGCGGCGTCGGCGGGCCTCCGGTCGAGACCGCGACGGCCGGCTGGGCCGCCGGGTTCATCGCCGCCGTCGCCATGTACTTCCAGCTGCGAGGGTCGCGCACCACCGACCGCCGCCTCGTCCTCGCCGGTCTCGCGCCCGCTCGGCTCGTGGCCGCCCGCCTGACGACCGGACTGGCCCTCGCTCTGTTCGCCTCCGCCGCCGCCCTGGTCGCGCTCGCCGCCCGTACCGGCCTCGGCGACGCACCCGGCCGCGTCGTCGCGGGGACGGTGATGTACGCGGTGATCTACCTGGCGATCGGCGCGGTGGCCGGTGCCCTGGTCTCGAACCCGGTCAACGGCACGGTGCTGGTGCTGTTCGTGTGGATCCTCGACGTCTTCCTCGGCCCCGTCCTCGGGGCCGCCGACCGGCCGCTCACGCGGATTCTGCCGACCCACTTCGTCACCCTGTGGATGGTCGACCTGCCTTCCGGACACGGTGGACGCGTCGGGGACCTCGGCTGGGCCCTGGTGGGGACGGCCGCCGCGGCCGCGGTCGCCTGGACGGTCGTCATCGCGACCAGCCGTACCGCCCACGCCCGTCGCCGTGCTCCGTCCGGTTCGCTGGTCTCCCAGCTGTCCGCCGGACTCCTGGCCGGCCTGCGGGAGACGGGCCGCAACCGGGTGCTGTGGGCGCTGCTCGTCGCCGTCCCCGCAGTGTTCGTCCTCCTCTCCGTCGCGACCACCCCGAGCGAGTTCACCACTCTGACCGTCCCCGAGAACGGCGCGGACCGTACCGTACGGGTGTGGCTGCCCGACATCCACGGCGGCACCATGGCCCCGATCGCCATCGGGTCGCTCGCCGCCCTGGTCGGCCTGTTCACGATCCTCGACGCCCACGCTGCGGACCGCCGGCTCGCCCTGGCCGGCTTCCGCCCCACCGCCCTCCTCGCCGCACGGCTCGCCGTCGTCGCCCTCGGCGCGCTCGCGGCGACCGCCGCCTCCCTCGCCGTCACCGCCACCGTCTTCGACGCCCGCGACTGGGCCCGCTACCTGGGCGCCAGCGTGCTCATCGCCCTGACCTACGCTCTCGTCGGCGTCCTGCTCGGCCCGGTCTTCGGCCGTCTCGGCGGCGTCCTCGTCGCCTTCCTCATCCCGTTCCTCGACCTCGGCATCGGTCAGAGCCCCATGCTCCGCCCCACTCCGCCCGGATGGGCTCACGCCCTGCCCGGCTACGGTGCCGGCCGCGTCCTGACCGACGCCGCCGTGACCCCGGGGTTCGACGCCACCGGCCCCCTGCTCCTCGCCCTCGCCTGGCTCGCGGGCCTCACCCTGGCCGCCACCGCACTGTTCCGCCGTACCGGCCGCATCCCCGGAGGCAGATCATGAAGACCACCAGGTGCGCCGCCCGTCGCCGTACGCACTCATCGCCGCCGCTGCCGCCCTGGTCGCCGGACTCACCCTGACGGGCTGCGGCGAAGACGACCCAGCCGCGCCGGCCACCACGTCCCCCGCCACCACAACCCCCCAACTTGGGGCTCACGACGAGGCCGACGTCACCTTCGCCCAGCAGACGATCCCTCATCACCGCCAGGCCGTCACCATGTCCCAGATGGCCGAGAGCGACGCCGCCACCCGCAGCGTCAGGGAACTCGCCGACCGGATCACCAAGACCCAGACCGCGGAGATCGTCCACATGCGCGACATGCTCCACGACTCCTGAACCCGCCTCGGGACTGCGGCGTCAGCCATGCGCCTGACGGTAAGGACAAGGAATCGCCGCGGTCCTGGCCCCGCTCCTGAAGGCGACTCGATCCCACTGGTGGTCTGTGCCGGCGGGACGAGCCGCCCCCTCAACCAGCCAGGACCCCCCACCGCCGACGCTGATTCCGGCAAGACCTCGTCGGCAGTCTGAAGCGCAGCTCGCGTCGGTACCGGAACGGCCTGGCCAGGTCACCCTGGTCAGGCCGCATAGCGCGGAACGCTGACGCTTGTGCCTCGGAAGATTTCCTCGAGCGCCTCTCGTTGGGCTGCCGTGCCCTTCGCGTCGATGGAGAACATCACGCTCATCCGGGAGTCGTTCTTCTCCGCCCACATGTTGCCGGCGAACTCGCCCAGTGCCACGACCCCGAGGCCATCGAGTCGAACGTCCCCGAAGTGTCCTTCGCGCACCTGCCATACGAGGGTGAACAGACACGACCCGTGTGCAGGTGCCTGGGCGAAGGTGCAGGGGCACGGCAAGGAGCAGCTGCAGATGTCGCTGACGCTCTCAATGCTCCCAGGGGGCATGCGAAACCGGCGGAGACTTGTCCGCTCTCCATCGGATGCGCGAGCACAGCCGCGCGAGCGGGCAGAGGGCCGAGCCCTGCCACGGGTCAGCCCAGAGCCGCCATGAGTTCGTTGCACGCCGCTTCGCGGGCACGGCACGCCTCCGCACACAGGCGGCAGTGCTCATGCATGTCCGCGTGTGAGGCGCATTCGTCGCCGCACGCCTTGTCGATGTTCCCGAGGTCGGCCGGGTAGGTGGCGAGCATGTCCTTGGCCGTGGTCATGGGGTGCCTCACTCTCCGGGCGAGACCGAGGGGCCGGGCGGCCGCGTCTGTCGACGGCCCGACCAGTCCGTCTTGGCCGCGGCGGGCTACGGCCGACGCGGCCAAATGGTTGGTTCCGGAAGTCCTTCGGGGGTTCATGTGCGACCCCACCGTTCTCAGGAGCACAAGCCGTGCTCGGCGGTGCTGACCAAGGTCGTGGCGACAAGTTCGGGTCGCAGCGAGCGGCCGCTATAGAGCAGGTCAAGCTGTCGAAGCTGGTCAGCAGCCATAGCACGTCGACGGCCTGAGCGGCGGTGAGGCCGGCGCGGAGCGCACCTTGCTCGGCCAGTCGGCCGGCGAGGCCGCTCATGCCTTCGGCGCGTCCGCGTTCGAGGCGCTGAACCGCGCCGCCGACCGCTTCGGCGTCGAGCTGGGCCATCGAGAACAAGGCGCGAAGCACGTCCCGGTGTGCCGCGTACATCAGCACGTTGCTGCGGATGCCGCCACGCAGGCCCTCTCGGGCATCCGGGTGGAGCACCGCGCGCACCATGTCGGTGAATCCGCCGCGCTTCAGCAGGTCCATGCCGAGTGCGTCGAACAAGCCCGCGCGTGAGCCGAAGACCGTATAGACGGTGGAGCGCGACACCTCCGCGAGCTTGGCGACCTTGTCCACGCTGACCGGTTCGGACGGCGCCTCACGCAGTCGCTGGTAGGCGGCGTCGAGAATGCGGCGCCTTGTCTCCTCTGCGGCCCGGGCGCGCAGCTGCTGTTCGTACTTCCGAGTGGGGGGCATGGCTCCGAACCCTGATATTCGCTTGACAGCCTGTCTCGTGAAAGACGGGCTGTCCGATGAAATCTGCGGGCAGGCCGATGCACCGCAGAGAAGGGGGCAACATGCGCGTCATGATCCGGTACACCGTCAGGCCGGAACGAGTGGAGCAGAGCGTGGCGTTGCTGCACGCCGTCTACGAGCACCTTGAGCGGGCCCGTCCGCGCAGCCTGCGCTACGACACCTTTCGGCTCGACGGCAGCGGCAGCTTTCTGGCTCTGATCGAGTCCGAGGGCGACCCGGTGGCGGCCCCGCATCACCGGCTGGCCTCGTTCCAGCGCTATCGCGCCGCCCTGAGCGAGATCTGCACGGAGCAGCCCACCGTGACCTACCTGGACGCAGTCGGCTCCTACCGATCCGAGTGACAGCGGCCGACGGACCACACCGACCCGGGCGCCTGCGTACCGGGCACCCATGAGGAATCAGTCCTCGCCGCCACGCTCGACGAGGGCATCGCCTGGTCCCATGTGCTCAAGCCGCTACGTGACCCGGCGGCGGCAGCCGAACCGCTACCTGCCTGACCTGGACATCGGGCCGCCCGGTCCGGCAGACCTGGCCGCCTACGACGTCCACGACGCGAAGGCGTTCGGCCGCTGCCGACTTCACTGACCTCGCCGAGATCGAGGACCAGCTCCGAGCGTCCGAAGACCGCTGCAACGCCACGGCACAGCCGTTCAAGCAGCGTCGTGTAGGCGTGCGGTGTGTTCCCGGAGCACGCGCCGCCATGTACTTCCCGTAGCGCGGGGTGACGGCGAGGGGCGCACGCGCTCCAGCGGCGACGGCGGGGTGACTTCTCACGGCCCGTGAGGCGTCACGATCGGTCGGGCAACACCTCGGCCTCCTGTAAGCCGCTGGGCGCAGGCCGGGGAGACCTGACCGCCGAGCAGGACGTCATCAGCGACCTCGCCTCGTCCGAAGCGCGCCGTCCCCGTCTCGCTGAGGAGCGGGCAGTCGGCTTCCACGAGGACGGAGGACGAGGGTCCGTGGATGGTGCCGTCGGCCGGACACGTAGGCCATGACGGGGGAGCCGGCTTCCTGGGCCGGCCGACGGCCCGCTGAACTCAAGCCGCTGAGCGCCTTGGTAGAAGTGGGTCGCTGTCTTCCGGACGGTGACGGTTCAATGCGCGTGGCCGTCGCCAGTGTGCTTCGGCTGGTCGGCGCTGGGCGTCTCCTCGGGCACAGTCGGCGACGAAGGACCACCGGCCGGCGAGGAAGACTCGGGCTTCGACCCGTGGTCGTCGGTCTCCGCCGCGCCGCCACCGTGGCTGTGCCCACCGCCCTCGGACGCCTCGCCGCCCGCCCCGGCCGCGAGTGTGCTCAGCCCGAGGTGGCTCGCCCCGGCGACGAGCAGAACGACCAGCATGAGGGGGCTGACCAGGAGGCGGGGCGAGGTCTCGGCGTCCTTGAGGACGAAGGCGACGAACGAGACGACGATGCCCAGGGGGACGAGGACCGCTCCGCGCGCGGGGAAGTCGTCGAAGTGCTGGAGGCCGCCGCTGAGCATGCCGATTCCGAACGAGAGCAGGAGCGAGGCGCCGATCACGGCGAGAGCACGCACGAGCGGCGGTCGGTCCTGGACCAGCAGGAACTCGTTGACTGCCGTGGCCATGAGGAACACGACGACACCCGCGATGCCGACCATCGTGTAGCGGGCGGGGTCGAGGGGGTGATGCACCACTGCGCCGCTGATCAGGCCGGCTCCGACGAAGTACAGAACGTATCCGATGTAACGACCGGCCAGCGGCGTACTGCGCCGGCGACGCCGTGCGGCGCGCCGGTTGGCCGCCCGCCCGCCGGAGGCGGGCTCTGGGGCGGCATGGGGCGATGAGGTGCGGTCGGTGATGAGAGACAAGGGACCCGTCCAGGAAGTACGAAGGCGCGCGACGGCAGCCCCACCCGGTCCGGGAGGGACAGGCGGAGGCGGAGCACGCGGGGAAGCAAGAGGGAGGGTTCGTCCACCAGGCGTCACGGGACACGGCGACTCGGCATGCGAGGGAACCGGTCGGTAGAGCCGATGGACGAGAGGCGGGATGAGACGCAGGCGTGGAGAGGGGCGCCGCGTCCGCTGAGGGAACGCCTAAATACGTAGAACGGCAGATGTCGAGCCACGATCGGCAGCGGGCCACGCGGCGGCCGGGGAGCCGGCATGAGCCGTGCCGGCGAGAGCGGGCTCGGCAACAAGGGGAGAAACGGCGGGCGGAGGAACGTCGAAGCCCGTAGCGGGTTGCCCGGTCGCACAGTCCTGTATGGCGGCCGACGACTCGCCGTCGGGGTCCCCGGTGTCGCCGACGCCCGACAGCCCCTCATGGAGGTGGCCGGTCGCGAGCCCCGCGACGCTGCCCGGTGCCGTATGCCCGACACTGCTGTCCGCGTGAAGGCCATGGGCGTACAGAAGCCCGACGAGCAGCGCTCCGAGCCACAGCAGGCGGGACCACTGCGGAACCACGGAACGGGTTCGGGGCATCATCGCCGTCCTCGGTTCCGTGGTCACGGCGCGATCATAGCCAGCCGGCGAGTGGCGCCTGTACCGGGGGCCGAAGCCTGTGCCCATCGGCTGAGAAGCGGCCGGGGACGGGCCCTTGCCTGCCAGTGAGGCGCACGGCCGTGTCCTCCTCAGAGGCCAGGAGGGCATGCCGCCAGCAGGAGCAGGAGCAGGAGCGTGACAGCGAGAACCGCCGCCACCCTCGCCACGGACACCGGTGGCCGGCCCCCGCCCTCCCTCTCCGAATTCCGGTCCCTGCGGACACAGGCCGCCCCCGCCGTGGCCTGCCTCCATGGGCGGCACGGCCCGTGATCAAAACCATGTCCTGCCGGCTCACCTGGTGGGGTGGGGAAGTGCCCGCCGGGCGTCATGAGGCTGTGGTACGGGCCCTGGTCGCACCGCGTCGGGCACTCTGGGCCAACCCTCACCCGGGTGCGCCTGCGTGCCTCCTCGTGAGGTGTTGTGGCATCCCTGCATGATGTGGAGCGGCCGTCCGGGCGCCGAGGGCTGCCGCACGCAGCAGGACCTGACCCACAGGGAGACTCCCATGTCGAACAACACGCTGGCTGGACCGGTGCCGGACCCGTGGCTGGCGGCGGTCAACGTCACGGTGCCGGTGTCCGTGGCCAACGACCTGGACAAGATGCAGGGTGTGATCAAGGACGTGATGACGCAGCTGGGGTGCCCCACGTGCCACTCGGGGAGGGACCTCCGCATCACCATCGCCCGCGACTTCGTGGTGGATTCGGAGGGCCAAGTCCAGCCGGCGGTCATTGCCCCGTTGACCCGCTGACCCAGGGCCCGTCGTGACGAGGCTAGGGGTGGGGCTCACCTACGTACCCGGTCTCGACCACATTCTCCACGAGGTCGCCGACCTGCTCGACGTCGTCGAGATCGAACCGCAGAGTCTTTGGCGGGTCCGCGGAGATGGCGAGATCGTGGTCGACGAGGAGGTGCTGAGGCGGCTTTCGGATCTTCCCGGTGCGCGGCTGCTGCACGGGGTCGGCAATCCGGTCGGCGGCTCCTGCCTTCCAGACCCGCGGCAGACGGCGCTCTTCGGGGAGCTGGCCGGGAGGCTGCACGCGCCGTGGGTCAGCGAGCACCTCGCTTTCAACCGGGTGGCGGACAGGGGAAATCGGTTTCATACCGGATTCATGCTGCCGCCCTGCCAGACGGAGACGGGCGCCCACGCGGCCGTCCGGTCCATTCGCACGATGGCCGATGCGCTTCCGGTGCCCCTGGCCGTGGAGATCGGCGCGAACTACCTCCGGCCGCGGCCCGGCGAACTGTCCGACGGCGCGTTCGTCAGGAGGGTCGTGGAGGAGAGCGGCTGTGGTCTGCTCCTGGACCTGCACAACGTCCTGGCCAACGAACGCAACGGCCGGGACAGAATCGAGGATCTGCTGGCCGACTTGCCCCTCGACCGGGTGTGGGAGGTGCACCTGGCCGGCGGTTCCGAATACCGCGGGTACTGGCTGGACGACCATTCCGGACTCCCCGACAACGATCTGCTGGCACTCGCCCACCGGATCCTGCCGCGGCTTCCGGCGCTGCGCGCGGTCCTGTTCGAGGTGACGCCCTCGGCCGTACCGGATCTCGATGTGGGCGCCGTCCGCGAACTGCTCGTGACGGTGGGGGAGATGTGGCCTCCGCAGGTCTCCCCCGCACGGCCGTCGCCGTCGCCGTCGCGGCCCGCAGACGTCCCGCACCCCACCCCAGGGGAGACGACCGCCCCGGGCGACTGGGAGCTCGCGCTCGGCGGTCTGGCCGTCGGCCTCGATCCCGGAACACCGCTGGCCCAGGAGCTGGTGACCGATCCGGCGATCGGGCTGCTCCGAGACCTGGTCGCCGAGTTCAGGGGCAGCGCGCTCACGGGCACCCTCCGGTACACGATGCGGCTGCTGTTCCTGGCGCTGGGACCGGCCGGTACGGGCGAGTTGCTCAGGGACTACACGCGTTCGTGCCCGCCGCGCCTCTTCGCCTCCGAGGAAGCGTTCGCGTTCGCAGACCACCTACTGGAAGTCCGGCCGCGCGTACCCTGGCTGACGGACGTCGTCCAGCTCGATCTCGGTCTCCTCAGCGCGCGACTCGACGGCTCACCCTGCATCGTCGGTCTGCGCACCGATCCCACTGCGCTCCTGACGGATCTGGGAGCCGGGCGTCTACCGGTGGCGCCGCCACGCGGCCACTTCCGGGTCCGCCTCGTCGACGACGGTGCACCCGCCTGAGCGAGTACGAGGCCTCGTGCCGCCGCAGGCCGGTCTCCCGAGCGCGTTCGCCTCCTTCTTGGCCCCGCTGTGCTTCTCGGTCGCCTGTGTCGCCTGCTCGTAGAGGCGGTCGACCTGTGCCTTTCTTCCGCCACCGCTCCTGACCGCGCCACGCAGCCCTCCATGGCGGTGGACGTGTCGGCAGCCGTCAGGGAGTCTGATCAGGAAGGAGCTGGCGCACGAGGGCGTCCGCGGCCCAGTGTTCCCAGCGCGCGGCCGACCAGCCGAGGTTGCCGACCATGAGGCCGTACGTCTCGGGGCCGAGGAGGGTCACGGCGATGTCGGCGGCCGAGTTCGCGTCATGACCGCCCAGCAGCCCGCCGTCGGACTTGTCGACGAGCGCCTCGGCGAAACGCAGTTGGACCGCGTGACGCTGTTCGAGATTGGCCTGCCAGAGGGCGGCGATCTCAGGATCGGCGGCTGCCGCACCTCTGACCACCTCCAAGACGGATGCGGCCCGATCGAGGACCCAGCGGGCTCCGGCGGCTTGGAGGGCTAGTTGGACGGCTGGGTCCGGTTCCGCGAGAACCTCGCGCGCCCAAGGACGGTCGAGGGTGGCGACCGGATCCATGTCGCCGGCGATGGCGGTGTCCAGGACCTCCTTGAGGAGGGCCCGCTTGTTTCCGAAGGTGAAGTAGACGGTCTGGACCCCCACTTCGGCGGTGCGTGCGATGTCCTCGACGGTCGTCCGAGCCCATCCTCGCTCGGCGAACAGCGTTGCCGCGCTGTCAAGCATTCGCCGCCGGGTTCGGCGGGCCTTCTCGGCCCGGCTCAGGGGTGCGGTCACCGGCGCATTCGCTTTCGTATCAGGGTAGTTGAATCACGCTGTAGCGACACTACAGTGTGATTCACTGGAGTATGACTACAGCGAACCAGGAGTCCGCCGGTCGTGTTCTCGTCGTAGGCGGGTACGGGGCTGTCGGCGGAGCGGTCACGGCGTCCCTGTCGGAGTGGTTTCCGGGGCGGGTGATCCCCGCTGGGCGTGACGCTGCACGGGCTCGTCGCCTCGGCGGCGTACGTGTCGACGTGACCGATCCGTTCGACTTCGAGCGGGTGCTGGACGCGCTGGGCGACCTGGCTGCCGTTGTCTTCTGCGTCGAACCGCCCGACGCCGGCCCCGCGCACCGGTGCCTTGAGCGCGGGATTCACATCGTCGATGTCGGCGCGAGCCACAGGCTTTTGGACGCGGTGGCTGCGATGTCCGGCCCAGCGGCTGTAGCGGGGGCTGCCGCCGTCCTGAGCGTCGGTCTTGCGCCCGGTCTGACCAACCTGCTGGCCTTGCGCGCGCATGACGACGTCAGGGGAGCGGACCGCCTCGACCTTTCCGTCCTGATCGGCGCGGGTGAGCGTCACGGGATCGACGCCGTGCGGTGGACCGTCACGGGCCTGGGTGAACCCGTCGCGGCCGACCCTCTGCGCACCGTACTTCCCGGCTTCGGTGGACGGATCGTGCACCCGTTCCCCTTCTCCGACCAGTACACCCTCGCCAGTACCCTCGGCGTTCCCGAGGTGACCACTCGGTTCTGTCTCGACTCCCGCCCCCTTACCGCTGCTCTCTTCGCCCTGCGCCGGACGGCCCTGGCGCGGCGCCCTCGCTTGCTCACGGCGGCGTTCGGCCGAGTGCATCTCGGTGGCGAGGGCTTCGCGGTACGGGCCGACGCCCAGCGAGCCGGCAGATCGGCTTCCTGGGCCCTGACCGGCCATGGACAGAGCAGGATCACGGGCCTCGTGGCCGCGCACGCCACCCGCGAACTCCTGGCGGGTCGAGTACCCCCGGGCGTGCACCACATCGAACAGCTCCCCAGCCTCGCGGACCTGCCCGAACGCCTCGCCTCCCACGGCGTCACCGTCTGGCGTCGCGCCGAGGGAAGGCCGGCATGAGGGCTTCCGGGAGGACGGTGACTGCACCGCAGCAGGACATGCCTGGGTGCACGCGCCGGACGACGTCGCCGGCCTGGTGCCGCGGGATGTGGGTGAAGGGCGGGACCGCCGTCGCCGACACGACGCGCTGTGCGGTGCGCGACGCCCGCCCTTGGCCCCCTCGACGCGGACGCCTTCGGCGTCGAGGTGTTCCGGCTGTCCTCGACGATGCGATGTGGCCCCACCCCTTGATGGGGTGACGTTTCATGGATGTCCTGGGCCGGAGGCAGTCACGTACGGATGGCGGTCCACGGCGACCGGTACCGTGTAGCCCACAGAGCCCGCCCGGCTGCTTCCCCTGACAGGAATGCGGACGAGCGGCCCCTTGTTCGCCCCTGCCGATGAGGTCCGCTCGGGCCGTGTTCGACCGCGCCGAGGGCTGTCTCAGCTGAACACCGCGAGACGCGTGACCCAGGAGTCAGGCTCCGTTCGAGCGGAACCGGTGGATGATGATGGAACAGTGGCCTGAGGGTCTGTCTCTTCGCCTTCGGCTGGGCGAACCGGGTCCAAGTGCGCTGCGGAAGGCTGTGAAGCAGGCATTTCCCGAGTACAGACGGGGTGCTGAGGACTGGGTCGTTGTGGGTGGAGACGTTCACGGGCCTGCGGATGCGGCAGTTCGAACGCTGCTGAAGGTCGTGCGGGAGCGCGGCGGGAACGGTCCTGGCGGCGGCCGGCCGTGGTGCTTGTCGCTGGCGGACCGGGTGCTGCTGGTGGCCGTGTACTACCGCACGAACCTCACGATGCCGGGTCATCCAGCGGCTGCGGCCGCTGCTCGCGATCGAGCCGGCCACCCGCCCCACCGACGCGGTGGACCGGTTGCGGATCGTGGACGGCACCCTGATCCCGGTCCGCGACCGGAAGACCGGCGCCCCTCGCGCACCTACCGGTTCTCGGCGAACGTGCAGGTCATCATCGGCACCGACACGAAACTCGTGGTCGCGGCGGCCCGGCCGGTGCCCGGCGCCACCGCGGACGCGAAGGCCTGGCGGGACTCCGGCCTGGCCACCGCCTGCGAGGGCGTGACCGTGCTGGGAGACGGCGCGTACATCAACACCGGACCCGTCGTCCCACACCGCAAACGCCCCGGACGGGCCCTCCTGCCCGGCGAGGAGGAGGACAACGCCGAACACCGACGGGTCAGGGTCTGCGTCGAGCACGCCGTCGCCCACCTGCATAATCTCGCCATGACCGCGTGAGCAGACCAGCGCGGACAACGGCTCTGACCTGCCTGGGCACGACCTTCTGCGACACGCTTCAGCTTGATCTTTAGCCTGTGCGGCGAGGTCGAGGGGGCGTCGACTTCTTGTTCCAGGAGGTGACGGTGCCCGTCTTGCGGGGCGTGTGGACGTCGTGTCGTGGGGCGGGCTGGGTGTTCTTTCGGCCGGGTGGTCGTCCGGGGCCGGGCCGGTCGCAGTTGGGTGTTGTCCGCGTACATGGTGGTCTGCAGAGGTGCGTACGGGGTGAGATGCAGAGGTAATTCGGGCGGGTCCGTCTGACGGTTCTTGGGATTGGGACACCCTTCGCTTCAGGTGATGTGCGGAGAGGAGAGTGAAGGGCGTCCCGTCCCGATGATCCTGCAGACGGAGCGATGGATGGGACTACGCAGGCTGCGCGCCATGCATGAGGCCGGGATGAGCATCTCGGCGATCGCCCGGGAGACCGGGACGAACTGGCGGACGGTCAAGAAGTATCTTCAGGTGCCGCCCGCGGTGGTGCCCTCGCGCGGGAGCCCGCGCAAAGGCTGTATCCCGCAGACGGTGACTGAGTACGCGCCGCTGATCGACGCTTGGTCGCGGGCGGACATCACGCTGCGGGGCACGGTGATCCACGAGCGGCTGGTGGACCAGTACGGTTTCCCAGGGCACTACCAGCGGGTGAGGTTGTATCTGCAGGAGGCCGGGCCCAGGATCGCGACCGAGCTGGGGCTGGGGCCGGCCGACATGCAGGGCCTGCACCGCCGGTTCGAGGTCTTCCCCGGTGCTCAGGCCCAGGTCGAACGGGGCGACGAGGCCGGTGTTCTCAAACACTTCGGGGCCGCGAAGGTCTACTCCTTCCACATGGTCCTGTCGTATTCGCGGGACCCGTTCTGCTGTTTCACCACGTCGATGGACCTGCCGACGTTCTGGGACTGCCACCGGAGGGTGTTTTCCCATTTCGGAGGGGTACCGAAGACGATCGTCTACGACCGGACGAAGACGGTCGTGCATCAGCACGTGGCACCGGGGAAGGCAGTTCCGCTGCATCCGGAGGCGGTGGCGTTCGCCGGGCACTACGACTTCGACATCGACGTGCCGGCCGCCTACCGGCCGACGGGGAAGGGGCGGGTCGAGCGGCAGGTGACGATCGTGCGCGAGCACGTGCTCGCGCACGATCGTTC
>NZ_JAINVG010000072.1 GCF_020400725.1 Streptomyces sp. NK15101 | reverse complement strand
CGAGTACGGCAGGACGGCCCCCGCCGAGGTCCGCGCCTTCGTCACCGCCCACGGCTCCCGCCTCTCCCCGCTCTCCGTCCGCGAGGCCCTCAAGAACCTCTGACCCCACCCCGGTCGAGGCCCGGGCCAACTCCTGCGCCAGACTCGGCACATGACGCAGACGGGGAAGCGGGCGGGGAAGCGGACGGCGCTGGTCCTGGGGGCCGGCGGGCTCGTCGGAGCGGGATGGGAGGCCGGGGTGCTGCGCGGGCTCCTCGACGCCGGGATCGATCCGACCACCGCCGACCTGGTCGTCGGCAGCTCCGCGGGGGCCGTCGTCGGGGCGCGGCTCGCCTCCGGGCGGGGCGGGCTCGACGCCCTGTACGAGGAGCAGCTCGGCGGGGAGGCCGCCGAGCCCGCCGCACGTCTCGGGGTCCCGACGATCCTCCGGTACGCCGTCGCCGTCCTCCGGTCCCGGACCCCCGAGGAGTACGGGCGCAGGCTCGGCCGGCTCGCCCTCGCCACCCCCACGGTGGCCGAGGCGGACCGCCGGGCGGCCGTCGCCCGGCGGCTCGGCCGGGCCGCCGACTGGCCCGCGCGGCCGCTGCTGATCACCGCGGTCGACGCCGAGACCGGTGAACTCACCGCCTACGACGAGGACAGCGGCGTCCCGCTGACCGACGCCGTCACCGCGAGCTGCGCCGTCCCCGGCGTCTGGCCCCCGGCGACGATCGGCGGACGCCGCTGGATCGACGGCGGCATCCACTCCACGGCCAACGCCCACCTCGCCGCCGGCTACGACCGGATCGTCGTCGTCGCCCCCAGCGCCCGGGGCAACAAGGTCGTGCTCTCCCCGGCCCGGCAGGGCGCCGACCTCGCGGCCGCCGGGGCGCGCGTCGAGGTGATCACCCCCGACGGGGCCTCCCGCAAGGCGATCGGGCGCAACGCGCTGGACCCCGCGCACCGGGCCGCCGCGGCCCGCGCCGGACGCGCCCAGGCCGCCTCCCACGCCGAGGCCGTCGCCGCCGTCTGGGCCGGGTGACGAACGGGGTGACAATGAGGGCGTGAACGAGCACATCCCCGTCATCCGCGAGGTCGACCAGGGCACCGCGCGCCTCATGCCCGACGTGGACCGGGAGCGGGCCTGGCTCCTGACGGTCGACGGCGCGCCCCAGTCGTACGTCGACCTGGACGATCCGGCGTACCTGGAGTTCGAGTACGCGCGGCGCCTCGCCCACGTCGTCGACGGCGCCGCCGGGCCCGGCACGCCCCTCGACGTCCTCCACCTGGGCGGCGGGGCGCTCTCGCTGCCCCGGTACGTCGCCGTCACCCGGCCCGGCTCGCGGCAGGACGTCGTCGAGGCCGACCGGGGGCTGCTCGCCCTGGTCGAGGAGCACCTGCCGCTGCCCGAGGGCTCGGGGACCACCGTGCACGCGGCGGACGCCCGAGCCTGGCTGGAGGCGGCCCCGGACGCCTCGGCCGATCTGATCGTGGGCGACGTCTTCGGCGGCTCCCGCGTGCCCGCGCACCTCACCTCCGTCGAGTACGCGCGCGAGGTACGGCGCGTCCTGCGGCCCGGCGGTCTCTACGCCGCCAACCTGGCCGACGGCGCGCCCTTCCCCTTCCTCCGCTCCCAGCTCGCCACCTTCGCCGCCGTCTTCCCCGAGCTGGCGCTCGTCGCGGAGCCCGCCGTGCTGCGCGGCCGCCGCTTCGGGAACGCGGTGCTCGTCGCCTCCGGGCGGGAGATCGACACCGCCCACCTCGCGCGGCGTGCGGCGGCCGACGCCTTCCCCGCGCGCGTGGAGCACGGGGAGGCGCTGGACCGGTTCACCGGCGGCGCGCGGCCGGTCCTCGACGCCGGGGCCGTCCCCTCACCCGTTCCCCCGGAGGGCGCCTTCGGCATCGGCTGAGGGGCCGGGGGCCGCGGCGGTGCCCGGTGCGCCCGCGACCTCCTTCGTGTGCGGGCGGCGCGTCAGGTTCCGTACGTCCGGCACGAACAGGACCAGCGCGGTGACCAGCACCATCAGCGCCGCCGCGCCCCACAGCGCCTCGCTCCGGCCGAACGCGCTCTCGGCCGGGCCCGCGAGGGCCGTGGACAGCGGCAGCAGCGCCGTCGAGCCGAACCAGTCGTACGCCGAGACCCGGGACAGCTTCTCCTCCGGGATCTCCTGGTGCATGGTCGTCATCCACGAGACGCCGAAGACCTCGATCGCCACCCCGCTGACGAACATCGCCGCCGTCAGGCCGGCCGCGTCAAGCGGCACGGCGAGCGCGGCGGAGGGCAGCGCGATCGGGAAGACGCACAGGGTCCCGACGAAGAGCATCCGGCGCGGTTTCCAGCGGGTCATCAGGACGGCGCCCGCGACCGTCCCCGCCCCGTACGCGGCGAGCGCGATGCCCCAGGGGCGCGAGCCGCCCAACTCGTCCCGGGCGACCAGCGGTCCGTACACCGACTCGACCGCACCGATCAGGCCCACCACCACCGAGAACTGCGCGACGATCGACCACAGCCAGGGCCGGCCGACGAACTCCCGCCAGCCCTCCCGCAGATCCGCGAAGAGCCCGCCGCCGGGCGCGCGGTCCGGGATGCCGCTCACGTCGAGGAAGGCGCGCAGGCCGCCCGCGACGGCGAAGGCGACCGCGTCGATCGCGAGGACCCAGCCCGGTCCGACGAAGGCGACGAGTGCGCCGCCGAGCGCCGCACCGCCGATGGCGGCGCCGTGCATCGCCATCCGGAAGACGGCGAAGGCACGGCTCGCCTGCTCCCCGCTGACGCTGGACATGAGCATGCCCTCGGCCGCCGGGTTGAAGAAGGCCTGGCCGGTGCCGCAGAGCGCCGTCAGCACCATCATCTGCCAGATGCGGGCCTCGCCGGAGAGCACGAGGAGGGCGAAGACGGCCTGCGAGGCGCAGTTGAGGGCGTTGGCCGCGACCATCACCCGGTGCCGGGGCACCCGGTCCGCCACCGCGCCGCCGACGAGCAGGAAGAGGACCAGCGGCACGAACCGCGCCATGGCCACCAGACCCACGTCGCCGGCGTCGCCCCCGGCGTCGAAGACCGCCCAGGTCGTGGCGATCAGCGCGCCGTGCGTGCCGAGGTTGGTCACGATGGTCGCGGCGGTGAGCAGGAGGTAGTTGCGGCCGGCCCACTCGGGGCGGCGGGAGCGGGGCGGTGCCTGGCGGGGGGAGGCGGCGGGTGTGGTCACCCCGGGACTATCCCCGGCTCCTGCCCGTACTGCCAACCTGATATGTCCGGACGGTCCGTCACCCCGCGGGAATCCGGCCACCGGGCCGCCCGTGGGCCGGAAGCCGGCCACCGGGCCGCCCGTGGGCCGGAAGCCGGCCACCGGGCCGCCCGTGGGCCGGAAGCCGGCCACCGGGCCGCCTATGGGCCCGGAAGACGGCCACCGGGACCGGAGCGGCCGGTCCCGGTGGCCGGAGGAGCGAGGACGCCGGGGTCAGGACCCGGAGGGGGCGAGCCGGACCGTGGAGAGGATCTGCCGGATCGTCGCGTCGGGCAGCTCGTCCTTGACGCCGTCGGCCCCGTAGAGCACCCAGGTCGAGAAGTCGCCGGCGGCGTTCTTGAAGGAGAAGGCGATGGACTTGCCGTCCGTCTCGCACTTGTTCCGCTTCTTGACGCCCGGCGCCGTGGCGGTTGCCAGGCTGCCGGTGAGGCCGGACTTCGTGGTGTACGGCACGGACTTGGTGATCTTGATGGTGCTCTGCGGCATGTGCTGCGCGTAGCCGCCCCACACCCAGGTGCCGGCCTCGCTGCGGGCGAGGCCGGCGGTGTCCTTGGCGCCCTGGCCGCCCTTGGTGCCCGCGGTGGACAGGCCCCAGGTCTCGTCGGTGCCGTTCTTGTCGACGTCGTACGTGCACCACTTGCTCTTGAGGCTCGTGGGGCTGGACATCGTGACCAGCGGAACGCCACCGCCCTTCTTCTCGTCCTCGAAGTAGGTGATCGAGCCCGGCTTGTGCACCTCCCACTCCGGCGGCACGTCGAAGAGTGTGCCGTACTTCGGGTTGTAGACGACCTTCCAGCCGGGGATCGTCGGCTGCTGCGCCGCGCCGTCGCGCGGGTTGGCGATCCCGGACGACTGGCTCGGGTCGGGCGCCGGGGCGGACGAGGCGTCTGTGGCGGAGACGGACGGCTTGGGATCGGCGGCGGTGTCCTTCTCGCCGTCGTCCTTGCCGAGCACCAGGAATCCGGTGACTCCGGCCGCGACGACCACGGCGGTGGCGGCGACGATCGCCACGAGCGTCGTCTGCTTCTTCTTCCCGCCGTCGGGCCCGCCGGGCTGTCCGGGGCCGGGCACCGCGTACTGCTGCGGCACGGTCGGCTGCTGGTACGGGTTGGGGTAACCCGGCTGCTGCCCGTACCCCTGCTGCGGGTAGCCCGGCTGGGCCGGGGGCTGCTGCGGGTAGCCGGGCTGCGTCGGCGGCTGCTGCGGATACCCGGGCTGGGTCGGCGGCTGCTGATACGGGTTCGGCTGCTGGTACCCCGACTGCTGGTAGGGGTTCTGACTCTGGTCCTGCGGGTTCTGCTCGCCCCCGGGCGGCTGCTGTCCTGGCCACATGGCCAGTAACCATAGAGGTGCGGGGGCCGCTCGACCACGTCCGCCCCCGTGCGGGGCTCGGGCAGGGGATGGCCAAGGCTGCTACTGATGGGTAACATCCCGGTCCATGAGCGCAGACCAGATGTCCGTCGGCGAGATGCTCGCCGCCACGGTCCCCATGGCCGGAACCCTGAACCTGGAGTTCCTGGAGACCACCGCCGAGCGCGCCGTCGTGCGCCTCCCGGACCAGCCCGCCTACCACAACCACGTCGGCGGCCCGCACGCCGGAGCGATGTTCACCCTCGCCGAGTCCGCCAGCGGCGCCATCGTGCTCGCCGCCTTCGGCGACCAGCTGGGCCGCGCGGTCCCGCTCGCCGTCAGGGCCGAGATCGGCTACAAGAAGCTGGCCATGGGCGTCGTCACGGCCACCGCCACCCTCGGCCGCCCCGCCGCCGAGGTCGTCGCCGAGCTCGACGCCGGACAGCGGCCGGAGTTCCCGGTGCGGATCGACATCACCCGTGCGGACGGCGCCGTGACCGGCGAGATGACCGTCGTGTGGACGCTTCGACCCAACGGATGAGCCTCTGACTCGCTCGGACCTTCCCGCGTCCGGCCGCACCGAGGCGAAGGCGTGACGCGGGGTGTGGAAGCCGTCGTCCGGGCCGCGGCACGCCTCGTGTTCCGCCGGACCCCCGGAAATCGCCGGCGTGTTCACGGGGCGGTCGTCGATGCCGTCGGCCGGCTGGAACGAGGGCGCGCGGAGGCGCCGAACGGCAGGGCCGTATCCTGAGCGGGCGACACGGGCACTCAGGCACTGCCGACACGTCGCAGCCGCCGGGCGCCGCCCACGCCGGGTGCCAAGTGCCCGGCAGACGATCGGGAGTCGACAGTGATCAGTCTGGCCGCAGTGGGGGGAGTGGCCCTGGTCGAATTGGGCATGGCCCTGACTCCGGGACCGAACATGATCCATCTCGCCTCCCGCGCGATCACGCAGGGCCGCAGGGCGGGCCTGGTCAGCCTGAGCGGGACCGCCGTGGGGTTCCTGTGCTACCTGCTGGCCGCGGCCGCCGGCCTGTCCGCGTTGTTCGCCGCCGTGCCGCTGGCGTTCACGGTGGTCAAGCTCGCCGGGGCCGCCTACCTGGCCTATCTGGCCTGGACCATGCTCAAACCCGGTGGCCGCTCACCCTTCGCTCCGGCCCAGGACCTGCCTCCCGTCTCCGACGCCCGCCTGTTCTCGATGGGCCTCCTGACCAACCTGCTCAACCCCAAGATCGCCCTCATGTACGCCGCTCTTCTGCCCCAGTTCATGGATTCGCAGGCGGGTCCGGCCTGGGCGCAACTGCTGCAGCTCGGTAGTGTGCAGATCATCGTGGGGATCTCCGTGAACGCTCTCGTCATGCTGGGCGCGGCACGGGTGTCGGGGTTCCTGGCCGCCCGGCCCCGCGTGATGACCGCTCAGCGGTTCGCGGCAGGCGGTCTGCTCGGTGTCTTCGCGCTGCGCACGGCCCTGTCCCGTACGCCTGTCTCGGCCTGAGCCGTGCACGTGCATCCGTGAGACCGGTGCGACCCTGCGGACGAGGCCGAGCGTGACGGCGTTTTCCACCCGCCCCGCCCGACGGCTCTCAGGCCTCGCCGACCTTTCAGGCAGGTGAGCGACGCCCCCTGTGCCTTCGGGCGAGGGCGTCGAGGCCGGTGGGGCGCTGATGGTGCCGGTTTCAGGCGCGTGCCGTCGGCGCGGCCTCCCGCCGCCCCGTCGGGGCCCCGGCCCGGGTGGGGCTTTCCGGACAGGACCTAGGCCGCGAGCTCCTGCTCGGCGCCCGTCGCCTCGGCCCACGCGGCCACGAGTACCTGATAGATCCGCTGCTCGTCGGCCGTCAGCGAGCGGCGCTGTTCGCCGGCACGGGCCCACAGGGTGCGGATGGCATCGTTCAGGGCTTCGGGGCTGGGGGTCTCTCTGTGCGAATCGAGCATGAGTCAAGGCTACGGCCCGGGTCTGACAAGGACCCCGCTTCGGTGACGTGGGCTCCACCACGTCACCGAAGCGGGGTCCTTGCGAGCAGCGCGTGGCCTCATAGATGCCATATGCCACTTTGCCGTCCGGAAACGCCAGGCCCGCCCTGCCGTAAGGGGCGCCGCGAAGCAGGCGGGCCGGCGTGGAGACGGGCATCGCGGACTCGTGGCCCGAGGCCCCGCTGGGCGCTGAGGAGCGTCGACGCCACGCCGGACGCCCGGTCTCCGGCCGTCGCGCGACGCCCTCGCAACCCTCCGGGGTGCGGGGGCGTCCGTATGGGGGGCGGTGCTCGTCGGAGGGCCTCGCCCCCTCGGCCGGGTAGGCTTCCACGGCGTGCCCGTCGAGGTGTGTCCGGGCAATCGAGCAGCTGAGCAGCCGACACGGGAGGAAGCGCGTTGCACGTCCAGGAGTGGCTGGAGACGATCCCCGCGGTCGCCGTCTACGTCCTTGTGGGGGTGGTGATCGGGCTGGAGAGCCTCGGCATCCCGCTCCCGGGCGAGATCGTGCTCGTGAGCTCGGCGCTGCTCGCCTCGCAGCACGGCGACATCAATCCGTACGTCCTCGGCGCCTGCGCCACCGTCGGCGCGATCGTCGGCGACTCGATCGGATACGCGATCGGCCGCAAGGGCGGACGGCCGCTGCTCGCCTGGCTGGGCAGGAAGTTCCCCAAGCACTTCAGCGAGGCCAACATCGGGCTCGCCGAGAGCTCCTTCCAGAAGTGGGGCATGTGGGCGGTCTTCTTCGGCCGCTTCATCGCCCTCCTCCGCATCTTCGCGGGGCCGCTGGCGGGCGTGCTGCACATGCCGTACTGGAAGTTCCTCGTCGCCAACGTCCTCGGCGGCATCGTGTGGGCCGGCGGCACGACGGCCGTCGTCTACTCGGTCGGCATCGTCGCCGAGGCCTGGCTCAAGCGCTTCTCCTGGCTGGGCCTCGTCCTCGCCGTGCTGATCGGCATCGCCTCGATGCTGGTCGTCAGGAACCGCGCCAGGAAGGCGGCGGCGCAGCGGAGCGGGACCGCGGAGCCGGAGCCGGTCCCCGCGACGGACTGAGCGCGGACCGCACGCGTACGGAGCGGAGGGCGGCACCCCGACCGGGTGCCGCCCTCCGTCGTGCGGCGAGGGCGGCGTCCCCGCGATGCGGCGGGGGCGGCGCTCCCGTGGTGGGCGAGGGCGAGGGCGGCGCTCCCGTCGCGCGGTGCCGCCCTCCACCGTGCCGGGCCTCAGTCCCGGAAGGCCTCCGCGTGGACCTTGGCGAGGTGCAGGTACATCTCGGCGTTCAGCCGGATCCCCGCCTTCTCCTCGTCGGTCAGCGGGCGGCGTACCTTCGCCGGGACCCCCGCGACCAGCGAGCCCGGCGGGATCTCCATTCCCTGCGGGACGAGCGCCTGGGCGGCGACGAGCGAGCCGGCGCCGATCCGGGCCCCGTTGAGGACGGTGGCGCCCATGCCGACGAGCACGTCGTCCTCGATCACGCAGCCGTGCACGGTCGCGTTGTGGCCGACGGTCACCCGGTCCCCGATCGAGACGGGGAAACCGGGATCGACGTGGACCGTGCAGTTGTCCTGGACGTTGGAGTCCTCGCCGATCGAGATCGGGCCGCAGTCCGCCCGCAGCACCGCGTGGTACCAGATGCCGGCGCGGGCGCCGAGCGTGACCTCGCCGAGCACCACGGAGGTCGGGGCGGTGAAGGCGGTCGCATCGATCCGCGGCTCCTTGCCGCCCACTCCCTTGATCAACGCCTCTGTCATGGTTCGCTCCTGATCGTCGGATCCTGGGATCGTCAGCCGTCGTGTCACGCCCGGGGGCACCCCCGGGCGCAGCCTATGCCGTGCTCATGACGGACATCACAGCGCACCGCACTGATCAGGTACGACGGCTCCGACTACGGTGGCCGGGTGCCCAGGAACAGAAACACGTTCTCATCCCTCGCCGCCTGGCGGCGCAGGGTCCTCGCCCGTGCCGTACAGGGTGGCTGGCGCTGGGTGCAGCAGGCCGGCTCCGTCACCGCCGAGCACCCGGGGAAGCTGCGGTTCCGCCGCCTCGGCGCGGGCACCCGGCTCGCCTTCCCGCAGGGCACGGTCTTCGGCGAGCCGTGGATCGAGATCGGCGAGTGCTGCATCATCGCCGAGCAGGTCACGCTGACGGCGGGGATGCTGCCGGACCTCGACCTCGGGCCCGACACGGTCCTGACCCTGGGGGACGGGGTCGTCCTCGGGAGGGGCAGCCACGTCATCGCCGACGCGAAGGTGACGATCGGCTCGGACACGTACTGCGGCCCGTACGTCTACATCACCTCGACCAACCACAGTTACGACGATCCCGACGAGCCCGTCGGCCGCCAGTGGCCCCGCTCGGAACCCGTCTCCATCGGTCCCGGCTGCTGGCTCGGCACGGGCGCGGTGGTCCTTCCCGGCGCGCGCCTCGGCCGCAACGTCGTCGTCGCGGCGGGCGCGGTGGTGCGCGGCGAGGTCCCGGACCACTCGGTCGTGGCGGGAGCCCCGGCGAAGGTCGTCCGCAGCTGGGACCCGGAGAACGGCTGGCAGCCCCCGCTCCGCACCCCCGCCCCGACCCCGATCCCGGAGCACGTCACCCCGGAGCAGCTCGCTGCGCTGGCGGTCTGGGAGGCGCAGCGCGCGGGCAGCTCCGAGTCCGTGCCGTCGTGATCCGGCCCGGCCCGGCGGGCGTGCGAAGCCGGCGACGCCGCTTCTAGCCCGTCGCCAGGAGGACCGTGCCCACCAGGGCGAGGCCCGCGCCCGCCGCCTGGACGGCGCGGAGGCGTTCCTTGAGGACGCCGCGGGCCGCGAGGGCCGTGACGACCGGGTAGAGGCTGGCGAGGACGGCGGCGACGGTGACCGGGCCCTGCTGCGCGGCCATCGCGTACGTGCCGTTGGCGGCGACGTCCGCGAGGCCCACGAAGGCGAGGGCCGGGAGCGCGGCGCCGACGACCCGGGTCCCGCCCTCGGGCAGCGCGCGGCCGCCGCGGCGCACCGAGGCGTACAGCGCTCCGCCGCCGACCAGGACGTTGGTGACGCGCTGGACGAAGAGGGCGAGGAACAGGCCCGTGACGGTCGTGGACGCCTCGGCGATGAGCGCCATCACCGAGCCGAAGCCGAAGGCGGCCACCAGGGTCAGCAGGACCGCCTGGCGCTGGACGGGCGCCCCGCGCAGCTCCGGACCGCCCGCGAGCACCACGCCGAGGATCGCCACCCCGATCCCGGCGAACTGGAGCAGTCCCGGCCGGTCGCCGACGAGCAGGCCGACGGAGACGGGGACGACGACGCCGAGGGAGCCGAGCGGGGAGACCACGCCCATGGGGCCGAGCGCGAGCGCCTTGTAGAACGCGAGCATGGCCGCCGGTCCGACGACGCCCGCCCCGACCGCGTACCAGAGCTGGGGGCCCGCCTCGGTCCAGGCGCCGGTCGCGAGGACGATCGCGCCCAGGACGAGGACCGCGAGGACCTGGGAGACCACGACGACGGTGAGGGCGGGGATCCGGCGGGTGAGGAGTCCGCCCC
This sequence comes from Streptomyces sp. NK15101, assembly GCF_020400725.1. GTDB lineage: Bacteria > Actinomycetota > Actinomycetes > Streptomycetales > Streptomycetaceae > Streptomyces. Next base: position 30,432 of record NZ_JAINVG010000072.1, on the reverse strand, counting down.
CGAAGTCGGCGAGGCCCCAGAGAAGGCTGGTGGCCAGGGCGAACAGGGCGGTCATGGATCCTCGCAAGGGCGTGCGGCAGTACAGTGCAGTGAACAATCGGGTGCACCCCACCGTAGTTCAGTTCGTTGAACTCTGTCATCCAGAATATTGGACGGAACGTGTCGGACCTCGACCAGCTCACGCAGTCGCTCGCCCGGAACCTGAAGCGCTGGCGCAAGGAGCGGGGACTCACCCTGGACGCGCTCGCCGCACGCGCGGGCGTCAGCCGCGGCATGATCATCCAGATCGAGCAGGCCCGGACCAACCCCAGCGTCGGCACCACCGTGAAGCTGGCCGACGCCCTCGGCGTCTCCATCACGACGCTCCTCGACTACGAGCAGGGCCCCCAGGTCCGGCTCGTCCCGCCCGGCCAGGCCGTCCGGATGTGGTCCACCTCCACCGGCAGCCACACCACCCTCCTGGTCGGCACGGAGGCCCGAGGCCCGCTGGAGCTCTGGTCCTGGACCCTCATGCCGGGCGACGGCACCGCCTCCGACCCGCATCCCGAGGGCACGATCGAGCTGCTGCACGTCACCGCCGGCACGCTCACCCTGGTCGTGGACGGCGAGGACCACCCGCTGCCCGCCGGCACCTCCGCCGTCTTCGAGGCCAACGTCGCGCACGCCTACCGCAACGACGGCGACGAGCCGGCCGAGATGACGATGGCCGTCTCCATCCCGCCCGTACGCTGAGACGGACGTCCCTGATCCGGGCGGCGGTTGTTAGCGTGAGGCGCATGCGCGCACCCATCGGAGACTTCGACGACGCCCGGCCCGCCCCCGACTGCCTCGACCTCCTGACGGCTCCCGTGGCCGCCGCCGTCCGGGCCTGGACGGGGCCCGTCACGGCCGACCAGGTGCTCTACGTGGACACCGACCCGGCCATCGCCGACACGGCCGTCTTCGTGGAGCACCACGGGCCCGAACTCCTCGACGCCTCCGCCAACTGCGTGGTCGTCGCGGGCAGGCGAGGGGAGACGACCACCCTCGCCGCGTGCCTCGTGAAGTCGGCGACCCGCGTCGACGTCAACGGCCTCGTCCGCAAGCACCTCGGCGCCCGAAAGGCCTCGTTCGCGCCGATGGACGCCGCGACCGGCGAGACCGGCATGGAATACGGCGGGATCACCCCGCTCGGCCTCCCCGCCGACTGGCCCCTCCTCGTCGACGCCGCCGTCGTCGACACCGAGTGGGTCCTCGTCGGCAGCGGCCGCCGCCGCGGCAAGCTCATCGTCCCCGGCAAGGCCTTCGCCCAACTCCCCGGCGCCGTCGTCCTGGAGGGCCTCGGCGTCCCCGTCGGCTGAGGACGCGGCCGGGGCTCAGCCCAGGCGCGGTATCTCGATGGCGGGGCAGCGGTCCATGACCATGTCGAGGCCCGCCTCGCGGGTGCGGGCGAACGCGTCGTCGTCGATGACGTCCAGCTGGAACCAGACCGCCTTGGCACCGATCGCGACGGCCTCGTCGGCGACGGCGCCCGCCAGCTCGCTGTTCACGAAGACGTCCACGACGTCGACAGGGAACGGGATGTCGGCCAGGGAGGCGTAACCCCGCTCGCCGTGGACCGTCTCCGCCTTCGGGTGCACCGGGACGATCCGCTTGCCGAAACGCTGGAGGACGGCCGCCACGCCGTACGCGGCACGGGACCGGTTCGACGAGAGGCCGACGACCGCCCAGGTGTCGCCCGTGGACGTCAGGATCCGCCGCACCGTCTCCGACGCGGAGTACGCGGCGGAGTCCGTGGTCGTGGTGTCTACGCTCATCGCTTCTGCTGCCTCTCGTCGGTGCGGTCCGTCTGTGGGGGGAACGAGCCCCGTCGGTCCGTGATTCCCGGCCACGGACCCCGGCGGCCCCGAGATCTTCCCCAGGGGCCGGTCCGGCACCCCGCCCCGCCGCTGCCGGGGAGCGCGGGGCCGGGCGGGACGCGGCGCGCCGGGAAGGCGCCGGAGCGGCCGGAAGGGCGCCGGAGCGGGCCGGGCCGGACGGACCGTAGGCTGGTCGGATGCAGGAGCAGTACCGCACGCTGGCCCGCGAGGGTGTGCACGAGACCGAGATCAACCGCTCGCGCTTCCTCTGCGCGCTCGCGCCCGTCGCCGACGAGCGCGAGGCGCAGGAGTTCGTCGCGCGGATCCGCAGGGAGCACCCGACCGCCACCCACAACTGCTTCGCGTACGTCCTCGGCGCCGACGCCTCCGTACAGAAGGCGAGCGACGACGGCGAGCCCGGCGGCACGGCGGGCGTCCCCATGCTGCAGATGCTGCTGCGCCGCGAGATGCGGTACGTCGCCGCCGTCGTCACCCGCTACTACGGCGGCGTGAAACTGGGCGCGGGCGGTCTGATCCGCGCGTACGGCGGGGTGGTCGGCGAGGCGCTCGACGCCCTCGGCACCGTCGACCGCCGGCGCTTCCGGCTCGCCACCGTCACCGTCGACCACCAGCGCGCGGGCAAGCTGGAGAACGACCTGCGGGCCACCGGCCGCGCCGTCCGCGAGGTGCGGTACGCCGACGCCGTCACGATCGAGATCGGCCTTCCGGACGCGGACGTGCCCGCCTTCCGCGGCTGGCTCGCCGACGCCACGGCCGGCACGGCCTCCTTCGAGCTCGGCGGCGAGGCGTACGGCGACGCGTGAGACGTCGCGCGTGAGATGTCGCGCGTGAGACGCCACACGTGACGCGCCTCACGTGACACACCTCGCGTGAGACGCCCGGCCTGACGGTTCGTCAGTGACGCCCCGTGCACGGCGCGGTGCGGCCGTCCACCGGAGCCCGCCCGGCCGCACGCGTCCCGGTGGACGGCCACGCCCACACGCCGGCTCGGGATAGCGTGGTGCGCGCACGAACGGGAAACACGGCGAGGGGCAGGGCACATGCGGGGTGGGGCGGCATCGTGAGGCTCCTGCACACCTCGGACTGGCATCTCGGCCGGTCCTTCCACCGCGTCGGCCTCCTCGACGCCCAGGCCGCCTTCCTCGACCACCTCGTGGACACCGTCCACGCGCACGACGTGGACGCCGTCCTCGTCGCCGGGGACGTCTACGACCGGGCCGTGCCCCCGCTGCCCGCCGTCGAGCTCTTCGACACCGCGCTGCACCGCCTCGCCGAGGCCGGGGTGCCCACCGTCATGATCTCGGGCAACCACGACTCCGCCCGGCGGCTCGGCGTCGGCGCCCGGCTCATCGAGCGGGCCGGCATCCACCTCCGTACCGACCCCGACGGCATCGGCACCCCCGTCGTCCTCTCCGACGCGCACGGCGAGGTCGCCCTCTACGGGCTGCCCTACCTCGAACCCGCGCTCGTCCGCGAGCGGCTCGGCGCCGAGAAGGGCGGCCACGAGGCCGTCCTCACAGCCGCCATGGACCGGGTCCGCGCCGACCTCGCCCGCCGTCCCGCCGGCACCCGCTCCGTCGTCCTCGCCCACGCCTTCGTCGCGGGCGGCGCGCCGAGCGACAGCGAGCGGGACATCACCGTCGGCGGCGTCGCCGCCGTCCCCGCCGGGATCTTCGACGGCGTCGACTACGTCGCCCTCGGCCACCTCCACGGCAGCCAGACCCTCACCCCGCGCGTCCGCTACTCCGGTTCCCCCCTCGCCTACTCGTTCTCCGAGGCCGACCACCGCAAGACCATGTGGCTGATCGACCTGGGCGAGGACGGAGCGATCACCGGCGACGTACGCCTCGACTGCCCCGTCCCGCGCCCCCTCGCCCGCATCCGGGGCCGGCTCGACGACCTCCTCGCCGACCCCGCGCTCACCCCGCACGAGCAGTCCTGGGTCGAGGCCACCCTCACCGACCCCGTGCGGCCCGCCGAGCCCATGGCCCGGCTCGCCGGACGCTTCCCGCACACCCTCAACCTGGTCTTCGACCCCGAGCGGACCCCGGACGACGCCGGTGTCTCCTACGCCCAGCGGCTCAGGGACCGCAGCGACCAGCAGATCGCGGAGGACTTCGTGGCCCATGTGCGCGGCGGCGCCACCCTCGACGGCGCCGAACGGGCGGTCCTGTACGGCGCCTTCGACGACGTCCGCGTCGACACGGCCGAGCGCGAGGTGGGCCGGTGAGGCTGCACCGCCTGGAGATCACCGCCTTCGGCCCGTTCGGCACCACGCAGCGGATCGACTTCGACGCCCTGTCCTCCGCCGGGCTCTTCCTCCTCCACGGGCCGACCGGCGCCGGCAAGACCTCCGTCCTCGACGCCGTCTGCTTCGCCCTGTACGGGAGCGTGCCCGGCGTCCGCCAGACCCCCGGCGCCTCCCTGCGCAGCGACCACGCCCCCGTCGGCACGTACACCGAGGTCCTCCTCGAACTGACCGTGGGGGACCGGCGCCTGGAGATCACCCGCCGTCCGGCCCAGCAGCGGCCCAAGAAGCGCGGTGGCGGCTTCACCACCGAGAAGGCCCAGACCTGGCTCCGCCAGTACGACCCGGCCACCGGCGAGTGGGCCGGACTCAGCCGCTCCCACCAGGAGATCGGGGAGGAGATCACCCAGCTCGTCGGCATGAGCCGCGAGCAGTTCTGTCAGGTCGTCCTCCTCCCGCAGGGCGACTTCGCCCGCTTCCTGCGCGCCGACGCCGAGGCCCGGGGCAAGCTCCTCGGCCGCCTCTTCGACACCCGCCGCTTCGCCGCCGTCGAGGAACGACTCGCCGAACTGCGCCGCACCGTCCAGCAGCAGGTCGAGGACGGGGACGCGCGGCTGCTCGCCCTCGCCCACCGCATGACCCAGGCCGCCGACGGCCTCGACGCCGCCCGCGCGCCCGTCGAGGGCCGGCCCGGCGACCCCGGGCTCGCCGACTCCGTCCTCACCTGGGCCGCCGTCGCCCGCACCGAGGCGCGTGAAGCCCTCGACATCGCGGGCGTGCGCCTCGCCGCGGCCGAGGAAGCCCGGGCCGCCGCGCGCGCCGCCCTCGACGCGGAGAACGACCTCGCCGCCCGGCAGGCCCGGCACGCCGACGCCCTCCGGCGCCGCGAACGGCTCACCGCGCAGGCCCCCGAGCGCGACCGCCTCCAGGGCGTCCTCGACCGGAGCCTCAAGGCCGACCGGGTGGCCCCCGCGCTCGGCCTGCGCCGCGACGCCGAGCGCGAGCACGCCGTCGCGCACGACGCCCGGGAGCGTGCCCGCGCCCTGCTGCCCCCCGACCTCGCCGAGGCCGGCGCCGAGCACCTCTCCGCCCTCGAGCACCGGCTGCGCGAGGAACTCGGCGGGCTCGACGCGGCCCGCCGCGCCGAGCGCCGCGCGGCCGCCGTCGCCGAGGAACGCGCCACACTCGCCCGGGAGGCACGTGCCGACGAGGACGCGCTCCGGGACGCGGCCGACTGGCTCGCCGGCTGGGAACCGCGCCGCACGGCCCTCACCGAACGCGTCGAGGCCGCCCGCGACGCCGCCGCCCGCGCCGAACACCTCGCGGGCCGGCTGGAGCCCGCGCGCCGCAGGCTCGCCGCGGCCCGCCGCCGCGACTCCCTCGCCCAGGACACCCGGGCGGCCGAGGCCCGCCTCGCGGAGGCCCGCGAGCGGCGCAACGCGGCCCATGAGAGCTGGCTCGACGTCAAGTCCCGCCGCCTGGAGGGCATCGCCGCCGAACTCGCCGTCACCCTCACCCCGGGCGACCCCTGCCAGGTCTGCGGCTCCACCGCCCACCCGGCCCCCGCCCGCACCACCGCCGGCCACGTCGACCGCGCCGCGGAGGACGCCGCCTACGCGGCCTACACCCGCGCCGAGGAGGCCCGCACGGCCGCCGAACGCGAACTCGCCGTCACCCGCGAGTCCTGGTCCGCGGCGCGTACGGAGGTCCTGGCGGGCGCCGAAGCCGGCGCGTCCGAGCCCATGGTGGGCGAACTGGCCTTCGAAGTCGACGAGTTGGCCCGGCTGCACGTCGAGGCGCACGCGCTCGCCGGTCAGACGCACGGCGCGCGGGAGGCGCTCGCACGGGCCGAGCGGGAGTACGAGGAGCGGGTGGCCGCGCAGCGCGAGACCGAGCGGCGGGTCGCCGCGCGGACCTCGCGACGGGAGGCCCTGGAGCGGGAGCAGTCCGCGCTCGACGAGGAACTCGCCCGGGGGCGCGGCGCGTTCGCCAGCGTGGCCGAACACGCCACCCGCCTGGAGCGGCGGATCGCCCTCCTGGTCGACGCCGCCGGAGCCGTACGCACCGCCGAACTCGCCGCCCAGCGCCTCAAGGAGGCCGACGACCGGCTCGCCGACGCCGCCTACCGGGCGGGCTTCGCCACTCCGGCCGAGGCCGCGGACGCCCTCCTCGGCGAGGGCGAGCGCCGCGGCCTCCAGCAGCGCGTGGACGCCTGGCAGGCGGAGGCCGCCGCCGTCGCGGACCGGCTCGCCGAGCCCGGCACCGCCGAGGCAGCCGCCCGGCCGCCCGCCGACCCCGCCGGCGCGGCGGCCGCGCACACGGCGGCCGAACGCGCCCTCCGCGAGGCCGACTCGGCCCTGGCCGCCGCCCGGGAGCGGGCCGCCGGGCTCGCCGGACTCTCCCGGCAGGCCGTCACCGAGGTCCGCCGCCTGGGCCCGCTGCGCGAGGAGTACGACCGGGTGGCCCGGCTCGCCGCCCTCACCGCCGGCACCTCCGCGGAGAACGAGCGCCGGATGCGCCTGGAGTCGTACGTGCTCGCCGCCCGGCTCGAACAGGTCGCGGCGGCCGCGAGCGCCCGCCTCCAGCGCATGTCCTCGGGCCGCTACACCCTCGTCCACTCCGACGCGCGCTCCGGCGGCAGGCGCTCCGGTCTCGGACTGCACGTCATCGACGCCTGGACCGGCAACGAACGCGACACCGCCACGCTCTCCGGCGGCGAGACCTTCTTCGCCTCGCTCGCGCTCGCGCTCGGCCTCGCCGACGTCGTCACGGACGAGGCCGGCGGCGTCAGGCTCGACACCCTCTTCATCGACGAGGGCTTCGGCAGCCTCGACGAGCAGACGCTCGACGAGGTCCTCGACGTCCTCGACTCCCTGCGCGAGCGGGACCGCAGCGTCGGCATCGTCAGTCACGTCGGCGACCTGCGCCGCCGGATCCCGGTCCAGCTGGAGGTCGTCAAGGCGCGGCAGGGCTCGGCGGTGCGGCTGCGGACCGGCGGGGACGCGCTCAGCGGCTGAGGGAGCGCCGGGGCAGCGGAGACGAGTAGACGACGCTGGTGGTCACCGCGCCGAGCGTGGCGATCTTCCCGCTGATCGCCTCCAGGTGCCGCATGGACCGGGCGGCGACCTTGAGGACGAAGCAGTCGTCGCCGGTGACGTGGTGGGCCTCGAGGACCTCGGGCGTGGTGTCGAGCAGGTCGTGGAACGGCTTGTAGTTGCCGTGCGGGTAGCGCAGCCGTACGAAGGCGAGGATGGGCAGGCCCAGGCGGTCCTGGTCGACGATCGCCGTGTACCCGGTGATCACCCCGGCGTCCTCCAGGCGGCGCACCCGTTCGGTCACCGCGGACGGCGACATCGACACGGCACGGGCGAGCTCGGCGAAGCTGGCGCGGCCCTCGGCCTGGAGCGCTTCGAGGATGCGCCAGTCGGTGGCGTCCGGAGTGTAGGCGGTGCTCATGGAGGAGAGCGTGCAGGGGAATCCCCGGTCGATCAAGTGACCGACCGGGGATTCTCGTCATGTGAAAGGCTCAGAGGCGGGAGATCTCGTCCACCAGGTCGTCCAGACCGAGGGGTCCCTGGGAGAGGGCCGCCATGTGCCAGGCCTTCGCGTCGAACGCCTCGCCGTGCGCGGCCCGCGCGTTGGCCCGGCCGAGCAGCCAGGCGCGCTCGCCCAGCTTGTAGCCGATCGCCTGGCCCGGCATCGACAGATAGCGGGTCATCTCGCTCTCCACGAAGGACGGCGGGCGGCTGCTGTGCAGCTGGAAGAACTCCTGGGCGAGTTCCGGCGTCCACCGCTCGCCCGGGTGGAAGGGCGACTCCGCGGGGATCTCCAGGCCGAGGTGCATGCCGATGTCCACGATCACCCGGCACGCGCGCATCATCTGGCCGTCGAGGTAGCCGAGGCGCCGCTCCGCGTCGGGCAGGAAGCCCAGTTCGTCCATCAGCCGCTCGGCGTACAGCGCCCAGCCCTCCGAGTTCGCGCTGACCTTCCCGATGGTCGCCTGGTAGCGGGAGAGCCGGTCGGCGACGTGCGCCCACTGCGCGATCTGCAGGTGGTGGCCGGGGACGCCCTCGTGGTACCAGGTGGACACCAGGTCGTACACCGGGAAACGGGTCGTGCCGTCCACGGGCAGCCAGGTGCGGCCCGGGCGCGAGAAGTCCTCGGACGGACCCGTGTAGTACGGCGCGGCGGCGCCGCCGGGCGGGGCGATCCGGGACTCCACCCGCCGCACCCGCTCGGCGAGTTCGAAGTGGTGGCCGTCGAGCGCCTCGATGGCCTGGTCCATCAGCTCCTGGAGCCAGACCCGGACCTCCTCCACGCCCTCGATGTGCGTGCCGTGCTCGTCGAGGTGGGCGAGCGCCTCCCAGGGGCCCGCGCCCGGCAGGATCCGCTCGGCCTCGGTCCGCATCTCGCCGAGGAGCCGGTGGTACTCGCTCCAGCCGTACGCGTAGGCCTGGTCGAGGTCCAGGTCGGTGCCGTTGAAGAAGCGGGTCCAGCGCTGGTAGCGCTCGCGGCCCACCGTGTTCGGCGCGTCGGCCACGGCCGGCGCGTACACGTCCCGCATCCAGTCCCGCAGCGCCCCGACGGCGGCGGTGGCGCCCTTCGCGGCCGTCGCGAGCTCGGCCCTCAGCTCCTCGGGGAGCGTGGCGGGGCCGGCGGCGGCGAACTCCTCGAACCAGCCGGGCTTGCCGCTCTCCCCGCCCGCCCACTCGGTGAGCTGCTCGACGAACGTGGCGGTGGGGCGCGGCCCGCCGAAGAGCTTGCGCTCCAGGCCCAGCCCGAGCGAGGCGCGGTAGCCGTCGAGTGCGGCCGGGACCGCGCGCAGCCGGGCGGCGACCGCCTCCCAGTCCTCCTCGGTCTCCGTCGGCATGACGGTGAAGACGATGCGGACGCTGTGCGCCGGGGAGCGCATGTTGCTGACCGTGCGGAGGTTCTCCTCGGCCTCGTGCATGGCCAGTTCCGCCGTCAGCCGCTCCCGCAGCAGCCGGGCGCAGCGCCGCTCGGCGTCGCTGTCCGCGCCCGGCGCCCGCTCGGCCTCGTCGAGCCGGGCGAGCGTGCGGCGGGCGAGATCGGCCACCGCACGCTGTCCGGCGGGCGAGAAGTCCGGCAGCAGTCCGGCGCTCTCCTTGACTCCCAGGTACGTACCGGTGATCGGGTCGAGGGCGATGAGTGCGTCGACGTGGTCGTCGGCGACCTGGCGGGGCAGCGCGCTGCTGGAAGTGTCTGGCATGGGGGTCATCCTGGCGCCTCCGGCGGGCCCGCGTCACCCTCGTCGGGCCTCAGTCGGCTGACAAGGAAGGGCCGGGAGAGGGTGGCAGCAGAGGGCCGCATTCCCACTGCTGGAAGATCAGCCGGGTCTCGACGCGGGCCACCTCGCGGCGCGAGGTGAACTCGTCGAGGACGAGACGCTGCAGGTCGGCGGGGTCGGCCACGGCCACGTGCACCAGGTAGTCGTCGGGCCCGGTGAGGTGGAACAGTGCCCGGGACTCCGGCAGGGCCCGGATCCGGTCGACGAACGGACCGATCAGTTCACGCCGGTGGGGGCGGACCTGGACAAGGAGGAGCGCTTCGAGCCCGCGCCCGAGTTTGGCCGGATCCAGTCGTAGCTGGTGTCCGAGGATCACACCGGTGCGGCGCAGCCGTGCCACCCGGTCGAGGCAGGTGGAGGGTGCGACGCCGACCTCGGCGGCGAGTTCGCGGTAGGTGCTCCGGGCGTCGTTCTGCAGGAGGCGAAGAATATGCAGATCGACCGCGTCCAGTACGACAGAATCGGCCATCCGGCGAACGTAACACGGTGATGTGACGCTACTTTCCGGTATCCGTTCACAGTGCCGCCATGGACGCCATGGATCACGGCCTCTCGGCCATCCCGAGGGCCCTTGCCACCGAAGCCGTGCACGCCGGCCGCGAAGACCTCGCCGGACTCGGACTGCACGCCCCGCCGCTCGACCTGTCCACCACCTACCCCTCGTACGACGCCCGGGCCGAGGCCGCCCGGATCGACGAGTTCGCCACCACCGGCGCCCGGCTCGACGGACCGCCCGTCTACGCCCGGCTCGACAACCCGACCGTCGCCCGCTTCGAGGAGGCCCTGGCCCGCCTGGAGGGCGCCGAGGCGGCCGTCGCCTTCGCCAGCGGCATGGCCGCCCTCACCGCCGTGCTCCTCGCCCGGGCGAGCCAGGGGCTGCGGCACGTCGTCGCGGTCCGCCCGCTGTACGGCTGCAGCGACCACCTCCTCGACGCCGGGCTGCTCGGCACCGAGGTGACCTGGACCGACCCGGCGGGCATCGCCGACGCGATCCGGCCCGACACCGGCCTCGTCATGGTCGAGTCGCCCGCCAACCCGACGCTCGCCGAGGCCGACATCCGAGCCGTCGCCCACTCCTGCGGCTCCGTCCCGCTGCTCGTCGACAACACCTTCGCCACTCCGGTGCTCCAGCGGCCCGTCGAGCAGGGCGCGCGGATCGTGCTGCACAGCGCCACCAAGTACCTGGGCGGCCACGGCGACGTCATGGGCGGAGTCGTCGCCTGCGACGAGGAGTTCGCCCGTACCCTCCGTCAGGTCCGGTTCGCCACCGGCGGGGTGCTCCACCCGCTCGCCGGATACCTGCTGCTGCGGGGCCTCTCCACCCTGCCGGTACGGGTCAGGGCGGCGTCCTCGACGGCCGCGGAGCTGGTCCGGCGGCTCGCCACCGACCCCCGCATCGCCCGCGTCCACTACCCGCGGATCGGCGGTGCGATGATCGCCTTCGAGGTGTACGGGGACCCGCACGCCGTGATCGCCGGCGTACGGCTCATCACGCCGGCGGTCAGCCTCGGCAGCGTCGACACCCTCATCCAGCACCCGGCCTCCATCAGCCACCGGATCGTGGCCGAGGGAGACCGGCGCTCCGCCGGCGTCAACGACCGGCTGCTGCGGATGTCGGTCGGCCTCGAGGACGTCGAGGACCTGTGGCGCGACCTGACCGAGGCGCTCAGCGCTCCGCCCGCCGCGTCCCTTCGCGCGGCTGCTCCTGCCGCACCCGGGCGGCCGGTCGGGGTGCCGAGGCCAGCCGGGCCGTGATCACCAGGGTGCCCTCTTCGATCTGGTAGTCGAGGGGGAGGTTCAGCGCCCGCATCGCGGCCACCATCCCCGTGTTGGAGGACTGCGTCACGGCGTACACGCTGTCGCAGCCGGTCTCCTCGGCCATCGCCACCAGTCGGCCGAGGAGCTCGGAGCCGATGCCGCGCCGCTGCCAGTCGTCCTCGACGAGGAGGGCGACCTCCGTCTCGTCGCCGTCCCACAGCAGGTGGCCGAGGGCGACGAGACGGCCGGAGGCCGTCTGCACGGCGAGGGTGCGGCCGAAGCGGGGGCTGAGCAGGTGATCGAGGTAGCGGTCGGCGTCGCCGACGGGACCGTGGTAGCGCAGGCCCAGGGTGCGGGCCGAGCAGCGGTCGTGCATGGCGCGCGCGGCGGCCAGGTCGCGCTGGTCGGCGCGGCGGACCGTGATCTCGTTGCCCTCCGGCAGGGTCAGCACGTCCTGGCTGCGCGGGACGCGGGGGCCGAGCCGGGCGTCGAGCTCGACGAGGGCACGGGCCCGGGCGAACTCGGTCGGGGTGAAGGGCAGATAGGGCCGCTCGACGATGAGGGTGCCGCCGTGCGGGTCGCGCAGCCGCATCACGGTCTCCTCCAGGACGCCCTCGACCGGGGCCTGTTCGCCGGTGGGGCGGCCGGTCAGCGAGACCGCCGGCACGGAGTGGAGGGTGCAGCGGCCGAGGAGCTGCCGCAGCGCGAGCGGCAGTTCGGCCGCGTCGAGCGCGGTACGGGTGGCGAGCCCCAGGACCCTGGTGGGGGTGTCCACCAGGTCGTGGGTGTCGGCCCGCTCGGTCCAGGTGTCGCGGCCGCCGGCCGCGGCCGTCTCGCGGGCGAGGGCCTGCGCGGAGAGGGCGGCGGGGGCGCGCAGCAGGAACTCGTCGACCGTGCCGTCGGCGAGCGGATGGGTCTGGAGGGTGAGGATGTCCACGTCCAGGCGGGCGAGGACCGTGCACAGCGCGGCGAGACTGCCCGGGGTGTCCGCGACGGTGGTCCGCATCCGCCACAGCGTCGTCTCGGCCGGTGTCCCGGACCCCCTCTCCGTCTCCGTCTCCCGCTCGTTCGCCGGGGAGCCGCTCGGGGCCGGCAGGTCCGTGATGGGGTGCCCGCCGGTGTGAGCGGCGGGCGGGGCATGGTCGGCATGACTGCGCCTCCGCGCCCACCAGGTGTGGAACGCGGCGGTGGCGACCAGCGTGATCGCGGAGAAGACCAGGAGGTAGGGGCCGTCGGGGCCCTTGACGATGGTCTTGGCGATCGTGTCGGCCACCACCACGGCGGTGAACAGGGCGGCGAGCTCGATCAGGTCGTGCCGCCAGTGGTGCGGACGGCGGGCGCTCTTCGAAGACGTCACATCGGTCATGACTTCACTGTGACCCAGCGGTGTTGCGTGATCGCGAACGCTTTGTGACTGACGGGTTAAGCGCCGATCTGTTGACTTAAGGGCCGATTCAGACCGTTTCTGTCAGAGGCTGATCGGCCCCCTGACGGAGTGCGCTCAGCAGCCGTCTGGCCTGCACCGCCAGCTGCGTGGAACCCCGCCCCGAGGCGAGCGCGGCGAGCCCGGCGACCTCCCCGACGGCCCCGCACCGCTCCACGCAGTCGGCGGCCACCGCGAGGACCTCGCCGAGCCCCCGCACCGGCCGCGCCGGCGCGAGCACCTCCGGGAGCATCGCCTCGAACACCGCCCAGACCGTCCCGTACGCCCCCGTGGCGGCCGCCGTACGGGCCGCGTCCGCCAGCCGGTTCGGCTTCACCGCGCCCTCCACGACCAGCCACGCCAGCTCCGTGCCGAGCCGACGGGCGTTCAGCTCGCGCCGCGCCGCCAGGACGAGCACGGCGTCCACCGCGCGCAGCCGGTCGTCCGCGTCCACACAGCCGAGACCGAACGCGAGGGCCAGCAGGACCGCCCGGCCGACCGGCCTGTCGGTCTCGGCCAGCGCGGTCAGCGGTTCGGTCCCGCCGCGCGAGTCCCCCTCGGCGCAGTGCACGAGGGCCGGCAGAAGACAGGCCGCGAGCAGCTCACGGTCGGCCGGCAGCACCGGGGCCCACTGCGCCCGGCCCTCCACCCAGTGATGACAGCGGCGGGGAGCCGCCTCCAGGGCGCCACCGAGCCACTGGAAGGCGGGCGGGAACTCCGCCAGGACCGCCTGGTGTTCGACGAGATCGACCACGATCCGGTCGGCCAGCCACCACCTCTTCGGCGTCCTGTCCTCGTCCCGGGGGAGGAGCCGCACGGTGGCCCCCACGGCCGCCTCCTCGCGCAGCCAGGCGGCGAGCCGCAGTCCGGCCGGGGTGCCGAGCGCCGCCGCCTCCTCGGTCGCCCGCCTCGCCGACGGACCGGCCCGCAGCACCCGGAGCAGCGCCTGGGCGAGATCGGCCGGAGCGGGCTCGACGCCGGCGTCCCGGTACTCCCGCAGCCGTTCCACCAGGACCGCCGGGTCGATCGCCCCCGTGCTCCAGGTCGGCGTGGCGAGGAGGAACGGCAGCGCGTCCGTGCCCACGAGGCCGGCGACCTCCCACAGCCGGGCGTCGAGGACCCCCGACAGACCCTGGTGGAGACAGGAGTCCGCGCCGGGGCCCTGGGTGCGGCGGAAGTCGACGAGCGCCGGGTCCAGCAGCCCGAGCAACCCCGCGAGCACCACGTGGATCCCATGGGTCTCGTACGTGAAGTAGTGGGCCTCCTGCTCCCACCGGGGCCGGGGAAAGGCCTCCCGCACCGCCTCCGCCACGGCCGCCCGGTCCCGGTGCGCGTGCCGCACCAGACCGTCGAGCGCCCGCTCGAACGCCGCGGGCTCCTCCGAGAGCCGCCTCACCACCAGCTGCGCAACCAGCTCCTCGACCGTCGTCGCCGGGGGCGCGAGCCGCTGGACCTCCGGCACCGGCGGCAGGATCTCCTCGTACGGAAACGCCGTCCCCTGCCCCAGGTCCGCGCCGAACAGCTCCTCCGCGGCCCGCCGGTGCGTCGGGCTCAGCATCCCGGCGGCCTCCGCGAGTTCGCGCCGCACCTCGGCGTCCACGGCCGGCAGATGACGGCCGACCAGCTTGAGGGCCCGCTCCTGCACGCCGGTGTCCTCGTTCCCGAAGGCCTCCGTCACGGCGGGCAGCAGCTCCCCGGCCGCGCCCGGCTCCTCGGCCAGCACCTTGCCGACCAGCGCCAACTGGGCCCGCACCAGCTTCTTCTCGGTACGGAAGAGGACTCCGGCGGTCATCTCGGCCAGCGCCCCGACCGGCAGAGTCCCCGCCGAGGCGAGCTCCGTCAGGACGTCCTGCGCGTACCCGGCGACGAGCGAGGGGGCGTCGGACGCGATCCCGACCCAGTCCGGGATCCGCTCCCGCAGCGCCTCCGCGTCCGGTTCGAGCAGCCGCACCATCTCCAGAGGGAGGCGCAGGTTCCGGACGGGGCCGCCGCGCAGCAGCCGGGACACGCACACGTCCAGGACCCGAGCCCGGTCCAGGACCCCTTCCCCGACGAGCGTCCGCAGGGCGGTGGGCCAGTGCCTCTGCGGACGACGGCCGAGGGTGCGGGCCAGCCGTTCGGGGGGCTCGGCCATCGCGAGGGCGTGGGCCACCAGGACCGGTGTCTGCGGGTCCTCCCGGAGCCGCTCCACGAGCCGGTCGTCGGTGATGTGCCAGGTCCAGGCGGTGACGTAGCCGTCGGTGGGCGGAACCGTGTACCCCGAGCGGACCACGAGTCCGTGGAGCAGCGTGTAGCTGTTCTCCGCCACCGCCCGGCGCTTGGCCAGACGCCCCGCCAGGTCCGCCGCCCACTCCGGGTCCCGGTCGCCGAGCGCCTCCAGAGCGAGGGCGCCGTCCTTCTCCCACATCAGCAGGTCGCGCGCGCCGAGCCAGCTCGCGGCCGCCGCGGCCGTCGGGAGACAGCCGGCACCCGCCACGTACAGCGCGCTGCGGATGAGGTTCGGCAGGTGCGGGGGCGACGCCCACTTTCCGGCACGCACCTCCGCGCGCAGCGCCTTGAGCCGGGTCAGCGCGACCTTGCGCGCGGCGGCGTCCAGCGGCTCCAGGAGCCCCGGCACCAGGGCGGTCTGCCCCTCGCGCACCGCCGCGAGCAGCTCCTCGATCCCGGCCCCGCCCTTCGCGCCGCCCCCGCCGGCCCGCCCGGCGCCGGCGCCCGCGCCGCCATCCGCAGCGGCCGCGCCGCCGTCAGCGGTGCCACCGCCGGTGCCGGAAGCCGTGCCGTCCCCCGCACCGGCCGTGCCGTCGTTCTCGCCGGTCGCCACGTCGTCAGCCATCCCGGTTCCCATGCTCTTCCCCGTTCCGTTCCCCACGTCGTCCCCCCTGGTGCTCCCCGTGCCCCGCGGCTCGACCCGCGTGCCCGTCCTCACGCCGCCCCGCCGAGGCCCTCGTCGAGCACGTCCAGGCGCGCGTACACCCCGCCGCAGCCGGAGAAGGACTCGAACCGCAGCCGGTCCCCGTTCCCCGTCACCACCGGATCGGGGGATCCGGGCCCCTGCTGCCGGTGGTAGCGGGCGGCGGCCACGTCGGCGACCGCGAGCAGACCCCGGGCCGCGACCTGCGGCGAGGCGAGGAAGCCCGAGAAGAAGCGGGGACGGGCCTCCGCCCCGCTGGGCGTGAGGCCCCCCGCCGTCTCCAGACCGAGCAGCCGGCCGGAGCCCGTGGACTCCGGCGCGGACGGGCGGAGGCAGGCGAGCGCCTGTACGGATCGCGTCATGGGTACGACGGTAGGACCCCGCACTGACAATCACCCGGAACGGACCTCCGCACGCCCCTGACCTGCGGTTACTGACCGACCTGGCCGGGCTGGAGCACCTTGCTGAACAGCACCGTGCCGCCCTCGGCCCGCAGCCGTACGGTCAGCTCCCCGCTGTGGCCGTCGATGTCGACCTCGCCGAAGTACTGCGGGCTCTCCATCGGCGACAGGTTCGCCCGCTCCGGCGCCCGCACGAACACCCGCTCCGGGCCGAAGGTGGCGTCCAGGGCGTTCGCGGGGAAGCCGCCCGCCGCCAGCGGCCCGGACACGAACTCCCAGAAGGGGGCGAAGTCCTGGAAGGCCGCCCGCTCCGGCGCGTAGTGCTGCGCCGAGGTGTAGTGGACGTCCGCCGTCAACCACACCGTGCCGGTGATCCGCCGGTGCTTCACGAACCGCAGCAGCTCCGCGATCTGGAGCTCCCGGCCCAGCGGCGCACCCGGGTCGCCCTGCGCGATCGCCTCGAAGTTCGCCGCGCCGTCCGGCACGACCAGGCCGATCGGCATGTCCGCCGCGAGCACCTTCCACACCGCCCGGGACGCGGCCAGCTCCCGCTTGAGCCAGGCCAGCTGCTCGGCGCCGAGGATGCCGGTGGTGTCGTCGGCCTGCCGGCCGGGCGAGTTGGCGTTCCGGTACGAGCGCATGTCGAGCACGAACACGTCGAGCAGCGGCCCGTACCGCACCACCCGGTGCATCCGCCGCTCGCGCCCCTCCCCGCGCGCGTGGAGCGTGGAGACCGGGAAGTACTCGCCGAACGCCCGCGAGGCCCGGGCCGCGAGGACGTCCACGTCCTTCTCCGCGTAGCGGGGGTCGTCCAGGATCTGTCCCGGATACCAGTTGTTCCGCACCTCGTGGTCGTCCCACTGCACCACCGACGGCACCTGCGCGTTGAAGGCCCGGACGTTGTGGTCGAGAAGGTTGTAGCGGAAGTTGCCCCGGTACTCGTCGAGCGTCTCGGCGACCTTCGACTTCTCCGGCGTCGTGACGTTCCGCCAGATCCGTCCGTCCGGCAGGGTCACGCTCGGCCGGATGACGCCGTCGGCGTAGATCGTGTCACCGCTGCACAGGAAGAAGTCCGGGTCCAGCCTGCGCATCTCCTCGTACGCGCGAAAGCCCCCGATGTCCGGGTTGATGCCCCAGCCCTGCCCCGAGATGTCCCCGGACCACAGGAAGCGGACCCCGTCGCGGCGCCGGTCCGGGGCCGTGCGGAAGGTGCCCAGGACAGGCTCGCCCGCCCGGCGCGGATCGTCCGGGTCGAGGAGGGTGACCCGGTAGTGGATCTGCTCGCCCGCCGGCAGGCCGCGCAGCGCGGTCGTGCCGGTGAAGTCCGTGTCCGCGCCGATCAGCGGCCCGAGGTGGCGGCGCGCGTGCCGGAAGGACTCGGTCGCCGAGGTCTCCACGAGCATCCGCGCCGGCCGGTCCGAGCGCACCCACACCAGACCGGAGGAGGCCGTGACGTCACCCGTCTGCACGCCCCACTCGGCCCGGGGCCGGCCCGAGAGGGCGAACGCCGGGGCTGCGAGGCCGGTGCCGCCGAGGGCGAGCGCGGCCGACGCGGCCAGCGAGCCGCGCAGGACGTTGCGCCGGGCGGGGGAGGGGGAGGAGCCGGGCAGGGGAAGGGACATGAAAGGGCCTCCGGGGTCGGTCGTTCCGGTCGCGGACGGTGCGCCGCCCGTTCCTGCCGGCCCGGGCGCGCCGCCCCATGCCTAACGGCCGGGTGCGGCGGCCACACGAACCCCGTGTGAACAGATCGCCCTGGCCGTTGTGGATCCCGGACGTCGGATCCGGATCCAAGATCCCGGATTCTGGATCCACGACCCTCGTCACCCGCCCCCCAACCCCTCCGCCACCAGCCGGATCCCCTTCGTGACGGCCGAAGGAGACAGATGTGCGTACCCGATGACGAGCCGTACGTCCCCGTCGGCCGGACGGGCGGTGCCGTACTCCTCCAGAGTCCGCAGGGCCACCCCCGCCTCCGCCGCTCGCGCGAGGAACCGTTCCGGAGGCCCGAACCGCTCCGGTACGCGCGCGATGACGTGGAGTCCGGCCGCGATGCCGCTCACCCGGGTGCCCGGCAGGTGCTCCGCGAGGGCGGTGAGCAGCGCGTCCCGCCGCTCCCGGTAGGCGCGTTGGCAGCGGCGCAGCTGGCGGTCGTAGCCGCCGCGCGTCACGAGCTCCGCGAGGACGGCCTGGTCGAGTACGGGATTGCCGAGGTCCATCGTCCGCTTGCGTTCGACGACCTCGTCGAGGAGCGCCTCCGGGACGAGCATCCAGCCGAGCCGCAGCCCCGGGGCCAGCGACTTGCTGACCGAGCCCGCGTAGGCGACCCGTTCGGGATCGAGCCCCTGGAGCGCGCCGACGGGGGCGCGGTCGTAGCGGAAGTCGCCGTCGTAGTCGTCCTCTAGGACGTAACCGTCCACGGCGCGCGCCCAGTCGAGGAGGGCGGCCCGGCGTTCCGCCGACCAGCTGATGCCGGACGGGAACTGGTGCGAGGGCGTCACGACGACCGCCCGCACCCCCGAGTCGGCGAGTGGTTCAGGACGCAGCCCCTCCTCGTCCAGGGGCAGCCACACCGTCTCCAGGCCGGTCGAGGCGAACAGGCGCCCGTGCTCGGGGCTGCCGGGATCCTCGATCCCGACCCGGCCGTGTCCACGCGCGCGCAGGACGAAGCCGAGCAGCGTCGACGCCTGGGCCACGCCCGAGCAGACCACGAGCCGCTCCGGATCGGCCACCACGCCACGGCGCCGCGCCAGCATCGCGGCCAGCGCCTCGCGCAGTTCGGGGAGCCCGCGCGGATCCGGATAGCCGAGCGCCGGGTGGGGGAGCCGGGCGAGCACGGAACGCTGCGCCGCCGCCCACGCACTCCTGGGGAACAGCGACAGGTCGGGGGTCCCCGGGCGGAAGTCCACCCGTACCCCGGGCGCTCCGGCGGCCAGGTCGCGGGCCCCGCGCACGGCCGCTCGGGCCGCGCCGCCCACCCAGGTCCCCGCGCCCCGGCCGCTCCGCAGGTACCCCTCGGCCGTCAGCTGTTCGTACGCCTCGGTGACCAGGCCCCGCGAGACGCCGAGGTCGGCCGCGAGCGCGCGGGTCGACGGCAGCCGCGTCCCGGCCGCGAGCCGGCCCGAACGCACCGCCTCCCGCAGGGCCTCCTGCAGCGCCCGCCCCCGCCGCCGCGCCGGAGCGCCCGCGGCCGGCAGGAGCAGCTCCCAGGCCGCCTGCCCCTGGCTTCCCATGTCGTACGACCCTTCTCGCCGTCCCCGCCCGGGAGTTCGCCGATCCGCCCCGGTCGTGACCCATGATGCCGAGACCGCCCGGAGTCAGTGCCGCACGTCCAGGGAGAGGTGCGCGGACAGCGCGCACAGGAAGTCGGGCGCGTCGAACATCTCGCCTGCCGAGGCGACGCCGGTCGTCCGGGTCCGGCCGGTGAGGATCCGGTGGACGGCCTCCACCGCGAGCGGCGCGCTGACGGCGTAGATGTCCCGGCCGGCGGCGACGGCCCGGCGCTCCGCGCCCCCGGAGCGCACGAGCACGTCCACGAGGAAGGTCTGCGCGGACCGGCCGCGCTCGTCGACCGGGGCCGGTGCGGACGCGTCCGGCGCCGACAGGTCCCGGGCCGCGTCGACCGCCATGTACGTGCGCACCTCGGGCACCGCCAGGTGGCTGGGGACGGTCACGACGTCGGCCATGGTGAACCCGCCGACGACGGGCCGGGTGCCCATGGGGGCGGGGAAGGGCCACTCCAGGACGGGGAGCGCCTCGTCGTGGTACTCCAGCCGGCCTCCGGTGTGGCGGACGTGCCGGCCACCGCGCCGCTCACGGGAGACCTTGCCCGCCGCGAGGGTGCCCGCCGTGGGGTGCCAGCTGCTCAGTCCGTACGCGACGTGCACCTCGTCGGCCGCCGTCCAGTCGCCCATGGCCGTGGTGGCCAGCAGGTCGCCGAGGCCGCCGTAGAAGGCCATCGCGGGGACGATCGCCGTTCCCGCGGCGCGGGCCCGGTCGGCGAAGCGCGCGAAGGTGTCGGCGTTGGCCTCGATCTCGGCGGCCACGTCCACGTACGGGATACCGGCGCGCAACGCGGCCTCGATCACCGGGGCGCCGGTCACGGCGAACGGTCCGGCGCAGTTGACGACGGCCGCGGTGCCGGCCAGCGCGCGGTCGAGCGAGACCGGGTCGTCGACCGACGCCGGGCGGACGTCGAGCCCGTCGTGGGACGCGGCCAGCGTCCGCAGCCTCTCGGCGTCGCGGCCGGAGAGCACCGGGACGAATCCCCGCTCCAGCAGTTCCGCCACCACGAAGCGCCCGGTGTGACCGTAGGCCCCGAACACCGCGACCGTCCGAGCCGATTCCATGACTTCTCCCGTCGACTTGATTATCGAATGTTCAACTACATCCATCCTGGCGGCCGTTGCGGCCGATCGCGAGTGTCCGGAACGCCATGCCCCATACAATTACGGACATGGGTACGCTCGCGCTGGCCGTCACCGGCGGCATGCTGAACTTCGAACTCTCCCTCGCCCACGAGGTGTTCGGCTCCGTCCCGGACGCCGTCGACGTCCCCTGGTACGACGTGACCGTCTGCGGACCGGGCCCCGTGTCGGTCGAGCGGTTCCGCCTGGAACCCGACCGCGGGCTCGACCGGCTCCCGTACGCGGACACGGTGATCGTCCCCGGCTGGGCCGACGTCGACCGGCAGCCGCCCGCCGACCTGGTCGACGCTGTACGGGCGGCCCACGAGGCGGGCGCGCGCGTGGCCTCCCTGTGCACGGGCGCCTTCGTCCTCGCCGCCGCCGGTCTTCTCGACGGACGGCGCGCCACCACGCACTGGGCGCACACCGAGGCCCTGGCGGAGCGGTACCCCCGGGTGGAGGTCGACCCGGACGTGCTCTACGTCGACAACGGCACGGTGCTCACCTCCGCCGGCAAGGCCGCCGCCATGGACCTCTGCCTGCACCTCGTCCGCCTCGACCACGGCTCGGCGATCGCCAACGCGGTCGCCCGCCGCCTGGTCGTGCCCCCGCACCGGGACGGCGGTCAGGCCCAGTTCGTCACCGCGCCCGTGCCCGTCAGGCAGGACCACCCGCTCACCGAGCTGCTGCCCTGGGCGGTCGAGCGGCTCGGCGAACCGCTGACCGTGGAGGACCTGGCACGCCGGGCGCGCATGAGCTCACGCCACCTGAGCCGCCACTTCCGGGCCGCGACCGGCACCACCCCGCTGCAATGGCTGCTCACCCAGCGGATCCGCCGCGCCCAGGAGCTCCTCGAAGCCACCGACGACAGCGTCGACGCCATCGCGGAGGCCACCGGCATGGGCACCGCCACGACGCTGCGCCGCCACTTCAACCGCACCGTCGGCGTCCCCCCGGACACCTACCGCCGCACCTTCCGCGCCCGGACCGCCCCTGGCCCGGGCGCGTCGGAAGTGGTCCCCGATGGCGTGACGGAAGTGGACCTCAACCCGGGCCGCCGGACTCCCTAGCGTCGGGGGCATGAACGCGAACGCCCTGCGCGGGGTCCTCCTGGTGACCCTCGCCTACGCCCTCGTCGGTGCCTCCTTCACCGCCAACAGCCTGCTCGGCGCCTATCCGTACGCGGGCGGACAAGCCCTCCGTTACGGCGCCGCCTGTCTGCTCCTCCTCCCGCTGCTCGGCCGTGGCGGCCTCGCTCCGCTACGGCTCCTGACCGCCCGCCACGGGGTGCGGCTCGCCGCCCTCGCGGCCGTCGGCATGGTCGGCTTCAACCTCGCCGTCCTGGCCGCCGAGCGGACCGCCGAGCCCGCCGTCCCCGGCGTCCTCGTCGGCTGCGCCCCGGTCGTCGTCGCCGTCCTGGTCCCGCTCGTCGAGGGCCGCAGGCCCGCCCCCGCCGTGCTGTACGGGGCGCTGCTCGTCGCCGCCGGTGCCTTCACCGTGCAGGGCTGGGGCCGGACGGACCTGGCCGGGATCGGCTGGTCCGTGGCGGCGCTCGCGGGCGAGGTGGGCTTCACCGTGCTGGCCGTCCCGGTGCTGCGGCTGCTCGGTCCGAAGCTGCTGACGGCCGCCGTGTGCGGGATCGGCGCGGCCGAGGCGGCGCTCGTCGGCCTGGTCGTGGACGGCGCCGGGTTCGTCCGGATGCCGACGGCCGTGGAGACGGGGGCCCTGGTCTGGCAGGCGGCCCTGGCCACGGTCGTCGGGTTCGTCCTCTTCTACATGGGCGTCCAGCGCGTCGGCATGGAGAGGGCCACTCTCTACACCGGGGCCATCCCGATCGCCGCGGCCCTGAGCGCCGCCCTGGTCGGACACGCCGCCTTCGGCCTCCCCCAGGCGGTCGGCAGCCTCCTCGTCGGCGCCGGAGCCGCCCTGGGCACGGGCCTGTTCACCCGCTCGTCCCGCCCGGCCTCAGCGACTGCCGTCCAGGATCACGCGCGCGACCAGAGCGGGGTCGTCGTTCATCGGCACGTGGCCGCAGCCGGGCAGCCGGACCAGACGCGCGGCGGGCAGGACGTGCTTGGCGCGGACGCCCTGACGGCGCAGCAGCAACCGGTCACGGGTGCCCCAGGCGACGGTGACGGGGACCGACGGGACGTCGTCGCGGAAGAGGGCGGCCCGGCCCGTCGCAAGGGTCTGGTGGAAGCCGGTGGCCCCCCGCAGCGCGAGCGTCTCGGCGACCACGGCCTCGGGTGACCGACGGCCGGGCCGGGCGTAGATCGTGCTGGTGAGCACGGTGCGCCCGGCGGCCGTGCGCGAGAGGCGCTCGATCACCGGCACGGGCAGCGACAGGGCCGCGCCGCGCATGGCCCGCAGCGTCCCGAAGGCGTACCGCCGCTCGGCCTCCGACCAGAAGCCGGCGGGGGAGAGGGCGGTGACCGAGCGCACCAGCTTCTCCCGGCCGAGCTCCAGGGCGAGCAGCCCGCCCAGCGAGTTCCCCGCCACGTGCGGCCGCTCGAAGCCGACGGCCTCGCAGAAGGCGCCGAGTACGGGGACGACGGTGGAAAGGCCGTACGGGACGCCCTCCGGCAGCCCGTCGGAGACCCCGAAACCGGGCAGGTCGACGGCGATCACCTCGCGTTCGGCGGCGAGGACGTCGAGCACGGGTTCCCAGGCCTGCCAGTGGTGCCCGATGCCGTGGAGCAGCAGCAGGGGCTCGCCCGCACCCCGCCGCTCGTACGTCATGGACGTGCTGCGGGGACCCGCCGGGGTCTCGATCGTGAACGCGATCCGTGCGGGCACGCGGCTCCTCGCTTCCTCGTGAGCGGCTCGCCGACGAGCGGCTGCCGCGTGAAAACCGTCGCAGGCGCCCCTCCCTAGACGTCCCGTCAGTAAGAATTACCGCTCGGTAGCCAGGAGTTCAAGACGGGATCCGGAAACTGGACAGGGCAGGTGGCGTGGGCTGGGATGGACGGGTGCCCACCGAAACCGACACCCTCACCGAACTCTTCGAGGAGCACCGCCCGATGCTCCTCGGCGTCGCCTACCGGATGCTCGGCCGCACCGCCGACGCCGAGGACGTCGTCCAGGAGGCCTGGCTGCGCTGGACCGCCGCGGACCGGACCGCCGTCCGCGAGCCGCGCGCCTTCCTCGTGCGGATCACCACACGGCTCGCCATCGACCGGCTCCGCCAGGCGCAGGCGCGCCGCGAGTCCTACGTCGGCCCCTGGCTCCCCGAACCCCTCGTCACCGACTTCGGCCCCGCCGCCCCCGACAGCGCCGAGCGCGCCCTGCTCGCCGACTCCGTCTCGCTCGCGGTCCTCGTGGTGCTCGAATCCCTCTCCCCGCTGGAGCGGGCCGTCTTCGTGCTCCGCGAGGCCTTCGGCTTCCCGTACGGGGAGATCGCCACCGCCCTCGACCGCTCCGAGGCCGCCGTGCGCCAGCTCGCCGGGCGCGCCCGGCGCCACGTCGACGAGGGCAGGCCGCGCTACGACGTCGACCCGGCCGAGCGCCGCGACCTCACCGAGCGCTTCCTCTCCGCCGCGGCCGGCGGCGATCTCGGCGAGCTCCTCGCGCTCCTCGCCCCCGACGTCCGGCTGGTCGGCGACAGCGGCGGCAAGTCCAAGGCGCCGCTGCGGATCATCGAGAGCGCCGACAAGGTCGGCCGCTTCCTCGTCGCCGTCGCCGGGGACTCGTGGCAGGGGTACGAGGTCCGCTTCCTGGAGCTCAACGGCGCCCCGGCCGTGCTCGTCCTCGCCGACGGAAGGCCCGAGACCGTCTTCCAGATCGAGGTGCGCGACGGGCTGGTCCAGTGCGTCCACATCATCCGCAACCCCGACAAGCTCCAGGGCCTCGCCGGCCCCGCCGACGCCTGACGGAGCCACGCCGGCCTGCCGGAACCCGCCCCGCCTCCCCTCCCGGGAGGCGGGGCCTTTTGCTGCGCGGGGCTCACGAGGGCGCGAACGTCCTGTGAACGATCCAGGTCAGAGGGTCACATTCAGGGGCGTTCGACGGAGGATTGGTCTTGACCAAGGGGGTGGCTCGCCTTATGGTCGCAGAGTTAGTGCAGGAACCTTTAATAAACAAGGGCGCGGAAAAACGCCGCGGGACACGGCGAATTGCGGAGGATCAGGGTGGGGACCACGCAGCTGGCATCGGTACCGGAGCCGAAGTACCAGCACCTCAAGACGGTGATCGGCGAAGCGCTCGACTCGGACTTCGAGGTCGGGGAGATCCTGCCCAACGAGCGCGAGCTCGCGGCCCGCTTCGGCGTCGCCCGTGCCACACTCCGCCAGGCCCTGGAGCAGCTGGAGCTGGAAGGGCGCCTGCAGCGCCGCCGCGGCGTCGGCACCACCGTCGCCCCGCCGCGCGTCGGCGTCGACGTCTCCACCACCCAGCACGCCTGGCCCGGTGTCGGCGACGACGTCTGGCAGCCCCAGGACTCCACCGCCGGCACGGCCCCGGCCGCCGTCGCGCGCGTCCTGGAGACCGGCGCCGACGAGCAGGTGCACATCGTCCGCCGCCTCCGCATCAGCCAGGGCCAGCCGGTCGCGGCCGAGCTGCTCTACGTGCCGGCCGGCTCCGTCCCGGGCCTCAGCGCCATCGACGCGCCCGCGGGACCCGCCCGTGCCCGCGCCGTGCTCCGCGAGCTCCAGCACCTCGCCCTCGACGGCCAGGACCGCGCCGTGGAGCTCGGCTCCGCCCGTGCCGACGACGCCAAGGAGCTCGACCGGCTGCCGGGCGCGCCCGTCCTCGTCGTGACGACCCGCTACCTCTCCGCCGGGCGTCCGGCCGCCGTCTCCGTGGCCACCTACCGCGCCGACACCTGCCGCCTCACCTTCGGCGACTCGGCCGACCTGGTCATGGCCTCGTAACCCCCCACCCACGAACACCGGCCCGCCGCCCGGCCCCTCCACGAGGCCCTAGCGGCGGGCCGTCACCGTGCCCTCGACGGCGAAGAGCTGCTCCTCGACGTGGTCGAGGGCGAGCCGGAGGGCGCCCGTGCCCACCGCGGCCTCGCCGAGCAGGGACAGCACCACCCGGGGCGGCCGCAGGCAGAACCGCGCCAGTTCCTCGCGGAGCGGCTGGAGCACCCCGTCGAGGCCGGCCGCCCAGCCGCCGACGACCACCAGCTCGGGATCGATGGCGAGGACCAGGGCCGCCACGTCGTGCACGAGCCGCTGGATGAAGCGGTCCACCGCCGCCTCCGCGCGCGCGTCGCCCTTGCGGGCCAGCGCGAAGACCTCGGCGACCGCCTGCTCGTCCAGCGGGTGCAGCGGCTCGTCCGTGGTCGAGAGGAGGCGCTCCGGGGTGGCGCCCCTGCCCAGCAGATGCAGGGCGCCGATCTCCCCGGCCGCCCCGCCGAAGCCCCGGTGCAGCCGGCCGCCGATCAGCGAGCCGGCGCCGGGGCTGAGGCCGGCCAGGACGAAGACGATGTCGTCGGAGTCGGTCGCGGCACCCTTCCAGTGCTCGGCGACGGCCGCCGCGTTGGCGTCGTTCTCCACGATCACCGGGCAGCGGAAGGAGCGCCGCAGCCGCTCGCCGAGCGCGAGGCCCGTCCAGCCGGGCAGCGCCGTGCCGAGGCGTACGGTGCCGTCGGCCTCCACGATGCCGGGCGTGCCGACGCCGACGGCCCGCAGGTTGGACCGGGCGACCCCGGCCCTGCGCAGCACGTCGGCCACGACCGTGCGCACCCGGTCCAGGCGCTCGTCCTCGGACGCCGTCTCCGACACCTCGCGGGACCCGGCGCCGATGATGCGCCCGTCCAGACCGGAGAGCAGGGCGGCGACGCGGTGCGGGCCGATCTCGATGCCGAGCAGATGACCGGCCTCCGCGCGGAAGCGGAACCTCCGCGCCGGGCGTCCCTGCCGCCGGGCCTCGCCCTCCTCGGGCGCCGACTCGACGACGAGACCGCCCTCCATGAGGCCCTCGACGACCCCCTCGACCGTGGGCCGCGACAGGCCCGTGATCCGGGTCAGATCCGTGAGCGTGGGCGCGTCGGCGCCGCGCAGCGCATGGAGTACCACCGCGGAGTTGATCCGCCGCAGCAGAGACGGATCCCCGCCGGTCAGCCGCCCCACAGTGTGTCCTCCCAGCTCGTGCACCTCTTCGGCGGATGGTACTCAATGGGCCCGGTGGCGGCGAGCGCCGCCCCCGCGGCGGACCGGACGCCCCCGCGCCCCGCACCTGGCGGTACGTCAACTGCCGTAGGAGGTGGAGCGGGGCGGGCCCGCCGCCCCGCTCACCGCCCGCCGGGAGCCGCCGGAGGAGCCGAGCCCGCGGCCCGTCCCGGAACCGTCACCGAGCCGCTTCCCGCAGCCGGGCGAACTCCTCGGCCATCGTCGCCGTCGTCCAGTGGGCGTTGAGGCCGCTCGGGTTGGGGAGCACCCAGACGCGGGTGGATCCGATCACCCGGTCCTGCGGCCCGACCATCGCCTTCGGCTCCCCGAAGGCCGTGCGGTACGCGGTGACGCCGACGACCGCGAGCCAGCGCGGCCGGAGGCGTTCCACCTTCTCCACGAGCAGCCGCCCGCCCTCGCGGTACTCCTCGCGGCTCAGCTCGTCGGCCCGGGCGGTCGCCCGCGCCACCACGTTCGTGATGCCGAGCCCGTAGGCGAGGAGTTCCTCCTGCTCGTCCGGCCGCAGCCGCCTCGGCGTGAACCCGGACAGGTGCAGCACCGGCCAGAAGCGGTTGCCCGGCCGGGCGAAGTGGTGGCCCGTCGCCGCCGTCATCAGCCCCGGATTGATCCCGCAGAAGAGGACGGAAAGGCCGCTCGCGACCACGTCGGGAACGACGCGGTCGCGAGCGGCCTCCAGCTCCTCCGCGGAGAACCGGGGGGTCCGGGTCAGAGGATCGCCCCGGGGGTGTAGGCGGCGGCCTCCGGGTGCTGCTTGAGGATCTCCTCGATGCGGGAGACCACGGACGCGACCTGGTCGGCGGCGGCGCCCGTGAAGGACAGCTTGTCCGCCATCAGCTCGTCGAGCTGCGCCCGGTCCAGCGGGATCCGCTCGTCGGCGGCCAGCTTGTCGAGGAGCTCGTTGCGCTCGGCGCCCTGCTCGCGCATGGCGAGGGCGGAGGCGACGGCGTTCTCCTTGATGGCCTCGTGGGCGACCTCGCGGCCCACGCCGGCGCGGACGGCGCCCATGAGGACCTTGGTGGTCGCCAGGAAGGGCAGGTAGCGGTCGAGCTCACGGGCGACGACGGCCGGGAAGGCGCCGAACTCGTCGAGCACGGTGAGGAAGGTCTCCAGGAGGCCGTCGAGCGCGAAGAACGCGTCCGGCAGCGCGACCCGGCGGACCACGGAGCAGGACACGTCGCCCTCGTTCCACTGGTCGCCCGCCAGCTCACCGGTCATCGAGGCGTAGCCGCGCAGGATGACCATGAGGCCGTTGACGCGCTCGCAGGAGCGGGTGTTCATCTTGTGCGGCATCGCCGAGGAGCCGACCTGGCCGGGCTTGAAGCCCTCGGTGACCAGCTCGTGGCCCGCCATCAGACGGATCGTCTTGGCGATCGAGGACGGCGCGGCGGCCAGCTGCACCAGCGAGGTGACCACGTCGTAGTCGAGCGAGCGCGGGTAGACCTGGCCGACCGAGGTGAAGGCGTGCGCGAAGCCGAGGTGACCGGCGATCCGCTGCTCCAGCTCCGCCAGCTTGCCGGCGTCGCCGCCGAGCAGGTCCAGCATGTCCTGCGCGGTGCCGACCGGGCCCTTGATGCCGCGCAGCGGGTAACGGCCGAGCAGCTCCTCCAGGCGCGCGTACGCCACGAGCAGCTCGTCGGCGGCGGTCGCGAAGCGCTTGCCGAGGGTGGTCGCCTGGGCGGCGACGTTGTGCGAGCGGCCGGCCATGACCAGCTCCGCGTACTCGGCGGAGAGCTTGCCGAGGCGGGCGAGGACGGCGACCGTGCGGTCTCGCATCAGCTCCAGGGAGAGCCGGATCTGCAGCTGCTCGACGTTCTCGGTGAGGTCGCGCGAGGTCATGCCCTTGTGCACGTGCTCGTGGCCGGCGAGGGCGTTGAACTCCTCGATCCGGGCCTTCACGTCGTGCCGGGTGACCTTCTCGCGCTCGGCGATGGAGCCGAGGTCGACCTGGTCGAGAACGCGCTCGTAGTCGGCGAGGGCGGCGTCCGGAACCTCGATCCCGAGGTCCTTCTGCGCACGCAGCACGGCGAGCCACAGCTGACGCTCCAGCTTCACCTTCTGCTCGGGAGACCAGAGGACGGCGAGCTCCGCGGAGGCGTAGCGGCCGGCCAGAACGTTGGGGATGCGGGGCTTAGCAGTCACAGCAGTCACGTGGACAGAGTTTACTGGTGGTTTCTGCAGGCCAGCGCCACGGCCCGGTGTGGAGCTTGCTACGAGACGCAGGTCACCCGCGCGCGTGGGCGCCCCCGCTACGCACCGGCCGGGGGTTCGTACGGCAGCAGCTCGGGACGCTTGGGCGGGCGGCCGTCCCCCGAGGAGCGGCCGGTCAGACGCCGTCCGATCCAGGGGCCGAGGTGCTCACGGGCGAAGCGGGCGTCCGCGATCCGGCGGCTCGCCCAGCCGGGGCGTACGGCCGGGGGCAGCGGTGCGCGCCAGTCCTCCTCGGGCGCCAGGCCGAGCGCCTGCCACACGGCCTCGGCGACCCGCCGGTGCCCGTCGGCCGTCAGGTGCAGCCGGTCCACGTCCCACAGCCGGGGGTCGCCGAGCGGCGGGGCGCCGTACAGGTCGACGACCAGGGCGCCGTGCGTGGCGGCGAGCGCGTCGATGTGGGCGAACAGCTCCTCCATCCGGGGGCGGAAGCGCTCCATGACCGGCCCGTTGCGGCCGGGGCTGCGCATGAGGACCAGCTGCCCGCAGGAGGGTGTGAGGCGTTCCACTGCCTCGGTGAGGAGGTCCCGCACCCGGACCATGTCGACCTTGGGGCGCAGGGTGTCGTTGAGCCCGCCGACCAGGGTCACCACATCGGCCTTCATGCTTGCGGCCAGGTCGACTTGCTCGTCGACGATCTGGCCGATGAGCTTGCCGCGCACGGCGAGGTTCGCGTAGCGGAAGCCGGGGGAGCGGGCGGCGAGACGGCCCGCGAGGACGTCGGCCCAGCCCCGGTAGGAGCCGTCGGGCTTCAGGTCCGACATACCCTCGGTGAAGCTGTCCCCGACGGCGACGAGACTGTTGTACGTGGCATTGATCTCCATGGCGGAGTGATCATACCGCGCGGTATGCGCGGGATGCCGTGGAGAACCCGGGAGGGGAAATCCGATGAGCGACGCGCTGCTGAGCGCCCTGGCCGAGTCCCTGGCCGAGCTGGTGACGGCGGTCGAGACCTCCGACGACGAGGTCCTCGATCCCGACACGGCCGTGAAGTGGCTGGAGGGCACCGCCTACACACTGAGGGGACTCGGTGCCGCCGACCGCCGGCTGCTCGACGGGCTGTTCCGCGAGGCGGCGCTGCGGCAGCCGGCCGGCCCGTGGCGCGAGGAGCTCCTCAAGGTCTCCGAGGGCTTCGGCCTGACCGAGGACGCCCACGCCGAGACCTGCGACGCCGCCCTGGCCCACGCCCGGCGCTTCGCCGCGACCGTCCGCGACGCCGACCCCGCGACCCCCGTCCCCACCTGCCCCGGCTGGACCCTGGCGGACCTGACGCGGCACCTGGGCACCGTCCACCACTGGGCCGAGCACCTGGTGCGGACCCGGCCCGCCACCCGGGTCCTCGCCCGCGACGTCCCCCTCGACCTGCCGGCCGACCCCGCCGCGTACGCCGACCGGCTCGAAGCCGCGGCGGAGCGGTTCGCCGCCACCGCGCGCGAGGCCGATCCGGACGCCCCGGTCTGGTCGCCCGGCGCCGACCCGCACGTCCGCCACTACCCGCGCCACGTGCTCTTCGAGACCCTGGTCCACCTCGCCGACGCCGAGCTCGCCGTCGCCGGGACGGCGGGGCCCCTCGACCCCGGAACGGCGGCGGACGCCATCGACCACTTCCTCGGGAACGCCCCGTACATCCCCTGGATCGCCGAACCGCTCGCCCACCTCGACCGCGACGGCGCCGTCCTGCGCCTCGGCGCCCGCGACACCGGCACCGTCTGGACCCTCGTCCTCGGCGGGGGCGGCGTCACCCGGAGCCGGGGGGGGCCGGCGGGCCGGGCGGGGCCGGGG
>NZ_JAINVG010000071.1 GCF_020400725.1 Streptomyces sp. NK15101 | reverse complement strand
AGGCGGCCGGGCCCGAGGCGCCGGCGGTGACCGGGACCGGCCCCGACAGGGGTGCCGGGCCCGGGACCGGACCGGCCCCGCAGGGCGCCGCCCCCGCCGATCCGGCCGCCGCCCCGCAGGCCGAGGCCCGCACCGCCCCCTACATCGCCCCGTACGCCGACCCCTTCGGCGACGACCCCGGCTACGAGCCCTACGACTACCTCCCGGCGGCCTGGGAGACCTCCCCGCCGCCGCCCGCCGGCGACTGACGCCGGCCGGTTACTCCCGCACCCCGAAGCCCGCGCGCAGCGGCTTCGGCAGGAGGTCGTTGCAGGCCAGCTCGCCCGCGTGGGTCAGCGCGTCGTCGCGGCACTCGTAGAAGTCGCGGTAGACGAGCTGCATGGTGAAGCCCACCGCGACGATCATCAGCGCCAGGCTCGCCGCGACGAGACCGCTGATCGCCGCCGTCCGCATCGAGCGGAGCGGCGCGGTCGCGGCGGTCGCCCCCTGCCCCGAGGGCCGGCCCGGGGAGGACTGCGCCGTCGGGGGCTGTGACGTCGGCGACGGTTCGCCGTCCGTCTTCGGCTTGGCGCGCAGCGAGCTGATCGCCCAATAGATGCCGAGGGCGCCGAGCAGCAGCGCCATCTCCGGGATCTCGAAGATGGCGAAGAAGAAGCCCCACATGCCCGAGAGGATCGCGTACCGCGCCCTTCGCTGCGCCGGGTCCGTCGGGTCCCAGCGGATGCCCGGGCCCTGCCCGGGCCCGTCCTGGCCGGGGCCGCCCTCCGGCCCGCCCTGACGCTCCGGCCCCCGGCCGAAGCCGTCCTGCGAGGGGCCCGGCTGGCGCGGGCTCCAGCGGCCGTCGGACGAGCCCGAGGAGCCGGACGCGTCGTCGTCCGAGCCCTCCGGCCGCCGCGGCTGCCACGGCTGATCCGGCCTGCCCTCGGGCGGCGGCGCGAACGGGTTGTTGTCGTCCGTGGACTGGCGTTCCGGCATCTGCTGAACGTCTTCCCTCTGTCGTCGTGACCGCGGCCGCACCCACGGCCCCTGCTGGCGTCGGACCCTGACGCTACCGCCCTGCTCCGCCCCCGTCCCGTGGGGGCCGTCCCGTGTGCCGGTATCGTTGCTGACGGTCGAGCCATTCGTAGGGTTCCCCGTATCGAGGGGCACGATTCGTTCGTACGACCGTACAAACACCACGGAAAGAGTGACCCAGTGGCTGCCGCCCGCCTCGTCGTCCTGGTCTCCGGTTCCGGTACCAATCTTCAGGCCCTCCTCGACGCCATCGCCGCCGACCCCGAGGGTTACGGCGCCGAGATCGTCGCCGTCGGCGCCGACCGCGACTCCATCGTCGGCCTGGAGCGCGCCGAGCGCGCCGGGCTGCCGACCTTCGTGTGCAAGGTGAAGGACCACGCGAGCCGCGAGGAGTGGGACCGCGCGCTGACCGAGGCCACCGCCGCGTACGAGCCGGACCTCGTCGTCTCGGCCGGTTTCATGAAGATCGTCGGCAAGGAGTTCCTCGCCCGCTTCGGCGGCCGGGTCGTCAACACCCACCCGGCGCTCCTGCCCAGTTTTCCCGGTGCCCACGGGGTGCGTGACGCCCTCGCCTACGGCGCGAAGGTCACCGGATGCACCGTCCACTTCGTCGACGACGGTGTCGACACCGGCCCGATCATCGCCCAGGGCGTGGTCGAGGTGCGGGACGAGGACGATGAAGCCGCTCTGCACGAGCGCATCAAGGAAGTCGAGCGCTCGCTGCTCGTCGACGTCGTGGGGCGTCTCGCCCGGCACGGCTACCGCATTGAGGGACGAAAGGTTCATGTCGGTGAACACGGACACCGTTAAGCCCATCCGCCGCGCGCTGGTCAGCGTCTACGACAAGACGGGGCTCGAGGAGCTGGCCCGCGGTCTGCACGAGGCCGGTGTCGAGCTCGTCTCCACCGGCTCCACCGCGGGGAAGATCGCCGCCGCCGGGGTCCCGGTCACCAAGGTCGAGGAGCTGACCGGTTTCCCCGAGTGCCTCGACGGGCGCGTCAAGACGCTGCACCCGCGCGTGCACGCCGGCATCCTCGCCGACCTGCGCCTGGAGTCGCACCGCGCGCAGCTCGCCGAGCTCGGCGTGGAGCCCTTCGACCTCGTCGTCGTGAACCTGTACCCGTTCCGCGAGACCGTCGCCTCCGGCGCCACCCCGGACGAGTGCGTCGAGCAGATCGACATCGGCGGCCCGTCGATGGTCCGCGCCGCGGCCAAGAACCACCCGTCGGTCGCGATCGTCACCAGCCCCGACCGGTACGCCGACGTGCTCGCGGCCGTCCGGGGCGGCGGCTTCGACCTGACCGCCCGCAAGCGGCTCGCCGCCGAGGCCTTCCAGCACACCGCCGCGTACGACGTGGCCGTGGCCTCCTGGTTCGCCGACGACTACGCCGCCGCCGACGACTCCGGCTTCCCCGACTTCCTGGGCGCCACGTACGAGCGCAAGAACGTCCTGCGGTACGGCGAGAACCCGCACCAGGGCGCCGCGCTCTACGTCGACGGCACCGGCGGCCTCGCCGAGGCGGAGCAGCTGCACGGCAAGGAGATGTCGTACAACAACTTCACGGACACCGACGCCGCGCGCCGGGCCGCGTACGACCACACCGAGCCCTGCGTCGCGATCATCAAGCACGCCAACCCGTGCGGCATCGCGATCGGCGCCGACGTCGCCGAGGCCCACCGCAAGGCCCACGCCTGCGACCCGCTGTCCGCGTTCGGCGGCGTCATCGCCGTCAACCGCCCGGTCTCCGTCGTGATGGCCGAGCAGGTCGCGGAGATCTTCACCGAGGTCATCGTGGCCCCCGGCTACGAGGACGGCGCGGTCGAGATCCTCGCCAAGAAGAAGAACATCCGCGTCCTCAAGGCCGAGGGCGCCCCGGCCAACCCGGTCGAGGTCAAGCCCATCGACGGCGGAGCCCTGCTCCAGGTCACCGACCGCCTCCAGGCCGAGGGCGACGACCCGGCGAACTGGACCCTCGCGACCGGCGAGGCGCTCTCCGCCGAGGAGCTCGCCGAGCTGGCCTTCGCCTGGAAGGCGTGCCGCGCGGTCAAGTCCAACGCGATCCTGCTCGCCAAGGACGGCGCCTCGGTCGGCGTCGGCATGGGCCAGGTCAACCGCGTCGACTCCGCGAAGCTGGCCGTCGAGCGGGCGGGCGAGGAGCGGGCGCGCGGCTCGTACGCCGCGTCCGACGCCTTCTTCCCCTTCCCCGACGGCCTGGAGATCCTCACCGCGGCCGGCGTGAAGGCGGTCGTGCAGCCGGGCGGCTCGGTCCGCGACGAGCTGGTCGTCGAGGCGGCGCAGAAGGCGGGCGTGACGATGTACTTCACGGGCACGCGCCACTTCTTCCACTGATCCTCGGCCCGGGGACGACGGAGGGCCCGCCGGTACGCACCTCGTACCGGCGGGCCCTCCGTCGTCCGTAGGTCGAGGCGGTGCCGAAGTCGCTGCGCTTGCAGCTCCCCACCCGGCCCGCCCCGCCCACCTACGCCGACTGGACCTGGGTCGCCTGCCCCATCACGGTGCCGCCCACGGTCCCGGCGGACGCGGTACTCCACCTGCCCACCCCGCGCATCGCAGGCGGCAAGGTACGTGCCGATCCCGCCTTCGCCCACCCCGTGCCCAAGACCCGAAGCACCGGCCACACCGTGGTCCTGGGCGTGGACCGGGGCCTGAACACTCTGCTCAGCGCGGGCGCGGCCCGACTGCACGACGACGGGCGGATCACCGCCCTCGGGACGGGCGCGCGGTTCCGGGCCGCCGGTGTGCCGGCCAAGCAGGACCGGCTGCGCCGCACCTCGGAGCGCCTGCACGCCAAGATCGACCACTACACCCGGCTCGCCGCCCCGACCCTGGACGGCAAGCACGCGGTGCTGACCGAGGAGATCCGGCGCGTCTCGCGGCGCCGCTCGAACCTCAACGACGCGCCGGCGTGCTCTGCCGCCCGCTGGGCCGTCGACCAGGACCGTCACCGACCGCGCCGACCGGCACATGGTGATCCGCTCGGTGGTGGACACGCCGGAGGCCAAGGCCGTCGTCACGGCTTCCCCGAAGACCAGCCGGGGGGACCGGTCCAAGACCGGCCCCGCCCGGCCACGCACCAACCGCCTCACGCCCAGGCGACGTGAGGTTCCCTCCCCGGCACGGCCTTCCGGCCGCGCCGGCCGGCGTCCGGAGGGACACGCATCAACGGACCAGCCCCGACTGTCCCGCGCAGCCCACCGGCACCAGAGCGTGACCACGATCAGCACATCCAACACCGGCCGACACCGGCCACGCGGAGCAGCGATGGGCGCGGGATTCCACCTCCACGCCCACGCCGCCCCGTCCAGGTGGGCAGAACCCGCACCGGACCCCACGGTCCGCACAGGTTCGCTCGGCTGATCAGAGACGCCAGGAAGCTCCGACAAGCCAATGCCGAACGTCACCGCCCACGTACGGGGCGGGGCGGGCCCTTATGAGGCGGGCGGCGACAGATCCACCGAACGGGTGGACTCTGGTCTAATGGGTTGCTCTTTTGTCGGCCGCCGGTAGTGGGGGACGTGGTGTTGGACGTACTGAACAGGCCCCCGGCGGACACCACCGACACGGAACCGTCCGAGGGCCTCGCCCCGGCCCCGCTCCGCCCCTACCTGATCATCGCGGGCGTCCTGTGCGGCCTGTACTTCCTCTACTCCTGGGTGCAGTACGCGCACTTCCGCACGCCCTCCTGGGACCTCGGGATCTTCGGGCAGTCCGTCCGGGCGTACGCCGAGTTCCGCGCCCCCGTCGTCGACATCAAGGGCCCCGGCTTCCAGATACTCGGCGACCACTTCAGCCCCGTCACCGCCCTGCTCGCGCCGCTCTACTGGATCTGGCCCTCGCCCGCCGCACTGCTCCTCGGGCAGGCCGCGCTCTTCGCCGCCTCCGCCGTCGTCGTCGGCCGCACCACGCAGCAGATCCTCGGCAGCCGGGCCGCCGGCATCGGGCTGACCGTCGCCTACGGCCTCTCCTGGGGGCTCCAGGAAGCCGTCAAGTCCGACTTCCACGAGATCGCCTTCGCCGTCCCGCTGCTCGCCCTGGCCTGCCGGGCCCTGCTCCTCGGGCGCTGGACCGCGGCCGCCGCCTGGTCCGCCCCGCTCGTCCTCGTCAAGGAGGACATGGGCCTCACCGTCGCCATGGTCGGCGCGGTCCTCTTCCTCAAGGGGCGCAAGCGGCTCGGCGCGGCCCTGGCCGGCTTCGGCGTGGCGGCCTTCGCACTGACGGTCCTCGTCCTGATCCCGGCGGCGAGCCGGCTCGGCCAGTACGACTACTGGGCCAAGATCGAGAAGACCGGCCAGGGCGCCGACACCTCCTTCGGGCAGGTCATCGGCGACGCCCTCGTCTCGGGCGAGCGGTGGGAGATGGTGTTCTACCTGCTCGCGATCACCGGCTTCCTCGCCCTGCGCTCCCCGCTGGTCCTGCTCGTCCTGCCGACCCTGGGCTGGCGCTTCCTCTCCCAGGACGCCAACCACTGGGGCATGCACTGGCACTACAGCGCGGTCCTCATGCCCGTCGTCTTCCTGGCCCTCGTGGACGGCGTCCGCTCGGTCCGCACCTCGCCGCGCGCCTGGCTCGTCTCGTACGGCAAGGTCGTGATCCCGGTCGCGACGGCGGTCGCGCTCGTCCTCGCCGCGAACCTGCCGCTGCGGGAGCTGACGAAGCCGGAGACGTACCGGACGGACACCCGGACCCTGGAGGCGCGGGCGGCCGTCGACGCCGTGCCGGAGGGGGCGAGCGTCGAGGCGGACGTCTCGCTCCTCGCGCACCTCACGGCGGACCACCGGGTCTACTGGGTGGGCACGTCGAAGGGCGCCACCCCGGACTATCTCGCCTTCGACCTGCGCGGCTGGGAGCAGCAGGTGTCGGATCCGGCGCAGCTGGCTTCGCAACTGCATCCGGAGGCGCGGTACGAGCTCACCTACCGCTCGGACGGCTTCGCGGTCCTGAAGAAGGGGTGATCCCCGGGAACGGCGGAGGGGCGGGGCCCGTACGGACCCCGCCCCTCACGCGCGTGGAGCTCAATACTGCTGCTTGTTCCGGTTGAACCAGGCCGCGGCGTCCGACTTCGCGTAGAAGACGATGATCATGATGCCGAGGGCGAGGCTGACCAGGGCGAAGACGTTGCCGCCGAGGAGGTTGACGAGGCTGCCGAGGGTCGAGAGCGAGCCGTAGACGATCGCCGAGATGCGGACGCCGTTGCCGCCGGTGGCGGACTTGACGGCCATCATGATCGCCCACACGCCGAAGGCGAGGACGATGACGCCGATGACCACGAAGATGCCCGTGACCGCGGCGGCGGCACCGTCCGTGTTGTCGAACTCGGACGAGCTGTCCGCGAGCTGGTCGGCGAACCAGCCGCCGGCGGCGGCCAGGGCGATGCCGATGATGACCTGGAGGACGCCGAGGATCCACAGCATGACGCGGGCGGCCTTCACGCCGCCGGGCATCACGAGGGCGGGGGCCGGGTAACCGCCGCCGTACCCCGGAGCCGCCGGGTAGCCGTAGCCCTGCTGGGGCACGCCCTGCGGCGCCTGCGGGTAGCCGTAGCCCGGCTGCTGCCCCTGCGGCTGGCCGTAGGGGTTGTTCGGATCGCCGAAGCTCATCGCGGGATTCCTCCGTGAATTTCTCTGTGCGGGGACGACGCGGCCCGCGCGGAGGACTTTCACGGCATTTGAGCGGATTTCCCCCCGGCACTTTCCGCGCTGCTACGCCGGTCATCGTCGTCGCAACGGCGAGATTTTGTCCAGTCGATACGCGGCGGAGTTGTGCGAGTGCAACCTCTCGCATCGCGGTGCGGACCGCTCCCCGGGAGCGAATTGGAACAAGGCGGGGGTCATCCGGGAGGATGTCTCCATGAGCGCCCAGATTCTCGATGGCAAGGCCACCGCAGCCGCGATCAAGTCCGATCTGACCGTCCGTGTGGCGGCCCTCAAGGAGAAGGGCATCACGCCCGGCCTCGGCACGGTCCTGGTCGGCGACGACCCGGCCAGCCAGAAGTACGTCGCCGGAAAGCACCGCGACTGCGCGGAGGTCGGCCTCGCCTCCATCCAGCGCACCCTGCCGGCCACCGCCACGCAGGAGGAGATCGAGGCGGTCGTACGGGAGCTCAACGAGGACCCGGCCTGCACCGGCTACATCGTCCAGCTGCCGCTGCCCAAGGGCATCGACGAGAACCGCATCCTGGAGCTGATGGACCCGGCCAAGGACGCGGACGGCCTGCACCCGACCAACCTCGGCCGGCTCGTCCTCAACGAGCCCGCCCCGCTGCCCTGCACGCCGAACGGCATCGTCACCCTGCTCCGCGCCCACGGCGTGGAGATCAACGGCGCCGAGGTCGTGGTCGTCGGCCGCGGCGTCACCATCGGGCGCCCGATGCCGCTCATCCTGACCCGTCGCTCCGAGAACGCGACCGTGACCCAGTGCCACACCGGCACCCGGGACCTCTCGTCGCACCTGCGCAACGCCGACATCATCGTCGCGGCGGCCGGCGTGCCGCACCTGATCAAGCCCGAGGACGTGAAGCCGGGCGCGGCCGTCCTCGACGTCGGTGTCTCCCGCAACGGCGAGGGCAAGATCGTCGGCGACGTGGACCCGGGCGTCGCCGAGGTGGCCGCCTGGATCTCCCCGAACCCCGGCGGCGTGGGCCCGATGACCCGTGCGCAGCTCCTCGTCAACGTCGTCGAGGCCGCCGAGCGCGCGGCCGCGGCGCTCTGAGGTGACCTCCGGGACCCCGGGGGCGCCCGGCAACCCGGACGGCGCGGACGCCGTGGAAGGCGCGGACGCCGTCGACGGCACGGACACCGCGGTCGGCACCGACGGCGCTACCGGTACGGCCGGCGCGACCGGTACGGAGGGCGGAGTGAAGCGCGGTCCGCGGCAGCGGCTCACCACCGACACCGCGCGCCCCGAGGGCGGCGGCCGGGCGGCCCCCGGCGACGCGCCGGCGCCCGCGCGCCAGTGGCCGCTGCTCACCGTCCTCGTGCTCGCCGGGCTCGGCCTGCTCGTGGTGGGGACGGATCCCTTCCCGCAGTCCTTCCGGATCGGGGCGTTCCTGGTCGGCGCGGCGCTCCTCGCGGGTGCGGCGATGCGGCGGGTGCTGCCGTCCGTGGGCATGCTGGCCGTCCGCTCCCGGTTCACGGACATGATCACGTACGGGGTGATGGGCAGTCTGATCGTGCTGCTCGCGCTCATGGTGCAGCCGAAGCCGTGGCTGCGGATCCCGTTCCTGGAGGACGTACTCCACCTCACGGTGACGTAGCCGTCCGGCGCGTGAGGCACGGAGCCCGCCCTCTCCCCCGTGGGAGGGCGGGCTCCGTCGTGTTTAAGGGTCATGTACGTACCAAAGGCGGTTCAAGCTCCGTCGGGGCGCTGTGGCACGGAAGTGACCATTCCGCTACCTCGGCCCGGTGTCCGGGCGGACGACAGTGCCCGGACGGGTGGCAGTGAGCCGGACCACAAGGGGTTGGGGATTCGAGGGGGCCCGGGTCGGATAGCCTGACCGCTGGATATCTCTTCATGTCGAGACACCGATCGATCAAGAGAGCTATCCCGCACCAGGGGCAGGGACCCCCACCGCCAGCTGTCTTACGGAGATCGCCATGACCCGCACTCCCGTGAATGTCACCGTGACCGGCGCGGCCGGCCAGATCGGCTACGCGCTGCTCTTCCGCATCGCCTCCGGCCACCTGCTCGGCGCGGACGTGCCGGTCAAGCTGCGCCTCCTCGAGATCCCGCAG
This sequence comes from Streptomyces sp. NK15101, assembly GCF_020400725.1. Classification (GTDB taxonomy): domain Bacteria; phylum Actinomycetota; class Actinomycetes; order Streptomycetales; family Streptomycetaceae; genus Streptomyces. Next base: position 32,438 of record NZ_JAINVG010000071.1, on the reverse strand, counting down.
GGCGTGAAGGCCGCCGAGGGCACCGCCATGGAGCTCGACGACTGCGCCTTCCCGCTGCTCAAGGGCATCGACATCTTCGACGACCCGAACAAGGGCTTCGAGGGTGCCAACATCGGTCTGCTCGTGGGCGCCCGCCCGCGCGGCCCGGGCATGGAGCGCGGCGACCTGCTCGCCGCCAACGGCGGCATCTTCAAGCCGCAGGGCGAGGCCATCGCCGCCCACGCCGCGGACGACATCAAGGTCCTCGTCGTCGGCAACCCGGCCAACACCAACGCCCTGATCGCCCAGTCCGCCGCCAAGGGCGTCCCGGCCGAGCGCTTCACCGCGATGACCCGCCTGGACCACAACCGCGCGCTGACGCAGCTGGCCCAGAAGACCAACTCCTCGGTCACGGACATCAAGCGCCTCACCATCTGGGGCAACCACTCCGCGACGCAGTACCCGGACATCTTCCACGCGGAGATCGCCGGCAAGAACGCCGCCGAGGTCGTGAACGACGAGGCGTGGCTGGCCGACACCTTCATCCCGACCGTCGCCAAGCGCGGCGCCGCGATCATCGACGCCCGTGGCGCGTCCTCCGCCGCCTCCGCCGCCAACGCCGCCATCGACCACGTCCACACGTGGGTCAACGGCACCGCCGAGGGCGACTGGACCTCCATGGGCGTCCCGTCCGACGGCTCCTACGGCGTCCCGGAGGGCCTGATCTCCTCCTTCCCCGTCACCTGCAAGGACGGCAAGTACGAGATCGTCCAGGGCCTGGAGATCAACGAGTTCTCCCGCGTCCGCATCGACGCCTCGGTGAAGGAGCTCTCCGAGGAGCGCGACGCGGTCCGCGAGCTCGGCCTGATCTGAGCCGCCGGCTCGGTCCGATCCGAGCCCACCGGCTCGGCCCGTCCGAGGCCGACCGCAGCTCCGCACTCCCGGCGCCCCCGGGCCGTACGACCGACCGTACGGCCCGGGGGCGCCGTTTTCCGGGCCGACACGGAACTCCCGCCTCCCCTATGCTGTCCCCTCGGTTCCCGGCCAACTGGGCCGGAAACATGAACGGTTTCACGCAATCGGGGGAATCTTGGCGCAGTCGTTCGTACCTCATCAGCCCGGCGGATCGCCGTCCGCCACCGACCCGCGCCGTTTACCGGCCGCCAGCGAGGCGACACGGCTGCTCTGCGCCGGCACGTACCTCGACGACGGATTCCGTGACGCGGTCATCGACCAGCTGTACGTCCACGAGGAGCGCTTCGCCGCCCCCTCCCTCGGCCACGACGCGAGCCGCGTCCTCGCCCACGCGCTGCGCGCCCGCCGCATCGAACTCGCCTGGGCCGCCGGCATCCTCGCCCTCTGGATCGTCGCGATCCCCCTCACCAAGGGCATGGTCGCGCTCCTCATCACACCCTTCCTGCTGCTCGGCGTGGCCCGTTGGGTGCGCGGCCGGTCCGCCACCGCCCCCGTCTACCGGATCGTCGTCGCGTTCCTGCTGCGCTGGTACGGGCGGCTCATGGCCCTCCAGTCGGCGCTGCTCCTCTTCTACCTCGCGTTCGGCGACGACGAGTCGGACGGGGAGTTCCTCGGCGATCTCTTCGAGTCGACCGGGTTCCTCGACCTCGCCGTCGGCCTCGCCGCCCAGGGGATGTGGGACGTCGGCGCGTTGGAGGTGTGGATCACCATCGCCGTGCCGTTCCTGGTGGCCTGGGCGGTGGCCACCCAGCGCGGCCAGTTCGCCCGCGCACTCACCCAGGAGCTGTCCCGCGAGCGCTTCCCCGACCAGCGCTCCGACCCGGCCGAGCTCGCCGAGGGCGCTCGCTTCCGCCGGCTGCGCGACCGGATCAGGGTCGAACAGCACGCCCGGCTGATCATGTACGACGCCGACGTCCCGTTCTGCGGCGCCGGCTCCCCGCACGAGCCCTGGTCGCTCTCCGTCGAGCTGCGCCCCCGCAAGAACCTCGACGGCAAGGCGCCCGAACCGCTCGACAACAGCGCCATCCTGCGGCGCGTCGTCCCCCTCCTGGAGGCGCTGCGCGTGCCCTCCCCCCACGGTTCGCCGCAGCTCCAGGCGGCCGTGCGGGACCGGTTGCGCGAGCTGGAGATCGACGAGGTCGTCTTCCTGCCCGTCGACGGACTGCCGGCGCGCACGGCCGCCCCGTACACCCCCGAGGGCTTCGAGGCGCACCGCTCGCGCGCCATCGAGGAGGGCGGCGAGACCCGCCGCCACTTCCTCCGCATCCGGGTCGGCGGCTGGGGCGAGGAGATCGTCACCACGGTCTTCGTCCGCGTCCACACCCAAGGCGGCATGCTGATGCTGGAGGTCGCCCCGCACGTCCTGCGGCCGGTGAAGCGGCTGTACCGGGACGCCGACCGGATCGCCCACCGCTACCGCCACAACCACCACTTCGGCAAGGCCGTCTGGGCGCTCGGGCAGACCCCGCGCTCGGCCGGACAGGCCGTGGTCACCCTCTGGCGCGCGCTGGGCCAGCTGTGGCGTGTGCTCACCGCCGGCCACGCCGGCGCGCTGCCCGAGGGGCCGTGGGTCTCGGTCCGCGAGCTCGGCTCCGAGGACGAGGCCTCCCTCTTCCAGGAGATGGACGTCAGCCGCTACCTGAAGAGCGTGCAGGACCGCGTCGCGAACGGCGTGACGATCGCGCTCCGCGAAGCCGGTTACGAGACCGCCGAGTTCGAGCAGAAGATCGTCCACGTGGCCGAGGGCGGCACGTTCATCGAGAACACCAAGGGGAACGTCACCGTCGGCCATCACAACACCGTCACCAGCAAGACCTTCACCACTTCCACCACCGGAGGCGACCGTGGCTGAGACAGGGAACTCCCGCGACCGTGGCGGCATTCACGTCACCAACACCGGCGGCAACGTCACCATCGGCGACAACAACACCGTCACCAGCACGGTGAACGGCGCCCAGCCCGCCCGCGACGCCCAGCAGGAGGAGCTCCTCCAGGCCATCCGCCGGTTCCGGTCCGACCTGGGGGGCGTCGTCCCCTCCGAGCAGACGGCCGCGCTCGACGCCGAACTCTCCGACGCCGAGGACGAGATCGAGGGCACCGGACGCGCGAGCGCCGGACGGCTCGCCGCCCTGCGCCGCGCCCTCGCGGACGCGGGCGCGGTGGCCGGGATCCTCGCCTCGGGCGTGGCCGTGGGGCAGGCCGTCGGCGTCCTGCTCGGAGGATGAGATGAGCGGACACGGGGGCGTTCCGGCGGGCGGGGCCCGCTGGAACGACGAGACGCAGAGCTGGGAGAGCGGAGGAACGGAGAGCGCCCCCGCGCCTCCGTGGGACGGGGGCGCGACGGGGCCCGTGGTGCCGGGGGGTGCTGCCGGGCCTGTGGTCCCTGCCGGGCCTCCGGTTCCGCCGGCCGCCGACCCCGTGGTGCCGGAAGGTGCTGCCGGGACGACCGGGCCCGTGGTGCCGGAGGGCGCTGCCGGGCCCGTGGTGCCCGCCGGGCCTCCGGTCCCGTCGGCGGCCGGACCCGTGGTTCCTCTGCCGCCCCCTCCTCCGGAGTACGCCCCTGACTACGCCCCGGGTCCCCCGGGACACGCCCCCGACGCCGGCGGCCTGCAGTACCCCGCGCCGCCCGTCCCGGAGCCCCGGCCCCGTTCGCGGGCCGTCCTGGCGGCCGGGGTGGCGGTGGCCGTCCTCGCGGCGGGTTCCGCGGGCGTCTGGCTGCTCCGGGACCGGAGCGGGAACGGGACGGGGCCGGCGGCCGGCCCCCCGGCCTCCGTCTCGGCCCCGGTGGAGACGGAGCAGCCGACGTCCGAGGCCCCGTCGGAGACCCCCTCGGAGTCCCCGTCCGCCACGTCCACGCCCCTGGACGACGTGCCCCCGCCCGGCTACCGCGCCCAGGAGGACCTCAAGGGCTTCACGATCGCCGTCCCCGAGGGCTGGAACCGCACCGAGTCCGACCAGGGCGTGTTCTACAACGCGCCGGACGGGCGGAGCCTGATCCAGGTCTTCGTCATCCAGGAGGCGGGCATCACGCCGTACGAGGCGCTGCGCGGAGCCTCCGAGGACGGCCGGACCAACAAGCCCGGCTACACCGAGATCAGCCTCGGACGGATCACGGGCGAGCCCGGCGCGCCCGCCGACTCCGCCGAGCTCGTGTACGCGTACGACCGTGAGGGCGGCCGCCGCAAGGTCGTCGACCGCGCCTTCACCGCCGAGGACGGCAACCAGTACGCGATCCTGGCCGCCGGCCCGGACGCCGACTGGCCGAAGCAGCGCGAACGGCTCCGCGTGGCCCTGGACTTCTTCCGTCCCGGGGCCTACTGAGCCCGCACCTCGGCCGCCAGGTCCGCGAGTCCGCGCAGGGACCGGAGCAGCAGACCGGGCCCGAAGGTGACGCGGGTCGCGCCCAGGCGCCCGAGCTCGGCGAAGGACGGGCCGCCCGGGAGGGAGAGGGCGTTGACCGGCAGGTCGCCGAGGGCCGCCCGCAGGCCCGGCAGGTCGGCGGGCGGGGCCTTGATCGGGTACACGCAGTCCGCGCCCGCCGCCGCGTAGAGGCGGGCGCGGGCGAGCGCCTCCCCGGCGGGGTCGGCGACGCCTTCGCGGAGGTACGCGTCGACGCGCGCGTTCAGGAAGAGCCCGGGTCCGGCCGCCGCCCGTACCTCCGCCAGCCACTCCGCGTGCGCCTCGGGGTCCTTGAGGCCGCCCGTGGCGTCGCCGTCCTCCAGGTTCACGCCGACCGCGCCGGTCTCCCGCACCCGCTCGACGAGTTCGGCGGCGGACAGCCCGTAGCCGCCCTCCAGGTCCGCCGTGACGGGGACGGACACGGCCCGGACGATGCGCGCCACGGCGGCGAACATCTCGTCGGCGGGCGTCGCCCCGTCCTCGTGGCCGAGGGACGCGGCGACGGCGGCGCTCGGCGTGGCGAGCGCGGGGAAACCGGCGGCCTCGAAGGTGCGGGCGCTCGCCGCGTCCCACGGGCCGGGCAGCACGAGCGGGTCGTCCGCCGCGCGGTCGTGGTGCAGGGCGCGGAGGACCCCGGCGGCCTTCGAAGCGGCCTCCGGGGCGCTCACGACGCGGACTTCGGGGTGTAGTGGCCCGGCGTCATGCGCGTCGTGACGCCGATCCGGTTCCAGGCGTTGATCGTGACGATCGCCGCGATGACCCGGGCGAGTTCGGTCTCGTCGAAGTGCGCGGCGGCCCGTGCGTACACCTCGTCGGGCACGAAGCCGTCGGTGAGGACGGTGACGGCCTCGGTCAGGGCGAGCGCGGCGAGTTCGCGCTCGGTGTAGAAGTGCCGGGACTCCTCCCAGGCGGCCAGCTGCACGATCCGCTCGACGCTCTCGCCCTCGGCCAGCGCGTCCTTGCTGTGCATGTCGATGCAGAACGCGCAGCGGTTGACCTGCGAGGCCCGGAGCTTGATCAGGTGGTACAGGGTCGGGTCGATGTCCTTCGCGGCCGCCGTCTCCAGCCGGATCATCGCCCGGTAGAACTCGGGGACGCGCTCGGCGAGGGGGAGCCGGGGCGCGTGCTCGTGGGCGTGCGCCGCCGTGCTTGTGGTGGTCGTCATGCCGTTCACCGTACGAGCCGGGTGGCGCAGGGGTATGGTCCATTTCCATGGCGAACGACTGGGCCACTTTCGGGTCCGACCTCCACCTGGAACTCCGCGGCACCCGGCTCCGGGCCGGCCTGATGGACGCCCTGCGGGAAGCGGTCCGCAGCGGACGCCTGGAAGCCGGAACCCGGCTGCCGTCCTCCCGCTCGCTCGCCGTCGACCTCGGCATGGCCCGCAACACCGTCGCCGACGCCTACGCCGAACTCGTCGCCGAGGGCTGGCTCACCGCCCGCCAGGGCTCCGGGACCCGCGTCGCCCGCCGCGCCGCGCCGCGCACCTCGGCGCCCGCCCCGCAGCCCCCGCCGTCCGGCACGGGCCGGGGCCGGTCCGCCGCACTCGTGCACAACCTGCAGTCCGGCACTCCGGACCTCGCCTCCTTCCCGCGCGCCGACTGGCTCAAGGCCTACCGCCGGGCCCTCACCGACGCCCCCAACGAGGCCTTCGGGTACGGCGATCCGCGCGGCAGGCCCGAACTGCGCACCGCACTCGCCGAGTACCTCGCCCGCGCCCGGGGCGTGCACGCCCGGCCCGAGCGGATCGTGATCTGCTCGGGCTTCGTGCACGGCCTGATGCTGATCGGCGAGGTGCTGCGGGCCCGCGGCGTCCGGGACGTGGCCGTCGAGTCGTACGGACTCTGGCTCCACGACGACCTCCTGCGCCGGGCCGGACTCGGCACCCCCGCCCTGGGCTTCGACGAACGCGGCACCAGGACCGAGGAGTTGGCCGGACTCGACGGCTGCGGGGCCGTCCTCATGACGGCCGCCCACCAGTACCCGCTGGGCGGCGCCCTGCCCCCGGACCGGCGGGCGGCCGTCGTCGACTGGGCGCGCGCCTCGGGCGGCTTCGTCCTGGAGGACGACTACGACGGGGAGTTCCGCTACGACCGGCAGCCGGTCGGCGCCCTCCAGGGCCTCGACCCGGACCGAGTCGTCTACCTGGGCACCGCCAGCAAGGCCCTGGCGCCCGGGCTCCGCCTCGCCTGGATGGTCCTGCCGCAGGAGCTGGCGCAGGAGGCGGCGGCGGCGAAGGGGGCCGTGGACTGGACGTCGAGCGCCCCGGACCAGCTGGCCTTCGCCGAGTTCCTGCGCTCGGGGGCGTACGACCGGCACGTACGGGCGATGCGCCTGCGCTACCGACGCCGCCGCGACCAGCTGGTGGAGGCCGTCGTCGCGCACTCGCCGGAGACCCGGGTCAGCGGGATCGCGGCCGGCCTCCACGCCGTCCTCACCCTCCCGCCCGGCACCGAGCAGGCCACCCTGCGGGCCGCCGCCTGGCGCGGCCTCGCCGTCCAGGGCGTCAACCGGTTCCGCCGCCCCACGGTGCCGCCCACCCTCGACGGCCTCGTCGTCGGCTACGCCACGCCCCCCGACAGCGGCTGGCAGGGCGCCCTCCGGGCCCTGTGCGGGGTGCTGCCGTGAGCGGCCCGCACTCACGACGGGGCGACCGGCTCCGGCGCCGGGGCCGGGGCCTCGCCGAAGCGGGCCAGGGTCAGGGAGCCCGCCACCGCCACGGCGAAACCCACGATCGCCAGCCAGTCGAGCCCTTCCCGCGTGCGGTCCCCGAGCCAGGCCACCCCGACGATCGCGGGCCCGACCGTCTCGCCGAGCACCGCGCCCGCCGTCGCCGTGGTCACCGAGCCGCGCTGGAGCGCCGAGGTGAGCAGGACGAACGCGGCCCCACCGCCGACGAGGAGCGCGTACCAGACGGGATCGGCGAAGTCGACGCCGTCGATCAGCCGGACCGCCACCTCCACCACCCCGAAGCCGAACCCGGCGCCGAGGCCGAGGACCAGCGCCCGGGGCCGCTCCGTCAGCCGGCCCCCCACGACGCCGAGCAGCAGGACCCCGAAGGAGATCCCGAGCAGCGCCCAGCGCAGCGCCTCCGAGCCGTCCCGGTGGCCCTCCTTGCCGGAGGCGAGCGCCAGCATCGCGAGCCCCGCGCAGACCACGGCCACGGCCCACCACTCCACCCGGCTCAACCGCGCCTTCAGCACCCGGGAGGCGATGACCGCCGTGACCGCCAGGCTCGCCGCGAGGGCCGCGCCCACCATGTAGATGGGCAGCGTCCGCAGGGCCACGATCTGCAGGACGAAGCCCAGACCGTCCATCCCGAGACCGGCGAGATAACGCCACTGCCGCAGGACCCGCCACATCAGCGCGACGTCGACGCCGCCGCCCGTCCCCGGCGCGGCGGCGCGGGCGCCCATCGCCTGGAGGACCGATGCCGCGCCGAAGCAGACGGACGAGGCGAGCGCACAAATCATCCCGAGTAGCACGAAACGACTCTAGGGCGTGAGGCCGGAAATCACCGGCCTACACTGTGCGGTCGCGACGGACGCGACGCGACGGACGTGACGTGGCGAAGGGGAGGCGACGGACATGCGCAGGCTGAGGTCGAGCACGGTGGTGCTCGGCGGGATGGGTGTGCTCGCGGCGACGATCACCGCGTGCGGTTCGGAGCCGGACAGGCGGTGCGTGGACCCGCTGACCCGGGAGGAACTGCCCAGTTACCGGTGCGAGAGCGGCGGCGGAAGCGACGACGACGGCACCACCCGGGGCGCGTACTACTACGGCGGATCCGTCCGCGACAAGCGCGTGAGCGGCGGCAGCTTCGACAAGACCGCCGTCGACAGCGGCGGCTTCGGCTGCTCCGGCACCGGCGGCGGCTGAGACGGGCACGGCACCATGGAACGCCACACCATCGAGCCCCGGCCCGACTGGCAGCGCACGGTCGAGGAACAGGGACTCGTCTACCCCCTGACCCGCTACCCGGACGGCTCGCTGCGCCCGTACTGGGACGAGAGCGCGTACTACTCCTTCTCGCTGCCCGAGGTCGAGGCCCTGGAGGAGGTCGTCGAGGAACTGCACGCGATGTGCCTGGCGGCGGCCGCGCACATCGTCGAGCACGACCGCTTCGCCGAACTCGGGATCACCGACCCGAAGCTGGCCGGCCTGGTCGCCGAGTCGTGGCGCCGGCGCGCCGAACTACCCTCGCTCTACGGCCGGTTCGACCTGCGCTACGACGGCACGGGGCCGGCCAAGATGCTGGAGTACAACGCCGACACCCCCACCTCCCTGGTGGAGGCGGCGAGCCCCCAGTGGTTCTGGATGGAGGAACGATTTCCCGGAGCCGACCAGTGGAACTCCCTCCACGAGCGGCTCGTCGACGCCTGGAAGCGCCAGGCCCACCTGCTGCCGCCCGGCCCCGTCCACTTCGCCCACTCGGACGGCGACGAACTCGGCGAGGACCTGATGACGGTCGCGTACCTGCGCGAGACCGCCCAGCAGGCCGGACTCGACACCGAGGCGCTCTCCGTCGAACGGATCGGCTGGGACCGGCTCTCGCGCCGCTTCGTGGACGACCGGCTCCGCTTCATCCGCAGCTGCTTCAAGCTCTACCCGTGGGAATGGCTGACCACCGACCGCTTCGGCCCGCACGTCCTGGACACCCTCGACAACGGCGGCGGCACCGGCACGACCTGCTGGATCGAACCCGCCTGGAAGATGCTGCTCTCCAACAAGGCGCTCCTCGCGATCCTGTGGGAGCTGAACCCGGGCCACCCCAACCTGCTGCCCGCCTACCTCGACGGGCCCCGCGAACTCGCCGCCACCACCGGCTGGGTCGCCAAGCCCCTGCTCGGCCGCGAGGGCGCGGGCGTCACCCTCCACGAGGCCGGCACGGAGCCCTTCGTACGGGACGGGGAGGCCTGCTGCTACCAGGAACTGGCTCCCCTGCCCGACTTCGCCGGCAACCGGGTGGTGCTGGGCGCGTGGGTCGTCGAGGACGAGGCGGCGGGGCTGGGCATCCGGGAGTCGGCGGGCCTCGTCACCGACGAGTACGCCCGCTTCCTCCCGCACGTGATCCTGTAACCACCCGCGCCCCGTTGTGGGCAGTCGTTCCGCCGGGGCGGCGCCCACTCCCGCCTCGTCGTCCGTTGTGGGCAGTCGTTCCGCCGGGGCGGAACGGGTGGGCACAACGGAACGGCGCCCCTTGCCGGCGCCCGAGGCTCCTGTGCCTGGACCCGCACCACCTGTGCACCGGCGCTCGGGGTGCGGGTCCAGGCGCGGAACGCGGAGGCCCCGCTGAAGGGCGCCGTCCCGTGCGCCCACTCTCCCCCAAGCTCTCGGCTTCGCTGGAGCAGGGGGACCCCCTTGCCCCTGCGGGACGACTGCCCACACGGCGGGTGGCGGAGGGGCACCGCCCAGCCGGGCGCGGGCCCCGCGCGGGCACCGGTCCCGCACGGGCACCGCCCCGCCGGCACCGCCCGCCGTCAGGCCGACAGCACCCCCCTCAGCTGCTCCAACCCCCAGTCCAGGTCCTCCTTCGAGATGACCAGCGGTGGAGCGATCCGGATCGTCGACCCGTGCGTGTCCTTCACCAGGACCCCCCGCTCCATCAGCCGCTCCGAGATCTCCCGGCCCGTGCCCCGGGACGGCACGATGTCCACCCCGGCCCACAGCCCGCGCCCGCGCACCGCCTCCACCGCACCGCCGCCCACGAGCAGCCCCAGCTCCGCGTGGAGGTGTTCGCCCAGCTCCGCCGCCCGCTCCTGGAACTCGCCCGTCCGCAGCATCGCGATCACCTCCAGGGCCACCGCGCACGCCAGCGGGTTCCCGCCGAACGTCGACCCGTGCTCACCCGGCCGGAACACCCCGAGCACGTCACGGTCGGCCACCACCGCCGACACCGGCACCACACCGCCGCCCAGCGCCTTCCCCAGGATGTACACGTCCGGCACCACGCCCTCGTGCTCGCACGCGAACGTCCGCCCCGTCCGGCCGAGACCCGACTGGATCTCGTCCGCCATGAACAGCACGTTCCGCCGGCGCGTCAGCTCCCGCACCCCCGCCAGATAACCGGCCGGCGGCACCAGGACCCCCGCCTCGCCCTGGATCGGTTCGAGCAGCACGGCCACCGTGTTCTCGGTGACCGCCGCCTCCATCGCCGTCAGGTCCCCGTACGGCACGATCTCGAAGCCCGGCGTGTACGGCCCGTAGTGGTCCCGCGCCTCGTGGTCCGTCGAGAAGCTCACGATCGTCGTCGTCCGGCCGTGGAAGTTGTTCGCCGCGACCACGATCTTCGCGTGCCCGTCCGGCACGCCCTTCACCTCGTACCCCCACTTGCGGGCGGTCTTCACGGCCGTCTCGACCGCCTCCGCCCCCGTGTTCATCGGCAGCACCGCCTCCTTGCCGCACAGCTCCGCGAGCCGCGCGCAGAACTCGGCGAACCGGTCGTGGTGGAAGGCGCGCGAGGTCAGCGTCACCCGCTCCAGCTGCGCCTTCGCCGCGTCGATCAGACGCCGGTTGCCGTGCCCGAAGTTGAGCGCCGAGTACCCGGCGAGCATGTCGAGGTAGCGACGGCCCTCGACGTCGGTCATCCAGGCGCCGTCCGCCGAGGCGACGACGACCGGCAGGGGGTGGTAGTTGTGCGCGCTGTGCGCGTCCGCGGAAGCGATCGCCTCTTCTGTCCTCGACACGGGATCTCCGTTCGTCCTGCGGCTCGGGGGGTACGTGTGGCCCCCTTCTTATCGTCGCTCGGATGCCGGACAGGGAAACCTCGGCGGCGGCACGCCAGCTACTGTGGAAACACGCACGGCGACTGGCGTACGGGGAAGCGACCCCGGGGGAGCCGTGCGCGCTCCACCACACGAGGTGCCGCCCGCCTGGGCATCACGGGATCCCGGTCCCGTGCGCACCTCAGCCCGGGACCGTTCCACCGAACGCCCGGAGGACACCACCATGACCACCCCGCAGCAGCACCCCGCGCTGGCCGCCGCCGACCCCGAGCTCGCCGCCCTCGTCGGCGCCGAGGAACGGCTCCAGGCCGAGACCCTGCGCCTCATCCCCAGCGAGAACTACGTCTCCGCCGCCGTGCTCGAAGCCTCCGGCACCGTCCTCCAGAACAAGTACAGCGAGGGCTACCCCGGCCGCCGCTACTACGAGGGCCAGCAGAACATCGACCAGGTCGAGACCCTCGCGATCGAGCGCGCCAAGGCCCTCTTCGGCGTCGACCACGCCAACGTCCAGCCCTACTCCGGCTCCCCGGCCAACCTCGCCGTCTACCTCGCCTTCGCGCAGCCCGGCGACACCGTCATGGGCATGGCCCTGCCCATGGGCGGTCACCTCACCCACGGCTGGGGCGTCTCCGCCACCGGCAGCTGGTTCCGGGGCGTGCAGTACGGCGTGCGCGAGGACGACGGGCTCATCGACTTCGACCAGGTCCGCGACCTCGCCCTCAAGGAGCGCCCGAAGGTCATCTTCTGCGGCGGCACCGCGCTGCCCCGCACCATCGACTTCGCCGCCTTCGGCGAGATCGCCCGCGAGTCCGGCGCCGTCCTCGTCGCCGACGTCGCCCACATCGCCGGCCTGATCGCGGGCGGCGCCCACCCGTCCCCGGTCGGCCACGTCGACGTGGTCTCCACGACCACCCACAAGACCCTCCGCGGCCCGCGCGGCGCCATGCTGATGTCCACCGAGGAGCACGCCAAGGCCCTCGACAAGGCCGTCTTCCCCGGCCTCCAGGGCGGTCCCCACAACCAGACCACCGCCGCCATCGCGGTCGCCCTCCGCGAGGCCTCCCTGCCCTCCTTCCGCGACTACGCCCACGCCGTCGTCGCCAACGCCAAGGCCCTCGCCGAGGCGCTCCTCGCCCGCGGCTTCGACCTGGTCTCCGGCGGCACCGACAACCACCTGATCCTGATCGACCTCACGGCCAGGCAGGTCCCGGGCAAGACCGCCGCGAAGGCCCTCGACCGGGCCGGCATCGTCGTGAACTACAACACCGTCCCGTACGACCCCCGCAAGCCCTTCGACCCCTCCGGCATCCGCATCGGCACCCCCTCCCTCACCTCCCGCGGCCTCACCGCGGACCACATGGCCCGGGTCGCCGAGTGGATCGACCGCGCCGTCGCCGCCGCCGCCACCGGCGACGAGGACGCCCTCGCGAAGATCCGCGCCGAGGTCGCCGACCTGATGGCCGCCCACCCGGCCCCCGGCCTCCCCGTCTGATCCCGCCGCCCCGGGAAGTGTGGTCCTCGTCTCACCGGCTGCCGGTGAGACGGGGACACCGGCGGGCCGGGAACCGCCCGCACACCTGAGAGAATGATGTGCATGGCCTCTGACAGTCCCCGTGTGCTCTCCGGAATCCAGCCCACCGCAGGCTCGTTCCACCTCGGCAACTACCTCGGCGCCGTCCGCCAGTGGGTCGCCCTGCAGGAGACCCACGACGCCTTCTACATGGTCGTCGACCTGCACGCGATCACGGTTCCGCAGGACCCCGCCGAGCTGCGCGCCAACACCCGGCTCGCCGCCGCCCAGCTGCTGGCCGCCGGCCTCGACCCGGAGCGCTGCACGCTCTTCGTCCAGAGCCACGTCCCCGAGCACGCACAGCTCGGCTGGGTCATGAACTGCCTCACCGGCTTCGGCGAGGCCTCCCGCATGACCCAGTTCAAGGACAAGTCCGCCAAGCAGGGCGCCGACCGCGCCACCGTCGGCCTCTTCACGTACCCGATCCTCCAGGTCGCGGACATCCTGCTCTACCAGGCCCACGAGGTCCCGGTCGGCGAGGACCAGCGCCAGCACATCGAGCTGACCCGCGACCTCGCGGAGCGCTTCAACGGCCGCTTCGGCGAGACGTTCACGATCCCCAAGCCGTACATCCTCAAGGAGACGGCGAAGATCTACGACCTCCAGGACCCGACGATCAAGATGAGCAAGTCGGCGTCCACGCCGAAGGGCCTCATCAACCTCCTGGACGACCCGAAGACCACCGCGAAGAAGGTCAAGAGCGCGGTCACCGACACCGACACGGTGATCCGCTTCGACCCGGAGAACAAGGCCGGCGTCTCCAACCTGCTCACCATCATGTCCACGCTCACCGCCACGTCCGTCGCGGATCTGGAGAAGAGCTACGAGGGCAAGATGTACGGCGCGCTGAAGACCGATCTCGCCGAGGTCATGGTGGACTTCGTCACGCCCTTCCGGGCCCGCACCCAGGAATACCTGGACGACCCGGAGACGCTGGACTCGGTCCTGGCCAAGGGAGCGGAGAAGGCCCGCGCGGTCGCCGCGGAGACGCTGGCGCAGACGTACGAGCGGATCGGCTTCCTGCCCGCCAAGCACTGAGACCGAGGACCCTGGCCGAAAGGGCGGTGCAGGCCGCACACTGGCGCTGCACCACCCGTGCACATCTCGACGGACGACGGAGGAGAACGACGTGGGGACCGTAACGCTCGGCGTTTCGATCGCGGTCCCGGAGCCCTACGGCAGCCTGCTCCAGGAGCGGCGCGCCGGCTTCGGGGACCCGGCCGCGTACGGCATCCCCACGCACGTCACCCTGGTCCCGCCGACCGAGGTCCCCGAGGAGCGGCTGCCGGAGATCGAGGCCCACCTCGCGGGCGTCGCCGCCGAGCACCAGCCGTTCCCCGTGCGCCTCAAGGGCACCGGCACCTTCCGCCCGCTCTCCCCGGTCGTCTACGTGAAGGTGGAGGAGGGCGTCTCCCCCTGCCACCTCCTCCAGCACCGGATCCGCGACGAGGCCGGGCCGCTGGTGCGCGAGCTCCAGTTCCCGTACCACCCGCACGTCACCGTGGCGCACGGCATCTCCGAGGAGGGGATGGACCGGGCCTTCGAGGAGCTCGCCGAGTACGAGGCGGCCTGGACCTGCCGCTCCTTCGCGCTGTACGAGCAGGGCCCGGACGGGGTCTGGCGGAAGCTGTACGACTACGAGTTCGGCAGCGGCCGCCCGATCGCGGCCGTCCCCGCCCAGGGCGGCAGCCCGGTCGACACACCGGCACCGTCCCTCTAGGGCCGTACGTCACACCCGCGCCGACCTCAGGGTCGTACGTCACACCGGTGCCGACCCTCCAGGGCCGTACGTCACACCGGCCCCCAGAGTCACACCTCACACCGGCAGACGCCGGAACAGCGGCCTCGGTACGTGCCGTGCCGCCGCCATCACCATCCGCAGCGTCCCCGGCACCCACACCGTCTCCGAGCGCCGCCGCAGCCCCAGCTCGATCGCGCCCGCGACCGCCTCCGGGGTCGTCGCGAGCGGCGCCTCCGCGAGCCCGGCCGTCGCCTTCGAGCGCACGAAGCCGGGCCGTACGACCATGACGTGCACGCCCGTGCCGTGCAGCGCGTCCCCGAGGCCCTGCGCGAAGGCGTCGAGCCCCGCCTTCGACGAGCCGTAGATGAAGTCGGCGCGGCGCGCCCGCTCGCCCGCCACCGACGAGAGCACCACCAGCGAACCGTGCCCCTGCGCCTGGAGCGCGCCCGCGCACACCAGACCGGCAGAGACGGCGCCCGTGTAGTTGGTCTGCGCGACCCGGACGGCGGCGGCCGGATCCGACTCGTCGCGCGCCTGGTCGCCGAAGACCCCGAAGGCGAGCAGCACCATGTCGACGTCGCCCTCGGCGAAGACCTTCCCGAGCCGCTCCTCGTGCGACCCGGTGTCGAGCGCGTCGAAGGGCACGGTGCGCACGTCCGCCCCGAGCGCCCGCAGCGAGTCGGCGGCGGCCGTGAGCGCGGGGGTGGGGCGGCCGGCCAGCCGGACCGTGCGGGTGCGGCGCGCGATCAGCCGGCGGGCGGTGGCGAGCCCGATCTCGGAGGTGCCGCCGAGGACGAGCAGCGACTGCGGGGCACCGAAGGCGTCCTTCACGTGAACTCCTGGAGGTTCTGGAGGCCTAGAGGCCGAGACGGCGGGAGAGGTCCGAGGTGAGGACGGACCGCGGGTCGAGCGCCGCGCGCAGCGCCCGGAACTCGTCGAGCCGGGGGTACATCGCGGCCAGGGCCTCCGGCCGGACCCGGGAGTCCTCGGCGAGGTCGACCCGCCCGCCGGCACCCGCGACCTCCTCGTCGAGCGCGTCGAGGAAGCGGCCGAGCCCGGGCAGGCCGGCGGGGAGGCCGAGGGCGAGGGCCCAGCCGGGGAGGGGGAAGGAGAGCGGGCCGGGGCCGCCCGCGCCGAACCGCTTCAGGACGGCGGGGAAGGAGGGGCAGCCCCGGTCCGCGATGCGCCGCACGATCCGCCGGAGGGTGTCCTCCTGCCCGTACGGGACGACGAACCGGTACCGGACGAAGCCCTCGGGTCCGTGGATCCGGTTCCGGTGCGGGATGCCGTCGAGGGGGTGGAAGAAGGCCGGCAGCGACCGGAGACGGCCGGTGGCGGTGCGGGGAGCCCTGCGGTACCAGAGTTCGTTGAAGAGCCCGAGGGACGTGCGGCCGAGCAGCCCGCCGGGGACGTACGGCGGCGGAGCGGGCAGCCGCCCCGGCCGGAAGTCCAGCGGCACGCGGCGGGCCCGGTGGCGGCGGGGCAGCGCGTCGTACGGGACGTGGTCGCCGCGGGTCAGGACGGCGCGGCCGGTGGCGGCGCCCCGGGCGAGCGGGTCGATCCGGGCGACGGAGTAGCGGTACCGGCCGTCGTCCTCGGCGAACCGGGCCATCAGCTCGTCGAGGTCGGGGACACGCTCGGTGTCCACGCGCATCAGGGAGGTCTCGACGGGCAGCAGTCGCAGGGTGGCGGAGAGGATCACGCCGGTCAGTCCCAGACCGCCGGTGGTGGCGTCGAAGAGCGGGGTCCCGGGCAGCACGGTGCGGATCTCCCCGTCGGCGGTGAGGAGTTCGAGCGCGGTCACGTGCCGGCAGAAGGAACCCGAGAGGGGGTGGTTCCTGCCGTGGACGTCGGCGCCGATCGCGCCGCCGACGGTCACGTACCGGGTGCCGGGGGTGACCGGGACGAACCAGCCGAACGGCAGCAGCGCCTCCATCAGCCGGTGCAGGGTGACGCCCGCCTCGCAGACGACGAGCCCGGCGGCGGTGTCGACGGCCAGGATCCGGTCGAAGCCGGTCATGTCGAGGACGGTGCCGCCGGCGTTCTGCGCGGCGTCGCCGCACGCGCGGCCGAGGCCGCGGGCGACGGCGCCCCGGCGGCCGCAGGCGAGGAGGGCCTCCACGGCCTCCGCGTACCCGCGGGGCCGGTGCACGCGCGCGAGGGTGGGGGCGGTGCGGCCCCAGCCGCTGATCGCTTCGCAGTCCTCGTCGGGGACGCGGGTCTCGACAGCCATGGAGCTGACCGTATAGCCGGATATGGCGCTTATGCCGGTATTGCGGGGCGGCTCGTCGGAACGGATGCCCGAAGGAACGCAAGGAACGCGAGGAACGCGAGGAACACCGGGAAGGAACCCCCACGGTCCGGCACCGGCCGCGCCGTACGGGATGTCGGTCGCGGGTCTCCGCGCCCCGGCGGGGGATTCTCGTACCCGAGTGACCCGAATGACCGACGGCGCGAGGAGCAGACGTACGACATGGACTGGCTGACCGGACTCCCCGTCATCGGCCCGTGGATCGCCCGCCTCATGCGGACCCACGCGTGGCGCGCGTACGAGACACTCGACGAGACGCACTGGACCCGGCTCGCCGCCGCGATCACCTTCGTCTCCTTCGTCGCCCTCTTCCCGCTGATCACGGTCGCCGCCGCCATCGGCGCCGCGCTCCTCACCGACGACCAACTCCACACCATCGAGGGGAAGATCGGCGACCAGGTGCCCGGCATCTCCGACCAGCTCGACATCGCCGGGCTCGTCGCCAACGCCGGCACCGTCGGACTCGTCGCCGGCGCCGTCCTCCTCGTCACCGGCATCAGCTGGATCGGCTCCATGCGGGAGTGCCTGCGCGCGGTCTGGGGGCTCGACGACGTCGAGGGCAACCCGATCCTGCGCAAGGGCAAGGACGCGCTGATCCTCCTCGGCCTCGGCGGCGTCGCGCTCGCCTCGCTCGCCGCCTCCTGGCTCGGCTCCACCGCCGTCGGCTGGAGCGCCGACCGGCTCGGCATCTCCGGCGAGGGGGCGGGCGGCTACCTGCTCCAGACGGCGGCCGTCCTCGTCGCAGTCGTCGCCGACTTCCTGATCCTGCTGTACGTGCTGACGCTGCTGCCGGGCGTCGAACCGCACCGCCGCGACCTCGTGGTGGCCGCGCTGATGGGCGCGGTCGGCTTCGAGCTCCTGAAGCTGCTGCTCGGCGGCTACATGAAGGGGATCGCGGCGAAGTCGATGTACGGGGCGTTCGGCGTCCCGGTCGCCCTGCTCCTCTGGATCAACTTCACCGCGAAACTGCTGCTGTTCTGCGCGGCCTGGACGGCTACGGAGTCGCCTCGGGAGAACCCTTCGGAGAGCCCTTCACGGCCGGGGTCCCGTCCGGAGCCGGGTCCGGGGCCGGGGTCCCGTCCGGAGCCGGGTCCGGGGCCGGGGTCCCGTCCGGAGCCGGGTCCGGGGCCGGGGTCCCGTCCGGAGCCGGGTCCGGGGACTGCGAGGGGCGCCGACGGGCCGCCGCCCCGGTCAGCGGCCAGCGGCGGTTGATCAGGAAGGCGGCCCCGGCCAGGAGGACGAGGACGCCACCCGCCACGGCCAGCGCGATCCCCATTCCGCCGGTCTTCCCGACGGGAGCGGCCGCGTGGACCGGCCTCTGCTGGGCGTCCTTCCCGGGCGCCGGAGCCGTGCCGTCGTCCGGCGAGGTGGGCTCCGTGCGCTCCGAGAGCGGCGGCACCAGTTCGCCCACCGGCGTCACCTTCCCGGCGGCGGCGAAGCCCCAGTCGAGCAGCCGGGCGGCCTCCCGGTAGACCGCGTGCTGCTCCTCGGAGGAGGGGTTCATGACGGTGACGAGCAGGACCTTGCCGTTGCGCTCGGCGACGCCGGTGAAGGTGGCGCCCGCGTGCGTGGTGTTGCCGTTCTTGACCCCGGCGATGCCCTGGTACGGGGCGACGCCGATGTCTCCGGTGAGGAGCCGGTTGGTGTTCTGGATCTCGAAGGTCTCGCGCTTCTTGCCCGGCTTGGCCTCGCCGGGGAAGACGGCGCGGGCCGTGGCGGCGTACCGGCGGAAGTCCTCGTTCTGCATCCCGTGGCGGGCGATGAGCGTCAGGTCGTACGCGGAGGAGACCTGGCCCGGGGCGTCGTAACCGTCCGGGGAGACCACGTGGGTGTCGAGGGCCTGGAGCTCGACCGCCTGGTCGTTCATGTCCTTCACGGTCCGCTGGAGACCGCCGTTCATGCTGGTCAGCACGTGCACGGCGTCGTTGCCGGAGCGGAGGAAGACGCCGAGCCACAGGTCGCGGACGCTGTAGGTCTGCTTCTCCTTGATGCCGACCAGGCTGGAGCCGTCCCCTATGCCGGCCAGGTCCGCCGTGGTGACCAGGTGGTTCTGCGTCTTGTTGGGGAACTTCGGCAGCAGGGTGTCCGCGAAGAGCATCTTGAGCGTGGAGGCCGGGGCGAGCCGCCAGTGCGCGTTGTGCGCGGCGAGGATCTCCCCCTTCTCGGCATCCGCGACGATCCAGGAACGGCCGGACAGCTCCTTCGGCAGCACCGGAGCGCCGGGACCGAGCCGCACCTGCGTCCCCGGCCTGCTGAGCAGGGCACCGCCGACCTTGGACATCACGGCGGGAGGCTTGGGCTGCTTGTCCTTCCCGTCCTTTCCGTCCGCGTGCGCCGCGGGCGCGGCGGTGACGAGCGGCAGGAGCACAGCAGCGGCGACCGCCCAAGCGGTCTTCTTCGAAGCAGACACGGTCGAGAACGTACAGGTACGCACAGCCGATCCGAACCCCGGCAGGCGGTTCACCCGCGCTCGTCCACCCGGAAGCGGGGGCCGGAAGACCGATGGTGATACTGGGGGCACGAGGCTCAGCCGCCGCGTCTCCTGGTTCCTGCTCGCGTTCGGGGTGTGGAGCTGGTCCATCTGGATCCTTTCTATATGTAGCTAACCGGTAGAGCTTCAACGCCAGGAAAGAGCAGGTGAGAGACCTTGACCCCCTTCGTTTCGCCCGTGGGAGCCGAGCAACTGGACACCGTGCGGGTGGCTGTCTACGCCCGGCAGTCCAAGGCGCGCCCCGACTCCTCCGAGGCGTCGCCGGAAGCCCAGGTGGCAGCCGGTGAGGCGCTGGCGGCGAGCCGGGGGTGGGAGGTGATTCACACGTTCAAAGACGTCGGTCGGTCCGGTTGGGATCCAAACGCCGTCCGCCCGGGATTCGAAGACCTCATGTCGGCTGTCCGCGCGGGCGAGGTCGATGTGGTGGTGGTCAACGAACTGTCCCGGCTGACCCGCAAGGGCGCACACGACGCACTGGAGATCGACAGGGAGTTCAAGAAGTACGGGGTGCGTTTCGTCTCCGTCCTCGAACCGTTCCTCGACACCTCGAACCCGATCGGCGTCGCGGTCTTCGCGCTGATCGCCGCACTGGCGAAGCAGGACAGCGACATCAAGGCGGAGCGCCTGCGCGGAGCCAAGGACGAGATCAGGGCGGTCGGTGGCCGGCACTCCAGCTCGCCGCCGTACGGCATGCGGGCGGTGCGCGAGAAGATCGGCAACCTTGTCGTCTCCGTCCTGGAGCCCGACGAGGACAACCCGGACCACGTCGCGATCGTCGAGCGCATGGTGGAGATGTCGTTCGCCGGAATCTCCGACAACAAGATCGCGACGACGCTGGAGTCGGAGGACGTACCGGCGCCCGGCGAGGCCGAGCGGCGTGCCACCGAGAAGCGGATGGAGTCCATCAAGAAGCGCCGCGTGTCAAAGGAGGACAGCCCGATCCGCTGGCGAGCCCAGACAGTCCGCTGGATCCTCTCCCACCCGGCCATCGGAGGCTTCGCCGGCGAGCGCGTGAAGCGTGGCAAGGCGTACGTGAACGTGATCGCCCGGGATGAGGGCGGGGCACCCCTGACGCCCCACCGTGGCGTCGTCCCGGGGGCCAAGTGGTTGGAACTCCAGGAGCAGCGCAGCAAGCGCAACAAGACCAACAGGCAACCGGGCGGAGAGGCCACACCCACGCTCCTGAGCGGCTGGCGCTTCACCACCTGTGGAATCTGCACGGGGTCCATGGGGCAGAGCAAGAACAACGGCGGGCAGGACTACTACATGTGCGCCAACCCCAAGGGCCACGGCGGCTTGAGCATCAAGCGCGAAGACGCCGACGACTACGTGGCCGGGCGCGTCTGGGCACGTCTTGCCGCTGTGGACGTCGACGACGACGAGGACGGGGAATGGTTGGCGGAGGCGGCACTCCGATTCGCGCTCCAGCGCGACCTGTCCGGAGTCCAGGAGGAGCGGCGCGAGATGGCGGCACACCTTGAGCACGTCCGGAACTCCATCGCCGAACTCCAGGCCGACCGCAAGGCGGGGCTCTACCGGGGGCGGGACGAACTGGCCATGTGGCGCGCGACGATGACGCAGTACCGGACTTTCGAGGACCAGTGCACGGCCAGGTTGGAAGAACTGGACGAGCAGACCACGGCAGCGATCCGGGTTCCCTCGGACTGGTTCGAACCGGGAGAGGACCCCTTGGGCGCCGGTTCCCCTTGGGCAGCGTGGGACGTGTTCAAGCGACGCGAGTTCCTGGACCTCTTCCTCTCAGGCGTCTCCATCGGCCCCGGCCGGGACCCGGAGTCCCGTAAGTACATCGCGATCGAGGAACGCGTGACGCTCCACTGGCGGCACCTTGAGACGGATGAGGACCACGAAGACGACGAAGAGACGCTAGCCGCTCTCTGACACTCACCGAAGCCCCGGTGGTCCCTCACGGACCGCCGGGGCTTTGCTGTGCCCGCAGCGGGGCCGACCAGCGGGCGGAGCCATACGGGAAGGTCTGCACGCTGGTCGTACAGCGTGACCAGTTCCGGGCTGACTGCCCGCGCCGCACGCGCCTGCCTTGGCGCCGGCCAGAGTGCGTGGACGTCTTCCCCCAGCGCTTCGGCAGCCTTGAGTGCCGTCACTCGCCTCGGCGTGCGTCCTAGGTTCGCCCATCGCTCGACACTCTTCGGATCAACGTCCGCTGCGTCAGCAAGGGTTGCGTATGTCCATCCGCCGATTCCATGACGGCTCGTAACCGCTCGTTCGGCATGCTCGCTGCCCTTCCTGCGCTCCGTGCTTTAGGGACGTTCTACCCCACGCGGGACGTCCCGAAGTGGGAAACGTACGTAGTTCTCCCGTCCCCGCGAGCGGCGTGACGATCAGCGCCAGGCGACCTGAGGGGACGACGCAGGGTGACCGGTAAGACGCTGAATCAGGGCACAGACGCGAGTCAGTGGGAGTACGCGACATACGCGCCGAAGGGCGAGACGTGCCCCGCGTGTATGCAGCCGATCGCGTCGCTTGAGCGCGGCTACCGAGGGACGCTCGAAAGGCGGTCCGGTTCCCCGGTCGTCGTGTACCGGCCCATCGGGAAGTGCCCCTGATGGCTACCGAGGCGGACGTAGGCAGCCTGGCAGAGGACGGCTCGGGCAGGGTCGGCATTCTGTGCGACGTGATCCAGGACTACGAAGATCCGGCCGAGCTGCCCGGCGAGCGTAGGAAGCGCCCTACAGCCTTTCTGCGACCTGAGGGCGGGGGCCGTGAGTGGCTGGTCCCGCCGGACACCGTTCGGCCGGTCTGAGAATCCCGCCCCTCCGCGCGGACACCGACGTGCGCGGCGGGGGCGGGTGCACGACGGCGCGGGGACCGCTTCCCCGACACGTCCTCCGAGAGGAGTGCCCATGTCCGCCAAGCTGCCCGAGTTCCAGTTCGTCAGGACGGCCGCCTGCCGTGACGCGCGGGTGAACAACTGTCCCGAGGTGGCGACCAACGTCCCCGGCGTGGTCGCGTTGCGTGACAGCGAGGGGCCGGACACCATCGTCACGATGACGGCCGCCGACTGGGTTGCGCTCACCGACGCCGTAAAGGCCGGCGAGTACGACGTGATCGCCTGAGAGCAGGTCCCGTGCCGAAGTGCCCTCGCTGTGACGCCGAGTGCCCCACGGACCCCGAGTGCGGGTTGCCGTGGTGAGCTCGCTGCGGTGCGCTTCCCTCGTAGCGCGCGGGTGGGACTTCTACTTGCCCGCGTTCGCTCGGACGCCCCTCAGTCCGATCACGCCAACGGCCGTCCCTAGGATGAACGACGTGACAGCGAGGGCGAGGTGGACCCAGAAGTACGCCGTCGGGTTCCCCGCGTCGTCGAACGCGAGGCCGCTCCCGTCCTTCCAGAGGTTCTTCGCGAAGGTCACCCAGATCACCCAAGACCAGACGCCGAACGCGAGCAGGAACCAGGAGACGCGGCGGCTGAGCTTCATGGGGTGTCCTTCGGGGTGGGGTGGCCGTGCCCTGCCAGTATCGAACGGGGCTGCGGCGATCTTGCGGCAGGGTCTCTGTACGCTAGTGGTTAGTTGGTCGTGGATCACTTTCGTCAAGAACCTTTGGAACGACGGGAGCGGCCTCGCCTTCGACGACGCGGGCGACCCGACGGCCTACTTCCGGGTTCATCTGCTGCTTGCCGTCACGTCCTTTGTCCTGGGGACGACGATCGGTGTGATGGGGTTGCGTGGGGTGCGCGCCGCGCGCCGCGCGGGCGCCTAGAAGAGGGGTTCCGGGGGCGTGGTCGTCTTTCTGCTGGTTCTGGTCGTGGTGCTCGCGCTGCTCGGAGCGGTCCACTGGTACGTGTGGCGGCGGCTCGTGCGGGACGTCACGGCGGCCGGGAGTCCCGCGCGCCGGCTCGGCACGGCCGTCGCCGTGGCCCTGCCGCTGCTCTCGCTCGCGGCCCTGGTCTCCTCGCGGGCGGGCGCGCCCTTCTGGCTCCAGCAGACGGTGGCCTGGCCGGGCTTCCTCTGGCTCGCCGTGCTCCTGTACCTGGTCCTGGCCCTGGTCGTCGGCGAGGCCGTCCGGCCGGTCCTGCGGGCCTGGGCGGAGCGCCGTGCCGCCGCCCCGCCGGAGCCCGTGCCCGCGGCCGTGACCGTGCCCGCGGCCGAGCCGCCGGTGGCCGGGTCCGCTGCCGTGACCGAGTCGCGGGAGGCAGGCCTCTCCCGGCGGCTGTTCGTCTCCCGGGTCGTCGGGGGCTCCGCGGCCGCCGTCGCCGTCGGGACCGTGGGGTACGGGACGTACGGTGTGCTGCGCGGGCCCCGGGTCAAGCGGGTCACCGTGCCGCTGGCCAAGATCCCGCGCGCCGCGCACGGTTACCGGATCGCCGTCGTGTCCGACATCCACCTCGGGCCGATCCTGGGCCGCGCCCACACCCAGCGCATCGTGGACGCGATCAACGCCGCCCAGCCCGACCTGATCGCGGTCGTCGGCGACCTCGTCGACGGGACCGTCGAGAACCTCGGGCCGGCCGCCGAGCCGCTCGCCCGGCTCCGGGCCCGGCACGGCTCCTTCTTCGTGACCGGCAACCACGAGTACTTCTCGGGCGCCGACGCCTGGGTCGACCACGTCCGCGAGCTCGGCCTGCGTCCGCTGCGCAACGCGCGCGTGGAGATCCCGGCCGGCTTCGACCTCGCCGGCGTCGACGACGTCGCGGGGGAGAACGAGGGCCGGGGCCCCGACTTCGCACGGGCCCTCGGCGACCGCGACCGGGCCCGCGCCGCGGTGCTCCTCGCGCACCAGCCGATCGTCGTCCACGACGCCGTGCGCCACGGCGTGGACCTCCAGCTCTCCGGTCACACCCACGGCGGCCAGCTGTGGCCCGGCAACCACCTCGCCGAGCTGGCCAACCCGACCGTCGCCGGTCTCGAGCGGTACGGGGACACACAGCTGTACGTCTCGCGGGGCGCGGGCGCCTGGGGGCCTCCGGTACGGGTGGGGGCGCCCTCCGACATCACGATCGTCGAGCTCGCCTCGAAGCAGGCCTGATCGGCTGCGGTCACTCCCCGCGCCGAGGTCGATACGTGCTGCTCATCGGCTTAAATTCTCATATCCCGGACATATACCTGTCATGTGAAAGTTTCCTCTTCCCCATGTGAAAGCCGTGTGATGGGATGCAGCCATCGCGGCGTTTTTGGGGGCCGTCGCATCTGGGGTGGTATCAAAAAAAGGAAGCACGGCAATGCGGTCGACGGTCCGTCTGCGGATCCTCATCACTTGTGGAGTACTGGTGGCCGCCGGAGTGGGGGGCTGGCAACTCCTGCCCTCCGACGGCGTCCGGACCGATCCGATCACCGTCGGCACGACCGACGAGGTCACTTCGCTCGATCCGGCGGGCGCCTACGACGCCGGCTCCTGGGCCATGTACAGCAACGTCTTCCAGTCGCTGCTGACGTTCAAGCCGGGCCTCAGCCAGCCGGTCCCGGACGCCGCCGAGAGCTGCAAGTTCGTGGGCACCAGGCTCACCACGTACCAGTGCACGCTCCGCGACGACCTCACCTTCGCCGGCGGGCGCAAGGTCACCGCCGAGGACGTCAAGTACTCCTTCGAGCGGATGCTGCGCATCAAGACCGACGTCGGTCCGCAGCCGCTCTTCCCCACCCTGAAGAACGTCTCGGCCGAGGGCCGCACCGTCACCTTCCACCTGAGCGGCCGTGACGCCACGTTCCCGCTGAAGGTGGCCACGGGCGCCGGCTCGATCGTGGACAAGGACCACTATCCGGCCGACAGGCTGCGGACGGACCTCGCGGTCGACGGCTCGGGGCCGTACGTCCTCAAGGAGTACAAGGAGGGCGAGTCCGCCCGCCTGGAGCCCAACCCGAGGTACCGGGGCGCCGTCACCAAGGCCGGTCACACGGTCCTGGTGAAGTACTTCGGCCAGTCCGAGGACCTCGCCAAGGCCTGGAAGGCGAAGGACGTCCAGGTGACGCACCGGCAGCTCCCGCCGGACTTCCTCGCGAACCTGGACACCAAGGACGGGACCCGGGTCACCGAGGCGGAGAGCGCCGAGATCCGCAACCTCAACTTCAACGTCCGGCCCGGCTCGCCCATGGCGGACAAGGCCGCACGGCAGGCCGTCGCCGCCGTGCTCGACCGCCCGGCGATCACCGAGGGCGCCTACAAGGGCACGGTCGAGCCGCTCTACTCCCTCATCCCGCAGGGCTTCGTCGGCCACAGCACCGCCTTCTTCGACGTCTACCCGGAGCCGAGCAGGAAGAAGGCCGAGAAGCTCCTGAAGGACGCCGGGATCAAGACGCCGGTGAAGTTCACCTTCGGCTACCGCAAGGACGCCACGTACGGTGCCGAGGCCGCCGAGATCAAGCGGCAGCTGGACGAGACCGGCCTCTTCGAGGTGAAGGTCGTGGAGGCCGACTGGAAGAGCTTCCAGAAGGGGTACGCGAAGGGCAGCTACGACGCCTACCCCGTCGGCTGGCTCCCGGACTTCCCCGACTCCGACAGCTTCACCGCACCGCTCGTCGGCACCGAGAACACCCTGCACAACGGCTTCTCCAGCAAGCGGATCGACAGTCTGATCGCCTCGACGCAGCAGTTCAGCGACCGGGGCCGGGCGACGAACGACTTCAAGGAGATCCAGAGCGAGGTCGCCGTCGACGTGCCGCTCGTCCCGCTGTGGCAGAAGAAGGACTACGTCCTCTCCACCGAGGCGGTCACCGGCTCCCAGTACCTGTCGGACGGCACGGGCATCTGGCGCCTGTGGGAGCTCAGCTGGATTTAGGGATCCTGGATCCAGGCTGCTGGATCCAGGATTCTGGATTCAAGCTCCTGGCTGCTGGATCCAAGCTTCTGGATTCTGAATCCAAGTGCTTGGATCCAGAATCCAGAATCCAGATATCTAGGCCTTCTCCTGCGGCTTCGGGCTCGTCCGCTTCTCGGGCTTGCCCGAGGCCGCCATCCCGGCCGCCGTCGGCATGAAGTCGGAGAGCAGCTCGTGCGTCTCCTTGACCAGCGGGCGCAGGATCCTGAAGCGGGAGAGCGAGATCGCGCGGGCGGTGACCGGCGCGAGGCGCTCCACCAGGCGCCGGCTGTTCGCCGCGCCCTCCGAGCGGTCGTACACCCAGAAGAGCACCAGGCCCATCTGCTGGAGCCACAGCAACTGCGGGAGTGCTTCCTTCAGTTCCGGATCGACCTTGACCGAGGCGCCGGAGATGACCCGCCGGTGCACCTCGATCGCGGCTTCGCGGGGGCCCTCCGACTCGGGGGAGAAGGGGCTGAGCGGGCTGTCCGGGTCGGCGGCGTTCTTGAAGAACTGGGCCGCGAACTCGTGGTACGGCTCAGCGATGTCGAGCCAGCCGAGGTAGACCCCGCGGATCCGGGCGGTCAGGTCCTTCTCGGGGCCGGTCAGGATGGGCTCGACGGCCGCCTGGTGCTCCTCGGCGATCCGGTCGTAGAAGCCCTGGACGAGGTGCTCCTTGGAGGAGAAGTAGTAGTAAGCGTTGCCGACGGAGACCCCGGCCTCCTGGGCGATGGCCCGCATCGTCGTCTTGTCGTAACCGCGCTCCTTGAACAGCCGGAGCGCGGTTTCGAGGATGAGCGTGCGGGTCTGCTCGCTCTTGGGGGCCTTCTTCTGGTCGGCCTGCTTCTCTTCCTTCACGTCCTTCACGGGGCCGAGCCTAACCGGGCGGACCGGGCACCTCGCAGTGCCCGTCCTCGCAGGACCCGCCGTCCGGTCCCGGCCCCTTGAGGGCCTCGCGCCATTTCGCGGCGGCGAGGACGGTCGCCCGGGCGAAGGGCTGTCCGGCGGGGGTGGCCAGCCAGTGGGCCTTGGGCCGGTGTTCGGCCAGGGCCCAGAGACAGACGATCCAGGCGGAGGCCTCGCGGTAGACCTGGCCCCGGTCCCCGATCACGGTGATCTCCCGCAGGGTGGCGGCGTGGTCGAGGGCCGGGAAGAGGCGTCGTGCCTGCTGGGACCCGGCCGGTACGAAGTCGAGCGGGACGAGCTGCCGCTGGCGCAGCAGCCAGTGCCTGAGGTGCACGCAGAGCGGGCAGCCGGCGTCGTACAGCACGGTCAGGCGTCCCACGGGGGTGGTGGGTCTCGCCGGGGCCGACATCGCGGTCAGGCCTGCGGCGCGGGCGGGGCCCAGGGGCCGGCCTTGGGGGCGCTGGTCCAGCCCTGCGGGCCGACCGGCGGCACCTGCTCGCGCTCCATGACTCCGCGGCGGCGGATCTTGTTGAGCACGTAGACGTTTCCGAGGTGCATCACGCCGAGGACGAGCAGGACCACTCCGAGCTTGACGGAGAGGGCCTCGAAGAGGGTCCTGGCGTCGGCGACGGCGTCGTCCTGGCTCAGGTAGAGGGCGACGAAGCCGAAGTTGACGAGGTAGAAGCCGACCACCAGGAGGTGGTTCACGGCGTCCGCGAGCTTCTCGTTCCCGTGCAGGACGTCGGAGAGGAAGATCCTTCCGTTGTGGCTGAGCGTGCGGGCGACCCAGACGGTGAGGGCCACGCTGATCAGCAGGTAGACGATGTACGCGACGACAGTGAGGTCCATGCCCCACCCTCCCTTGAACGCGTTCAAAAGCTGGTAGTCATGACTGTAGACCTCCTCTTGAACGTGTTCAAGTCGCTTGTGCGAAGAGCTGGCCCCGGTGTGCCCGGACGCTTAGGGTTGGGCGGGTGACGCTCCCTCATGACCTGGCCGGCACCGGCCCCTCGACCGTCGTCCTGCTGCACTCCGGGGTCTGCGACCGCCGGATGTGGGACGGGCAGTTCCACGCGCTGGCCGGGGCGGGACACCGTGTCGTCCGCTGCGACCTCCGCGGTTTCGGCGACAGCCCCATGGAGGCCCCGCACACCCACGCCGAGGACGTGCGCGAACTCCTCGACCACCTCGGCGTCGAGCGGGCCGCCGTCGTCGGCTCCTCCTTCGGCGGTCGTGTCGCCCTCGAACTCGCCGCCCTTCACCCCGGACGCGTCCGGGCCCTCGCCCTGCTGGGCTCCGCGATGCCCGGCATGGCGCCGAGCGAGGAGCTGCGCGCCTGGGGAGCCCGCGAGGACGCGCTCATCGAGGCGGGCGACCTCGACGCCGCCGTCGAGCTCAACGTCGACACCTGGCTCGGCCCCGAGGCCACGGAGGCCGCCCGCGCCGTCGTACGGGACGGGCAGCGGCGCGCCTTCGACCTCCAGCTGGCCGCCCCCGAGGAGCACCACCCCGTCGCGCCCGAGGTCACCCGCGAGGACCTCGCCCGCATCCGGGTCCCCGCCCTCGTGGCCGTCGGCACCCACGACCTGCCCGACTTCCGGGCGGTCGCCGACGAGCTCGGAAGCCTGCTGCCCGGCGCGCGCCGGGTCGACGTCGACCGGGCCGGCCATCTCCCCGCCCTCGACCTCCCGGAGGAGACCGCCCGGCTGCTCCTCTCCTTCCTGGCCGAGGTCTCCGCGCTCAGCCCCGGCGTATCTGCGAGGTGATCGTCGGGTCGGTGATCCGGTCGTCGGCGGCCAGCAGCAGCGCCTTCGACAGGATCACCGAAAGCAGCCCGCCGTCCTCCTCGAACGGCAGGAACACCTTCCCCCGGTCCCGCACGCGGTCCTCCACCACGCAGAGATAGGTGTCGTCCGGCTCCATCAGCACGTTCCCCGAGCCCAGATGGATCCGGTACGTGCGCAGCTCGCCCCGGACCCGCAGGAAACGGTCGGTCAGCTCCACCCGGTCCGCGATCCGCGTCCGGGGCAGCAGCCGGGCCAGGGTCTCGCGCCGGATCAGCGCCGACTCCGTCAGCTCGCCGAACGACCAGCTCTCCCAGTACCCGTCGTAGGCCCGCTCCTCCCCCCGGTCCCGCCACCGCGGGTCCGCCCCGATCGACGCCACCCCCACGAACAGGTCGACGTCCCGCAGCGCCTCGGACAGCACGAGCGCCGGTACGTCGGCCAGCGCGGTCGCCTCCCACGCGCCCCGCGCCCCCGCCCTGCGCTCGAAGCGCACCTGGTCCGTGGAGCAGAGCCGGGCCACCCCGTCCCCGCTCGCCCCCTCGTCGACCAGCTCCACGAAGAACCGGGCCCGCCAGCGCGTCCCCGCGCCGGCCGGCAGCTCGCCCGGGGCGGGCAGCTCCTTGACCAGCTCCGAGGACCAGCCGTCCGAGAAGTACCCCAGGTGGTTCCCCGTCCAGCCGCGCTCGGCCGTCAGCGCCCGCATCTGCCCGTACCGCAGGACGTGCCCCGCGAAGCGGTTGGAGTACGAGCCGGTCACGAGCTCCGCCGGAGTCAGCGGGTACACCTCGCGGAAGACCTGCTTGAACGGCTGGCGCTCCTCCCGCTCCGCCAGCGCGGCCCGCCACTCGGCGACCTCCTCGCCGCCGGCCCGCAGCGGATGCCACAGCCGCAGCCGGGCGCCGGGACCGACCGGGCGCGCCGTCCCGTCGTGCCCGGCGAGGGCCCAGCCGCCGCCGGCGCGCTCGGGCAGACCGGCCGTCCAGTCGCCGCCCTCGGCGACCTCCCAGAGCAGCGCACGGGCCAGGGCCCCGGTCACCGGATGGTCGGCGTAGTAGCGCTGCCAGTCCTCCGCCGGCCAGACCGTCCCCGCCGCGAGGTGCTCCTCGAGCCGGGACCGCTCGGCCGCCACCAGGCCCTTGAGCTCCTTCAGCCCCGCCCTGACCCCCTTCAACTCCTCCGCGTGCGCCTCCCGGACCTCCTTCGGCGCGGTCTTCAGGGGCCTCCCCTCCGGGCCCCTGAAGGACAGCGCGACCGTGCCCGGTTCCCGTACCGAGAGCTCCGCCGTGTACGCCCCGAGCGTCGCCTCCCGGACCCCGCGCCCGTCCAGACCGAGCGTCGCCACCCCGCGCTCGCGGAGCATCGACGGCGTGAGTCCGGCGCGGGCCGCGACCGCCTCCAGGGCCTTCGCGATGCCCTTGTTCACCGTCCGGTTCTTCACCTTCTTCGGCAGCCGCCCGAGCCACTGCACGGCCTCCTCGCCGCGCGTCCCCTCGCACGCCCCGAGCACGGCGACGGCCGCCGTGGCCAGCGGCTGGCTGCGGCAGTAGCCGCCGGAGCCGCCCGTGCCGGTCCCGGCGTGCAGAGCCACGGCCCCCGCCACCGGCACCACCCAGTCGCCGTCCGTCGCGAGCGAGGCCCACAGCAGCCCCCGCACGAGGGAGGTGTTGGCGTCGCTCGCGAGGGTGGACATGGCCCAGTTCCACGGGTTCAGGCTGCTCACCCGGTGCTCGGGCTGTGCGGCCATCCCCTCCAGGAGGACCCGCACCAGCTCCGGGCCGTTCTCGGTCGCGGCCAGCAGGGCCGCCGCCCGCTTGCGCCAGACCCCCGTGGCGCGAGGCTTGTCGAGGAGGGCGCAGTGCCCGAGGAACGCCGCCGCGCCCTTCCCTGTGAGCAGCCCGTCGTGGGCGGCGCGCATCGCCGGGCCGTACTCGTCGAAGTCGTCGAGCAGATGCCTGGGCAGTCGTCCGTCGACGACCGGCGCCTCGCGGGTCAGCAGCGCGTCGATCCGGCGCCGGATCTCTCCGTACCGCTCGGTGTCCAGGTGCCGGTAGGAGTCGGCCAGCTGACGGAGCGTCCGCAGCCGGGTCCGGTCGTACTCCTCCACCTGCTCGGCCGCCGAGACGGCGATCGGCACCAGCACGAGGAACGCCTCCCGCAGCTCCTGCGGGGAGAATTCCGCATCGCGGCCGAGGAGTCGCGCGAGCAGCAGGTCGGACTCGGAGATCGACCAGCCCGGCTTCCGGCCGGCCAGGAACGCGAGGCCGCGCTCCGCCGTCGCCCGGTCCCTCCGGCGCTCCCCCCGGCGCTGGAGGGCGAACGCCGCCGCGCGCTGTCCTGCTGCGTCGAGGGAGCCGAGGAACTCCTCCAGCGACCCCGTAAGGCCGGCCTGCTCGCGGTCGACGGCCTCGTCCAGCCTGCTCTCCAGGCCCGTGATCCCCACCATGCCTCGACGGTAGAGGAACCCACTGACAGCCCTACCCGAACCGCCTCACCCCCGGCACCAGCGCCGTCCCCGCGCAGCACCCGCCCACCAGCACCGCCGCGACGAGCAGCGGCATCCGGGGGCCCCAGGCCGAGGCGGCGAGCGGGGCGAGGGCGTAGCCCAGGGGCATGGCGGCGAGCGAGAGCAGCCAGTCGTACGAGGTGACCCGGGCGAGCGCGTGGGCGGGCACCGCGCGCTGGACCGCGGTCTGCCAGACGGGGGAGAGGAAGCCGAGCCCCGCCTGCGCGAGCCCGTACGCCGCGATCGTCACCGGCGCGGGCGCGGCGAGGGCGAGCAGCACCAGGGGCAGGGCGTACGTGGCGAGGCCGAGGTTCGCGGTCAGGACCGGGCGCCGGGGGCTGACCCGGTCGGCGAGCAGCGTGCCGAGGAGGAAGCCGACGGCGCCGACCTGGAGGAGCACGACCCAGGTGGTGCCGCCGCCGAGCCGGTCCACGGCGATGGCGGGACCGAGGGTCATCAGGACGGCGGCCGCGCCGTTCCAGGCGCTGTGGCCGACGAGGCTGGTCCAGTACCAGTCCCGGGAGCGGACCTCCTGCCAGCCCTCGGCGAGGTCGGCGCGGAGCGAGCGGCGGGGGACCGGGACCCGCTTCACCCGTACGGCGGTCAGGAGCAGGGCGCTGACGGCGAAGGTGGCGGCGTCCAGGACGAACGCCCAGCCGGGGCCGACGGTCAGGACCAGGGTGCCGGCGAGCGCGGGTCCCGCCAGGCGGGTGGCGCTCTGGGCGACGCCCATCGCCGCGTTGGCCCGGTGCAGGGCCTCCTCCGGCACCGTGCCCTTCACGAGCGGCGAGCCGGTCGGCATGGCGAAGGCTCCGGCGGCGCCGCCGAGGGCCTCGGCGACCGCGAGGACGGCGAGGCTGGGGGTGCCGCCGAGCAGCTGGACGCCGACGAGGAGCTGGGTGGCGCAGCGTACGAGGTCCGTGGTGAGCGCGACCGTGCGGGCGTCGAAGCGGTCGCCGGCGACGCCTCCCAGCGGGAGCAGGAGGAGTTTGGGGACCATCGCGCAGCCGAGGACCAGGGCGAGCGCCGAGGTGGAGCCGGTGGCCTCCAGGACGGCGAGGGCGAGGGCGGCGGGGATGGCGGCGTCGCCGAGGAGGGAGAGGGTGCGGCCGGTGAAGAGGAGGCGGAAGGGGCGGGGGGGGAGGGGGGGGGGGGGGGGGGGGGGGGGGGGGGGGGGGGAGGGGGGGGGGGGGGGGGGGGGGGGGGGGGGGGGGGGGGGGGGGGGGGGGGGGGGGGGGGGGGGGGGGGGGGGGGGGGGGGGGGGGGGGGGGGGGGGGGGGGGGGG
>NZ_JAINVG010000070.1 GCF_020400725.1 Streptomyces sp. NK15101 | reverse complement strand
CGTCAGGCGCTTGGCCAGCTCGGAGGTCGGGGCGTTCCAGGAGACGGCGGTGAACGCCTTCTTCTCGGCCGACTCGTAGGACTGCGGGCCGGCGCCGTCGCCGCGCAGGGTGACGATCGTGTTGCCGTTGCGGTCCACGACCGCGACCGACACGCGCTGGTTCTCCGCCTCGGCGGCGTCCAGGGTCGCCTGCGCGGCCTTCGTGGCCGCCTCGATCGTCAGGTGCGTGGAGCGCGTCGTGTTCTTGTTCCTGGCGTCCGCCTCGGCGGTGGCGGCGGCCGGCGCGGCCGCCGTGTCCTCGCCGGTGGCGCTCGCGGAGTAGGCCCCGAAGCCGCCGAGGGCGAGGGCGGCGACGATCGCGCCACCGGTCACGACACGGGTGCGCGAGGAGGCCTTCTTCACGTGCTTCATGGGGATCTGCTCCAGTGGACTCGGGGAACCGCGGGGCCGTCGGGAAGCCGTGGCCCGCTCTGTCTCCCATCCTGGTGCCGTGCCCCGCCGCCGCCCGTCGTCGTCCCGGCTGCACCCGGCCGCCCGGGTGGTGGACCCCGGGGTCGACCGATCGGTTGACCCGGGCGGGGAGAAGGCCCCGCGCGGGACGGCGGCGCGGGGGAGGGCGGCACCGGGCTCGGCCACGGGGGGTCCCGGGTGGCGGCGTCGGGCAGGACGGTGGCCGGCGCGGTGCGCCGGACGATCCCGGTGAGCACTGGACGTGAAGGAGGCCGCCGACCCCACCGTCATCGCCCATGGCGGCAAGTACCTTCCGGAAAAGGCCTTCTGACGTTCATTCAGGCAGAAGCGTGGTCGGAGCCGCGCCCGGGGGGCCTGCCCCCGGCGTCGGGGCGGCCCCGGCCGCCGGACGGCTCGGCGAAGAGGCCGGGCCCTCCCTCCCGGTCCGCGGCTCGGCCTCCGCTTCCGGGGGCGGCGCACACGGTTCTATGGTGGGCGGCGCAGATCGCGCGGACCGCGCGGTCCTCCGCGGGCACGCGCCCGATCCGGCGGCCATCCCGGCGGCAGGGTCGCACCCGCACGACACGAACGAGGAGTTCCATGGACATCGCCGGCTCCGCCGCTCTCGTCACCGGCGCCGCTTCCGGCCTCGGCGCCGCCACCGCCGCCGCGCTCGCCGCACGCGGCGCCACCGTCTACGGCCTGGACCTGGACAAGGCCGTGGCCGCCGCCGGGCCGATGCCCGAGGGCGTCCGGCTGCTCGCCGCTGACGTCACCGACGAGGAGCAGGTCCGCGAGGCGCTCGCCGCGATCGACGCCGACGGCGCCGAACTGCGGCTCGCCGTGAACTGCGCGGGCATCGCCCCCTCCGCCCGCATCCTGGGCCGCAAGGGACCGCACGACCTCGACCTGTTCCGTACGGTGCTCAACGTCAACCTGCTCGGCACCTTCAACGTGATGCGGCTCGCCGCCGAGGCCATCGCCCGCCACGAGCCCGACGAGCACGGGCAGCGCGGCCTCGTCGTGAACACCGCGTCCATCGCCGCCTTCGAGGGGCAGGTCGGCCAGATCGCGTACGCCGCCTCCAAGGCGGGCGTCGCCGGGATGACCGTCACCGCCGCGCGTGACCTGGCGCAGTTCGGCATCCGGGTCGTCACCATCGCCCCCGGCATCGTCGACACCCCGATGATGGCCGGCTTCGGCGAGGACGTCCGGGCCGGTCTCGCCGCGAGCGTCACCTTCCCGCAGCGCCTCGCGCGCCCGGAGGAGTACGCCCGGCTGGTGACGATGATCGCCGAGCACGACTACCTCAACGGCGAGACGATCCGCATGGACGGCGCCCTCCGCATGAGCGCCCGCTGAGGTCCTGACCGGCCGGGGGCTCGGGGACCGGCCGCACGGTGCCGGCCGGTGGGGGCTGCCCGGGGGCTTGCACGCCCCCCCGGGCAGCCCCGCAAGGCCGTTGCGGCCCCCGCGAAGCCGCCGCGGCCCGAAGGCCTGCGGGCCCGTCGGGGTGCCTCCTGGGCCTCCGTACCCCCAGGACAGCACTCGGTGCCGGATTCTTCCGGTACCGAGTGCCGCAGGAGGTCCGTCCGGGTGTTAGGTTCGGGCCATGGGAACAGCCTCGACGAACTCCACGAAGCCCGCGATGCGGGACTCCCTCATCGCCGCGGCCTTCCAGCTCTTCCTGGAGCGGGGCTACGAGCAGACCACCGTCGACGACATCGTCACGCTCGCGGGCGTCGGCCGGCGGTCCTTCTTCCGGTACTTCCCCTCGAAGGAGGACGTGGTCTTCCCCGACCACGAGCAGTGCCTCGCCGACATGACCCGCTTCCTCGCCGCGAGCGCCGACTCCGACGACCCGGTCGTCCGGGTCTGCGACGCCGCCCGCCTCGTCATGCGGATGTACGCCGAGAACCCCACCTTCTCCGTGCAGCGCTACCGGCTCACCCGCGAGGTGGCCGGACTGCGCACGTACGAGCTGTCGGTGGTCTGGCGGTACGAGAAGACCCTCGGCGACTACCTGCGCACCCGCTGGGCCGACCGCAGGGACGGCACCCTGCGCGCCAACGTCGTCGCTGCGGCCGTGGTCGCCGCCCACAACCACGCCCTGCGGCACTGGCTGCGCTCGGGCGGCGAGGGCGACCCGCTGGCGGAGGTCGACGGGGCCCTGGAGTTCGTCCGCGCCACCTGGGCCACCGGCGGCCAGGCGGCGGACGCGCCGGCCGAGGAGACCGAGGACGTCGTGGTGGTGATCACCAAGCGCTCCACCCCCATGTGGCGCGTGGTGCGCGAGGTGGAGTCGAGCCTCGGCGAGGGCTGAGGGGTCACCGGGGGGTCTCCGGGGGGTCACCGAATGGCCTCAGGGTTCTCGGTATCTCGAATTGAGGGAACTCAGGTCTTTATTTGGTGGCACTCAGTGCCATATCTTTGCTCCATGCACGGTCGAGCCGCCGAGTGCAAGGAGAAGGCATCGTGTTCCACACGGGAATGAGGAGCGGGACCGCCGTCCAGGCCGAGGAGTCGGCCCCTGAGTCCGAGCTGTACTTCCAGCGCTGCCGCTGGTGCCACACCACGACGTTCCAGCGTCTGCTCTGCCCGACCTGCGGGTCGACCGACCTGGCGCCCGAACTCAGCGGGGGCGAGGGCGTGATATCCGTACGCCGCGGGGTCGCGGCCGCCGACGCCGACCTCTGGCCGGTCCACATGACGGAGGGTTTCGTCGTCCGCTGCCGCGTCGACGGACCGCTGCACGCGGTGCGCCCCGGGGTCCGGGTCAAGCTCTCCGGCACCGCCTCCGCCGGGCGCAGGCCGGTCGTCCGGCTCTGCGAGGAGGTCCCCCTCGACGGCTGGTACTGAGCCGCCGGACACGGACGTGAAGAAGGGGTGGGTGGCACAGAGTGCCACCCACCCCTTCTTCACTTCATGCTTTTCTTCGCCCGGGAGATCGGTGCACCGATCCCGTCCGTCACGGGATCGGCGCACCGAACGCGTCCGTCACGGGATCAGCGCGCGCCGATCTCGTCCGTGAGCTGGGGGAGCACCTCGAAGAGGTCGCCGACCACGCCGTAGTCGACCAGGTCGAAGATCGGGGCCTCGGGGTCCTTGTTGACCGCGACGATGGTCTTCGAGGTCTGCATGCCGGCCCGGTGCTGGATCGCGCCGGAGATGCCCGCCGCCACGTACAGCTGCGGCGAGACCTGCTTGCCGGTCTGGCCGACCTGGTTGGCGTGCGGGTACCAGCCGGCGTCCACCGCGGCCCGGGAGGCGCCGACGGCCGCGCCGAGCGAGTCGGCCAGCTTCTCCACGACGGCGAAGCCCTCGGCCGCGCCGACGCCGCGGCCGCCGGAGACCACGATCGCGGACTCGGTCAGCTCGGGGCGGCCGGTGGAGACGCGCGGGGTGCGCGAGACGACCCGGGCGGCGTTGCCGGTGAAGGCGACCGTGACGTTCTCCACCGTGCCGGCGGCCGGGGCGGCCTGGGGGGCGGCGGAGTTCGGCTTGACGGTGATGACCGGCACGCCGTGCGAGACGGTGGACCTCACCTGGTACGAGGCGGCGAAGACGGACTGCGTGGCGACCGGGCCCTTGTCTCCGGCCTCCAGCTCCACGGCGTCGGTGATCAGGCCGGAGCCCAGGCGCAGCGCGACGCGGGCGGCGATCTCCTTGCCCTCGCCGGAGGAGGTCACCAGGACGGCGGCCACCTCCCTCTCCTTCGCGATCTGGGTGAGCGCGTCGACCTTGGGGACCACGAGCCGCTCGGTGAACTCGGCGCCGTCCGCGACGTACACGGTGGCCGCGCCGTACTCGCCGGCGGTGGCGGCGATCGGATCGGCTGACGTCGTCGGCCGATCCGAACGCCGCCACAGGCGCTCGTCGCCCGCGGTCACTCGCCGGCGGCCTCGGCAGCGACGCCCTCCGTATCGGAACGAACAGCCCTGCCAGGTGGATCAGGGGGGCGGTTCGTCCCGTCCGAGCGTCCGGCGCGAGTCAGGAGGTCGTCGGGTCGGAGCCGGCCCGTGTCCGGTCGGCGCCGCGGTGGCGGCGTTCGGCCACCGCCGGAAGGTCGCCTCCGACCGCCCTCGCACGACCGCGGAGAGGGTCTGCCCCAGCCGCCTAGGCGTCGTCCGCCGCCGTCGCGTGTCACGCGAGGGTGAGGAAGAGCTTCTCCAACTCCTGCTCGCTCATGGGGGGCGCGCCCTCCTCGCTCTCGGCGAGGCACTGGCGCATGCCGCTCGCGACGATCTTGAAGCCGGCCCGGTCCAGGGCGCGGGAGACGGCCGCGAGCTGGGTGACGACGTCCTTGCAGTCACGGCCCGCTTCGATCATGGCGATGACTCCCGCGAGCTGCCCCTGCGCCCGTCGCAGCCGGTTGAGGACCGCGGTCGCCGCCTCTTCTTCCACCTTCACCGGGCTCCTCCTTCTCACCGACCGTCGACTCGAGAATACCCCTGTGGGTATAACGTCAGGAGTGTGCGGCCGATTCCCGGGAGCCCGCCCGGGGCACTTCCGCGGCACCCGTCGTCGTCACACGTGTGAGGGCCCTCGGGGCGGCGAACCCGCCCCGAGGGCCCCGCACGGACGTGGTGCGTGTCAGCCGGCCGGTGTCAGGGCCACCTCCGCGCTGCCCGAGAGGGACGGCAGTCCCGCCGGGGGCGTGTCCTTGTACGAGGCGTTGAAGACGGCCTTCAGGTTGTCCGAGCCGGCGTGGCCGCCGTCCACGAACGTCCGGAACGAGCCCGAGCAGCCGGTGCTCGACGACAGCGGGTGCCCGTGCGAGTCGTGGCCGAGGATGAACGAGACGGTGACCTTCGAGCAGTCGACCGGCTGGTCGTCGGTGATGTCGACCTTCCAGGTGACCGTGTCGCCCCAGTGGAACGCGGTGCCCCCGTGCGGAGCGGGGTCGGTGGTGAGGGAGACGACCGGCGCCTTGTTGCCGACGACGACCTGGACGGCGGTGGAGGCCGAGCGCCCGGTGCTGTCGGTGACCTTCAGGGTGGCTTCGAAGACGCCGTTCGTCGTGAACGTGTGCGTGGGGTCGGCCTGGGTGGAGTCCACGGTGCCGTCGGCGTCGAAGTCCCACGCGTAGCGGAGCGCGTCCCCGTCGGCGTCCGTCGTGCCGGCGGCGGAGAAGCGTACGGTCAGCGGATTCACGCCGTTGACCACGTCCGCGGCGGCCTTGGGCTCGGGCGTGCGGTTACCCCGGACGTAGTCGATGCGGGAGAGCTGGGCCTCGGGCAGTTCCGCGAAGTAGCCGGTGCCGTACTCCAGGACGTAGAGCGCGCCGTCGGGGCCGAACTCGGCGTCGATCGGTCCGTCCGTCCGGATGCCGGGGACGGCGTCGTCGATGGCGAGCACCTCGTTGCGCTTGCCGAGGGTGAGGGCCTTCATCTGGTCGCGGGTCCACTCGTAGAAGAGCGGCTTGCCGTCGAAGGAGGCGGGCCAGCGGTTCTCGGCGGTGTTGTGCTTGTCGTACCGGTAGGCCGGGCCGCCCATGGGGCCGATGCCGCCCGTGCCGAGCTGCGGGAACTCCGCGGAGGCACCGTACCCGTAGACGATCTCGGCGTCCGTGACCGGTGGCAGCTCGGTCAGGCCGGTGTTGTGGCGCGAGTCGTTGACCGGAGCGGAGCAGTCGAAGGCTCCGGCGGACTTCTGGGTGGCGAAGTCGTAGTCCTGGTAAGGCTGGTCGCGGGTCACGCAGAACGGCCAGCCGTAGTTGGCGGGACGGTCGATGACCATCCAGCGGCCCTGCCCGGCGGGGCCCCGGTCCGGGCGGGCGGTGCGGGCGTCGGGCGAGTAGTCGCCGACGTAGACCTCACCGGTCCGCTTGTCCACCCCGAAGCGGAAGGGATTGCGCAGGCCCATGGCGTAGATCTCGGGGCGGGTCTTCGGTGTGCCGGGCGCGAAGAGGTTGCCGTCGGGGATCACGTAGCCGCCGTGGCGCTTGACCTTGATGCGGAGCACCTTGCCGCGCAGGTCGTCGGTGTTGCCCGAGGTGCGGCGGGCGTCGTAGACGGGGTTGCGGTCGGGGCGGTCGTCGATCGGGGCGTAGCCGTCCGAGGAGAAGGGGTTGGAGTCGTCGCCGGTCGACAGGAACAGGTTGCCCCGGTGGTCGAAGTCGATCTTGCCGCCGACGTGGCAGCAGATGCCGCGGTCGGCGGGGATGTCGATGATCTTCTGCTCGGAGCCGTAGTCCAGCGTGTTCCCCGTGAGCTTGAACCGGGAGAGCCGGGTGTAGCCCTTGTACGGGGCGAAGTCCGCGGGCGTGCCGGTCTGCGGGGCGTCGCCCTCGTTGACGCCCGGGGTGGCCGGGTCGTCCATGGGGGTGTCGAGGCGGGGCGAGTAGTAGAGGTAGACCCAGTGGTTCCTGGCGAAGTCGGGGTCGACGGCGATGCCCTGGACGCCTTCCTCGTCGTGCTGGTAGAGCCCGGCGGGGCTCTTCTTCATGTCGGCGGCGAGGAAGTTCACGCCGCTCTTCGGGTCGTGGATGCGGATCTCGCCGGTGCGCGCGGTGTGCAGGACGCGCAGGTCGGGCAGGACGGCGAGGGCCATGGGCTCGCCCGGCCGGTCGTTGAGGGTGACCTTCTGGAAGGCCGGCGCGGCCGGTGGGGCCGCGTCCGGTGCGGTGGTGGCCTGGACGGGGGCCAGGGGCAGCAGCCCGATGGCGCCGGCCAGCGCCGCCGTGCCCAGGAGGGTGACGATCCGTCTGTTGCGCACGCGGAACTCCTTCGCTACTGGTTCGGGGCGGTGCGTCGTGGTCAGCGGTGGGCGCGGAGGGCGGCGAGGTTGTCGTAGCCGATGCGGGCGTACTCCAGCGACTGCCCGGGGACGGTGGCGCTCGGGGCGGTGTCCTGCTCGACCATCGGGTGGTGGCGGTTCTTCGCACCGACCCGGGTGAAGAACCGGCGGTAGTCGATGTCGCCGGTGCCGAACGGCACCATGTCGTAGCCCATGCCGCTCTGCGGATTGATCACGCCGTCCTTGGCGTGGAAGAGCGGGAAGCGGGGCGTGTGGCGGGCCACGAGCCCGGCCGGGTCGAAGACCTGCTCGTGCCGGGTGCCGTCGTGGGCGGTGTAGGTGTGGAACTTGTACTGGGCCACGTGGGCCCAGAAGACGTCCAGCTCCAGGTAGACGCTTCCGGGGTCGCTGATCCGCAGGAAGTACTCCAGCTTCCGGATGCCGGAGCTGCGGGTCGGCCGGCCCTGGGCGTCGAGCGGGCCGCCGTCGAGGAGGAAGTCGTAGGCGCTGTCGTGGTTGTGGGTGTAGAGCTTGATCCCTTCCCGGGCGGCGAGGGCGCCCAGGGTGTTCCACTTGTCGGCGGCGACGTCCCAGTCGGCGCGGTAGGGGCTGCCGGTCGGGTCGCCGCCGGTGCCCATGTGCTCCATGCCGAGGATGTTCGCGATCTCCAGGGCCCGGCGGAACGCGTCCAGGTCGGCGGGGGTGAGCGGCCAGGAGCCCGGGATGAAGCCGTGGCTGCCCTGGGCGCGCAGCCCGTACTCGTCGAGCCAGGAGCGCATCAGCCGCGCGCCCTCGACGGTGCCGAGGTCCGCGCCGCCGGGGGCGTTGGCGTGCTGGCGGTACCCGGCGAACTCCACCTGCCGGTAGCCGTACCGGGCCAGCTGCCGGAACACCTCGCGGAAACCGGACGGCAGGTCGGAGGCGAGCGGGTCGCGTGCCACCGCGTCCCGGACGGTGTAGAGGATCAGTCCGCGCTTGTCCGGCGGGACGAGGGCGGAGCGGCCGTGGTCGTCGGCCGTCTCGGGCTCGGTCTGCGCCAGGGCGGGCGAGGAGCCGAAGACGGGGGCGGCGATCGCCACGGCCGCGGCGGCCGTGCAGGTGCTGAGGAAGCGGCGGCGGCTGACACCGAGCGTGCGGCGCAGCTCGTCGCCGGAGGTGGTCTCTTCGGGGGACGTGGCCATGGCGTTCTCGCTTTCGTCGTGACGGGGGTACGGGTGGTGACGGGGGTACGGGTGCGTCCCGGGCGCCGGAAAGCTCGGGGCCGGACGGCGGAGCAGCCCGGCAGAGGGCGCGGCGGTACGGGGAGCGGCGCGGCGGGTCAGGCGAGGCCGGCGAGCCGCAGGAGGAGCGGCTTCACCTCGGTGGCCGCGGTGCGGCCGGGCAGGGCGCCGGGGGCGGAGCAGAGGATGAGCGGGCCGTCCGCGTCGCTCGCGGGCAGCCGGCCGTGGCTGCCGCGGACGGGTGAGGGGTCCAGGGGCACGACCGCCACGCGGTAGCGCAGGCCGGCCTTCTTGCGGGCCACGGCGGCCGCGGCCTTGAGCCGTACGTAGGGGTCCTGGGGGTCCATGAACAGTTCGGCCGGGTCGTAGCCGGGTTTGCGGTGGATCTCGACGAGCCGGGCGAAGTCGGGGGCGCGCGCGTCGTCCAGCCAGTAGTAGTACGTGAACCAGGCGTCGGGTTCGGCGACGGCGACCAGCTCGCCGGAGCGGGGGTGGTCCAGGCCATGTGCCTTCTTTCCCTCGTCGTCGAGGAGTCGCTCGACGCCGGGCAGGTCCTGGAGGGCCGTGCGGGTGGCCGCGAGGTCCTCGGGGCGGCGGACGTAGACGTGGGCGAGTTGGTGATCGGCGACGGCGAAGGCCCGGGAGGCCATCGGGTCGAGGTACTCCATGCCGTCCTGGGTGTGGACGTCGAGGAGTCCGGCGCGCCGCAGGGCGCGGTTGATGTCGACGGGACGGCTGACGCGGGTGATCCCGTACTCGGACAGGGCGACGACCGTGCGGCCCTCGGCGCGGGCGTCGTCGAGCAACGGCCCGATGACAGCGTCGAGTTCGGCGGCCGCGCGAAGCGAGCGCGGGTCGTCGGGGCCGTACCGCTGGAGGTCGTAGTCGAGATGCGGGAGGTAGCAGAGCGTCAGGTCCGGGCGGCGGGTGCGCATGATGTGGCGGGTGGCGTCCGCGATCCACCGGCTGGAGGCGAGGGAGGCGCCCGGCCCCCAGAACCGGAAGAGGGGGAACGTGCCGAACTCCGCGGTGAGTTCGTCGTGGAGGGCCGGGGGGCGGGTGTAGCAGTCGGGTTCCTTGCGCCCGTCGGCGTAGTAGACGGGACGGGGGGTGACGGTGATGTCGGTGTCGGCGCCCATCGCGTACCACCAGCAGATGTTGGCGACGGTGTAGCCGGGGTGGGCGCGGCGGGCGGCGTCCCAGATCTTGTCGCCGGCGACCAGTCCGTTGTGCTGGCGCCACAGCAGGACGTCGCCGAGTTCGCGGAAGTACCAGCCGTTGCCGACGATGCCGTGCCCGGCGGGCGGGGTGCCGGTGAGGAAGGTGGACTGGGCGGTGCAGGTGACGGCGGGCAGCACGGTGGACAGGGGAGCCCGCGAGCCGGAGTCGGCGAGGGCGCGGAGGCGGGGCATGTGGTCGAGGAGCCGGGGGGTGAGGCCGACGACGTCGAGGACGAGGAGGGGGGTCGGGCGCCCGTCGGCCGGGGGCTTCGCGTCGGTCATGGGAGTTCCTTCACGGGAGTTCCTTCAGGCCGAGGCCGGTGAGCAGGTCGCGAGCGAGGGTGAGTTCGG
This sequence comes from Streptomyces sp. NK15101, assembly GCF_020400725.1. Lineage (GTDB taxonomy): Bacteria > Actinomycetota > Actinomycetes > Streptomycetales > Streptomycetaceae > Streptomyces. The sequence continues at coordinate 31,292 of NZ_JAINVG010000070.1, read as the reverse complement.
CGGCGATGCCGTCGGCGAGGTGGCCGCGGGTGCGGGGCCGCGCTCCGCGCGGGAGGGCCTGCCAGGTGTACGTCTCGACCTCCAGGTGGCGGGTGCGGGGGTGGGCGCCGCCGACCAGATGGGTCAGGGCGTCCTCGAGGACGGGGAGCGTGGAGGTGAGCGGCGGGGCGGGCGGGACGTGCAGGGGGACGTGGAAGTGGGCGCGCCAGGGGGCCGTGTCGGGCAGGGTGTCCCCCGCGAGCGCTTCGGGCAGGTCGTCGGTGCCGCGGAGCCCCGCGGCGGTGGCCGTGCGGGTCTGGTGCAGGAAGCGCGGTTCGGCGAAGGCGGCGAGCGCGGCGCGTACGTCGGGCCGGTGGGGGTGTTCGGCGTGCAGGGCGGTGGAGAGCTGGGCCTTGGGGACGCGGATGCCGGCGGCGTCGAGTGCGGCGAGCGCCGTGGCCGGGTCCTCGAAGCAGGTCGCGAGGTGGCAGGTGTCGACGCAGACGCCGACGCGGTCGCCGGACAGGCCGGTGAGCGCTCCGACGGCGTCGGTGGTGGTCTCCACCACGCAGCCCGGTTCGGGTTCGAGGGCGATGCGGACGGACTTGCCGGTCAGCTCCTCCAGTGCGTCGAGCCGTTCCGTCAGGGTGGTGAGTGCGGCTCGGGCGGTGGCGGCGGCGCGCTCGTCGAAGCCGGTGCGCCAGGCGAGCGGCAGGGTGGAGACGCTTCCCTCGGCGACGTCGTCGGGGAGCAGGGCGGCGAGGAGGCGGGCGAGGTCGGTGGTGTGGGCGAGGCGCTCCGGCTCGGTCCAGTCGGGGCGGTAGACGCGGTGTTTGACCGCCTCGGCGCCGAAGCCCTCGTAGGGGAAGCCGTTGAGGGTGACGACCTCGAGGCCGCGGCGGTCCAGCTCGGTCTGGAGCCCGCGCAGCGCCACCGGGTCGTCGACCAGGGCGTGGGCGGCTTCCTTGGCGAGCCAGAGGCCGATGCCGAGCCGGTCGCGGCCGAGGCGTCGGCGCACCGGCTCGCAGTGGTCGCGGAGCTGGGCGAGGACGCCGTCGAGGGTCTCGGCGGGGTGGACGTTGGTGCAGTAGGAGAGGTGGACGAGGGTGCCGTCCGGGTGGCGGAAGCGCACGGGTCCCTCCTCATTCCCCGCCGCGCAGCACGGAGTTGCCCTCGTGCAGGGCGTCCGGGGCGGGGACGTCGAGCTGGAGCCGGCCGCTGAGTCCGTAGAAGGCGACGGGGTTGCGCCACAGGACCCGGTCGACGTCGTCGTCGGTGAAGTCGGCGGCGAGCATGGCGTCGGCGACCTCGCGGGTCTTCAGCGGATCGCTCCTGCCCCAGTCGGCCGCCGAGTTGACGAGGATCCTCTCGGTGCCGAAGGTCCGCAGGATGGTCACCATGCGGTCCGTGTCCATCTTGGTGTCGGGATAGACGGAGAAGCCGAGCCAGCAGCCGCTGTCCGCGGCGGCGGCGACGGTCGTCTCGTTGAGGTGGTCCAGGAGGGTCCGCTCGACGGGCAGGGCCGACTCGCGGACGACGTCGAGGGTGCGGTGGAGTCCGGCGAGCTTGTCCCGGTGCGGGGTGTGGACGAGGGCGGGCAGGCCGTGGTCGGCGGCGAGCTGGAGCTGGGCGGCGAGTGCGGTGTCCTCGGCGGGTGTCATCGCGTCGTAGCCGATCTCGCCGACGGCGACGACGGAGTCCTTGACGAGGTAGCGGGGCAGCTCGTCGAGGACGGGCGTGCAGCGCGGGTCGTTGGCCTCCTTGGGGTTGAGCGCGATCGTGCAGTGGTGGGCGATGCCGTACTGGGCGGCACGGAACGGCTCCCAGCCGAGCAGCGCGTCGAAGTAGTCGAGGAAACTGGCGGGAGAGGTGCGCGGCTGGCCGAGCCAGAAGGCCGGTTCGACCACGGCGCGGACGCCCGCCGCGTACATCGCCTCGTAGTCGTCGGTGGTGCGCGACGTCATGTGGATGTGCGGGTCGAAGATGCGCATCACGGCTCCTCGGTCGGTACGCCGGTCAGGGTCAGGGCGTGGCGGAGGTCGCGGGGGACCTCCCGGCCCGCCGCGGTGCGTTCGGCGGCGTGGGCGGCGAGCATGCGGGCGAGTTCCGCGTCGCCCGCGGCCCGCCGCGCCAGGTCCGTCACGGCGCTCAGCGGGACGCCGGTGAAGAGGCACTTCAGGACGGCGTGCCGCCAGGCGTGCGGGGCCAGGTGGGCCGCGGCGTAGGGGCCGACGGCGGCGGCGATCAGCCGGGTGTCGTGCGTGCGCAGGGCGTCGTCCACGAGGGGCGTGGCCTGGGGGCCGTCGACGAGGGAGGGCAGGGCGTGGAGCACCGCGCGGCGCTCGGCGGCACTGCCTTCCCGGTAGAGGCGGGTCAGCGTCTCCGTACCGGGCCGGGCCTCGATCAGCAGCAGGGCCCGTACGGCGTCCGCGGCGTCCCTGCCGCAGTGCCGGCCGGCGGTGACGAAGTGCAGCTGCCAGGCGGGACGCGCCGGGTGGGGCGCGGGCGGTGCCTGTGCTGCTGACGCCGCACGGACGGGGTCGGCGGCGGGTGGCGCCTGTGGTGCCGTCGCAGCTCGGGTGGCGTCGGCGAGGGCCTCGGCGAACCAGGCGCGGGCGTGGTCGTCGGGCAGCCGGGCCTCGATGTCCGCGCGGGTCCGGGGCGGTGGTGGCGTCAGCATGCCGGCGCTCCCTTCGCGGCGGTCGCGGCCGCGTCGCGCAGGAACGCGGCCGATTCCGCGGCCAGTCGCGGGCCGGCGTGCGAGTGGCGGGGCAGTTCGACGACGGTGAGGCCCTGGTAACCGGTGGCCGCGAGGGCGTCGAGGACGGGCGGAAAGTCGATCTCGCCCTCGCCGAACGGCAGGTGCTCGTGCACACCGCGCCGCATGTCCTCGATCTGCACGTGGCGCAGCCAGGGTGCCGCAGCGCGGACGCACGCGGCGGGCGGCGCCGCTTCCAGGCACTGGCAGTGGCCGATGTCGAGGGTGAGGCCGAGGGGCGCGGGGTCGCCGAGTGCGACACGCAGCCGGTGGAAGTCGTCGAGGGTGGCGAGGAGGTGTCCCGGTTCGGGTTCGATCGCGAGCGGCACGCCCGCGTCGGCGGCGGCGTCGAGCACGGGCGCCAGCGCCTCCGTCAGGCGCCGCCACGCCGTGGCGTCGTCGGTGCCCGGCGGGGTGACGCCGCTGAAGCAGTGCACGGCGTGCGCCCCGAGGTCCGCCGCGACCCCGACCGCCGTGAGCAGCAGGCGGACCCGGGCGGCACGGTTCCGCGGGTCGGCGTCGAGCAGCGAGGGGCCGTGCTTGCGGCGAGGGTCGAGCACGTACCGGGCCCCGGTCTCGACGGTCGCGGTGAGTCCGAGCGCGCCGAGCCGGCGGGCGACCCGGGCGGTACGGGCGGCGAGGCCGGGCGCGATCGGGTCCAGGTGCATGTGGTCGAGCGTGAGCCCGACGCCGTCGTAGCCCAGGTCCGCGAGCAGCCCGAGGGCGTCGTCGAGACGGAGGTCGGTGAGGCCGTTGGTGCCGTACCCGAGGCGGAGTCCCTGCCGTGCGCTCATGTGGCGCTCACCTTCTCTGCGAGGGCGCGGGCGAGGGGGGCGAGCCCCAGCACGCCGATCCCGGTGCCGGTCGCCCCGGCTCGGGCCGCGAGCGCGGCCTGGAGCGGGATCATGGCGCGGATCCCGCCGCCGACGGCGCGCCGGGTGAGGGCCGGGGAGGGGTTGAGCGCGGCGTGGAGCAGGGGCACGGCGGTGGTGCCGACGTACAGGGCGGCGGGCAGCAGTGGTACGAGCGCCGCCGCGCCGCCCGGCTTCCGGAGCGCCCGGAGGGCGGTGACGGCCCCGAGCGCGGACGTCGCGGCGAGGGCCCCGAGCGGGGCGAGCGTCGAGCCACCCTGCGCCTCGTGCCGGGACACGGCGGTGACGGCGTACGTATGGACCGCGAGCGCGCCCGCGGGCGCCGCGACCCGGAGTCCGGTACGGGTCGCCGCACCGCGCCGCGCGACCGGGGCGGGTGTGACGGGGCCGGGGGGACGTCGGACCGGCACCGTGGCGGCGGTCCGTCCCGGTGCGGGGCCCGTGGCCGTCGCGCCCAGGACGAGGTCGAGGGCGCGGGCGGTGGCCATGGCGGCGGGGGCGGCGGGCGTGTGCTTGAGGCGGAGGTCGTAGGCCCACACCGTGCCGGCCAGGGCGGCGGCCGCGGTGAGGGCCGGGCGGCCGGCGCGGGAGGCGAGGGCGAGGCCGGCGGCGGTCAGGAGGCCGGCCGCGCCCAGTGCCGCGGCCGGAGCGATCCGACCGGAGGGCAGGGGGCGGTGGGGACGGTCGACGGCGTCCTCCTCGCGGTCGGCCCAGTCGTTGAGCGCCATGCCCGCCTCGTACAGGCAGAGCGACGCGCCGACCGCGTAGGCCGTCCCCCGGCCGGGCCGCAGGCCGACGGCCGCGGCGCCGGCGAGCGCGTCCCCGGGCACGCTGAACAGCGCGGAGACGCGGAGCAGTTCGGCCCAGGCCCGGATCCGGCCGCCGCCCGGTGCGAGGCCGGGCTCGGGCGCGGGCACCGGCAGGGAGCCGACGGCCGGCGCGGGGCCGGACGGGGGTGCGGACTCGGGGCCGGACGGGGGCGCGGACTCGGGGCCGGACACGGGTGCGACCGTACGGCCGCGTCCCTCTTCGGGCTCGGGCCCGCTCCGCTCGGCGCGGTCCGGGCGGCCGGGGTGCGTCACTTCGCCTCCCGCAGTCGGTCGGCGAAGTCCAGCAGCCCGGCGAACTGTTCCGCGAGGCCGGCGGGCCCGCCGTCCGGGTCCTTGAAGTAGAAGCCGAGTTCCGGGAGCGGCCCGGAGATCCCGGCTTCGTGGGCGCGGGCGACCAGGCGGGCCAGGTCGAGGACGAGGGGCGCGGCGAGTGCGGAGTCGCAGCCCTGCCAGATGGTCTGGAGGATCATCCGCGATCCGAGGAAGCCCTCGAAGGCGATGTGGTCCCAGGCCGTCTTCCAGTCGCCGAGCACGGGGACGTCGTCGATGTGGACCTGGCCCTCCGGCCGGTGGCCGAGCGTCTCCGTGAGGACGCGCTCCTTGCCGGCGTTCTTCGCCGCGGCGGCGGCGGGGTCGGCCAGCGTCGCCCCGTCTCCCCCGCCCAACAGGTTGGTGCCGGACCAGGCCCGTACGTCCAGGGCCCGCTGGACGAACATCGGGGCGAGCACGGAGCGCAGCAGCGTCTGGCCGGTCTTGCCGTCGCGGCCCGCGTGGGGCAGTCCGGCGGCGGTCGCGGCGACCGAGAGGTCCGGGGTGCGCAGCCCGGTGGACGGGGTGAAGTCGACGTACGGGCAGCCGGCCCGCAGGGCCGCGGCGGCGTAGAGGGAGCTGGGCGGCAGGCGTTCGGCGTCGGGCGCGGGCGGCGGCTCCGTGCAGGAGACGTTGACGACGACCACGCGTGCCAGTGCGTGGCGGCGGCGGAAGGACACGAGGTCGGCGGCGAGGTCGGCGATGAGTTCGGTGTCGGTGCGGGGGTCGTCCGGGAGGGGGCCGCCGGTGCGTATCTCCTCGTCGGCGGCGGCGAGTTCGGCGTGGACGGCGGCGGCGGTCCCGTGCGGGAGCACGCCAGCGCCGGTGAGCTGCTCGGCGCGCTTGGGGAGCGGGCAGGACGCGATGTCGTGGCCGCCGAAGACGAGCGCGGCCAGGGGCGGCAGTCCGGTGCCGGCGAACGCGGGCGTCTCGGTGACCATGCCGGTCGCCGGGTGGAGTCCGGCGCGGACGGCGGCGCATCCGGCGACGGCCGTGGTCGCCACGGAGCCGCGTGCTCCGGCGAACCAGACTCCGGTGCGTGCGTGGGTGTCAGTCACGGGCTGCCTCCTTGCCAGGTCGTTGGGTGCGTGGGGTGGAGGGCTGGGGATGGGGTGCGGCGCCTCCGCGGTGCGGGCGGCGGGCGGCGCGGGCCGCCCGGCGGTGAGGTACGAGGGGCGGGGGCACTGCACGGGGCGGGGCGGGGCAATGCGCGGGGCGGGGCGGGGCGGGGGCAATGCGCGGGGTGGGGCCCTCGCTCGGCCCCGGCGGGTTCGGGTGGGACGGGCCGAGGAAAACGGGGTGGTCGCTCCCGGGCCGGCCGTGCGGTGGGGCGAGGGGACGTGGTGGTGGTGATGTGAGGGGACCGTAGCCGCGTTCGTCCGTGACCGAAAGCCCTTGCGCAGCAGATCCGTCGAACTTTCTCCTGCATCAGGACAAAGCCGTGCGCGGGCAGGCCGGACCGCCCGGTGGCGCCCTCGCCACCGGGCCTGACCGGGAGGTCCTACCGGTCGCCGCCGGAGAACGCCGCGTCGAACGAGGCGGCCGGCGGGTCGAAGTCGAACCGCTTCAGATGGGCCAGCGCCTCGGGCGCGCCGGTGAGCCGGTCCATCCCGGCGTCCTCCCACTCGACGGACACGGGGCCCTGGTAGCCGATGGACCGCAGCATGCGGAAGACGTCCTCCCAGGGCACGTCCCCGTGTCCGGCGGAGACGAAGTCCCAGCCCCGCCTCGGATCGCCCCACGGCAGGTGGGAGCCGAGGCGACCGTTGCGCCCGTCGAGGCGCTTGCGCGCCTCCTTGCAGTCGACGTGGTAGATCCGGTCCCGGAAGTCGTAGAGGAAGCCGACGGGGTCGAGGTCCTGCCAGACGAAGTGGCTGGGGTCGAAGTTGAGCCCGAAGGCCGGCCGGTGGTCCACCGCCTCCAGGGCGCGGCGCGTCGTCCAGTAGTCGTAGGCGATCTCCCCTGGGTGGACCTCGTGGGCGAAGCGGACCCCCTCGGCGTCGAAGACGTCGAGGACGGGGTTCCACCGCTCGGCGAAGTCCTCGTACCCGCGCTCGACCATGCGCTCCGGCACGGGCGGGAACATGGCCCCCAGGTGCCAGATGGAGGAGCCGGTGAAGCCGACGACGGTGTCGACGCCGAAGGCGGCCGCGGCGCGCGCGGTGTCCCCCATCTCGGCTGCGGCCCGTCGCCGCACGGCCTCGGGTTCGCCGTCGCCCCAGATCCGGGCCGGCAGGATGCCCTGGTGCCGCTCGTCGATCGGGTGGTCGCAGACCGCCTGGCCCACCAGGTGGTTGGAGATCGCCCGGCACGTGAGGCCGTACTTGTCGAGCAGGGCGTGCCGGCCCGCCAGGTACGACGGGTCGGCGAGGGCCTTGTCGACCTCGAAGTGGTCGCCCCAGCAGGCGAGTTCGAGGCCGTCGTAGCCGAAGTCGCGGGCGAGCCGGCAGACCTCCTCCAGCGGCAGGTCGGCCCACTGGCCGGTGAAGAGCGTGAACGGACGCGGCATGAAGCCTCCAAACGGTGTGCGGGCGGTCTCTAGCGGACCTCGGCCGGCACTTCCTGGACGGGTGTGTAGACGGCGTTCTTCCGGGCGCTCTCCTCGACCGCGGCGAGCACCCGCTGCACCCGCAGCCCGTCGGCGAAGGACGGCGACGGGTCGGTGCCGGCGCCGATCGCGGCGACCAGGTCGCGGGCCTGGTGGGTGAAGGTGTGTTCGTAGCCGAGGGTGTGGCCGGGCGGCCACCACGCCTCCAGATACGGGTGCTCGGCCTCGGTGACGAGGATCCGCCGGAAGCCCGCGGTGGCGGCGGGCTCGCGGTGGTCGTGGAAGGAGAGCTCGTTGAGCCGCTCCAGGTCGAAGGCGAGGGAGCCCCGCTCCCCGTTGATCTCCAGCCGGAGCTGGTTCTTGCGGCCGGAGGCCATCCGGCTCGCCTCGAAGGCGGCGAGCGCCCCCGAGGCGAGCCGTCCGGTGAAGACGGCCGCGTCGTCGACGGTCACCGGCCCGCGCGGGGCGCCGGTGGCGGCCGGCCCGGACGGCGCGGCCAGGCCGGCCGCGGCGGCGGTGAGCCGGGGCCGTTCCCGTACGAAGGTCTCCGTCTGGGCGGAGACCCCGACGACGGGCTCTCCCGCCAGGTACTGCGCGAGGTCGACGATGTGCGCCCCGAGGTCGCCCAGTGCCCCCGACCCGGCGTGCTCGCGCTCCAGCCGCCAGGTCAGCGGGAAGTCGGGATCGACCAGCCAGTCCTGGAGGTAGCTCACCCGGACGTGGCGCAGGGTGCCGAGCCGGCCCTCGGCGATGAGGCGGCGGGCGTACGAGAGGGCGGGAACGCGCCGGTAGTTGAAGCCGACCATCGCCACCTGACCGCGGGCGCGGGCGGCCTCGGCGGCGGCGGCCATGGCCTCGGCCTCGGCCACCGAGTTCGCGAGCGGCTTCTCGCACAGGACGTGCTTGCCGGCCTCCAGCGCCGCGATCGCGATCTCCGCATGGCTGTCCCCCGGGGTGCAGATGTCGACGAGCTGCACGTCGTCCCGGGCGATCAGGGTCCGCCAGTCCGTCTCCGCCGCCGCCCAGCCGTGCCGCTGGGCGGCGGCCCGGACGGCGCCCGCGTCCCGGCCCGCGATCGCCGCGAGGACGGGCCGCAGCGGCAGGTCGAACACACGGCTCACGTTGCGCCAGCCCTGTGAGTGCGCGGCGCCCATGAACGCGTACCCCACCATGCCGACGCCGATTCCGGGCGGCGCGGTCGCGTCACTGTCCCGCTGTTCCATACGGTTCCTCCTGGTCGGAGAGTCACTGACTCGTCGGTGTGCTGCGAGGCCGGGCGTCCCCCCGGAAGCCCGGGTCCGGTCAGTTGAAGCCGGTGGGCAGGTAGTCGTCGACGTTCTCCTTGGTGACGACGGCGGAGTAGAGCGTCAGCGAGGACGGGATCTCCAGCTCCGCCAGACCGCCCACGCCCTTGCCCTGGCCGAGCGCGCGGGCCAGGTCGATGGCGGACGCGGCCATGGTCGGCGGGTAGAGGACGGTGGCCTTGAGGACGCCGGTACCGGCCTTGATGGCGTCCATCGCGGACCTGGCCCCGGCGCCGCCGACCATCAGGAAGTCGTCACGGCCGGCCTGCGCGATGGCACGGAGCGCGCCGACGCCCTGGTCGTCGTCGTGGTTCCACAGCGCGTCGAAAGCGGGCTGCGCCTGGAGGAGCTGGGCCATCTTGGCCTGGCCGGACTCGACGGTGAAGTCGGCGGCCTGGCGGGCGACCTTGGTGATGTTGGGGTAGTTCTTCAGGGCGTCGTCGAAGCCCTGGGTGCGCTGCCGGGTGAGTTCGAGGTTGTCGAGGCCGGCGAGTTCGACGACCTTGGCGTTCGGCTTGTCCTTGAGCTGCTCGCCGATGTACGTGCCGGCGTTGAGTCCCATGCCGTAGTTGTCGCCGCCGATCCAGCAGCGGTACGCCTGCGGGGAGGCGAAGACGCGGTCCAGGTTGACGACGGGGATACCGGCCCGCATCGCCTGGAGACCGACCTGGGTGAGCGCCTTGCCGTCGGCGGGCAGGATGACGAGGACGTCGACCTTCTTGTTGATGAGGGTCTGCACCTGACCGATCTGGGCGGCGGTGTCGTTGGAGCCCTCGGTGATCTCCAGGGTGACGTCGGAGTACTTCGCGGCGCGGGACTTGGCGTTCTGGTTGATGGCGTTGAGCCAGCCGTGGTCGGCCTGGGGGCCGGCGAAGCCGATGGTGACGGGCTTGCCGGGCTTCTCGTCGGCGGCCGGGGTGTTGCCGGCCGGCTGTTCCCGCTGCTTGGGCTCGTTGCTGGTGCAGGCGGTCAGCAGGGCTCCGGCGGAGACGGCGGCGCTGCCGAACAGAAGTCCTCTGCGGCTGGGGGCGGTTCGGGGCATGGCGGATCAACCCTTCGGCTGGGCAGGTCGGATCGGGGCGAGGAGGGGCGCGGGAAGGCGGGTCAGGCGTCGCCACCGCGCAGGGTGCGGCGCTGGACGAGGACGGCGGCCACGATGATCGCGCCCTTGGCGATCTGCTGGACCGCCGTCTCCAGGTTGTTGAGGGCGAAGATGTTGGTGATGGTCGTGAAGATCAGGACGCCGAGGACGGAGCCGACGATGGTGCCGCGTCCGCCGCTGAGGAGGGTGCCGCCGATGATGGCGGCGGCGATGGCGTCGAGTTCGTACAGGTTGCCATTGGTGTTCTGGCCGGATCCGGCGAGGACGATGAGCATGAACGCGGCGATCCCGCAGCACAGGCCGGACAACAGGTACAGGTAGAGGCGCTGCCGGCGCACGTCGATGCCGGCGAGCCGGGCCGCTTCCGCGTTGCCGCCGACGGCGACGGTGCGGCGGCCGAACGTGGTCCGGTTGAGCAGCAGCCATCCGATGACGGTCACGGCGGCGAAGACGAGGACGAGCGGCGGGACGCCCAGGACGTAGGCGTCCTTGACGCCGAGGTCGAGGACGTCGGTCACGGTCACCATCTGGGTCCTGCCGTCCGTGATCTGGAGGGCGAGACCCCGGGCGGAGGCCAGCATGGCCAGGGTGGCGATGAACGGCACCATGCCGCCGTACGCGATCAGCAGCCCGTTCACGAGACCGCAGCCGACGCCGACGAGCACCGCGGTGAAGAGGATGCCCGCGAAACCGAACTCCTGGGTGGCCACGGTCGTCGCCCACACGGACGCGAGGGCCACGATCGCACCGACCGACAGGTCGATGCCGCCGCTGGTGATGACGAACGTCATGCCGACGGTGACGACGCCGATGACCGACGCCTGGGTCAGGACGAGTTGGAGGTTGCTGGTGGCGAGGAAGGAGTCCGGCTGGGTGATGCCGCCGACGGCGACGAGGGCGACGAGGACGCCGAGCAGCGACATGCTGCGCACGTCCCACCGCATCAGCGCCGGTCGGTGGGCCCCCTTCCCGCCGGTGTCGGAGGTGGCGGACGACGGCGCGTCCTTCCGTGCGGCGGAGGCCTGCTGCGTCATGGCGTCGGGTTCCCTTCCATCACGAGATCGAGTACGCGGTGCTCGTCGAGCTCCCGGGCCTGCGCCGTGTGCACGACGGAGCCTTCGCGGAGCACCAGCACGCGGTCGGCGAGCCCGAGGACCTCGGGAACCTCGCTGGAGACGAGCAGTACCGCCAGTCCTTCGTCGGCCAGCCGGCGTATCACGGTGTAGAGCTCCGCCCGGGCGCCGATGTCGACGCCCCGGGTCGGCTCGTCCAGCAGCAGCACCTTGCAGCCGCGCAGCAGCCAGCGCGCGAGCACGGCCTTCTGCTGGTTGCCGCCGGACAGCGTCCTGATCGCCGCGTCCGGGTCGTCGGGCCGCAGCGACAGCTCGCGCACCGCCCGGTGCGCGGCGGCACGCTCGGCACGCCGGTCGAGCCAGCCCGCGCGGGAGTAGCGGGAGAGGGTGGAGACCGAGACGTTGCTGCCGACCGACTCCAGCATCAGCAGGGCCTGCGCCTTGCGTTCCTCGGGGGCCAGTCCGATCCCGGCCCGGACGGCGGCGCGGACGCTGCCCGGGCGCAGCGGGACGCCGTCGACGAGGACACGGCCCGCGTCCGGCCTGCGCGCCCCGTAGATCGTCTCCAGGATCTCGCTGCGGCCGGAGCCGACCAGTCCGGCGAGGCCGACGATCTCCCCGGGCCGCAGTTCGAGGTCGAGGGGGGCGAACTCGCCGCCACGGGTGAGGCCCTCGACCCTGAGGACGGGGTCCCGGGCAGCGGCGGCGCCGTCGGTTCCGCCGGGGCGGTCGGGGAAGACGTGCTCGACGGTGCGGCCGGTCATGAGGGCGACGATGTCGCGGGTCGGGGTGGTGTCCGCCGGCAGGCCGCCGGCGACGGAGCGGCCGTCCTTCAGGACCGTGACCCGGTCACCGATGCGGCGGATCTCCTCCAGCCGGTGGGAGATGTACACGACGGCGACGCCGTCGGCGGTGAGTTCGGCGACGATCCGGAAGAGGTTGTCGACCTCGTCGGGGTCGAGCGCGGCGGACGGCTCGTCCATGACGATGAGCCGCACCTCGTGGGAGAGGGCACGGGCCATGGAGACGATCTGCTGCTGGGCGGCGGACAGCTCGCCGACGAGCCGGGCCGGGTCGATCTCCGGGTGCCCGAGGCGCTCGAGGAGACGTCCGGCGGCCGCGCGGGCCCGGGCACCGCGCACGACGAACCCGGCGGAGGTCGGCTCGTTCCCGAGGAACACGTTCTCGGCGACGGACAGCCCGCCGACCAGGTCCAGCTCCTGGTAGATGGTGGCGATCCCCAGCCGCATGGCCGCGATCGGAGAGGTCAGGGAGACCGGCTCGCCGCCCCAGGTGATCTCACCGTCGTCGGGCTGGTGAGCTCCGGCGAGGACCTTGATGAGGGTCGACTTGCCGGCGCCGTTCTGGCCGAGGAGGCAGTGGACCTCGCCGGCCTGGACTTCGAGGTCCACGCCGTCCAGGGCGCGGACACCGGGGAACGACTTGGTGATGCGGTTCATCGTGAGCAGCGGTGGGCGTGATGCCATCGGGATCCCCTCGGCGGATACGGCCGTGAGCGGGCAGGGCGAAGCGGGACACGGTGAGCGGCGTGAGATGAGAGGGAACGGGCGAAGGACTCAGGGCCCCGAGGCCTTGGACGTGCCGGCGCGTGCGGGGTGAGCGGGCATGGCTGAGAGCCACGGGACCGTTGCGTGGTGCGGGGCGTGGTGGTGCGGTGAGTCGGGGGCGCGGCGTGCGGAGGTGCGGCGACGCCGCTTGTGCGGTGATGCGGTGATCGGTGACGCTGCTCGTGCGGTGATCGGTGATGCGGTGATGCGGTGATGCGGTGATGCGGTGATGCCGGATCGTGCGGTGGTACGTGCTTCGGCGTGCGGCGTGCCGCTGCCGAAGACAGTGGTGGGGCGGGCGGGGCCCGTCGGGTCAGGCCGGTGAGAAGACGTGATCGCTGATGAGGCGGGCCGCGCCGATCACTCCGGCGGTGGGGCCCAACTCGCCCAGCACGATGGGGAGGTTGCCGGTCGCGAGCGGCAGCGACTGACGGTAGACCTGGGTGCGGATGCTGGCCAGCAGGGTGTGGCCGAGCCCGGTGACGCCGCCGCCGATGACGACGAGCCCCGGGTTGAAGAAGCTGACGAGCCCGGCGATGACCTGGCCCAGCCGCTGTCCGCCCTCGCGGATCAGTTCCAGGGCCACGGTGTCGCCCGCCGCCGCGGCCGCCGAGACGTCCTCGGCGGTCAGCTCCCCGGCCGCCTCCAGCCGCGCGGCGAGCTGCGCCGACCGGCCCGAGCGCGCCGCGTCCTCCGCGTCGCGGGCCAGCGCCGCACCGCTGAAGTGCGCTTCCAGGCAGCCCAGGTTGCCGCAGGCGCAGGCCCGTCCGTCCGGCTGGACCTGGATGTGTCCGATGTCGCCGGCGCTGCCCGTCGTGCCGCGGTAGACCTGGCCGCCGATCACGATGCCGCAGCCGATGCCGGTACCGATCTTGACGCAGAGGTAGTCGCCGACGGAGCGGGCGACGCCCGCGTGCTGCTCCCCCATCGCCATGAGGTTCACGTCGTTGTCGACCATCACCGGGCAACCGAGGTCCTGGCTGAGGGCCTCGCGGACGGGGAAGCCGTCCCAGCCGGGCATGATCGGCGGTGCGACGGGCACGCCCTCGGGGAAGCGGACGGGACCGGGCACGCCGATGCCCGCGCCGTCGAAACCCTCCGCGACCCCCGACGCCTTCAGCTTGTCCGCCATGGCGAGCACCCGTTCGAAGACGGCGACGGGTCCTTCGCGGACGTCCACGGGCTGGTTCAGGTGCCCCAGGACCTCCAGCTCGGCGTTGGTGACGGCGACGTCGATCGAGGTGGCCCCGATGTCGACCCCGAGGAAGCGCAGCGCCGGGGCGAGCCGGAGGTTGTGCGAGCGGCGTCCGCCGCGCGAGGCGGCGAGCCCGTCCGCGACCACCAGCCCCGTCTCCAGCAGCCGGTCCACCTCGACCGCCAGCTTGGAACGGGACAGGTCCACCAGATCGCCCAGCTGCGCACGGGAGTTGGGCCCTCCGTCGCGCAACAGGCGCAGCAGCCGCGCCTGGTGCACGTTCGCGGGTCGAGCAGTCATCCGTCTCACGAATCCCTCCCCTCCCCCGCCTCCGGCTGGGGGCCGAATGCCTGTCCGCGGCTGCCGATCCGTCGGGCTTTCGAGAGGAACGTAGCAGTGCTCCGCCGACCTGGGAACTACTTGAGCAGGAAACAGGTACGACTTCTTCCACTCCCGGGACAAAGAGCCGCCTCCACGGAGACGAGGGACGGGCCCCCGGCCCATGACCGCCGGGGCCCGCCCATGACCGCCGGGCCCGGTCGAGGCCGCCCGGGCCCGGTCGAGGCCCGCCGGGGTCCCAGGGAGCGACCAGGGCAAACGCGGACCATTCGATAAGGTCACCCTCATGCACGACACCCCCCACGACCCGTACGTCCGCGTCCGAGACGCCCGCGAGCACAACCTCGCCGGGGTCGACGTCGACATCCCGCGCGACGCGCTCGTCGTGTTCACCGGGGTCTCCGGCTCCGGCAAGTCGTCGCTGGCCTTCGGGACGATCTACGCCGAGGCGCAGCGCCGCTACTTCGAGTCGGTGGCCCCTTACGCCCGGAGGCTGATCCACCAGGTGGGGGCGCCCGCGGTCGGCGAGATCACCGGGCTGCCGCCGGCGGTCTCCCTGGAGCAGCGCCGGTCCTCGCCGAACGCGCGGTCCTCCGTCGGTACGGTGACCACCCTCTCCAACTCCCTGAGGATGCTGTTCTCCCGGGCCGGCCGCTATCCGGAGGGCGCCGAACGGCTCGACTCCGACTCCTTCTCCCCCAACACGGCGGCGGGCGCGTGTCCTTCGTGTCACGGCCTCGGGCTGATCCACGACACCAACGAGGAACTCCTGGTGCCGGACCCGAGTCTGTCGATCCGTCAGGGGGCGATCGCCGCCTGGCCGGGCGCCTGGCAGGGGAAGAACCTGCGGGACGTGCTCGACACCCTCGGCCACGACGTCGACCGGCCGTGGCGGGAGCTGGACGCCGAGGACCGGGAGTGGATCCTCTTCACGGACGAGCAGCCGGTCGTCACGGTGCACCCGGTGCGGGAGGCGGACCGTATCCAGCGCCCCTACCGGGGCACGTACATGAGCGCCCGCCGCTACGTCCTGCGTACCTTCTCCGACTCGAAGAGCCCGTCCCTGCGCGCGAAGGCGGAGCGTTTCCTCACCAGTGCGCCCTGCCCGGCGTGCGGTGGCGGCCGGCTGCGGCCGGAGGCCCTCGCGGTCACCTTCGCCGGCCGGAACGTCGCCGAGCTCGCCGCGCTGCCCCTGACGGCCCTGTCCTGCCTCCTCTCGACGGCGGCGACGGCGGAGGGCGCCTCGGAGACCGCGCGCGTCCTCACCGAGGACCTCGTCGCCCGGATCGGCACGGTCACCGAACTCGGCCTCGGCTACCTCAGTCTGGACCGCGCCACGCCCACCCTGTCCAACGGCGAGCTCCAGCGGCTGCGGCTCGCCACGCAGCTGCGCTCGGGCCTCTTCGGCGTGGTGTACGTCCTCGACGAGCCCTCCGCCGGGCTGCACCCGGCCGACACCGAGGCCCTGCTCGTGGTCCTCGACCGGCTCAAGGCCGCCGGGAACTCGGTCTTCGTCGTCGAACACCACCTCAACGTCGTACGCCACGCCGACTGGCTGGTGGACGTCGGCCCGCGCGCCGGAGTGCACGGCGGGCGGGTGCTGTACAGCGGTCCGCCGGAGTACCTGGCCGGCGTCGAGGCGTCCGCGACCCGGCGGTTCCTCTTCGACCGGGCTCCCGCGCCCGCACGGACGGTACGGGAACCGGCGGGCTGGCTGCGGCCGGGGCCGGTCACCCGGCACAACCTGCGGGCGGTGGACACGGCCTTCCCCACCGGCGTCCTCACCGCCGTCACCGGCGTCTCGGGCTCGGGGAAGTCCACCCTGGTCGACGCCCTCACGGAGGAGGTGGAGGGGGTGGGGCGCCTTGTGACGGTGGACCAGCGTCCGATCGGCCGGACCCCGCGCTCCAACCTCGCCACGTACACGGGACTGTTCGACGTCGTGCGCAAGCTCTTCACCGAGACCGAGGAGGCCAGGGCGCGCGGGTACAAGGCGGGCCGCTTCTCCTTCAACGTGCCCGGCGGCCGCTGCGAGACCTGCCAGGGCGAGGGCTTCGTCTCGGTGGAACTCCTCTTCCTGCCCAGTACGTACGCGCCCTGCCCCGACTGCCACGGCGCCCGCTACAACCCCGAGACCCTCCAGGTGCGGCTGCGCGGCCTCACCGTCGCCGAGGTCCTCGACCTGACCGTCGAGTCCGCCGCCGCCTTCTTCGACGACACCCCCGCCGCCGCCCGCAGCCTGCGGACCCTCCTCGACGTGGGCCTCGGCTATCTGCGGCTCGGGCAGCCGGCCACGGAGCTCTCCGGCGGGGAGGCGCAGCGCATCAAGCTCGCCTCCGAGCTCCAGCGGCCGCACCGGTCCCCCACCCTGTACGTGCTCGACGAGCCGACGACCGGTCTGCACCCGGCGGACGTCGAGGTCCTGATGCGCCAGCTGCACGGCCTCGTGGACGCCGGGCACTCGGTGATCGTCGTCGAGCACGACATGGACGTCGTCGCCACCGCCGACTGGGTCGTCGACCTCGGCCCGGGCGGTGGCGACCAGGGCGGCCGTGTGGTGGCGGCGGGTCCCCCGGACCTGGTGGCGCGGGCGGCGGACAGCCGCACCGCGCCGTACCTGGCCCGGGCCCTCTCCGGACGGGCCTGAGGAGTCCCCGCGCGCGGGCCGGGCCCGTGGACGTCGCCCCTCGGCCCCTGTGGAACAGTGGCGGTCCCGAGGAAAGGCGACACACGATGACGGACGGCGAGTACGACGACGCCCGGGTACTCGACGACCCGGTGGGCGAGTCGCTGCGCGGCCACCACTCGGATCTGGGACGCCGGCGCGGTCGTGCCGCGGCCTACCTGCCGGAGGTCGCGACCTTCTCTGCGGTGCCCGCTGACGCGGACGCGGCGGACTGGGCCGACCTCGCCCGGCTCCTCGGCCGGGACGCCTTCGCCGACATGTTCAGCTGCGCGGCGGTCCCGCCGCCGGACTGGGAGCCGGTCTTCGTCCTCGAAGGCCGGCAGATGGTCCGGCCCGCCGGTGCCCGGCCCGGGGCGGCCCGTCTCGCGACCGGTGCCGAGGTGGTCGAACTCGGTGCGGCCGACGTGCCCGAGATGCTCGACCTGACCGCGCGCACGCAGCCGGGACCGTTCTGGCCGCGCACCCGCGAACTCGGCACCTACCTCGGAATCCGCGCGGGCGGCAGGCTGGTGGCCATGGCGGGCGAGCGGCTCCGGCCCCCGGGCTGGACCGAGCTCAGCGCCGTCTGCACGGCCCCCGAGGCGCGCGGGCGGGGGTACGCGGCCCACCTCGTGGGCGCGCTCGTCACCCGCGTCCTGGCCCGGCACGAACGCCCCTTCCTGCACGTGGCCGAGAAGAACACCGCTGCGATCGCGCTCTACGAACGGCTCGGCTTCACCACCCGGAAGCAGGTGACCTTCCGCGGCTTCCGCACCCCGTGACGGCGCCGGGACGCGCCCGGCCCCGCGTCGGCGGCGGCGTGTCCGTCCGGGCGCGCGGGGATCAGCGGCGGGCGGCGCGGTGGCCCGCCACCACGTCGGCGACGGCCGCGGCGAGCGCGGCCCCGACGAAGGCGAGCGAGACGAGGAGGCCGTGGTCGTAGGCGGTGGCCCAGCCGTCCTGGGCGACCTGGCCGAAGAAGACCGAGCCGACGGCGGCGATGCCGATCGCCGAGCCGACCCGCTGGCCGGTCTGCAGGGTGCCTCCGGCACTGCCCGCGCGGCGCACCGGAACCTCGGAGAGGGTGAGGGTCTGGTTCGGGGAGATCACCAGGCCGCTGCCGATCCCCGCGAGGAGCAGCGGAGCGAGCATCGCCCAGCCCGCGCCCCGGCCGGGCACCTGGTGCACCGCGAACGCCGTCCCGGCGAGGCCGATCGCCACCATCACCAGGCCGAGGACCACGAGCGGCCTGCCCAAGCGGTCCACGAGCCGGCCGCCGACCCCGGCCGAGACCGCCGAGCCCAGGGCGAAGGGGGTGAGGGTGAGTCCGGCCTGGAGCGCGGTGTAGTGCAGTCCGTTCTGCAGGTAGAGCGTGCTGACGAAGAAGATCGAGGTGAATCCCGCGAAGTAGAGCAGGATCAGCAGCGAGCCGAGCCAGTAGGACCGGACGCGGAAGAGCTCCAGGTCGATGAGGGGCTCGGTGCCCGACCGCGCACAGCGGCGCTCCCAGCCCACGAAGGCCGCGAGCAGCGCGGCTGCGACGAGGACGAGCGGGTACTTCCCGTTCCCGGCCCACTGCCGGGACTGGACGAAGGGCAGCAGCAGGGCGAGGACGGCGGCGCCGAGGAGCACCACGCCGACCGGGTCGAGGCTGCCGAGCCGCACCGGCTTGGCGTCCGGCGTGTCGGGCAGCAGCCGCCGGGCGAGGAACAGGCACACGATCCCGATCGGGAGGTTGACGTAGAAGACCCAGCGCCAGCCCTCCTCGGCTCCCGCCCCCTGGATCAGCAGCCCGCCGAGGAGGGGGCCGACGGCGGTGGAGATGCCGACGACGGTGCCGAACACTCCGAAGGCCCTGCCGCGCTCGGCCCCCTGGAACATCTGCTGGATGAGCGCGGAGATCTGCGGTGAGACGAGGCCTCCGGCCGCCCCCTGCACCAGCCGTGAGATCACCAGCCAGAGGCTCGACTGCGCCGCTCCGCAGGAGGCCGAGGCGAGCGTGAAGAGCGCGAGGCCGACGAGGAAGACGCTGCGCCGGCCGCGCGCGTCGCCGAGCCGTCCGGCCGGGACGAGGAAGAGGCCGAAGGCGAGCGCGTACCCGGAGAGCACCCATTGGAGGTCCGACTCGGAGGCGTCGAGTCCGGAGCGGATGGAGGGCAGCGCGACGTTCACGATCGACACGTCGAGGAGGGTCATGAAGCCCGCCACGAGGCAGACGCCGAGCGCCTTCCACCGGTTCGGGCCCGGTTCCTCCCACTGCCGGCGCGGGGCCTGCGCCGACTCTTGCCGGGTCACGTGTTCTCCTCGTTCCCTCGGGTACGGCCCGGTGGACGGCGCGCGACACGGACCGTGTGCGCCTCCCGGCCTGCGAAGGCCCGGGTACCCGGCGCGCACGTCCCGGATTCCTCCTTTCCGCGCAGATCATCCTTTGTTGTCGGCAAATGCTCTACGCCCGGACCCTCCCCGGGTGCCCGCGCGGGCACCCGGGGAGGGTCCGGAGCCCGTCAGGCCGCCGTGTCGAAGGTGTAGTGGGCCGTGTGGTCCAGCATGTCCGCGGGGGTCACGTCGTTCCACGGGCGCATGGTGTCGTGGAGGTCCACGACGTTCCGGGTGCCCGCGGACGGCAGGTACGCCGAGCGGGGGTGGCGGGCCTGCCAGTCGGCCCACAGCTTGTCGACGAAGGCGTGGTGCAGCCAGAAGACGGGGTCGTTGGGGGAGACGCCGGTGGCCATCTGGCCGCCGACCCAGACGTGGACGCGGTTGTGGAGGTTCACTCCGCGCCAGCCCTCCAGGTGGTTGCGGAAGGCGTCGGAGGCGCTGTTCCAGGGGGCGGTGTCGTAGGTCTCCATGGCGAGGACGGAGTCCACCTCGGCACGGGTGGGGAGCTGCCGGCCGGCCGCGCCGAGGTCGCGCCGGAGGTAGTCGCGTCCGTCGACGCGGACGTTGACGGGCCAGCGGCCGCCCGTCCGTGCGAAGGGGCCGTCCGTGACCTGGCCGTCGCGGGCGCGGCCGGTGCCGCCGAGGAAGTCGGGCGCCCACAGCGAGGAGCGGGAGGTGCGGTCGGCGGTCCAGTCCCAGTAGGGCAGGGCGACGGTCGCGTCGACGGACCTGAGGGCCTCCTCGAACTCGATGAGGAAGCGCCGGTGCCAGGGCAGGAAGGACGGCGAGCGGTGGCCGACGCGGTCGCCGTCGTCGGTGTCGCTCATGATGAAGGCGTTGTGCGTGGTGACGAAGGCGTCGTACCGCCCGGAGCGCTTGAGCTCCAGGAGGGCGGCGGTGAAGCGCCGCTTCTCGTCGGCGGTGAGGGTGGCCTGGTTCTTGCGTACGGTCATGGTGGTGCCGCTCCTGGATCGGTCAGCCGAGGGTGAGGGGTACGAGCGGGGCGCCCTGGAGTTCCCGGACGGCCGCGCGGGCCAGCGCCCTGGGCGTGGCGACGGGCTCGTAGTGGTTGATCACGCTGATCCAGGTGCCGTCGGCGTTCCGCATGACGTGCAGTTCCTGACCGTCGATGGTGACGGAGTAGCCGCCTCCGTGGTGTCCCCCGTGGTGGCCGCCGTGCGCGGGCCCGCCCTGGATGCGGCGGCCCCGGTAGACCTCGTCGAAGGAGGCCGGGTCGGAGTCGGCCGCCGGGGCGGCCGCGCGGGGAGCCGAGGCCGCGGCCGGGCCCGCCTGGGCGAGGACCGTGACGGCGCCCGCGGCGCCTGCCGCGACGCCGAGGGCCCGGCGGCGGGTGATGCTGGACATGAGAAACCCCCAGTAGGTCTGTGCGACCGGGGGTTTGGTCATATGCCCCCGGCAGGACCCATCAGTACCCGGGGGTGTCGGCGCGGCGGAAATCACCCGTCGGCGGTTGGCCGTGAAGTGGTCAACTTGCCACTGGAAGTGCAATTTTGAACGGATTCGATCTTGCTGTCCCGGCGCACGGAAGCGCCCCGGAGCGAAGATCTTGCGGAGAAGATGATCATTCCGTGAATGATCTTTCGCACCGGGGCGCCGCGTGTGGCGGGGCCCACTCCCTCGGATTGTCCGGATCCGGCCTCAGCCCCGGCCGGCCTTCCTCCGCGCCCGCAGCCACTCCCTGTTCATCGCCGCGATCGACGGGAGCGGGATGCCCTTCGGGCAGGCCGTCGCGCATTCGCCCGTCAGGGTGCAGCCGCCGAAGCCCTCCGCGTCCATCTGGGCCACCATGTCGAGGACCCGGGTCTCGCGTTCCGGGGAGCCCTGGGGCAGGACGTTCAGGTGGTTGACCTTGGCGGAGGTGAAGAGCATCGCCGAGCCGTTCGGGCAGGCCGCCACGCACGCGCCGCAGCCGATGCACTCGGCGTGTTCGAAGGCGGAGTCCGCGTCGGCCTTCGGGACCGGGGTGGCATGGGCTTCGGGGGCCGAGCCCGTCGGGGCCGTGATGTAGCCGCCGGCCTGGATGACGCGGTCGAAGGCGGAGCGGTCCACCACCAGGTCCTTGACCACCGGGAAGGCGGAGGCGCGCCAGGGTTCGACGTCGATGGTGTCGCCGTCGCGGAAGGCGCGCATGTGGAGCTGGCAGGTCGTGGTGCGCTCCGGTCCGTGCGCGTCGCCGTTGATGACGAGGCTGCACGCGCCGCAGATGCCCTCGCGGCAGTCGTGGTCGAAGGCCACGGGGTCCTCGCCGCGCAGGATGAGGTCCTCGTTGAGGGTGTCGAGCATCTCGAGGAAGGACATGTCGGGTGAGACGCCGTCCACCGCGTAGGTGACCATGGCCCCCTCGGCGTCGCCGTTCTTCTGGCGCCAGACGCGCAGGTCGATCCTCATGCGTAGCTCCGCTGGGTGGGGTGGACGTGTTCGAAGGCGAGGTCCTCCTTGTGGAGGACGGGTGGGCGGTCCTGCCCGGTGAACTCCCAGGCCGCCGCGTACGCGAACTCCTCGTCGCGGCGCGCGGCCTCGCCGTCCGGGGTCTGGGACTCCTCGCGGAAGTGGCCGCCGCAGGACTCGGCGCGGTGGAGCGCGTCGAGACACATGAGCTCGGCGAGCTCCAGGTAGTCGACGATCCGGTTGGCCTTCTCCAGGGACTGGTTGAACTCCTCGCCGGTGCCGGGGACCTTGACGCGGCGCCAGAACTCCTCGCGGATCTCGGGGATGCGGCGCAGGGCCCTGCTCAGGCCCTCCTCGGTGCGGGACATGCCGCAGTACTCCCACATGAGTTCGCCGAGTTCGCGGTGGAAGGAGTCGGGGGTGCGGTCGCCGTCGACGGAGAGGAGGAGGTTCAGACGGTCCTCGGTCTCGGCGAGGAGGTCGCGGACCACCGGGTGGTCGTCGGTGACGGGCTCGCTCGACGGGTGGCGGGCGAGGTAGTCGTTGATGGTGGCCGGCAGGACGAAGTAGCCGTCGGCGAGGCCCTGCATGAGGGCGGAGGCGCCGAGCCGGTTGGCCCCGTGGTCGGAGAAGTTGGCCTCGCCGATGGCGAAGAGGCCGGGGACCGTGGTCTGGAGGTCGTAGTCGACCCAGAGTCCGCCCATCGTGTAGTGGACGGCGGGGTAGATCCGCATGGGGACCTCGTACGGGTTCTCGGCGGTGATCCGCTCGTACATGTCGAAGAGGTTGCCGTACTTCTCCTCGACGGCCTTGCGGCCCATCCGCCGGATCGCATCGGCGAAGTCCAGGTAGACCCCTTGTCCTCCGGGGCCGACGCCCCGCCCCTCGTCGCAGACGTTCTTCGCGGCGCGGGAGGCGATGTCGCGGGGGACGAGGTTGCCGAAGGAGGGGTAGATGCGCTCCAGGTAGTAGTCGCGCTCGTCCTCGGGGATGTCGGCGGCCGGACGCGTGTCGCCCTGCGCCTTGGGCACCCAGATGCGGCCGTCGTTGCGCAGCGACTCGCTCATCAGGGTCAGCTTGGACTGGTGGTCGCCGGTGCGCGGGATGCAGGTGGGGTGGATCTGGGTGAAGCAGGGGTTGGCGAAGTACGCCCCGCGCCGGTGCGCCCGCCAGACGGCGGTGGCGTTGGAGTTCATGGCGTTCGTCGACAGGTAGAAGACGTTGCCGTAGCCGCCGCTGGCGAGGACGACCGCGTCGGCGTGGTGGGTGGAGATCCGTCCGGTGATCAGGTCGCGGGCGACGATGCCGCGGGCCCGCCCGTCGACGACGATCAGGTCGAGCATCTCCGTACGGGCGTGCATCTCGACGTTTCCGGCGGCGATCTGCCGGGACAGCGCCTGGTAGGCGCCGAGGAGGAGCTGCTGTCCGGTCTGGCCGCGGGCGTAGAAGGTGCGGGAGACCTGGACGCCGCCGAAGGAGCGGGTGTCGAGGAGTCCGCCGTACTCGCGGGCGAAGGGGACGCCCTGGGCGACGCACTGGTCGATGATCTCGACGGAGATCTGGGCGAGGCGGTGGACGTTGGACTCGCGGGCCCGGAAGTCGCCGCCCTTGACGGTGTCGTAGAAGAGCCGGTGCACGGAGTCGCCGTCGTTGCGGTAGTTCTTCGCGGCGTTGATGCCGCCCTGGGCGGCGATGGAGTGGGCGCGGCGCGGGGAGTCCTGGAAGCAGAACTGGACGACCTGGTAGCCCTGTTCGGCGAGGGTGGCACCGGCGGAGCCGCCGGCGAGGCCGGTGCCGACGACGATGATCCGGTGCTTGCGGCGGTTGGCGGGGTTGACCAGCTTCGCCTCGAAGCGGCGGGTGTCCCAGCGGTCGGCGATGGGGCCGGCGGGGGCCTTGGTGTCGGCGATCGGGGCGCCCACGGTGTAGTCGGGGGAGGTCATTCAGCTCACCACTCCGGTCATGACGGCGACGGGGACGGAGACGAAGCCCGCGGTCAGGACGAGCGCGAGGGCGTTGGCCGAGAACTTCAGGACGCGTTCGCGGCGGGCGTTGCCGACGCCCAGGGTCTGGGCGGCGCTCCAGAAGCCGTGGCGGACGTGGAGGCCGAGGGCGAGCATGGCGAGGATGTAGACGACGTCGCCGTACCAGGTGGAGAAGGTGTCGACGACGTTCTGGTAGGGCTTGCCCTCCTCGAAGCCGCCGGGGTGGGCGGTGCCGGTGGTCAGGTCGAGGAGGTGCCAGACGACGAAGAGGCCGAGGATGATCCCGCCCCAGCGCATGGTGCGGGTGGCGTAGGAGGCGCGCCTGCGGCGGTGGACGTACGCGGTGGGGCGGGCCCTCAGGTCGCGCCGGCTGAGCTGGTACGCGGAGACCGCGTGGGCGACGACGGCGGCGACGAGCACGATCCGGACGAGCCAGAGGGCCCACTCGCGGTGCAGGACCGGGGCGCCCATGACGCGCAGCCAGTGGCCGTAGGCGTTGAACTCCTCGGGGCCGAAGAAGACCTTGAGGTTGCCGGCGACGTGGGCGACGAGGTAGCCGAGCATGATCAGCCCGCTGACGGCCATGACCGTCTTCTTGCCGAGGGTCGACGACCAGAAGCCACGGGTCGGGGTCGGTGCGGGGGACGGCGGGCGGGCGGCCGTCCGCTCCCTCGTGGGTGCCAGAGCCATGTTCTCGACGCTAGGGCCGAAGGACCCGAGAGGTCCAAGACATGGTCCGGCTCATCTCGATAGGCTGTACCTATTCGGTTCCCCTAGGCTGGGAGCATGCAGTTCCAGCAGCTCCTCTACTTCGTCGCCGTCGCCGAGACCCGTCACTTCACCCGCGCCGCCGAGCGCGTCCACGTCTCCCAGCCCTCGCTCTCCCAGCAGATCAAGGCCCTGGAGCAGGAGCTGGGCGCGGAACTGTTCAGCCGCGCCCGGGGGAACATCGCCCTCACCGACGCGGGCGAGGCCCTGCTGCCGCTCGCGCGGCGGATCCTCGCCGACACCGAGACGGCCCGCCTGGAGGTGCAGGAGCTGGCCCAGCTCAAGCGGGGCCGGGTGCGGCTCGGCGCGACGCCGAGCCTGTGCACGGGGCTCCTCCCGGACGTGCTGCGGGCCTTCCACGGCCTGCACCCGGGGATCGAGCTCCTCATCGAGGAGGGCGGCTCGCACGACCTCGTACGCGAGCTGGCGCGCGGGGCGCTCGACCTGGCCCTCGTGGTGCTGCCGCTGCCCTCCCCCTCGCCCGCCCTGACGACGGTCGAGCTGCTGACGGAGGACCTGGTCGTGGTCTCCGCCGTCTCGGAGCCGCCTCCGCGGCGGCCCGTGCGGATCAAGGACCTGCGGGACCAGCCGCTCGTGATGTTCCGGCACGGCTACGACCTGCGGGAGCTGACCGTGGCGGCCTGCCGGGCGGAGGGCTTCGAGCCCTCGTTCACCGTCGAGGGCGGGGAGCTGGACGCCGTGCTCGGTTTCGTACGGGCCGGACTGGGGCTCGCGGTCGTGCCTGCGATGGTCGCGGCGCGCGCGGGCCGCGACCTGCGGGTGACGGCCCTGGCCCGGCCGGGCCTGCGCCGCACCATCGCACTGGCGCACCGGAGCGACGTGGCCCCGCCGAGGGCGGCCCGCGAGCTCCAGAAGCTGCTCATGGCCTCCCGTCGCGGCACGTGACGCGGCCCGCGGTCACCGCCGCGGGGTGCGGACGAGGGCGACGGCCTCGTCCGTGCGGCCCGCTCCGCAGACGCGGAGGACCTCGGCGAGACCGGGGTGGTCCGCGTCGAGGAGCGCGGCCGCGGCCAGGATGTCCACGGCGCTCGCGCGGCTGGTGAGCAGGTCGCGCAGACGCAGGGCGAAGCTCAGGTCCGGGTCGGGTCCGGCCCCGGCACCGGGCCCAGCTCCGGCTCCGGCTCCGGCTCCGGCTCCGGCTCCGGCCGGGCGGTTCTCACTCGCCGGACGCGGTGGGGGCGCGACCGCGCCCATCGAGTCCTGGCCGGGTGTCCTGCTGGCGCGGATCTCCGCGAGGGCCCGGGGGGCGTCCCCTGCCGGCACGGTGCCGGCGCGCACCTCCTGGGCGAGGTGGAGGACGGCGGAGAGGCGGGCCGCCGCGTCGGGGTTGGCGATGCGGGCGCGCTGGCCCCGCATGACGAGGCTGAGCATGGCGGGCGAGATCCCCAGGGTCTCCGCGAGCCCGGACTGGGTCATTCCGAAGCGGTCGCACAGCTCCCGGCACAACTCGCCGAGCGGGGCTCCGTACCACTGGCGCTGGAGCTCCTGATTGCGGGCGATGGCGGTCGCGTCCATGAGAGGACGCTAGGCCTCCGAATTGACACTTGTCAAAGAGAGTTTTCATGTGTCAATCTCCCCGTCGGAAGGCACGACCTCACCCACCCTCACTGATGGGACGTCACCATGCCCTGGAAGCGCACCACTTCGCTCGTCGCCGTCGCCGCCCTCTCCGTCCTCGGGCTGACCGCCTGCGGGTCCGACGGCACCGACGCCAAGGGCGCCCCCTCCGCCACCGCCACCACACAGGCGCCGGCCGACGGCGGCACCGACTCACCCACCTCCGAGGCGCCCGCCACCGGCGGCGTGAAGAAGCCGGACGACCTGCCCGCGGGCCTGCCGCTGCCCTCCGGAGAGCTGACCAGCGTCACGGGCAGCAAGGGCGCCTACGTCCTGACCTTCACCACCCAGGACCCCCGGGCCGTCCTCGCCGACTACCGCAAGGCCCTGGAAGGCGCCCAGTACACGGTGGTGGACATCGCCGGCGTCTTCACCGCCACCTCGGACAAGACCTCCGTCTCGGTCGCCACCAGCGCCGACACCGTCGTCCTGACGCTGGCCACCCTCTGACCCACCGCGCCTCGGAGGTACTCTGCGGCGCATGGAGGCAGGGGGGACGCTGGCCGGGCGGTACCGGCTCGTGGCGCCGGTGGCGCGCGGAGCCCAGGGTGCGGTCTGGCGTGCCGTCGACACGCGCGACGGCACGGACGTGGCCGTGAAGGTGTCCGGGAGCGCGGATCTGGAGTCGTTGCTGCGGCTCGTCTGCGAGCAGTCGGTGCGCCTCGGCCACCCGCACGTCCTGGCCCCCGTCGACTGGTTCGTCCGGGACGGCGAGGCCTGGCTGGTGCTGCCGCTCGTGCGCGGCGGCACCCTCGCCGGACTCCTCGCCGACTACGGGGAACTCCCGCCGCCAGTGGTCCTACTGATCGCCCATCAGCTCATGGACGCCTTGACCGCCGTCCACGCGGCGGGGCTCGTGCACCGCGACGTGAAGCCGTCCAACCTGCTGCTCGCGGCGAGCGGCACGGGCCGCCCTCACCTGTACCTGAGCGACTTCGGAGTCGCCCGGGTGCTGCCCCATCTGCGGCTCACCTCGACGGCGTTCGCCGTGGGCACCCCGGACTACCTGGCCCCGGAGGTCCGGGCCGGATCGGGGGGCGGTCCCGCGCAGGACGTCTACGCGGCGGGTCTCGTGCTCCGCGAACTCGGGGCGCCCGCCGCCCTCGTGGCCGCGATGACCGCCGACGCCCCCGGGGACCGGCCCACGACTCGCGAGGCCCGGGACGAACTGGCCCGCCACCGGACGGCCCGGGGGGCCGAGCGGTGGCCCGTCCTGTGGGACGGCGAACCCTTCCTGGTGCCGGACCAGTTCGCGGACGAGCCGGCGGCCGCGGCGGAGCCGCCACGCCACGCCCCTCCGGCACGCCATGCCCCTCCGGCACCCACCGCGGCATCGTCCACGACGGCGGAGCGCCGCCGGAGGCGCGTGGTCCTCGGGGCGGCCGTCCTGGGGGCCGTGGCCCTCACCGCCGCCGCGATGACCGCGCTGTCCTCGCTCACCTCGGACACCGGGTCCGGAGGCACTCCGGACGGCGCCTCACCGACCCCGGTCCGCACGGTTCCGGCCGGGGCCGAGGCGGGGCCGCCGGACCCCGCCGGGCCCGCCGTGTTCGCCCCCTGCTCCGCGGAGGAGGCGCTCGCGGCCTCCTTCAGCCCCGAGGGATACCTCCTGATCTGCGACCAGGTCCCGGCCACCGCACGGTACGAGTGGACCCCACAGCTCTCCGAGGAGGACTGAGGTCCACCGGGCCGGGGCTCAGACCGCGTCCGCCAGGAGCAGGGAATGGATGCGGTCCGGGGCGCCGGGGCGGGCGTAGTACCAGCCCTGGGCCGTGTCGCAGCCGAGGTCCCGGAGCTGCCGCGCCTGCGCCCCCGTCTCCACGCCCTCGACGGTGACGGCGAGCTCCAGGCTGTGGGCGAGCGAGACGATCCCCTCGACGATCTTGAGGTCGACCGGGTCCACCGGGTGCTGCTGCATCCCCCGGGTGAAGGAGCGGTCGAGCTTCAGGACGCTCACCGGCAGCCGCCGCAGGTTGGCGAGGTTCGAGTAGCCGGTGCCGAAGTCGTCGAGGGCGATGTCCACGCCCATCTCGGCGAGCTGCCGCAGCGGCTTCAGCAGGTCCTCGTCGGCGCCGATGAGGGCCGACTCGGTGACCTCCAGGCAGAGCGCGCCCGGTTCGAGGCCGGAGCGCTCCAGGACGTCGACCGTGTCGGCGACCAGGCGCGGGTGGTGGAGCTGCGTCGGGGAGAGGTTGACGTTGATGCGCAGCGGGCCGCCGTCGGAGTGCCGGGCCTGCCAGAAGCGGGCCTGGCGCACGGCCTCCTGGAGCACCCAGCGGCCGAGCGGCACGATGAGGCCGGTGTCCTCGGCGAGCGGGATGAACCGGTCGGGGCCGAGCACCCCGTGCTGCGGGTGGCACCACCGGACGAGGGCCTCCGCGCCGTGCACGCTGCCGTCGTCGAGGTGGACGAGCGGCTGGTACTCGATGAAGAACTCGCCGCGTTCCAGGGCGGTCGGCAGGGCGGTGGTGAGCCCGTGCCGGGTGATGGCGCG
Source organism: Streptomyces sp. NK15101 (assembly GCF_020400725.1). Taxonomy (GTDB): domain Bacteria; phylum Actinomycetota; class Actinomycetes; order Streptomycetales; family Streptomycetaceae; genus Streptomyces. Next base: position 3,077 of record NZ_JAINVG010000070.1, on the reverse strand, counting down.
GGCGTCGGCCTCCGGGTCGGCGACCTCGAAGCGGTTGCCGCCCGCCGACTTGGCCCGGTACATGGTGATGTCGGCGCTGCGGAGCACCTCGGCCGCGGTCCGTTCCCCCGCCGGGCCCTCGACGACGCCGAGGCTGCCGCGCACGGTGAGTTCGCGGCCGTCGATGCGGAGGGGGGCGGCGAGGGCGGCGAGGATGCGGTCGGCCAGTTCGGTGACGTCCCGCCGGCCGGCGGCGCCGGTGGTGAGGGCGACGAACTCGTCGCCGCCGAGCCGGGCCACCATCTCGCCCGCCCCGGTGACGCAGCTCTGCAGCCGGTCGGCGACCTCGACGAGCAGCCGGTCGCCGGTGGAGTGGCCGAGGCTGTCGTTGATGACCTTGAAGCCGTCGAGGTCGAGGTAGCAGAGGCCGAAGCGGGCGTTCTCTCCGGAGGTGAGCGCCTTCTCCAGGCGTTCGAAGAACAGGGTCCGGTTGGGCAGCCCGGTGAGCGCGTCGTGGGTGGCCTCGTACCGCAGGCGCAGATGGAGCAGGCGCCGTTCGGTGGTGTCCTCCATGAGGGCCAGCTGGTACTGGGGGCGGCCCTCGGCGTCCCGGAGGAGCGAGACGGTGAGGTTGGTCCAGAGAACCGTTCCGTCACCCCGGTAGTACGGCTTCTCCACGCGGTAGTGCTCGCGTTCGCCGCGGACCAGCTCCTCGTACAGCTTCCAGACGTGCGGCCCGTCCTCCGGGTGGACCCACTCGCTGACGTTCCGGCTGCGCACCTGGCCCTCCATCCCGCCGAACATGCGGGTGAGGGTCTCGTTGACCTCCAGGACGTTGCCGTCGAGGTCGGCGATGCCGATGCCGATGGCCGCCCCGTCGAAGACCGCGCGGAAGCGGCTCTCGGTGGCGTGCAGGGCGATCTCGGCGGCGCTGCGGGCGGCGAGCGCGGAGCGGGCGATGGCCTCCTGTTCGGTGAGGGTCCGCTCGCGCAGGGCCCCCGCGTAGCCGGCGGCCATGGCGTGCTGGAGGCGGGCGCAGCGGGCGCGCAGTTCCTCGGCCGGCAGGTCCGACTCCGCACCGCAGTAGAGCACCAGGTACGAGTCGACGACGCCGAGGCTGCGGCCGAGCGCGTCCGGGTCGGTGCAGTGGGCGGCGACGAGGGCCGCGCCGGTGCGCTGGGCCGGTGCCGTGTCGAAGGGCCGGGCGTGCAGGGCGTCGCACAGGGTGCGGGCCAGCGGCAGCAGGTGCCCCTCGAACTCGGTGCGGGTCAGCGAGGTGGCGGTCACCGGGAAGATCGCCCTGCTCCAGATGGTGACGAACCGCCTGAGTCTGTCCTCCGGGCCGTCGGCTTCGGCGACGGCGCCGGACGGCTGCGACGGGACCTTCACGCCTTGCGCCCCACCCCTGCGAACCCGGAGAAGGCGTAGGGATCCTCCTCCTCGGCCGGGCCGTCCGGCCGCCACAGCGGCATGGGGACGAGTCCGGGCTCGACCAGTTCGGTGCCCTCGAAGAAGCGGATGATCTCGCCGCCGGACCGCATCACCAGGGGGTTGCGGATGTCGCGGTAGATCCCGACGGTGCCGCCGGCCTGTTCCTCGGGGAGCGGGATGCCCTCGTACGAGGCGTGGGTGAGGATGACGAGGCTGCCGGGGGCGAGGGCCTCGATCAGCTCGGCGACGGCCTGGTAGGGCTCGTCCTCGTCCTCCAGGAAGTGCAGGACGGCGACGAGGAGCAGGGCCACGGGCCGGTCCAGGTCGAGGAGCCGGGTCACCTCGGGGCTGGAGAGGATGTCGGCGGGCTTGCGCAGGTCGGCGGAGACGACGGCCGCGGTGTCGTCGCCCTCCAGGACGGCGCGACTGTGGGCCACGGCGACCGGGTCGTGGTCGACGTAGACGACCCGGGCCGCGGGGTCGGCGGCGCGGGCGACCTCGTGCACGTTGCCGAAGGTGGGTATGCCGGAGCCGATGTCGAGGAACTGGGTGACGTCGTTGTCAACGGCATGGCGGACGGCGCGCCGCATGAAGGCACGGTTCGCCTGCATGATCTTGGGGAGGCCAGGCATGAACTCCATGGCCTTGCGCGCCGCTTCCCGGTCCACCTCGAAATTGTGCGAGCCGCCCAGATAGAAGTCGTACATACGGGACACGCTCGGCACCGAAATGTCGATGCCGGGCGGGGCCCAGGCGGGACGCTCCATCAATGTCTCCAACAAGTCGCCATGGGGGGTGCGGCCATGTGTTCGCGGCCGGTGTTCGAGGTGAGGCTACTGATCGCCCGCCAAGAGAGCGAGTAGAAACGGAAATTCGCGGTCCGTTCTTGGTCACACGCCATTGGCACGTGCTCCTGGAACGCAGACTTCACGCCTTCGGACTGTGCAAATTCACGTGCATATGATCGTGCGTCGGTTCCCGGAAGACTGCCGTCCGCGGCCGACGGGGTCCCAGGCCCCCTCCGTACCTCGGCTGTTGCCGTTCTCGGGGCCCGGTCGCCGGTGCAGGATGCCCTGTTGGGCGGTCCGTCCGACAGGGCGACAACCGGACAGTTCTCCCCCGGGAGGCCTGAACGAGCGGTGCCGGCCACCCGTCCGCAATCATCACGACCGCCAATACCGGGCATTGCGCCGAATCCGTCACCGACATCCGGCGAAACGTCAAGCCCTCACATCCGGAGATCCCCTCCATCTGGCGAATCCCGCGCGATTCCGCCCCGGCGCGCCCCGTCTGTGATCAAGCTCGACGGCGTGTCTCTGTACGGATCACTCCTCGCGCGGCCGCTGGCGGCCCTCGGTCTCGTGTGGCTGCTCACCACACCGGTGCCCGCCGCCGCCGACGCCTGCGCCTACGCCTCGACCGATTCGGGCGGTTCGCAGATCGCGGTGGCGATCGCCGGCGGCCACCACGACGGCGACGACCAGGGAAACGGTGGCGGGAAGGGCCACGGGAAGGGCAAGGGCCACGAGCACCACGGCAACGGCAAGGGCAAGGGCCACGGGCACCACCACCACCCGAAGCCCTGCCACCCCGAGCCGCCCCCGCCGTGCCCCCCGCCCCCCCCCCCCCCCCCGCCCCCCCCCCCCCCCCCCCCGCCCCCCCCCGCG
>NZ_JAINVG010000007.1 GCF_020400725.1 Streptomyces sp. NK15101 | reverse complement strand
CTTCAGGACCGACTCCTCCGCGCCCGGGTACCGGAAGTCCGCGCTCCTGACCTCCAGGTGCCCGCGCTTCAGCAGCTTCGTCACCGGCTCGGCCGGCGGCACGACGCTCGTCTCCGTGGCGAGGACCTCCTCGATGCGCTCCGCGCAGACCTCGGCGCGCGGCACCATCATGAACATGAAGGTGGCCATCATCACGGCCATCACGATCTGCATCAGATAGGCGAGGAAGGCGGTCAGCGCGCCGATCTCCATCCCGCCGCTGTCGATGCGGTGCGCGCCGAACCAGACCACCGCCACGCTGGAGACGTTCACGACGGTCATCACCGTGGGGAACATCAGCGCCATCAGCCGGCCCGTCGCCATCGACACGTCGGTCAGCTCGCCGTTGGACCCGCGGAAGCGCTCCTCCTCGTACCCGTCCTTCACGAAGGCGCGGATGACCCGGTTGCCGGTGATCTGCTCGCGCAGCACCCGGTTCACCGTGTCGAGCCGCTCCTGCATCGTCCGGAAGAGCGGCCGCATCCTCCGAACGATCAGCGAGACGGCGACGCCGAGGACCGGCACCACCGCGAGCAGCACGCCCGACAGGGGGACGTCCTGGCCGAGCGCCATCACGATGCCGCCGACACACATGATGGGCGCGGAGACCATCAGGGTGAATCCCATCAGGACCAGCATCTGGACCTGCTGGACGTCATTGGTCGTACGGGTGATCAGCGAGGGGGCGCCGAAGTGGCCGAGCTCCCGGGCGGAGAAGGACTGCACCCGGTCGAAGACCGCGCCGCGCACGTCGCGGCCGAGCGCCGAGGCGGTCCGCGCGCCGTAGTACACGGCCCCGATGTTGCAGACGACCTGGACGACGGAGACGCCGACCATCAGGGCGCCGAAGCGCAGGATGTAGCCGGTGTCCCCGTTGACGACGCCGTGGTCGATGATGTCGGCGTTCAGGGTCGGCAGGTAGAGGCTCGCGCAGGTCTGCAGGAACTGCAGCAGGACGAGCAGTGCGACGGGTTTTCGATAGGGCCGTAGATGGGTTCGGAGAAGTCTTATGAGCACGGCTCCTACTATCGCCCGCACCCCGGGAGCGTTACGACTCGGTTTCGGGGCGCGGGCGGAGCCCGGAGCGGGACCTCACGAAGCCGCGTACGGCCCTCAGGCGCCGAACGCGCCCGGGTGGATCTGCTCCCGCGTCGCCACGTACTGCTGCCGAACCGCCTGCCCCGCCGACAGCTCGTCGCCGGGCTCCAGGATCTGCGCGACCGCCCCCTGCCACGGCGGGGGAGCGGACGGGGACAGCGTGCCCCGCGCGACTCCGAGCGCCCAGGCGGCCTGCCGGGCCGCGCCGAGCGCCGCGTAGTCGGCCGGCTGGGGGACGACGACCTGGGCGCCGAAGAGCGCCGGCGCGAGGGCCTGCACGGCCGGCAGGGCGGCCGCCGCGCCGAGCAGGAAGACCCGCCGCACCTCGACGCCCCGCCCGCGCAGCACGTCCATGGCGTCGGTGAGCGCGCAGAGCATCCCCTCGAACGCCGCCCGCGCCAGGTGCTCGGGCTTCATCGACTCGCGCCGCAGCCCGCTGAGCGTGCCGGCGGTGTGCGGCAGGTTCGGGGTCCGCTCGCCCTCCAGATAGGGCAGCAGGACGAGCCCGGAGGCTCCGGGCGTCGACTTCAGCGCGAGCGCCGACAGCTCCTCCAGCGACTCCGCGCCCAGCATCTCGGCGGTCCCGCGCAGCGCCCGTACGGCGTTCGCGGTGGAGACGACGGGCAGGTGCATGCCGGTGGCGTCGGCGAAGGAGGTGATCATGCCGCTCGGGTCGGTGAGGGCCTCGTGGTGCACGGCCATCACGGAGCCGGAGGCGCCGAGCGAGACCACCGCGTCGCCGGGGCCGAGACCGAGGCCGAGCGCGGCGGCCATCGTCTCGCCGGTGCCGGCGGAGACGAGGAGGCCCTCCGGGGTGATGCCGGCGGCGTCGGACGGGCCGAGGACCTCGGGCAGCACCGCCTGGTGGCCGAGCGCCAGCTCGACGAGGTCGGGCCGGTAGGTCCCGGTCCGCGTGGACCAGTAGCCGGTGCCGGAGGCGGCGCCGCGGTCGGTGGTGCGGCGGGCGGGGCGGCCGAGGAGCTGCCAGACGAGCCAGTCGTGGGGCTGGAGGACCATGGCGACCCGCTGGGCGTTCTCGGGCTCCGCGCGGGCCAGCCAGCGCAGCTTGGCGATCGGCTGGCCGGCGCCGGGCACGCTGCCGACGGCCTCGGCCCAGGCCTGCCGGCCGCCCAGAGACTCGACGAGGTCGGCGGCGGCGACCTGCGCCCGCTTGTCGTTGCGCACCAGCGCGGGCCGCACCAGGCCGCCCTGCGCGTCGAGCGGCACGAGTCCGTGCTGCTGCGCGGAGACGCCGATGGCCTCCACGCCCTCCAGGAGGCCGCCGGTGGCGGCCTCCCCGAGCGAGAGCAGCCAGGTCTGCGGATCGACGTCGACGGCCTTCGGTTCACCGGGATGCGCGGCGTACCCCTGCCGCAGTACGGCACCCGTGTCCGTGTCACAGACGACGATGCGTGTGAACTCCGCAGAGCTGTCCAGTCCGGCGACTATCCCCATGACACATGATTCTGCCGCACGCGGAGGCTCAGGTGTTGCTGGTGCCCCAGTCCTCCTCGTCGACCTTGCCGTTGCCCATGCCGCGTCCGCGCAGGGCGTGGACCCGGTCGGTCACGGAGGACGGCAGGTGGTCGCCGACCTTGTCGCCCACGAGGTGCACCGCCTTGCCCGCGGCCTGGCGGCCGGTCTGGGCGGCGGTCTCCGCGGCGTTCCGCACGGCGGGGTTCTCGGCGAACTCCTTCGCGGACTTCTTCATCTGTTCGTAGCGCTCGCGTCCGGCCCGTGTGCCGATCACGTAACCGAGGGCGAGTCCCACGACGAACGTCAGCTTGTACCGCACGGCTGCGATCCTTCCCTGGAGGCCCTGGGGATACCGATTGGCGGAGCACCCCCCTGCTTGCGCTAATGTATGTCTCGCAGCGAGCGAGCGCCGCCCGGCAAGGACCGAGGTGGAGCCGATCGGTGCAACGCAGCAATCCCCTGTAGCTCAATTGGCAGAGCAGCCGGCTGTTAACCGGCAGGTTACTGGTTCGAGTCCAGTCGGGGGAGCGCGATCCCCTGTAGCTCAATTGGCAGAGCATTCGGCTGTTAACCGGAGGGTTGCTGGTTCGAGTCCAGCCGGGGGAGCGAGACGGAAGAGGACCCTTCGGGGTCCTTTTTCGCGTCTCGGGGAACCATCCGGGGCGCGGCGGGGTCTTCATGGTCGAGCAGAGCCGATCATCCGGAGCAGGAGATCGTATGAGCGGCTATGCTGCGGCAGACGGCGCGCACACATGTACGCGCCTCACCGTACGGGGCGGTAGCTCAGCCGGTTAGAGCAGCGGACTCATAATCCGTCGGCCGTGGGTTCGAGTCCCACCCGCCCCACCATAGAAAAACGTTCTGACCTGCGAAAACACACCAAGATGGGTGTTTCCGCGGGCGGAGCCCACCCCTCGCCCTTGAGGCGAGGCGGGTGCCCCCGGCCTGCCGCACCGGCCCCGGCCTTCTCGGCGTGGGGCCTCAGGTGGAACGCAGGTGCGGATCCAGGACGATGATGGCACGGCGGGCCCCGGCCCCTGCGTGTGACACGCCGCACACTCCGCCGAATTTCCGAGCGCTTCCGCAGCGGCCCGGCGTCGCGAAGCCGGTCACTCCCAGGAGTGACGGAGGGCGACCGGCCTGACGGCGGGGCCACGCCGGGGCGGAGTGCGCCCGGCCCGATGCCGTGACCTCCGGAAGCGACCGTCGTTCCTGACGCCCCGTGAGGTGCGGTGTGCGATGCGCGCGTCCCTTCGCCTTGGGTCCGTATGCACCATCCCGAGTGGCAGGCGGCTCGACGGCGGCTGACGGTGAGCCGTGTCGCCGCGTAACCGAAAGCCGACACTGGGTCAGCTGACGCGGCGTACGGAAGGAAGTTCAGCGATGCGCTCTGCCCGCATTCTCTTCGCCGCGGCCGCCACCGCCGGCACCCTGGCGCTTGCCGCACCCGGCGCCTACGCGATCACCACAGGCGACTGGGACGGCTCCTCCCAGAGCAAGGAAAGCGACCACGGCTCCTCCCACGGCAAGGAGGGCGACCACGGCAAGCCGAAGGGCGGCATGCACACCGGCTCCGGGGCGCTGTCCCTCGTCGGTGGGGACGAGTGGTCCAAGGAGCACGACAAGGGTGACAAGCCCGAGAAGGACCACGACAAGGGCGGGTACGAGAAGGAGCACGAGAAGCCGAAGGGCGGCATGCACACCGGCTCCGGCGCGCTGTCCCTCGTCAACGCCGACGACTGGAACAAGGACGCGGAGAAGGACTGGTCCAAGGACAAGCAGAAGGACTGGTCCAAGGACACGGAGAAGGACAAGTCGAAGGACGAGGGCGGCTACAAGCCGGAGAAGCCGAAGGGCGGCATGCACACGGGCGGAGGCGGCCTCGCGAGCGGCACCACGAACGTGACCGGCGCGGCCCTGGTCGCGGGCGGACTCGCCGCGTTCGTCCTCCACCGCCGCAAGAAGGCCGCCGGCGCGGCTGCATGAGGAAGACCGGACGCAGGGGCCGCCTCCAGGACGGCGGCCCCTGCGTCCGGCCGCCGACATCCCGTCCACCCGATCCCGGATCTTCCGCCGAGCCCGAAGGAGCCCCTGGTGACGACCCGACCGGACCCCGCTGACGCGGGAGCGCCCCGGCGTATCCCGCGGTGGGTGGTCCCCGCCGTGTTCTGGACGCTGGTTCTCGCCGTGCTTCTGTTCGTGTTCCGCCCGGGGTGGGCCGACCAGGACACGGAAACACCGGCTCGGCCCGCGGCTGCCGCTCCGTCGTCCCTGCCCGGCGCCTCGCGCCATGCCTCGCCGAGCGCCGGCCCGGCGGCCGGTCCGTCGATGCCGAGGTCGGCTCCCACTCGGCTGAGGATTCCCAGGATCGGCGTGGACGCGCCGTTCATCGGCCTGCGGATCGGCCCTTCCGGTGCGCTCGACCCGCCCCCGGCCGACGACACGAACCTGGTGGGCTGGCAGGAGTCCGGCGTCTCCCCCGGTGAACTGGGGACCGCGATCGTCGCCGGCCACCTGGACACGGCCACCGCCCCCGCCGTCTTCGCCCGGCTCGGCGAACTCGAGGCCGGAGACACCTTCGAGGTGAGCCGCGCCGACGGCACCACCGCCGCCTTCGTCGTCGATTCCGTGGAGGAGTTCGACAAGGACGACTTCCCGGACCGGCGCGTCTACGAGGACACCCCCAACGCGCTCGTCCGGCTCATCACGTGCGCCGGCGCCTACGACCGGAAGGCGAAGGACTACACCGAGAACCTGGTCGTCTTCGCCCACCTGAAGGAGCCCGGCGAGCGGGCGACCCCCGCCCTGGAAGGCCGTTGAGGAAAGCGGGCTCCGGCCCTTCCGGCCCGGTCGGCGTGCAGGGAGCTCGATCGGCGGCCGCGGGTCGCCCGGGACCGCCCGCGCTCGGGGTGTGACGGTGATCACACATTCGACCCGTGATGATCCGGCGCCCGGTCCCGCTGGGTTCTTGGGAGGACGTGGGGAGTTCCACGGCCCTCCCGAGGTGCCAGGGGGACCGGGGACGCACCGGTTCATACACGAGGGGTGGGACCGATGGATCGAGTCAACCGCACGCTGCGCGCCGCCGACATGAGCCGCTACGCCTCCGCCTTCGCCACCCGCACCGCCGCGAAGACGCGGCTCCCCCTCGACTTCTCCGCGGTCAGCCTGCGCATCGTCGACCGCGTGGTGGACGGTCTGCGGCGGGGGGCCGGCGACCCGGGCGACGTCGCGCCGATCCTCCAGGAGCTCGGCGCGTACGTCGGCGAGGTGCTCGTCCGGCAGGCGCGGGCCCGCTGGGTCGACTTCGACGACGTGACGTCCGAACTGCTGGGGCAGCCGGTCGGCGTCCGGACGTACGACGGGCGGGCGTGGAACCCGCTCGGCAAGGTGGTCAACCGCTTCGAGCTGGGTCCCGACGAATCCGCCTACGAGCTCTTCCTGCTGGTCCCGCGACGCCCGAAGGGCCTGCCGCTGCCCCGGGGGACGGCCGACGGCCTGCGCCTTCCCGCCGCGTAGGGTGATGCGCCGGGCAGCGCGACGCGGGAAGGCCAAGGGGAAGGTCGTTCGAGGGCGGACGACGCCGCTCTGCAGCGTGCGGTGCGCCGTGCGCAGAACGGTGACGACGAGGCGTTCGCGGCCGTGTACCGGATCGCGCAGCCAGGGCTCCCGGGATATCTGGATATCTGCGAGGACTCGTCGGCGAGTCCGCCGAAGGCGTGGCCTCCGACGCGTGGCTCGAGATAGCCCGCGACCAGGCGGAGGCGGCGCTGCCGCGGGTGGTCGTCGGCCTGGACGAACCCGCGGCGGCCAGGATGCCGGGCAAGAGGGCGGGAGCGGTCCGCTCCGCCGCGCACCGCGGCCTGAGGCGGCTCGCGAGGGAAATGCTGGGATGACCGATCAAGGCGGCAAGCGGGAACGCGACGACGTCGAGGCGGCACCGGCCGCCGCCCTGCGCCCCTGGGGCGTGGACCGCTCGGGCCCGAGTCCCCGCCTCAGTCCGAGCGGAAGGCGACGCGCACCGCGCCGTTCGCCGGCACGACGAGCACGCCGCCGCCCGTCCTGGCCCAGTCCTCGGGAATGAGGAACATGCGGCCGTTGACCTCGGCGAGGAGCCGCAGCCCCTCGTACCGGTACCGGAACCGCTGGGGAGGACCGGCGACGGGCAGGGGCGTCTCGCGTACCTGCCGAGGGGGGAAGTACAGGCGCTCCGCCGTGTCGACGGTCACCGCGGGACGCAGCCACAGGTGCCGCGCCAGGTACCGGGCGTCGTCCGTGCCGTGCTGCTTGGCGTACGCGTGGACCGCCCAGAAGCACGACAGGCCGACCAACGTGGCGACCAGGGCGAGCGCCAGCCGCTCGCGCGCCACCGGGTAGTCGGCGCCCTCCAGCTTGAAGGACAGCGCTCTGCCGAAGACGACGAGGACCAGTCCGCCGCCGATCAGCAGCGGGGTGTCCATCGCCCCGGCACGCCACACGGCGAAACCGCCGAGCACCCCGAGGACGAACATGACCAGGCCGCAGGCCGAGACCGCGTACGCCACCGGCCGGGCCCACGGCGGCGGGGGCGCGCCCCGGTTTCCCAGCGTGCGCGCCGCGTAGTAGACCAGGACGCCGATCAGCGCGACGGTGAGCGCCGCGCCCGCCGGGACGTAGAGGGCTCCGGCACTGCGCAGCGCGTACTCCTGGGTGGAGAAGCCCAGGGTCGCGGCGTCGACGCCGAAGTACGCGTAGAGGGAGTCGGTGTAGGCGAAGCCGAAGTAGAGCAGCAGGGCGCCGATGAACGTGGTCGGGGCGGCCAGTGTGGCGAAGGTGACGACCCAGTTGCCCCAGGAGCGCGTTCCGCTGTCGGAGTCCGCTTCGGCCATGAGGATCCCTTCACTGGAGCGGGCTCAGCCGTTCCCGTCGGACCCGCCGGTTTCGGACGTGCCGCCGGTGGTGTCACCCGTGGTGGTGTCGCCGGTCTGGCCGGTGGTGTTGTCCGTGGTGGTGTCGCCGGTCTGGCCTGTGGTGTTGTCCGTGGTGGTGTCTCCGGTCTGGCCGGTGGTGTTGTCCGTGGTGGTGTCGCCGGTCTGGCCTGTGGTGTTGTCCGTGGTGGTGTCTCCGGTCTGGCCGGTGGTGTTGTCCGTGGTGGTGTCGCCGGTCTGGCCGGGCGGCGTCACGGGATCCGCGGAGATCGGCTCGCTGACCTCGTCGGAGACCCCGGCCGCGTTCCGGAGCGTCGCGCAGACCTGACGGGTCGGCTTGGAGTTCCCGCCCTCTTTCGAGAACTTGAACTCCGGTGCCGCCGTGCCCCCGGGGGGCAAGCTCACGGTCCGGCTCGGCGGGATGGCGGCCCGGCTCGTCTCGCCCGGCGTGCAGTCCAGGACTTCGAGCGTGCCCACGTAGGGGCCGGACGACGGATTCGTGACCGTTTTCTTGTAGCTCTGCGGCCAGTGGCCCGAGAAGCCGTCGGAGAGCCGGCCCGCCCGGCTGAAGCTCCCGTCGTTCTTCTCCCTCTCCCGCTTCTCCCTCTCCTGCTTCTCCCTCTCCTGCTTCTGCTGCTCGGTCTCCGTCTCCTGCCCGTCCTGCGTCGTAGGGGTGGTCAGGTCGGTGTCCGGGCGCGGAGCGGGCTCGTCGCCGGAGGAGCAGCCGGTCAGCGGGGCCGCCGCGGCGCAGGTGAGCATGAGCGCCAAGAGCGCGCCCCTCGGCCTGTTCCAGAGGCGAGTCGTCCGCCCGCGCATGGGGCCTCCCGGTCCGGGTCCGTCGGGGCGGAGTGCCTCCGCCCCTCTCCCCAACAGACTAAAACGGCGTCATATCGGGATAAACCGCCGTTCGGGTAGCGGTCCGCCCCGGCACCGGTCGGCCGGTGCCAGGGCGGACGGCCGAGGTGTCAGTACGTCAGGATGGCCGGGTCCGTGACGCCCGCCGTGCCCGTCTCCACGTGTCCGGCGAGGCGGCGGAGGTACTCCGTGCTCGCGGAGGACGTGACGGCGACGTCGTACCAGTGGTGGCCGGCGGAGGTGTCGACGGTGTGGGTCACCGTGGCGCCCTTGGGGACGGAGAGCGTCGTCGGGCCGCCCCCGTAGGCGTCGGTGAGGGTCACCGTCGCGGACGCACCCGCGTTGGTGAAGGTGAGCACCAGGTTGCCCGTGGCCGCGTCGTGGCGGGCCGTGACCTCCGGGACCGCAGTCTTGCCGGGGGAGCGGAAGCGGCGCAGGAAGCCGTTGGGGCCGTGGACCGTGAGGTCGGTGACGCCCTTGCTGTACTTGGTGTTCCAGGTGTCCGCGATCGCCTTGTTCGCTTCCGCCGTGTACGTCCACGGGGCGTCCGTGCGGTTCGACGAGGTCACGTAGAACTGGGCGCCGGCGGCGGGGCCGCCGCTGAAGGTGAGGCGGTAGGTGCCCGCCGTCACGTCCGCCGCGCCGTCCACGTACGGCGCGTACTTCAGCGGGCGGGTGGGCTTGCTGCCCGGCTCCTGGCGGGGCATCGTGCCGACGGCCGGGGCGGTGGCCAGGAAGTCGGGGTGGCGGTTCTTGTCCGGCGGGTAGTAGCCGGCCGTCGGCGGGAGCGGGGCGGGCTGCGTGTCCGTGCGCGTGAAGTCGAACGCCGAGGTCAGGTCGCCGCAGACCGCTCGGCGCCACGGGGAGATGTTGGGCTCGCGCACCCCGAAGCGGCTCTCCATGAAGCGGATCACCGAGGTGTGGTCGAAGGTCTCCGAGCAGGTGTAGCCGCCCTTCGACCAGGGGGAGACGACGATCATCGGGACGCGCGGGCCCAGGCCGTAGGGGCCGGCCACGTAGCCCGTCCTGCCGCCGAAGTAGTCGAGGGCGGTCGGGGTCGTCGACAGGCCCTGCGCCGCCGAGCCCGGGACGTACGGCGGGACGACGTGGTCGAAGAAGCCGTCGTTCTCGTCGTACGTGACGAACAGGGCGGTACGGGCCCACACGTCCGGGTTCGAGGTCAGCGCGTCCAGGACCTGCGCGATGTACCAGGCGCCGTAGTTGGCGGGCCAGTTGGAGTGCTCGGAGAAGGCCTCCGGGGCCGCGATCCAGGAGATCTGGGGCAGCCGGCCGGCCTGCACGTCGGCGCGCAGGACGTCGAAGAAGCCCTCGCCCGCCTTGGCGTTCGTGCCGGTGCGGGCCTTGTCGTAGAGGGGGTTGCCCGGCTGGGCGTTGCGGTAGTTGTTGAAGTAGAGGAGGGAGTTGTCACCGTAGTTGCCGCGGAAGGCGTCGTTGATCCAGCCCCAGGAGCCGGCCGCGTTCAGGCCGTCGCCGATGTCCTGGTAGACCTTCCAGGAGATCCCCGCCGCCTCCAGGCGCTCGGGGTACGTGGTCCAGCCGTAACCCGCCTCGGCGTTGTTGAGGACGGGGCCGCCGCCCGTGCCGTCGTTGCCGGTGTGCCCGGTCCACATGTAGTAGCGGTTCGGGTCGGTGGAGCCGATGAACGAGCAGTGGTACGCGTCGCAGATGGTGAACGCGTCGGCGAGCGCGTAGTGGAAGGGGATGTCCTCACGGGTGAGGTAGGCCATCGTGGCCTTGGTCTTGGCCGGTATCCAGTTGTCGTACCTGCCCTTGTTGAAGGCGCTCTGGCCGCCCGCCCAGTCGTGGTTGAGGCCCTGGAGGTACTCCATGCCCAGCTTGTCGCTGGTCGGGCGGAAGGGGAGCGTGACCTTGTTGCCGTCCGACTGGTTCCAGACCGACTTCCCGCTGGGCAGGGTCACGGGGCGCGGGTCGCCGAAGCCCCGTACGCCCTTCATCGCCCCGAAGTAGTGGTCGAAGGAACGGTTCTCCTGCATCAGGACGACGATGTGCTCGATGTCCTGGATCGTGCCGGTGGAGCCCTGCGCGGGGATCGCGGCGGCGCGGGCGATGCTCTCCGAGAGCATCGTGAACGCGGCGGCGCCGCCGGCCAGCTGCAGGAACCGGCGGCGATTGAGGTCGGCCATGGGGGAGTTCTCCTCCGGTGTGAGTACGACGGTGCGGGTGCGGGTGCGCGCGACCGGGCGGACCGGTCGACGGGCGCCCCAAGGAGAGCGCCCGTGAACCACCGCCCGGCGGCCGTCCCATGACTGCCCGTCGTACGGCGGGCGAACCCCCCGTGCCCGAACGTGAAAACTCACAACCGAACGCCCCTGGTGGGTCGATGACCACCAGGGGCGTGCGTGAACCAACAGAAAACTACTCGACGACGAGCTCGACCTCGATGTTTCCGCGGGTGGCCTTCGAGTAGGGGCAGAAGGCGTGCGTCTTCTTCAGGAGGGCGAGGCCCGCCTCGCCCTGGAGGTGGTCGGGGAACTCGGCGCGCATCACGACCGCGAGGCCGAAGCCGCCGTCCGCCGGGTCCTTGCCGATGGAGACCTCGGCGGTGACGGAGGCCTCGGAGATGTCGATCTTCTCCTGGCGGGCGACCACGCCCATGGCGCTGGCGAAGCAGGCGGCGTACCCGGCGGCGAAGAGCTGCTCGGGGTTCGTGCCCTGACCGTTGCCGCCGAGGGCCTGGGGGTGGGCGAGGGGGAGGTCGATGTGGCCGTCGGAGCTGACGGCGCGGCCCTCGCGGCCGTTGGCGGTGGCGACGGCGGTGTAGATCGCGTCCATGGGGTCTTCCGTTCCTCGAAGGGGCCGTGTGGTGCTGCCCTCATATTGTTAGTGCACGATTAAGTTGTGCACAACTTAATTGTGTGTGATGCGCATCTCCCGTATCCTGGACCACATGGACGAGGACTTCCTCCGGCTCGACAACCAGATCTGCTTCTCCCTGCACGCCGCCACCCGCGCCTTCAACGGCGTCTACCGGGGCGCGCTCAAGGAGCTGGGCCTGACCTACCCCCAGTACCTCGTCATGCTGGTGCTCTGGGAGCACGGCGAGCTGCCCGTGAAGGGGATCGGCGAGCGGCTGCGCCTCGACTCCGGCACGCTGTCGCCGCTGCTCAAGCGGTTGGAGGCGGCCGGATACGTCGAGCGCCGCCGCAGCCCCGAGGACGAGCGGTCCGTCACCGTCCGCCTCACCGGCGACGGGACCGCCCTGCGCGAGAAGGCCCTCGGCGTGCCGCGCCGGATCGCCGCCGCCACCGGGCTCGACCTGGCGGAGCTCGGGGAGCTGCGGGAGCGGCTCCACGCCCTGGCCGCCCGGCTCGACGGCGTGGACCCGGACGACGTGGCGGCCGCCTGCGGCTGACCCCCGCTCGCACGGAGCGGGCGGCGGCCCCTTACGGAGCCGTGATCACCAGCGCCGCGTTGTGTCCGCCGAAGCCCACCGACGTGGAGACCGCGAGCCGGAGCAGGGCCCCCCGGGCCGTCGTGGGGACGTCCAGGTCGATGCCCTCGCCCGGCTCCGCGAAGTTCGCGGTCGGCGGCACGGTCTCCTCGGCGAGCGACAGCACCGTGAGCGCCGCCTCCACCGCCCCCGCCGCGCCCAGCAGGTGCCCGGTCACCCCCTTCGTCGACGTCACCGGCGGCCGGTGCGGAAGGAGCGCCGCGAGCACCGCCGCCTCCACGGCGTCACCGCGCGGCGTACCCGTCCCGTGCGCGTTGACCAGGTCGACGTCGCCCGGCACCGCGCCCGCCTCCGCGAGCGCGCCCCGGACGGCCGCCGTCAGGCCGGAGCCGTCCGGCCGGGGCGCCACCACGTGGTGCGCGTCCGACGTCGCCCCGTAGCCGGTGATCAGCGCCCGGGGCCGGGCCCCGCGCGCGGCGGCGTCCGCGGGGCGCTCCAGGACCAGGAACCCCGCGCCCTCCGCCATCACGAAGCCCTCCCGGTCCCTGTCGAACGGCCGCAGCCCGCCCGCCGGGTCGTGGAACCGGCGGGACAGCGCGCCGAGCCGGTCGAAGCCCGCGACGTAGAACGGAGTCAGCGACGCCTCGGCCCCGCCGGCCAGGACGACGTCGCAGCGGCCCAGGGCCAGCAGGTCGAGCGCGACGCCGATCGCCGTGGCGCCCGCCGCGCACGCCGTGGTCACCGCCGTCGACGGGCCGCGGATCCCGAACTCGACGGCCAGCTGCCCCGCGACGGAGTTCGGCAGCGCGCCCGGCACCGCGAACGGGGACATGTCCCCGGGGCCGTCCGTCCGCAGCACCTCGCGCTGGGCCTCGAACGTGAGGACGCCGCCCGCCCCGATCCCGGCGACCACGCCGACCCGCGCCCCGTCCCAGCCGGCGGGGTCCAGGCCGGCGTCGGCGAGCGCCTCCCGCGCCGCGACCAGCGCGAGCAGCGCGCTCCGGTCGGGCCGCCGCGCCGTCACCGCCCTGCCGAGGTCCCCGGGCGGGCCGGGCGCCCGGCAGGCGAGGTGGCGCAGGCCGTCCCGCTCCTCCAGGACGGCGGTGGCCTTCCCGGCGCGGACGGTCTCCCAGGTCGTCGCGGCGTCCGCGCCGGCCGGGGTGAAGAGGCCGACGCCGGTGACGGCGGCCCCCGGACGCGCGCCGGACATCAGGCCACCCCCGCGTACCGGGAGACGAGCCCCTCGATCGCCCTGACGGTCGGCGCCGCGTACAGCTCCTCCTCCGGGACCGGGACACCCCGCTCCTTGCGGAGCACGAGGGCGAGCTCGGTGAGGAGGAGCGAGTCGAGCCCGGCCTCCTCGCGGGTGGACTCCGGGGCGATGTCGGCCGGGTCGAGGCCGAGCGAGACGAGCAGGGTCTTCAGTTCGTCGAAGGTCATGGCGTTCCTTGTGGGCAGGGGTGGGTTCAGCACGCGGCGGACGCGCGCGCGTGGTTCAGGCCGAGCAGCACGCACACGTCCGTCAGGAGCGGCACGTGGTACGCCAGCGGCCGGGGCCCCGCCTGGTCCGGGCGGGAGACGAAGCCGCCGTCCGGCCGCTGCCGCTCCAGGAGGTGGCGTACCGCCCGCCCGGTCGCACCCCGGGCGGACGGCACGGTCGGTGTCCGGGCCACCGCGATCAGCGCGTACGCCGTGCTGATCGGGTCGCTCGGATCGGACGGCACGTGCCCCCAGCCGCCGTCCGCGTTCTGTGTGTCGAGCAGCCGGGACACGGCCCGCTCCCGGGCCCGCGCCACCTCCGTCCGGGCCGGATGCCCGGGCGCCACGGCCAGGAAGGAGTCGTGGGCGAGGACGGTGCGGAACAGGGCGTTGCTCTCGTTCAGGCTCCAGCTGCGCTCGAACGGGCCCGCGTCCTCCTGCCGGGCCACGACGAACCGGACGGCGGCCTCCACCGCGGGCCGGTGCGCGGGCTCGGGGGCGAGCGCGTTCACGGCCGCCGCCGTTATCGCCACCTCGGAGGCGGTGCCGTGCTCGAAGGTCGGGAAGCCGCCGTCCGCGCCCTGCCGGGCCAGCAGGTACCGCTCGCCGGCCGCCACCTCCGCGCCGAACAGCACCGCGCCCGTCGCCCGCAGGAACTCCACGCAGTACGAGGTGTCGTCCACGTCGCTCTGCCCGACACCCCGGTCGAACCCCCAGCCGCCGTCGGCGTTCCGGTGCTCCACAAGGGCCGTCGCGAGGGCCCGCAGGGTGTGCGCCGGGGCTCCCGCGCCGGCCAGCGCGAGTCCGCCGGTCGCCGTCGCGAACACGTCCATCCCCGTGATGAACGGCAGCCCGCCGTCCTCGTGCAGCCATGCGCGCAGCTCCCGCGCCCGCGCCCGCACGGCCATCGCGTACCGGGGCCGCAGCCGCAGCGCGAGCAGTGCGAGGATCCGGGCGAGGTGGTTGCCGTACGGGGGCGGGCCGGGCAGCGAGCAGGGTTCGAGCACCCGCCAGTCCTCCTCCGTGACGAGCCGCGGCGCTCCCGTCCCGAAGGCGTACAGGGCCTTGAGGGCGGCCATCTCGGTGATCAGCCAGCGCTGTTGGCCACGGGCCTCGAAGAGCTCCTCGGGAGAGGGGAGTTCGGGGAAGGGGTGGGCGCCCAGCTCGGCCAGGAGCGTCTGGAACATCAGCCGCTTGCGTCCGGCCGTGAAGTGGTCGAAGCCGCCGAGCAGCCGGGCGAGCGCGCCCCGCCCGTCCACGTACTCGCCGAGGGCCGCGCGGGCGGCCGCCTCCTGCACGGGGTCGGGGGCGCCCTCGTCCACGGCGGTCTTCAGACGACGCGTCAGCCGCTCCTGGGCGTCCGGGTCCACGCCCGTCACCGTCAGCAGCCGCAGGGCCAGGGCGGATTCCAGGATCCGGCTGTCGCACGGGGCCCGGAGCAGCCCCTCGGGGCCGGCGGCCGCCACCAGCCGGGTCGCGAGCCGCGCGCGGGCGCGGTCGAGCGGCCCGGCTCCGGGGAGGGGTTCCGGGCGGGGGCCGGGGACGGCGAGGGAGGCGCCGGGTAAGGGCAGCGCGCAGTACGTCATGGGGAGGTGTCCTTCGGTGCTGTCGTACGAGAGGTGGGTGCCGGCCGGGGAGGGCGGCCGGCGGGGGGCCGCGGTCGGCGCGAGGACGGCGCACGGGCCGTGCGGTGTCGCGCCGTGCGGCGTCCGCGCCCCGCGGGCTCCGGGCCTGCGGCGGCCGGTGGGGCGGGAGACGCCGGGCGGTCCCTTGCGCCCCGGGGCGGTCAGCCGGGGAAGAGGCGCCGTACCGCCTCCGCGCCGGCCGGGACCAGCGGGGTGTAGCCGCCGGTCAGGACCGCGAGCGGTGCGACGAAACCGCACCAGGCGATCTCGTCCGGATCCGGCCGGGGCGCGCGGTCCGCCACCCAGCGGTGGACCGTCAGGAAGCAGGCGCCGTGCGGGTCGTCGACGCGGAGCCGGTACGCCTCGGTCAGACCGGGCGCCCGCTCCCAGCCCAGCTCCTCCCTCAGCTCCCGGAGCGCGGCCGCCCGGTACTCCTCGCCGCTGCGGACCGCCCCGCCGATCAGGACGTCGTAGTGGTCCGGGTAGGCCGGTGCCGAGGCGGTCCGCCGGTAGAGGAGGACCCGGCCGGCGCGGTCGGTGCAGACGGTCGCCGCGTACCGGCGGAGCAGCCCGGTGGGCGGCCCGCCGGCCCGCCCGCCCTGGGCGACCACCCGGTCCCGGGGATCGACGTAGTCGACGCGCTCGGAGGCGTACTTCTCGGAGGCGCGCCTCCCGGCGGTGCGTCTTCCGGCGGCGCGGGCCCCGGAGCCGCACCCGTCGGGCGGGAACGCGTCGGCCGGGCGCCGGTCCGGCGCGGGCGCGCTCACGTCCGCTCGCGGACGCGCGCGTGCAGCGGACCGGCCGGGCGCAGGTTGATGCCGAACACGGCCTCGCCCGCCGGTTCGGTCGTCTCGACCCCGAACCGGGCGAGCAGCGCGCCGAGCAGCACCTCCATCTCCCGCATCGCGAACCGCGTCCCGAGGCAGGCGCGCGGACCGATGCCGAAGGGGAGGTACGAGCCGGGCGGCAGCGGCGACCGGGCCGGGAAGCGGCCCGGGTCGAAGACCTCGGGCTCCGGCCAGACCGCCGGGTCGCGGTGGGTCAGGTAGGGGCAGACGAGGAGGTCCGTACCGGCCGGGATCGCCCAGCCGTCCAGCGTCTCGTCCGCCGGACTGTGCCGGGGCAGCAGCCAGCCCGTCGGGTAGAGCCGCAGCGTCTCGGAGAGCACCGCCTCGACGGCCGAGGCGTCCCCCGCCGCCCGCTCCATGATCTCCGGGTGCGCGTCGAGCAGGACGAAAGCCCAGGTCAGCGTGCGGGCACTGCTCTCGTACCCGGCGACGAGCAGGGTGACCAGCTCGTCGCGGATCAGCCGGTCCGTGTACGCCGGATCCGTCTCGGCCGCGTCGAGCAGCCGGTCCAGCACGCTGGGGCCCGCGCCGTCCGCGCGGTGGCGGACCCGGGCGTCGGCGAGCGCCCGGAGCATCCGCTCGTCGAGCGCGGCGATCGCAGCCTCCACCTCCGGCGGCAGCGCGGTCGCACCGCCCACGTCGGCGGGGAGCGCGGCGACGATGTCCTGCACGGCCGCCAGGTCGACGTACGCCTCCCGGTCCAGGGGCCGGTCCGTGAGCGAGCGCCAGATCGTGTCCACGGTGAAGAACTGCACGTCCTCGGCGATGTCGGTCGGCGCGCCCCGGCGCGCCCGCTCCGCCCAGCGGTCGACGACGCAGGCCGCCGCACCCGCGATGTGGTGCTCCCAGCGCTGGATGCCCCGGCCCGTGAACATCGCCTGGAGCAGCTTCCGCTGGGACCGCCAGGCCTCGCCCGTGGCGGTCAGCATGCCGTCCCCGAGGAGGGGCCTCGCCCGGTGCGACCGCTTCACGTACCGGTCGCCGCCGACGCCGAGCACCTGGTGCACGTGCCGGGGCTCCGTGACCAGGACCGCCGCCCGGCCGCCACGGCGGAATCCGGTCAGCCGGCCCGGCGTGTGCGCCTGGCGGAGGAGGTCGACGAGGGGTGCTCCGGAGGCGGTCCAGGCCGTCACGGCGTCGTCGTCGAGGAAGTCGGGGGGCATGCCATCCGTCACGCATTGCGATTGCATGATGACGTATCGTAGCGCTCTGTGCGATCTTCAGATCCAATTCGATCTTCCTTGGCGGTGCCGCTCGGGGTGCTCGACCGGCTCTCCCTCGACGTGGCGGCGCTGCACGCGGCGGACTCCGCCCTGCACCTCGGCGGCCTGGTCGTCTTCGACGGGAAACCACCTTCCCGCGCAAGGGTGTTGGAGCGCCTGAGGCGTCGCGCCGGCCTGCTTCCCGAGCTCGCCCACCGGCTGGCGGGCGACGCCGGGCGCCCCCACTGGGAGCCCGACCCCGGCTTCGATCCCGATCATCACCTGTACGAGCTACCCGGAGGCGCCGACCCGTTGACGGTCGCCGACGAGCTGCTGCGGCAACCCCTGCCGCGCGACCGGCCGTTGTGGGGGATCTGGCTCGTCCGCCGGGCCGGCGACGGGCGGTGGGGGCTCTGCTACCGGGCCCACCACGCCTTCCAGGACGGTGCCGCCGCCGTCGCCACCCTGGAGCGGCTGCTCGGCCCCGAGGGGGCGCCGCGCCCCAGGGCCCTCGCCTTCCGGCCGCCCCGGCCCGTGCGCTGGGCCGCCGTCCTCCCCGAGTTCCGGCCGCCGCGCCGGGTCACCTGGTGGCCGGCCCTCGACACCCCGCCCGCGCAGTCCTACGCCGCCGCGTTCGCCGACGTCGACACCGCCCGGCTGCACGCGCTCGGCCGTCTGACCGGGGCCACCGTCCCGCAGCTCTGCCTGGCCCTGACGACCGAGGCGCTGCGCGCCTGGCACCCCGACGGCTGGGGGCCGGACGGCCCCGGCCACGGCCGGGGGCTGCGCGCCAACCTCGGCATCGGCGTCCGGGACCCCGACGACCCCCGCCCCCTGCTCGGCAACCGGGTCGCCGTCGCCGGGGTCGACCTCCCCTGCGGCGAACCCGACCCGGCCCGACGGCTCGACCGCCTCGGGCGCGCCCTCGACCACGCCCGGCTCGCCCGCCTCGCCGACGCCCACCGGGTCGTCCTGCGCGGACTCCCGTACCGGATCGGCCGCCTGGCGCTCACCCGCGGCGTCGACGCCCGGTACACCCCGCTCAGCGTCGCCGACCTCCGGATCCGGCAGCCGCTCGGCTTCGCCGGGACCCCCGCGGCCGGGGTGTACGCCCTGCCGGTCATGGTGCCGGGCCAGCCGCTCTTCGTCGCCTGGGTCGCGCACCGCCGCCGCCTCCACGTCACCTTCCTCACCGACCGCGCCCTCGCCGGCGCCGAACGGCTGCCCGCGGCATGGGAGTCGGCCCTGGTCGAGCACGAACGGCTGGCGGAGGAAGGGGCGTTCGCGGGAACGGCCGGACCGTTCGCGCAGAAGGGCGACGGCCCGTTCGCGCGGGCCGGCGACGGCGCGTCCGCGCGGGCCGAGGGCGGGGCGGGGGCGTCGTGAGCGGCCCGGATCCGGTGTCCCCGCAGCCGCCCGGCAAGGGGCGGGAGCCGTCGCCCGGGCACGGCCGGGAAACCCCGCCCCACCATGACCAGACGCCCCCGCCCCGGCACGGCCGGGCTCCCGGGGCGTGGCCGCTGCTCGGGCACCTGCCGCATCTGGCCACCCGGCCGCTGGCCTTCCTGGACTCGCTGCCCGGCCACGGCGACGTGGTCCGGGTCCGGATGGGGATCCGGACCGCCCATGTGGTGAGCCACCCCGCGCTCGTCCGCCGCGTCCTCACCGACCGCGGCTCCTTCGACCGGAGCGGCGTCCTGTACGAGAAGGTCCGCGCGTTCCTCGGCAACGGCCTCGCCACCTGCCCGAACGCCGAACACCGGCACCAGCGGCGGGCCCTCCAACCGGCCTTCCACCCCTCCCTCATGGCCCGCTACGCCGCCGTGATGACGGCCGAGACCCAGGCCCTGACCGGGCGCTGGCGGCCCGGGGCGGTCGTCGACGTCACCGAGGAGGCGTTCCGGCTCACGACCGCCGTCGCCGTCCGCACCCTCTTCTCCGCCGGCATCACCCCGCGCGCCGCGGAGGAGCTGCGCGAGGCCCTCGAAGTCCTGCTGCGCGGGGTCTACACCCGGGTCGTGGCGCCGACCGTCGACCGGGTGCCCTCCCCGTCCCGCCGCCGTTACCACCGGGCCCTGGCCCGTTGGCGCACGGGCGTCTCCGCCATCGTCGCCTCGTACCGGGCGACCGGGGCGGACCACGGGGACGCCCTCTCGCTGCTGCTCGCCGTGCGGGACGAGCGCGGCCGGTCCCTGTCGGACGCCGAACTCGGCGACCAGGTCGCCACCCTCGTCCTGGCCGGCGCCGAGACCACCTCCTCGGTCGTCGCCTGGGCCCTGCGCCTCCTGGCCGACCACCCCGAGGCCGCCGCCCGGTTGCACGAGGAGCTCGACGCGGTCCTCCCGGGACGCCCGGTGGCCCCGGCCGACCTGCCCCGGCTGCCGTACACCGGCGACGTGGTCCGCGAGGTGCTCCGCCTCTACCCGCCGGCCTGGGCGGTCACCCGCACCACCACCCGCGAGACCGAGCTGGCCGGGAGGTCGCTGCCGCCCGGCTCCGTCGTCGTCTGCTGCCTCTACCTGCTCCACCGGCGCCGGGAACTCTTCCCGGACGCGGCGCGCTTCGACCCGGGGCGCTGGACGGCGGGGGAGGTGCCGCGGGACGCCTGGCTGCCGTTCGGGCTCGGTGCCACCAAGTGCGTCGGGGACGTGTTCGGCACGGTCGAGGCCACCCTCGCGCTCGCCGCGATCGCCTCGCGCTGGCACCTGACCCCGGTCTCGCCGCGCCCGCCCCGCCCGGTCCCGCGCATCGTCCTCTCCCCGGGGCCGCAGCCGATGCGGCTCGCGGAGCGGTGAGAGGGGGAGAGGGAGCGGCGAGCGGGGGAGAAGGGGCGCCCCGGCCCCCGTTCACCGAATTGTAAGGAGCATCAGCTGAGATCGCTCCTATACTCTCTCCATGTCCGACATCACCATCCGGCGCGCCACCGCCGACGACTCCAAGCGGCTCACCCGGCTCGTCCGGACCTCCGGCGCCTACCGGGGCGACTACGCCGCCATGGTCGAGGGGTACCAGGTCGGCGGTCCGTACATCGAGCACCACCCCGTCTTCGTCGCCGTCGACGACGGTGACGACGGCCGGGTGCTCGGGTTCTACGCCCTCCTCGTCGACGATGCCGAACTCGACCTCGCGTTCGTCGCCGACGCGGCCCAGGGGCTCGGCATAGGCCGGCTCCTCATGGAGCACATGACCGGGCAGGCCAGGGTCGCCGGCCTCGGCTCCGTGCGGGTCGTCGCGCATCCGCCGGCCGAGGAGTTCTACCTGCGGACCGGCGCCGTCCGCACCGGTACCGTTCCGCCCGCCGGCCGCGTCCACTGGGAGCGCCCCGAGCTGCGGTACGACGTCGCGTGACCGCCGCCCAGGACACCCAGGAGCAGGAGCGGGAGCAGGGCCGCCGCAAGGTCTTCGCCGACCTCACCCCGCTGCGGACCTCCGCGCACTACCGCCGCCTCTGGTTCGGGAACACCGTCTCCTGGGTCGGGCAGGGCATGACGGCCCTCGCCGTCTCCCTCCAGGTGTACGACATCACCCGCTCGCCCTTCTCCGTCGGGCTCGTCGGCCTCTTCGCCCTCGTCCCGCTGATCGTCTTCGGCCTGTACGGCGGCGCGATCGCCGACACCGTCGACCGGCGCAAGCTCGGCCTCGTCAGCGCGAGCGGCTCCGCCGTGCTGTCCATCGCCCTGGCCGCCGCCGCGTTCGCCGGCTTCCACCACGTCTGGTTCCTGTACGGGATCGTCGCCCTCCAGGCCGTGTGCGCCGCGCTCAACGCGCCCGCCCGCTCCGCGATGATCCCCCGGCTCCTGCCGCCCGAGCAGCTGCGCGCCGCCAACGCGCTCAACTCGATGGTCACCACCTTCGGCACCCTCGTCGGGCCCAGCCTCGGCGGCCTGATCGTCGGGTTCGCCGGCTACCAGACCGCGTACCTCGTGGACGCCGTCGCCTTCACCGCGAGCCTGTACGCGATGTGGCGACTGCCGTCGATGCTCCCGGACCGGACGGGGAGCAAGCGCGCCTCGGTCCTCGACGGGCTCCGCTTCCTCGCCACCCGTCCCAACCTGCGCATGACGTTCTTCTCGGACTTCTGCGCGATGATCCTCGCCCACCCCCGCGCCCTGTTCCCCGCCATCGCCGTCCTCTGGTACGGCGGCGACGCGAAGACCACCGGACTCCTCGTCGCCGCGCCCGCGTTCGGGGCGCTCCTCGGCGGGGTCCTCTCCGGCTGGCAGGGCCGCATCCGCCACCACGGGCAGGCGATCCTGCTCGCCGTCGCCTCCTGGGGCACCGCCATCGCCGTCTTCGGGCTGACCCGGAACCTCTGGCTCGGGCTCCTCATGCTCGCCCTCGCCGGTTATTCCGACACCGTCTCGATGATCTTCCGGAACACGATGATGCAGGTCGCCGCGCCGGACGAGATGCGCGGCCGGCTCCAGGGCGTCTTCATCGTGGTCGTCGCGGGCGGGCCCCGCCTCGGCGACTTCCTCGCGGGCTCCGTCGCGGACCTCACCTCGCCGGCGGTCGCCGTCACCGGCGGCGGGATCGCCTGCGTCGTCGCGGTCGGCCTCCTCGCCCTGTACGGGCGCGGCTTCCGCCGCTACGACGCCCACGACCCGGCTCCGTGACGTACACAGCCGATTCCCCCCGAACGATCGCACCCGTCCTGGCGGTTGGCCGCCACGGCACATAACCGCCAGGCGCGGACGGGGTCAACTCCCGCGCCACAGGCCAAGACTCCTCGCGGACCCGGCACACACCCCCGACCCCGGGTCCGCGAGGAGTTCGAACGATGACGTCGAGGACCGCCCCCTTCGACAGAGGAAGGGCCGCGCTGCTCGCCGCGGGCATCTCCCTCGTGATGCTCTCGGCCGGGCAGACCGCCGCCGCGAACACCGACCCCGCCGTGCCGGACACCCTCAAGGCGTCCGCGACGAGCCACACCGTCACCCTCGTCACCGGCGACCGCGTCACCCTCACCGACCTCGGCGACGGCGCCAGAACCGTCACCGTCGACCGGGCGAAGGGCGCCACCGGCGCGATCCGCAGCCGGACCGTGAACGGCCGCGTCACCGTCGTCCCCGACGAGGCCCGCCCCCACCTGGACTCCGGCGCGCTCGACCCGCGCCTCTTCGACGTCACCGGCCTCGTCGAGCAGGGCATCACCGGCGAACTCCCGCTGATCGTCACGTACGGCGGGAAGAGCGCCCGCACCGCCGCCGCCCCGCGCGGCACCGAGACCGTCCGCGCCCTGCCCAGCATCGGCGGCGCCGCCGTCACCGCCACCGACCCCGCCGCCTTCTGGCAGGGCTTCACCGGCCGGAGCACCGCCCGCGCCGCCACTCCCGCCAAGGTCTGGCTCGACGGCCGCGTCGAGGCCGCCATGGCCGAGTCCAACGCCCAGATCGGCACCCCGAAGGCCTGGGAGGCGGGGCTCACCGGCAAGGGCGTCAAGGTCGCCGTCCTCGACACCGGCGCCGACCTCACCCACCCCGACCTCGCGGGCCGGATCACCGAGTCGAAGTCCTTCATCGAGGGCCAGGAGGTCGCCGACCGCGGTGGGCACGGCACCCACGTCACCTCCACCGTCGGCGGCTCCGGCGCCGCGAGCGACGGCAGGGAGAAGGGCGTCGCCCCCGGCGCCACCCTCGCCGTCGGCAAGGTCCTCAGCGACCAGGGCTCCGGCACCGAGTCGCAGATCATCGCGGGCATGGAATGGGCCGCCGAGGACATCGACGCCGAGGTCGTCTCGATGAGCCTCGGCTCCCGCGAACCCAGCGACGGCACCGACCCGATGGCCCAGGCCGTGAACGCCCTCTCCGCCGAGACCGGCGCCCTGTTCGTCATCGCCGCCGGAAACACCGGCGCCCCCGGCTCCATCGGCTCGCCCGGCGCCGCCGACTCCGCGCTCACCGTCGGCGCCGTCGACTCCGCCGACCGCGCCGCCTACTTCACCGGCCAGGGCCCCCGCCACGGCGACCAGGCCCTCAAGCCAGACGTGTCGGCGCCCGGCGTGGACATCCTCGCCGCCCGCTCCCAACTCGTCGCGGGAAGCGGCCTCTACACCTCGATGAGCGGTACGTCGATGGCGACCCCGCACGTCGCCGGCGTCGCCGCGCTGCTCGCCGAGAAGCACCCCGACTGGACCGGCGCCCAGCTCAAGGACGCGCTGATGTCCTCCTCGAAGACCCTCGACGCCGGCGCGTACGAGCTCGGCGCCGGCCGGGTCGACGTCGCCGCCGCCCTCGCCGCGGACGTCACCGCCACCGGCTCCGCCGACCTCGGCTTCGCCTCCTGGCCGTACGAGCAGAACAAGCCGGTCACCCGGACCGTCACCTACACCAACTCCTCGGACCGGCCCGTCGAACTGGACCTCGCCGTCGAGGGCATGCCCGCCGGGGTCGCCGCCCTCGCCGACACCGCCCTCACCGTCCCCGCCCACGGCACCGCCTCCACCACCGTCACCGGCGACGGCACCGAGGCCCCGGTGGGCCGGTCCTCCGGCCGGATCACCGCCACCGCCGGCGGCACGCCCGTCGCGCACACCGCCCTCGGCCTGGTCAAGGAGGAGGAGCGCTACACCCTCACCGTGCACGTCAAGGACCGCGACGGCGCCCCCGCCGCGGCCCGCCTGGGCGTCCAGCGGCTCGCGAAGGACGCGGACCCCTTCCCGGCGACCGTCGGCGAGTCCGGCACGCTCGAACTCCGCCTCGAGCCCGGCACGTACACCGTCGACACCTTCCTCGACGTGCGCGGCTCGGGCGCCGCGGACTCCCTCGGCCTCGGCTTCCTCACCGAGCCCGAGATCGTCCTCGACCGCGACCGCGAGATCACCCTCGACGGACGGCGGCTGCGCGAGATCCGCGCCGAGGTCGAGAAGCGGACCGAGACCCGCCAGCTCCTCATGGAGTTCGACCGCCAGGCGAACGGCGCCTCCTACGGCGGAGCCGTCCAGGTCCCCCTGACGTACGACTCGATCTTCGCCGCGCCCACCCGCGAGCCCGCCACCGGCACCTTCGAGTACCGGACCGTCTGGCGCCTCGGCAAGCCGCTCCTGGAGGCGAGCGTCGACGGCGTCCGCCTCTCCGACGCCACCCCGCAGGCCGGCACGGCCCTCCTCGAAGGCCGCCACCGCCTCGGCCTCGTCGACGCGGGCACCGGCACCCCCGCCGAGTACACGGACAAGGACGCCGACGGCAAGGCCGTCCTCGTCCGGCTCACCGAGGGCGCCGACCCGGCGCAGCTCGCCCAGACAGCCCAGGACGCGGGCGCCGAGGCCCTGTTCGTCACCGACGGCCGGCCCGGCCGGCTCATGCGGTGGTTCGGCACCGCCGGCTACGAGGACCGGCCGCTCGCCGTCGCCACCGTGAACACCGCCGACGCGCGCCGGCTCGCGGCCGGTGCCGCCCGGGGCCTGCGCGTCGACCTGACCGGCACCCGCTTCACCCCGTACACCTACGACCTCTCCGAGGGGCACCCCGGCGCCATCGGCACGGACCTCGTCTTCCGGCCCGGCGAGGACGAACTCGCCACCGTCCGCTCCACGTTCCGCATGCCGACCAAGCGCCGGGAGCTCGGCGGCGAGTTCCGCTACTCGCTCACCGACACCTTCCGGATCGGCTTCGGCTTCAAGGAGCGGATCGCCTTCCCGGCCGAGCGCACCGAATACGTCTCCACCGGCGCCGGCCAGCAGTGGCACGAGTCCGTCGACCTCGGCGACTCCCTGGAGGAGCGCGGCGGCCGGTCCGTCTACCGGGGCGGCAGCCGCACGGACCTCGACTGGTTCGGCCCCGTCTGGCACCCCTGGCTCGGCACCGGCCTCGGCTGGGGCCAGCAGCGCACCGGCAACGACCTCCGCTTCAACACCCCCGGCTGGGGCGACTCCGGCACCGACCACACCGGCTTCGGCAACGTGTGGAGCGACGACACGATGACCCAGTACACCGAGGTGTACGTCGACGGCGTCCGCGTCGACCGCAAGAAGAGCTCCGGCGCCTACGCCTGGGACGCCCCCGCCCGGGAGGCGACGTACAAGGTCGTCACCGACACCGCCCTCGACGCGGACCGCTGGCGGCTCGGCACCGAGGGCCACAGCGAGTGGACCTTCCGCTCCGCCGAGACCCCCGACGACCGCGTCACCCACCTGCCGATGCTCAACCTCGGCTTCGCCGTGGACACCGACCTCGACGGCGACGTCCGCGCCGGAAGCCGGCTGCCGGTCGGCATCTCCGCCGAGTACGTGAAGGGCGCGGCCGGCACCGGCACCATCGGCACCGCCACCCTGGAGGTCTCCTACGACGAGGGCGCGACCTGGACGGAGGTCGTGCTCGGGAAGTCCTCGCGCGGCGCCTCCTGGACCGGCGAACTCCGCGTTCCGTCCGGCGCCGGGTCGGTGTCGCTGCGGGCCGGGGCGAGCGACGACCGGGGCGGCTCGGTGAGCCAGGAACTGATCCGCGCGATCGGCGTGAAGCAGCGGGCGTGAAGCGGCAGGCCTGAAGCAGCGGCGCGGCCGGGGTCCTCCCGCCCGGGAGGGACCCGGCCGCCTTCGCTCAACCGGACGCCGACAGAGCCTTCTTGAGGATCTTGCCCATGTCGTTGCGGGGCAGCGCGTCGAGGTAGCGCACCACCCGGGGCCGCTTGTGCGGCGCGAGCAGCCCCGCCACGTGGTCGGCGAGCTCCGCCTCCGCCGGCGGCTTCTCCCCGTCCCGCGGCACCACCCAGGCCACGATCCGCTCGCCCAGGTCGGCGTCCGGCTCGCCCGTGACGGCCGCCTCCCGGACGCCGGGGTGGTCGAGGAGGGCGTTCTCGATCTCGCCCGCCCCGATCTTGTAGCCGCCGCTCTTGATCAGGTCCGTCGCCTTCCGGCCCACCAGGCGCACCCCGCCGTCCGCCTCGCGGACCGCCATGTCGCCGGTGCGGAACCAGTCGCCGTCGAAGGCCGCCGCCGTCGCGTCCGGCCGGTTCAGATAGCCGGAGAAGAGGTTCGGGCCGCGCACCTGCACCTCGCCGACCGTCTCCCCGTCGAGCTCCTCCAGGACGGAGCCGTCCTCGTCCACGAGCCGCAGGTCCACGCCCGCGAGCGGCGTCCCGACCGTGCCGGGCCGGGGCTCGCCGCCCGGGCGCACGCTGGTGTTCATGAGCGTCTCGCTCATCCCGTACCGCTCCACGACCGTCCGGCCCGTCGCCGCCGCGATCCGCTCGTGGTCGTGCACCGGCAGCGCCGCCGAACCGGAGACGAGGAGCCGGGCCTTCGAGAGGGCGTCGGTGAGGCGGGCGTCCCCGTCGAGCGCGTCCGCGAGCCGGTGGTACATGGTCGGTACGCCGAACAGCATCGTGCCGCCGCCGTCGCCGAGCTCCCGCGCCACGCCCTCCACCGAGAACCCGCCCAGGTGCCGCACCTCGCCGCCGCGCCGCAGCGGGCCCAGGATCCCGAGGACGAGCCCGTGCACGTGGAACAGCGGCAGCGCGTGCACCAGGACGTCGTCCGCCGTCCACGACCAGGCCTCCGCCAGCGCGTCGAGGGAGGCGGCGACCGCGCGGTGCGAGAGGAGGACGCCCTTCGGGGGGCCGGTGGTGCCGGAGGTGTAGACGACGAGCGCGGTCGTCTCGGGGTCGACGGGGACGGCCTCGGGAGGAACCTCGGGCCCCGTGAGCTCCACGTCGATCCGGGGGAGCGCCGCGAGCCCCGCCGGCAGCTCGTCCTCCGGACCCGCGAGCACCAGCTCGGGCGTGCTGTCGCCGAGGATGTGCGCCAACTCCCGCTCGCCGGTGCGCGGATTGAGCGGTACGGCCGGTACGCCGGCGAGCAGGGCGGCGACCACCGCGACGGCCGTACGGGCGGTGGGCGTCGCCCAGACGGCGACCCGGCCCGCGTCGGCGAGGCGTCCGGCGAGGGCGCCGGCGGCGCGGGCCAGCTCGGCGTACGTCAGGGCGTCGGGGCTGACGCGCAGGGCGGGGCGGTCGCGGTCGCGTTCGCGTTCGAGTTCGAGTTCGGGGAAGAGCGCACTCACCGGTCGTACTCCTCGGGTGGTCGAGGGCGAGGGGTTACGTGACGCATTCTGCCCGCCCGCGCCGCGCCGTTGTGGGCGGTCGTTCCGCCGGGGCAAGGGGGTTCCCCCTGCTCGAGCGGAGCCGAGAGCTCGGGGGAGGGTGGGCACAACGGAACGGCGCCCCTTGCCGGCGCCCGAGGCTCACGCGCCTGGACCCGCACCCCGTGCACGGCTCCCTGGTGGTGCGGGTCCAGGCGCGGAACGCGGAGGCGCCGCGAAGGGCGCCGTCCCGTGTGCCCACCCGTCCCGCCCAGCGGGACGACTGCCCACACGGGCGGGGGCGGGGGCACACGGTGGGGCCCGGGAGGGCTCAGGGGCTGGTGGTCGTCAGCTTCGTCGGGCGGGGGTCCGGCGTCTCACCGCCCGCCCGGATCCCCCGCATCCGCCCGTACGCGTACACGCACCCCGCCAGCGCCAGGTCCGACAGCAGCATGAAGCCGATCGAGTACGAGCCCTTCGCGCTGTAGATCGCGCCCATCACCAGCGGCGGAAGGAACCCGCCGAGCCCGCCCATCGCGCCGACGATGCCGGTCACGCTGCCGACCTTGGCCTGCGGGGTGACCTGGGAGACCAGGGCGAAGACGGAGCCGCTCGCCGTGCCGAGCCCGGCCGCCATGACGAGCAGGGCGATGGTGCCGCCGGGGTTCAGCGGCGGGTCGAAGGCCTGGACGACGGCGAGCAGGGCGACGGTCCCGAGCGCGACGGCCGTCACGAGCGCGGGGTGGATCCGGTCCGAGAGCCAGCCGCCGACGGGGCGGAAGACGACCGTCACCAGGGCGAACCCGGCCGCCTTGGTGCCCGCGTCCGTCGGGTCGAGCTCGTACCAGGTCTTCAGGTACGTCGGCAGGTAGACGCCGAACGCGACGATGCCGCCGAACCCGATCGCGTACAGCGCGGACAGCTCCCACGTCACCCGCAGCCGTGCCGCCGAGCCCAGGCGGGAGGCCAGGGAGGCGGTGGGGACCGGGCGGTCCGGGCGGTCCGTGATGAGGACCGCCGCGAGCACCGCGTACGCCGCCAGCGCGATCGCCACCACGATGAACGGCAGGTTCTCGCCGTGCTCGGCGATCCGGGGCGTGAAGTAGCCGGAGAGCGCGACGCCGCCCATGCCCATGCCGAACACCCCGAGCGCGAGACCGCGTTTGGCGGGCGGGAACCAGGAGTTGACCAGGGGGATGCCGATGGCGAACGTCGTGCCGCCGAGGCCGAGGAGGAAGCCGACGACCAGCATCAGCCCGTAACTGTCCTTGACGACGATCAGCAGCAGCACCGGGATGATCGTCAGCGCCGAGACCAGGGGGAACATCAGCTTCGCCCCGTACCTGTCGGTCAGCGCCCCGGCCGGGATGCGGCCGACCGAGCCGACCAGGACGGGCACCGCGACGAGCAGGGACTGCTGGAAGGAGCTGAGGTCGAGCCGGTCGCCGTACCAGCTCGCGATCGGTGCGATCAGGTCCCACGCCCAGAAGGTGAGCGTGAAGCCGATGGTGGCCATCGCCAGGTTGCGGTAGGCCGCCGCTGTCGGGGGCTTGGTCTCGGTGGTCACCCCTCCAGTCAAGATCCGGGGGAGGCGCCCGGCGCGCCGGGTTGGGCCGTACGAGGGTCCTTCAGGGCCAGGTCACCGTCGTCGGCGGAGTGCCGTCGTCCTCGACGCGCAGCCGGGCGCCGTCGGCCCCGGCCGACACCTCGACCGTGATCGCGCCGACCCCCGGCCGCCGGTGTGCCGCCGCGAGCGCCCCGCGCAGCACGGCGAGGAGCCTGTCCGCCGTCTCCTCGTCGACGAGCGTGTCGACCGCGCCGGAGAAGTGCACGGACGGCTGGAAGCCGAGCGGGACCGCGGCCCCGCCGGTCTCGCGCAGCACCCGCCCCCGGAAGGAGGCCGGCGCGTCCGCCGGCGGCTGCTGGAGGGCGAAGATGGTCGTCCGGACCTCCTGGATCGTCGAGTCCAGTTCGTCCACGGCCCGGCCGAGCAGCGCGTCCTCGTCGGAGGAGCCGCCCGCCCGTCGCCGGGTGGACTCGAGCATCATCTCCGTGGCGAACAGCCGCTGCACCACCAGGTCGTGCAGGTCCCGCGCGATCCGGTCGCGGTCCTCGAAGACGGCGAGCCGCTCCCGGTCGTGCCGGGCGTCCGCGAGGACCAGCGCGAGCGCGGCCTGCGAGGCGAACTGCGAGGCGAGCAGCCGGTCCACCGCCGAGTACGGCCGGCCGCCGCGCCGCCGGGGCAGGGCGAGGGTGCCGATGAGCTTCCCGCCGCTCTGCAGCGGCAGCATCATCGACGGGCCGAAACGGGACCGGACGTGCGTGGTCATCCGCGGATCGGTCGCCGAGTCCTCGACGAAGACGGGTTCCCCGCCGAGGAGCTGGACCAGGACGGGGGAGCCGGGCGCGATCGTCGTGCCGACCAGGTCGCCCGGGTCGTCCGTGGTGGAGGCGGCGACGATCTCCATCCCGCCCTCCTCGGTGGGCTGGAGGACCACGCCGGCCGAGGCGCCGGCGAGGACGCGGGCCTGCTCGGCGACTGTCGTCAGGGCGTTCTCGGCGGTGGCGCCGGTGAGCAGGGCCGTGGTCACCGCGGCCGCGCCCTCGATCCAGCGCTCCCGCTGCCGGGCCGTCTCGTACAGCCGGGCGTTGCCGATGGCGATTCCCGCCTGGGAGGCGAGGACCCGGAGCAGGGCGAGGTCCTCCTCGGTGAAGGGGCCCGTGCGCTTCTCGGTGAGGTACAGATTGCCGAAGACCTCGGTGTGGACCCGGATCGGGACGCCGAGGAAGCCGTGCATCTCCGGGTGGCCCTCGGGGACGCCGGAGGAGCGCGGGTCGGTCGTCAGGTCGTCGAGCCGCAGCGGCTGCGGGTCCCGGACGAGGACGCCGAGCAGTCCGGTGCGGCCGTCGGGGAGGCGGCCGATCCGCCGCCGCTCCTCGTCGGTCATGCCGGAGGTGAAGAGTTCGGTGAGGCGGTGGCGCTCGGGGTCGACGACCCCGAGCGCCCCGTAGCGGGCTCCGGTCAGCTCGGTCGCGGAGTCCACGATGTGCTGGAGGGTGGTGCGCAGTTCGAGGTCCGTGCCGACGCCGAGGACCGCTTCGAGCAGCATGGGCAGGCGAAGGGAGTCCTCGCCCTCGCCTTCCTCCGCGTCCGCCTCCGCCCCCGCGTCCGGGCGGGACTCCTCCTCGCGCGCGTCCGCGGCCTCGGCGCCCTCGTCCATGATCGTCATGGTCTCATGGTCGTACGAATCGCCCGGAACCAGGACGACTCACTCCTCGTCGGCGAACGGGTCCCGCTCCGCCAGCGGGTCGAGGACCATCGGCTGGACCTTGCCCTCCAGCATCGCGCCCAGCCCCAGGACGGCGCACACGTCCGGTCGTTCGGCGATGTGCACCGGCATGCCGGTCGCCTCCCGCAGCATCTGGTCGAGGCCCGGCAGCAGGGCGCTGCCGCCCACCATCATGATCCCGCGGTCCGCGAGGTCGGCCACCAGGTCCGGCGGGCAGTCCCGCAGCACCTTCCCGATGCCGTCGAGGACCGCCGTCAGCGGGGTGTGGATCGCGTCCCGCACGGCGGCGGTGTCGACGGTCACCGAACGGGCCAGGCCCGTGGCGACGTCCCGGCCGTGGATCTCCGTCCAGGCGGGCCCCTGCGCCGTCAGGCCGTTGCCGCTGAGGGCCAGTTGCAGCGGGCGCACCGACTGGCTCGGCAGCATCAGCTCGTGGTGGTGGCGCAGGTGCTGGATGACGGCGTGGTCGATGGCGTCGCCGCCGACGGGCATCCGCTCCGCCGTGACGATCGCGCCGAGCGAGAGCACCGCGACCTGCGTGGTCGCGGCCCCGCACACCAGGATCATGGTCGCGGTCGGCTGCTCGACGGGAAGTCCGCAGCCGACGGCCGCCGCGATCAGGGTGTCGACCAGCTCGACCCGGCGCGCCCCGAGACCGACGAGGGTCTCCACGGCGGCGCGCTGCGCGAGCGGGTCGCTGTCGTGCGGGGTGCAGGCGGCCGCGCGCAGCCGGGGCTTGCGGCGCAGCTGCCGGCGCAGCTTCTCGCCGAGGAGGTGACGGAGCATCCGCTGCGCCATCTCGATGTCGACGACCGTGCCGCCCGAGACCGGGCGGACGACCCGGATGTAGTCGGGGGTGCGGCCGGTCATCTTCTCCGCGAGCGCGCCGACGGCGATCAGCGCTCCGGTACGGGTGTTGACGGCGGCGACGCTGGGCTCGTCGACGACGAGCCCGGCGCCCTTGACGAAGACCCGGGTGCGGGCGGCACCCAGGTCGACGGCGACATGGCAACGACGCAGCTGATCAAGGCTGACGGTCACGGCGGATCCTCCGGAGTGCGGTGCTGGCACGGGCGAGGGGGTCGCGATTCGCGGTCCTGTTCGCATCGTCCGGCCCTCCGGGGCGCGGCGCGCGCTGGGCTGCGCCGCCCGGGGCCCCCGGGTGCGGGCGGTGCCGGAGTCCCCACTCCCGGTGAGGAAGGCCTGGAGCCGATCCTTCCCGAAGCGGGAGAATCACGGCGCACCGCCGCCGACCTGCGGTTTCCACACAGGATCCTCACGTCCGCGCCTACCTGACGCCGCACCGGGCCGCATAGCCTGCGGGCCCCATGGACTACTGCCACGCGTGCCGGCGGCATCTCAATGGGGCCCTCGCCTGTGCCGGGTGCGGGACTCCCGTCGAGGAACTGCGGTACGAGACTCCCCACATACCGGTGCACACACCGGTCCCCTCATCGGTCCACACCCCGGACCGCCACCACTACGGCGAGCCGAACCGGCCCGCGATCTACGAGGATCCGAGCCGATCCGCCGCGTACGGAGACCCGAGCGGATCCACCGCCTACGGCTACGCGGGCGATCCCGCCGCCCACGGCTACGCGAACGGACCCGCCGTCCACGGCGAGCCGGGCGGCCCCGCCGCGTACGGCGACCCGGACCGGTCCGTCGACCGGGACGAGCGGGACGGGCAGGACGATCCGGACCGGCCCGCGCCCGAGCACGTCTACGAGCTGGACGTCCTCGAACCGGCGCGCCCGGCCCCCGGTGGGCGCCGTGCCGCCCGGGGCCGCTCCGCCGCGCGGCGGGGGAGGGGATCGGGCGCGCGCCGGGGCCGTACGGTCCTGGTGGGGACGGTGGGACTGGTCCTCGCGGCCGGGACGCTGACCCTGGCGAAGCTCGCCCTGGAGGAGCCGGCGCAGGACGGCGCCGCCATCGCGGTGGAGGAGCTGGAGGTCACCGAGACCCCGCTCCCGCCCGAACCCGTCGAGACCACCGAACCGCCGGAGGGGTCGAGCCCGGCCCCGGCGACGGACGCGCCGAGCTCCGTCCCCGCGCGCCCCCGCCAGGTGAGCACGGGGTCGGGATCGGAATCGGGCACCGGATCGGGTACGGGGTCCGGCACGG
Source organism: Streptomyces sp. NK15101 (assembly GCF_020400725.1). Taxonomy (GTDB): domain Bacteria; phylum Actinomycetota; class Actinomycetes; order Streptomycetales; family Streptomycetaceae; genus Streptomyces. The sequence continues at coordinate 146,991 of NZ_JAINVG010000007.1, read as the reverse complement.
GTACGGGCTCCGGTACGGGTGCGGGGACCGGCACCGGCACCGGCCGGGGCGACGGCGCCCCGACCTCCGCACCGGCGACCAGCGGCCCGGCCTCCCCGCCCGCCACGCCCACCGCGGCCCCGGCCGGGACGGAGAGCGGCCCGACGCCGAGCGGCTCGGGAACGCCCGGCGGGACCGCGCCGGCGATCACGGGACCCACGCCGAGCCAGACCCCGACGCCCAGCCCCACGCCGACGTGCACCCGCTTCCTCTGGTGGTGCGTCTGAGGCTGGAGGTGCCCCTGAGAGGGGTGGGGTGCCTGAAACCGGTGGTCCGTTCGAGGCCGTGGTCCGTCCGGGGCCCCGGCCCTACGCCGCGTCCGCGCCCAGCATCCGCTTCAGCAGGTCCCGGAGCAGGGTCCGCTCGGTCTCGGTCAGTTCGCCGAGCGGTTCGCGCGCGAAGTCGAGGGACTCGCGCAGCCGGCGGGCGGTGTCCCGGCCCTCGTCCGTGGGGACGGCCAGCTTGACGCGCCGGTCGGCCGGGTCGGGCCGGCGCTCGACCAGGCCGCGGGCCTCCAGGCGGTCGACGATCCCGGTGATGTTGGAGGGCTCGCACTTGAGCTTCTGGGCGATGCGGCGCATCGGCAGCGGATCGAGCGAGAGCAGTCCGAGGACGCGGGCCTGGGCGCCGGTCAGCGCGTGCTGCGCGGCCGCCTGCTCGTACTCCTCGTAGTAGCGCGCCACGACCGTGCCGATCAGCTCGACGACTTCGAGGGTCAGGGGGTCCGTGCGTGAGGTGGCCATGGGCATCAGTCTACCCAGATGCTTGACAACATGAAATATGTAGGCGCATGGTTGTTTGAGGTAGTGAACCTTTTGTGATCAGAAGCTTTTCTGGAGGCCGTGCTCATGTCCGTTCTTCCCGCGTCCAGCCGTGAGTGGCACCTCGTCGCCCGTCCGCACGGCTGGCCCGTGCCGGCGGACTTCGCCCTGCGCGAGACCCCGGTCGCCGAGCCCGCCGAGGGCCGCATCCTCGTGCGCAACCTGCACTTCTCCGTCGACCCGTACATGCGCGGCCGGATGAACGACGTGAAGTCGTACATCCCGCCCTTCAAGCTCGACCACCCCATGGACGGCGGCGCGGTCGGCGAGGTCGTGGCGTCCAACGCCGAGGGCTTCGCCGTCGGCGACCACGTCCTGCACGGCCTCGGCTGGCGCGAGTACGCCGACGTCCCGGCCCAGCACGCCACCAAGGTCGACCCGGCCCTCGCCCCCCTCTCCGCCTACCTGGGCGTGCTCGGCATGACCGGCCTCACGGCCTACGCCGGCCTCTTCGAGGTCGCCTCCTTCAAGGAGGGCGACGCCGTCTTCGTCTCCGGCGCGGCCGGCGCCGTCGGCAGCCAGGTCGGCCAGATGGCGCGGCTCAAGGGCGCCTCCCGGGTCATCGGCTCCGCCGGCTCCGACGAGAAGGTCGAGTTCCTCGTCGAGGAGCTCGGCTTCGACGCGGCCTTCAACTACAAGAACGGCCCGGTCAAGGACCAGCTCCGCGAGGCCGCCCCGGACGGCATCGACGTCTACTTCGACAACGTCGGCGGGGACCACCTCGAAGCCGCGATCTCCTCGCTCAACGTGCACGGCCGCGCCACCATCTGCGGCATGATCGCCCAGTACAACGACACCGAGCCGGTCCCGGGCCCGCGCAACATGGCGATGATCATCGGCAAGCGGCTGCGGCTCCAGGGCGTCCTCGTCGGCGACCACTACGGTCTGCAGGACCAGTTCGTCCGGGAGGTCGGCGGCTGGCTCGCCTCGGGCGAGCTGAAGCACCGCGAGACCTTCGTCGAGGGCATCGAGAACGGCGTGGACGCCTTCCTCGGTCTGCTCCGCGGCGACAACACCGGAAAGATGATCGTCTCGGCGACCCGCTAGTCTTCCCTCAGCCGTCGCGATCGTGGGCGCGAGTCGCGGCGAACCGCAGAAGGAAGTACCCAGCATGTCCATCCAGCAGTCGGACGTCCTCTACACCGCCGTCGCCACCGCCGAGAACGGCCGTGACGGGCGCGTCGCCACCGACGACGGTCAGCTCGACGTCGTCGTGAACCCGCCCAAGGCCATGGGCGGCTCGGGCGCGGGCACCAACCCCGAGCAGCTCTTCGCGGCCGGCTACAGCGCCTGCTTCCAGGGCGCGCTCGGCGTCGTCGCGCGCAACGAGAACGCCGACGTCTCCGGCTCGACGGTCACCGCCGAGGTCGGCATCGGCAAGAACGACGACGGCTTCGGCATCATCGTCAAGATCTCGGCGACCATCCCGAACGTGGACGCCGAGACCGCCAAGAGCCTGATCGAGAAGGCCCACCAGGTCTGCCCGTACTCCAAGGCGACCCGCGGCAACATCACGGTCGAGCTCGCCGTCTGAGTCCGACCCCAGGGCCTTCGGCCCGCAGGTCCTGAGAGGGCCGCCCCCCGGCCGACCGGGGGGCGGCCCTCTCCGCATATGCATAGATCCAGCCACTTCTGCATATGCCAGCGGCAGTATCGCGAAGCTCCGACTTGAAGAATATGAATACCGAGGGTTGACGTACTCCTTTCGCGATCACTAGTTTCTGCGACGGCTCAAAAACCAGTACGACTCCGCGCTCACCGGCGCATCACCACCCTGGGCCGACCCGTACGGCGCCATCCGCGTCCGTAAGCAGCGATTCCGGTTTACCCCTCGTCCGGAGGCAGTCACTTTGAGCACGTCGACCCCCCACCTTTACCACCGTCCCGATCGAGTGCGCGCCCGCCGGTTCCACGGCGTCCCCGCAGCGTCTCGGTCCATGTTCTGACGGTACGGGCCATCCAGCCCGTTCCCGCCGGCCCATTCTCCTGAGGCCGTGCCTTCTTCCGCTGCTCTCCGGTGAGTAGCGGCTGACGCGCCCGCTTTCCGTTCGGGTGGTTTCCCGTTGTTCGGCGCGTGCGCGTTCACCATGCCTTCTTCCGGAATTTCCCGAGAGTGTTCGGCCCGTTTCGGCGCGTCCGGATCCCCTTCCGAGTCCGTTCCGCCCGAACCCTGCTTCCGCCCGAGCTCTGCTTCCGCCCTGCCCACTCCACCGAAAGGTTCAGGCTGCGATGAGTGCTGCCCCGATCACGGCGCCGGTCGAGAAACGATCCCTGCCCGTCGGAGGGAAGGGGACCCTCTGGTTCGCCCGCCCCGCCTACGGCGTCTTCGAGTACCGCGGTCGGCCGCTGCGCATCGAGGTGGAGGACCCCGCCGAGGTGCTCTTCCCCACCGACTGCGGCCTGAGCCTGGTCGCCGCCCTCAACCACCCGAGCGCGCCCGACCCGCGCGGCCTCACCGCCTTCGACCTGGGCTGCGGTTCCGGCCTCTACACGGTCGCCCTGCTGGCGGGCGGCGCCTCGCACGTCACGGCCCTGGACGTCAACGCCGCCGCCGCCGGGGACACCCTGGCCAACGTCGCCCGCAACGGTCTCGACGTCAATCGCGTGTCCTGCGTCACCGCCGACCTCGCCGGCTTCGCGCCGGTGGAGAAGGCCGACCTCGTCGTGACGAACCCGCCGCACCTGCCGTACGACCCTCGCTACTCCACCGACAGCGGACTGGAGACGGCTCTGGTCGCCGGCCGCGAGGGCCGCGGCATGTACGACGCCGTCGTCGCCCGGATCGACGACCTGCTCGTGCCCGGCGGCCGACTGGTCATGGCCCATTCCTCGCTGGCCGACGTGGCCCGCACGGTTTCCGAGATGTGCGCCAAGGGCTACGAGGTCCGCACCATCGAGGTCTGCGAAATGGACATTCCGCTGGAAAGCTACGCGGAGCACAAGGACATCATGCTCGGTCACCTCGAGAAGCTGCGGGCCGACGGCCGCGCGGAATTCGAGGGTGAGCGCTTCCTGGTCCACGCGCTGGAATTCACGCGTCCTCTTGTGTCCGCCGGACTCTGATCACCCTGCACGACACCGAAAACGCACGGAAACGCACGCAAAAATCGACGAGGGGGAACGCATGACGATCGACGGAAGTGTGGCGCAGGTGGCTGCGGAAGAGGTGGACGGCCTGCTGGAACGCCACTTCGCGAAGAATTTCGACGCCGCGGTGATGGCCGGAGTGCGCGAGAAATTCGCCGCGGAACACATCGTGCCGCTGCGCGGCCTGCTCCCGCCGGAACTCTTCGGTCCGATCCGGGACGAGGCATTCGGCATCATGGACCGGCACGGTGTCAGCCACGATCTCACCTTCGAGATCACGGACAACACCCCGCGCAGCATGACCACCGTCGGCCAGCCCGTCATCAAGGACGAGGGCCCGTTGATCGACGCGTTCTACTTCTCCCCCCAGGTCCTGGACCTCGTCTCCCGCGTCGTCGGCGAGAAGGTCCACACCTGTCCGTACGCCGGCGAGCACTACGTCATCAGCCGCCTGCTGAAGTCGGGCGACACCCACGGCTGGCACTGGGACGACTACACCTACGGCATCATCCTGGTCCTCGAGGCACCGCACTACACCGAGGGCGGCTTCGTCCAGGCGGTCGCGAACACCTCCTGGGACAAGGAGAACCCCGACGTCCACGGTGCGCTGATCAGCAGCCAGGTCCGCTCCTACGCGCTGGAGCCCGGCGACGCGTACGTCGTGAAGACGAACACCACCATGCACCGCGTGTACCCGATCCGCGGCAACGGCCGCCGCACGATCGTCAACATGACGCTGGCCAGCGAGGACGACCTCAGCCGCCCCATGACGCACGAGACCAACGACGCCCTGTTCGGCGGCGTCCGCGATCCGCGCAGCGCCGGCTGACGCCCCGGTCGCCCACCGAGGAGCCAACGATGCAACCACGCGAGACGATGCGCGGCCTGCCGCGCCTCGTACAGCCCTTCCTGACCTGGGTGACCGGCGTGCCCCTGGCCGGCACCGCACCCCGGGTCATGTGGCGCCCCACCCTGGCCCTGATCGCCGGCGCGGTGCAGACCGCCGTCTCCGTCGCCGCCGGCGCCTGGGCCCTGACCCGGCCCTGGTACGTCCTCGTCCCGGTGCTGCTGCTCAGCTGGCCCGTCACGGCCGGCGGCATGCGGCGGCTGGACGTCGTCGTCGTCCACCAGACGCTGCACCGGATGTTCACCGCCTCCAAACAGGGAAACCGGGTCGTCAGCGAGCTGATCACCACCCTGCTGTGGCGGCCGCCCTTCGACGGCAACCGCGACGAGCACCTCACCCACCACGCCTTCCCCTGCTCCCTCAAGGACGGCGACACGCTGTACCTGCAGAGCACCGGCGCCCGGCCGGGCATGACCCGCAAGGAGTTCCGCGGCTACCTGCTGCGCGCGCTGGTCTCGCCCCGCCACCACCGGTCCTTCCTGTTCAGCCGGATCCGGGCCAACTTCCTGAGCCGTTCCCCGCTGTACCGGATGGCGATGGCGTACGGCTTCCTGGCGGTGACCGTCGCCCTGCTGGCGGTCACCGGCTGGTGGGTCCAGTGGCTGCTGCTCTGGTTCGTCCCGCTGACGTTCTTCTTCCAGAACCAGACCCTGCTGTACACGCTCAGCGAGCACCGCTGGTGGATCCACGGCAACGCCGAGCGCCTCACCAAGGCGCAGCGCGACGAGCTGACCTTCGGCCGGTTCTGCGGGGAGCCCGTCCCGGACACCGCCTCGCTGGGCGCGGCCGGCCGGCTCGCCGCCTGGACCGGCTGGTGGCTGCGGATGACGCTGCTCTACGCCCCGTACCGCATGTGCATCCTCGTCGGCGACACCGTGCAGCACGACCTGCACCACGTCCGGCCCAAGTGCGACTGGGCGAACTCCTCCTGGGTCCGCAACGACGACCTCGCGCAGGGCAACGCCGACCGCTACTACGAGGCGTGGGGCGGCCTGCTCACCCACGTCTACGTCGGCAACAGCGTCCGTGACTGGACCGCCGTGCCGTCCGCTCCGCTCACCCCGTCGACGGCGGGGTGACACCGTGACCACACGAGCAAGGCCCATGAAGAAGATCCTCGTCGTCGACAGCACCGGACGCGGCCACGCGATCTGCGACCTGTTCACGCGCACCGACCCGGACGTGACCGTCTACTACGGGCCCGGCTGCGACGTGATCGACCATCCGCGCATCGTGTCCGCCCCGTCGGTCTCGCTGACCGACCCGGCCAGCGCCCTGTCGTTCCTGGAACGGCACCCCGTCTCCTTCGTCTTCGTCTCGAACATCGACGCCCTGTCCCTGGGGTACGTCGACGAACTGCGCCGCGCCGGACACCGGGTCATCGGCCCGACGAGGGCCGCGGCGGCCCTGGAGTCCAGCAAGACCCGCGGCAAGGAGTTCTGCGCCCACCACGGCATCCCCGTGCCCGGGTTCGAGGTCTTCACCGACGCCGAGAAGGCCAAGGAGTACGTGCGGACCCTCCCGTACCGCTGCGTCGTCAAGACCGACGGGCTGACCCCCGACGGCGACGGCTCGGTGGTCTGCGACTCGACGGCCGAGGCGGAGGCGGCCGTCGACCGGTTCGCCCGCGAGTGCGGCGAAGGGCTGCGGCTGGTCGTCGAGGAACGCCTGACCGGTTCCGAGATCTCGGTGTTCGCGCTGCTCGACGGGGACAGCGCCCTGCTGTTCCCCACCGGCCTCGACTACAAGCGCACCCTGGAGAACGACGCCGGCAAGAACTGCGACGGCATGGGCTCCGTCGCGCCGCACCCGGACGACAGCCCCGAGCTGCGCGAGGAACTCCGGTCCACGCTGGTCGACCCGCTGGTACGCGGCCTGAGGGCGGAGGGACTGGACTTCACCGGGTTCGTGTACATCGGCGCCATGCTCACCCCGCGCGGCCCCGTCGTCATCGAGATCAACGCCCGCTTCGGCGACTCCGAGGCGGAGGTCGTCCTGCCCGGCGTGACCAGCGACTTCACCGCTCTGTGCGAGGCGGTGCTCGCCCGCGAGCTGGGCCGGCACCGGCTGGAGACCGACGGCCGGGCCCGCTGCTCGGTCGCGCTCGTCCAGGGCAGCGTCGACCCGGGTCCCCCGGACGCCCCGGCCGGCTGGCCGTTCGGCCCCTTCACCGTCGGCCAGGCGGTGAGCGGCCTCGACCGCGTCGACCCCGCCGAGGCCGTCGTCTTCTGCGCGAACGTCCGGCTCGACAGGGCCGGCGTCCCGCGCACCACCGGCGGCCGGGTGCTCCACGTGGTCGGCGCCGGCATCACCCCCGAGGAGGCCCGCGCCCGCGCCTACGGCCAGATCGAGCGCGTCGGCTTCCCCGGCATGCGCTACCGGACCGACATCGGGGCCGTCGCGGTTCCGGCAGGGAAGTGAGTACCCCGATGCCCCGCAGGAGAGCCTTTGTCCTCTTCGAGATGATGAACGCGATGCTCGTCACGGCGCAGGCCGCCAAGGCCCGCGGTTTCGAGATCGTCGCCCTCAACCGCAACCCGCTGTGCTCCGAGGGCCCGTTCACCGTGCCCGAGGGGCTGGTCGACGAGCACGTCCAGGTCGCCTCCTGGACGGACCCCGCCACCGTCGAGCCGCTCCTGAAGTACCTCACCAACCGCTACGAGATCGTCGGCACCCACAGCATGTTCGAGGGAGCGCTGCCCCACCAGGCGACCCTCCGCGAGCTCGCCGGACTGCCGACGACCGACCCCGCGACCCTGCGCGGCATCCTCGACAAGGCGCACGTCCGCGCCCGGCTCCAGGAGGCCGGCCTCACCGCCCTGCGGACCGCCCCGCTCGACGAGGCGCTCGCCTGGGAGACCTGGAACTTCGACCGGCCGGCCATCCTCAAGCCGGCCAACGGCACCGGCAGTGCCCTGTGCTTCGAGGTGTCCACGCCCGAGGAACTGCGCGCGGCGATGGAGACGGTGGAGCGGACCGAGGTCGTCAACCCGCTGATGCGGGACTACATCCGGGCCCACGGCGCCTTCGTCCTGGAGGAGCGGGCGGAGGGCGAGCTCCTCTCCGTCGAGTCGATGGTGCACCGCGGCGAGGTCGGCTTCGTCAACCTCACCGGCCGCTACGTGCTCGCCTCCGACCCGGTCGTCGAACAGGGCATGCAGCTGCCGTACCACCACCCCCACCAGGACCGGATCGTCGAGACCTCGCGCGCCGTGCACGAGGCGCTCGGCTTCCACCACGGCCCCACGCACCTGGAGTTCATGGTGACGGAGGACGGGACCGCCGAGCTGATCGACTTCAACGCCCGTGGCGCGGGATTCGCCGCCCCGGTCTCCACCGGGGCGGCCTACGGGATCGACTTCGGCGACGTGCTCGTCGACATCGGCTGCGGCATCCGGCCCGACCTCTCCTTCACCGGGCGCCCGCACCGGTTCGCCGTCGAGATGCTCGTGATGCCGCGCCCCGGGACCACCGAGTTCCGGTCGATCGAGTTCCCCGCCGACACCCTGGCGGCCCGCGCCACCAAGACCGGCGGCGAGAAGCTCAGCGGCCGCGCCGACCAGCTCGACGCCGTCGGCATGTTCATCGTCACCGGCGACACGGCGTCCGAGGCGCACCGGCGCGGCCTCCAGGCGCGCCGCGAGGTCGTCGTCAACGGCGAGCCCCTGGGCGACCACCCGGGCAACGCCGTCGCCCACTCCCGCCACATCGGCCGGGACCTCCCGGCCTCGTCGCCGACCGGAGGCCCGCGGTGACCCGAACGCACGAAGAGGCAGTCATGACGCAGGACAACGGCCCCGCCGCCGTGTTCGACAGCCGGGAGTCGGCGGTCCGCTCGTACTCCCGGTCCTTCCCCGCCACCTTCACGACCGCCCGGCGCGAGTTCGTGACCGGCGCGGACGGCACCCGGTACCTCGACTTCCTGGCCGGGGCCGGCGCGCTGAACTACGGCCACAACCCCGAGTTCGCCAAGCGCGCGCTGATCGACTACATCGAGCGCGACGGTCTCACCCACGGTCTGGACCTGGCGACCCCGGCCAAGCAGGACTTCCTGGAGACCTTCCAGGAGCACATCCTCGCGCCGCGCGGCCTCGACCACCGGGTGCAGTTCTGCAGCCCGTCCGGGACCAACGCGGTGGAGGCGGCCCTCAAGGTGGCCCGGCTCGTCACCGGGCGCACCAACGTCGTCGCGTTCGGCGGCGGCTTCCACGGCATGAGCACCGGTGCGCTGGCCGCGGTCGGCTCGGACTTCTACAAGGCCGGCCTGCACGCCACCCTGCCGAAGACCACCCACATCCCCTTCCCCGACTCCCCGATGGGCCCGTTCGACTCGCTCGACCTGCTCGACCGGCTCGTGTCCGACAGCAGCTCGGGCGTCGAGAAGCCGGCCGCGGTCATCATCGAGACGGTGCAGTGCGAGGGCGGGGTGTACGTGGCGCCCACCGAGTTCCTCGTCGGCCTGCGGACCTGGTGCGACACCCACGGCGTGCTGCTGATCGTCGACGACATCCAGGTCGGCTGCGGCCGCACCGGCGCCTTCTTCTCCTTCGAGCGCGCGGGCATCCGTCCGGACCTGATCACCCTCTCCAAGTCGATCAGCGGATACGGACTGCCCATGGCGCTGCTGCTGGTCAAGCCCGAATACGACGTGTGGAAGCCGGGCCAGCACAACGGCACCTTCCGGGGCAACCAGCTCGCGTTCGTCGCCGCCGCCGAGGCCGTTCGCACCCACTGGGCGGACGGCGCGGGCGAGGCGTTCGGCGCCGAGGTGCGCCGCAAGGGCGACCTGGTCGAGGCCTACCTGGCGGAGCACGTGACCGCCCGCTTCGCCGCCTCCGTCCGGGGCCTGGGGCTGATCCGGGGCATCGACGTGAGCGCCGCCGGCATCTCCGGCGCCAAGGTGTCCCGCCGCTGCTTCGAGCGCGGGCTGATCGTGGAGACCTGCGGCCGCGACAGCGAGGTCATCAAGATCCTCCCGCCGCTGACCCTGTCCGACGAGAGCCTGACGGCCGGACTCGACGTCATCGTCGAGGCCCTCTACGACGAGGTCCAGGACGACCGGCGGGCCACCGCGGGGTCCGTCCCCGTCCCGTCGACCCCCGCCACCGCATGACCACCGGAGGAACCAGCATGAACACCATTCTGATCATCGGCGGGCGGCTGCAGGCCATCGAGAAGGCGAAGGCCCTCGGCCTGCGGGTCGTCCTCCTCCAGCACAAGGAGCGGCTGCTGCCCGGCCAGGCCGAGGCGGCCGACGCGCTGCTCCTGGTGGACTACCTCGACTGGGACGTGACCTGGCCGATCGTCCGCGCCGCCCACGAGGCGTACGGCTTCACGGCCGTCATGACCCTGGTGGAGCAGGCCACCGAACTGGCCGGCCGGCTCAACGACCGCCTCGGCCTGACCGGCACCTCCTACGAGGTGGCGAACCGCCTGCACGACAAGCTCAGGATGCGCGAGTGGCTCCACCGCACCGGCTTCGAGTCGGTGGGCTGCGCCGAGGTCAAGAGCGGTGCGGACGTCCGGGAGTTCGGCAGCCGCCACGGCTACCCGGTGATCGTCAAGCCGCTCGACGGCACCGCGAGCCGCGGCATCGCCGTCATCGAGGGCCCGGACGAGGTCGACGCCGCCTGGGCGGAGGTGGCCGGACTCCGCGACCGCGACGACCTGCCGATGGCCACCTTCTACCCCGTGACCTCCTTCATCGCCGAGGAGTACATCGACGGCGTCGAGTACAGCGTCGAGTCCTTCTCCTTCGCCGGCCGTCACATCGTCGTCTCCGTCACCGGCAAGTTCCACGACGGCGTCGTCGAGATGGGCCACGCGCTGCCGGCGATCCTCGACCCGGAGGACGAGCGGACCATCGTGGACCACGTCGTCGGCTTCCTGACGGCCATCGGCCTCAAGGACGGCGTCGGCCACACCGAGATCAAGCTGTCCTCCAAGGGCCCGCGGATCATCGAGGGCCACGACCGGGTGGCCGGCGACCGACTGCTCGACTTCATGGCCGTCACCCACGGCGTCGACCTGGAGCAGTACGCGGCCGGCTGGCCGTTCCGCCTGGTCCCCGAGCTGCACGAGCGGCCGCGGGCGGTCCTCGGCGCCGCGACGAAGTGGGTCAACGGCCGGCCCGGCGTCGTCGAGTCCGTCGAGGGCGTCGACGAGGTCCGTGAGCTGCCCGGCGTCTTCGGCGTCGACGTGTACGTCGAGCCCGGCGACGTGATCAGCCCGATGCACGACAACTACGGCCGGCACGTCCAGGTCCTGGTCACCGCCGAGGACACCGCGGCCGCCATCGAGCGGATCGACGGACTCCTCGACCGGATCCGCGTGGTCACCCGGCCCGAACAGGGCTGAGCCGTCAACCCCAGGCACGAACCGGAGCGAGAGAGAGCCAGGAAGTGGCAACCACCGTCGAACCCGAGTCGATAGGCCGGAAACTCGGCATCCCGCGGTTGAAGGGGCACGGCAAGTTCGTCTCCGCGAGTCTGATCGACAGCCTCGGCACCGGACTGATCCTGGCGTTCACGGTCGTGTACTTCGCCCGGACCACCTCCGTGTCCCTGGCCGCGATCGGCGCCGCCATGACCCTGGCACGGCTCCTCGCCCTGCCGACGTCCATGGTCGTGGGCCCGCTGATCGACCGGTTCACCGCCCGGCGCACGGCGGCCTGGGGCAACCTGGTCTCGGTCTTCGGCTACCTCGGCTTCCTCCTGGCCCACTCGGTGTGGCAGATCGTGGTCGTGGCCTTCCTCGTCCAGGTGGGCCACACCACGTACTGGACGTCCAGCAGCGGCCTGGTGGTGCTCGCCGCCCCCGAGGACCGGCGCACCACCTGGTTCGGCTTCATGACCGCCCTGCGCAACACGGCGATGGGCATCGGCGGCGCGCTCGCCGCCTTCGCCTTCACGCTGGGGGAGGGGACCGCGCTCCACGCCATCGTCATCGGCAACGCGGTGAGTTACGTCTTCGCGGCCGTCCTGCTCTTCACCTGGCGGCCCACGCCCCCCGAGCCCGCTCGCGAGACCTCCCCGGCGACCGCCGACGTGATCCTCGACGCGGCCCCGGAGGAGCGGAGCGCCCCGCCGGAGCAGCCCCCGGCCGGCTACCGGACGGTCCTGCGGGACCTCTCGTACACACTGCTCATCGGCGTCAACGCCACCATGGTGTTCGCCCAGATGCTCATCAAGGTGCTGCTGGCGATCTACATCGTCGACGCGCTGGAGATGCCCGCCTGGACCGCGGGCACGCTGATCGTGGTCAACGCGATCCAGGTCTCCCTCACCCAGACCCTGGTCGCCCGCAAGGCCGAGTCGTCCCGGATGACCCGCGCCGTGATGCTGGCCGCGGTGCTCAACACCGCCGCGTTCCTCCTCTTCGCCGTCCTCTACGTGACGTCGGACCTGGTGACCTACGTGGGGCTCTTCCTCGCGATGGGCGTCTTCACCCTCGCCGAGGTGATCGCCTTCCCCGCCCTCGACACCCTGAGCGTGTCGATGGCCCCCAGCACCATACGCGGCCGCTACCTGGCCACGTACCAGCTGTCCTGGACGGTCGGCGAAGTCGTCGCCCCGGGACTGCTCACCTTCCTCCTCGCCCGGGGGGAGGTGCTGCCGATGGTCTTCCTCGCCACGCTGAGCCTGCTGGCCGTCCCGCTGCTCCTCGCCCTGGAGAAGCGGACGAAGAACAAGACGTCCGAGACGGCCGGAACCACCGGGCCGTCCGACGAGACCAGGACGATGACAGGAGAAAGCGCATGAAGACGGTCGTCGTGATTTCGACCCGGGGCTTCGGGGTGTTCCGCCACGACCTGCTGGTGGAGCCGGACCAGGTCCGGTTCGTCGGCATCTTCTCCGAGCAGGACAGTGCCAACGTCTCGCAGGAGGAGCGGGAGTACTTCCACCGGATCCACGTGGTGCCCTGTGGCCTCGACAACCCCTCGTACACCGAGTCGTCGATCGCCGACCCGGCGTCCGTACGGGCCATCGTGCGCGAACTCGCCGCGGAGTGCGGTCCCGGTGAACTCACCCTGCACTGCTTCGACGAGCGGAACCTGCTGCTGACCGGCGAGCTGCGCGAGGAACTGGGCCTGCCCGGCCCGACCTACGACGAGCTGCTGCCCTACCGCGACAAGTGCCTGATGAAGGAGCGGCTGGCCGGCACCGGTCTGCGCGTGCCCCGGTTCGGCCGGTTCGACGCCGACGCCCGCGCCGCGGACCCGGCGGCCTACCTGGACCGGATCGTCGCCGAGGTCGGCATGCCCTTCGTGCTCAAGCCGGTCGACGCGGCCTCCGCCGACGGGGTGTACAAGGTCTTCACCACGGAGGAGTTCTTCGCCCTGCCGAAGGACCTCGGACGCTCCTACGAGTACGAGGAGCACATCGACGGCACCATGTACAGCGTCAACCTGGTGACGCAGAACGGCAGGACCGTCTTCCGCGGGGTCACCGAGTACCTGGTCAACTCCACCGAGGTGCAGAAGGGCCGGGTCAACGCCGACATCAACCTGATCGACTCCGACCCCCGCGTCGACCGCATGGTGGCCTTCACCGAGACCGTCCTGGACGCCCTCGGCCGACTGGACGGCGGCAGCCACCTGGAGCTCTTCCACACCAAGGACGACGAGCTGGTCTTCCTGGAGGTCGGCGCCCGCTTCAAGGGCCTGGCCGGACTCGCCGCCATGCAGGAGAACTACGCGGTCGCGCTGCTCAACCTGGCCTTCGAGATCGAGGCGGGACTGGCCAGCCACCCGTGGGACCAGGAGCAGACCTACTGCTTCGACGCGGTGATCCCCAAGCGCCCCGGCGTCGTGGCCCAGCTCGTGGACCCCGACGTCGAGAGCGACTTCACCATGAAGTGGAAGGTCGAGGTCGGCGAGGAGATCAAGCAGGGCGCCTCGCTCATCGACAACGGCGGCACCTTCCTCGTCCGCAACAAGGACTACGACACCCTCTACCGGGACTTCGAGAAGCTGGCCGGCTACACCCCGATCCGCTACACGGACGAGGTCTGACGCCGTGGTGCGACGCACGCGCGAGGCGGAGGCCGTCGACATGGTGTCGCTGCGCGCCACCGTCGGCCGCATCGTGGAGGCGGACCGGTTCGACGGCTGGCTGATCGAGCTGCCCGACCACGTGCTGGTCGCGGTCGCGGCGCCGCTCGAGATGCTCGGCTTCCAGCACTACCTGACGCCGCCGCGGGACGACTTGCTGGTCAGGGCGGCCCGGGTGGTGTGGGACTCTGTGGCCGATCTCCTGGCCGACTGCCCGGCCGATCTGGCCGCCGAGTTCGCCTCCCTGGGCGCCGCCCTCACCCCGAGTGAAGCCGGCGCGGCGGCACGGCCGGGGACGAGCCGAGCCGACGCTTCATGAACGACAGGAGTCCCTCCGTGCACTACACCGGACTTGAGCTGGACCGGGCGGGCGACCGCCGCTCCGACGCCGCCTGGGTCGCCGCGCAGGCTTCCCTCCCCGGCACCCGGGTGCTCCCGATGTGGCGCGACCAGTGCCTCACGCGGGGCGGCACGCCGGTGGTACGGAGGGTCTCCGACGCGGGCCCGTTGCTGGACGAGGCCGCCGAGCCGGTGTTCCTGGGACTCGACGGCGACGAGGCGGTCTTCGCGGCCGACCTGTCCGCGCTGACGGAGGACCGGGCCCGCGCCCTGGCGGGCGCCGACGCCGTCCAGGACGTGCGGCAGCTGGTCGCCGGCATCGGCATGGCCGAGGCCGGCCTGCTCGCCTACGCCCGCGGCCTGCTGCACTGGAACCGCAACCAGCGGTTCTGCGGTGCCTGCGGCGGCCCTGCGGACTCCCGGCACGGCGGTCACCTGCGGGTCTGCCGGGACTGCGGAAAACTCCTCTTCCCGCGCATCGAGCCCGCCGTGATCATGCTGATCGAGCTGGCCGGCCGACCCCGGCGCTGCCTGCTGGCGCGGCACGCCCAGTCGGGTCCGCAGTCCTTCAGCACCCTCGCCGGCTTCGTCGAGATCGGTGAGGGCCTGGAGGACGCCGTGCGGCGCGAGGCCTTCGAGGAGGCGGGCGTCCAGGTGAAGTCCATCGTCTACCAGGGCTCGCAGGCATGGCCCTTCCCGGCGGGCCTGATGGTCGGGTTCCGCGCCGAGGCCGCCTCGGACACCGTCCGCGTCGACGGTGCCGAGGTGGTGGACGCGCGGTGGTTCACGGCGGCGGAACTGCGGGCCCACATCGACGCCGGGCACGTCTACCGCGCCGACTCCATCGGCAAGTTCCTCATCGAGAACTGGCTCGCCGAGGACGACGCCGAGGAGAACACGAACGGATGAAACGGATGGATGACCTTCATGGATGACACGGATGGCTGACACGGCTGCGGCACCGACAGCACCCCGACGGCCCTCACCCGCCTCACGGGTGCTGGCCGTCCCCGCCGCCGAGCCCGGACAGGCGCTCGACTACTTCCTCCGGGCCCGGCTGGCCTGCGAGACGGACCCCTTCGACGTCCATCACGACGTCTCCGACGGCGTGCCCGGCTTCGTCCTGATCGACGCCCGGCAGGAGGCCGCGTACCGCGAGGAGACGCTGCCCGGCGCGCGGAGCGTGCCGCACCCCACGATGACGGCCGACGTCCTCGCCGGGCTCGATCCCGCGCCCCTCTACGTGACGTTCGGCTGGGGCCCCGCCTGCAATGCCGGCACGAAGGCCGCCGCCGCGCTCGCGGGTGCCGGATTCCGGGTGAAGGAGATGATCGGCGGCCTGGAGTACTGGAAACGCCAGAACTATCCCACCCAGACAAGGGGGCCAGTGACATGAGCGAAGAGATCAAGCGGGTCATCGACGAGGTCGACGGAATACGCCAGAGCCTGGACCGAAAAGCCGATCCCCGCGATCCCGCATTCCTCGACGGGCTGCTGAAACAGCTGGAGAACGCACCGCACCTGCGAGAACAGCCCATCGCCCGGGCCCTCATGGAAGACCTGCGCGGATTCGCCGACGAACCCCGGCTGCTGCGCACCAAGGCCCATATCAACAACCGGCGTGACCAGCACATCTTCTCCTACTTCGACGCCTCCTACTTCCCCCGGCTGTCGCTGGACTACCTGACGTACGAGACACTGCCGACCCACCCGCTGCTGGCCGAGCGGTACGCCAGCAACACGATGCCGGTGAACATCACCGCCTGCTCCGAGGGATTCCAGTCCCGGGTCGTCGTGGCCCTTTTCCCGGAGAACCACCTGGACGGTCGGCAGGAACCCGACGACCTGATCTTCTACTTCATCAACAAGTTCGTCGAACGCCACAACCGCATCACCCGGAAGATGATCGACGGGGTGATGGCACCGGGCAGTTTCCCGCTCCTCCAGGACGCCGACGACGACCTCGTCGAATCCGCGTCCGCCTGGTGGGTGCGGCTGCACGAGTTCCACCACCGGCAGGGCGACATGCCCATCCCCGACTATCTCCACGCCAAGAAGCTCAAGCCGCTCGCCGGCCTGGAGGAACTCCGCGTCGACGTCTCCTCGATGCTGGTCTGCCTCGAGGACGACGGGCTCCCCGCCGACGAGGCCCGCCGCGCCTACGAGTACATGCTCGCGGAACGTCTGCTCCGCTACGCCGTCGAGGGCATCCCGCGGCCCAACTACGACGCCGTCGCCTCCCAGCTGCTCTTCAACTACCTCTTCGAGAACGGCGGCATCGCCCTGCGCGGCGACCGGATCCACCTCGCGCCCGAGCTCCCCGCCGTCCTGACCCGCTTCCTGAACGAGATCGTGACCGTGGAACGGCGCATCCACACCGAGTCCGTGGCGGACGTGAAGGCCGCCCTGCTCGCGTTCACCAACGCCTACACCGACTACGACGAGACGGCGAAGGACTACCGGCACATCCCGTTCTTCGCCGACGTCAAGCAGCGCCTGGGCGTCTGACCCGCATGACACCGCCCCCGGCCCCGCGAAGCCCGCTGCCCGCCCGGCTGCTCCTGGCGGCCCACGAGGACCCCCGGCTGCGCTCCCGGACGTTCCGGACCGAGCTGGGATTCGGCGCGGCCGGCGCCGCCCTCCTCGAACTCGTCCTGGAGGGACGGATCAGCGTCTCGCACGACGAGGTCGTGGTCCGTGGCGCGGGGCGCTGCACCGACCCGGTCGTCGACCTCGTGCTCGGCCGGCTGCTGTTCGCCGAGCGGGGGCGCGGTCCACGCGGCTGGATCGAGCGGCTGGGCCCCGAGGTGCTGGAGGGGACCCGGGACCAGCTGCTCGCTCAGGGTCTGCTGATGCCCGTGCGGCGCCGGGTCCTCGGGCTGTTCCCGGTGCACGGGTACGCGCTCGCCGGCGCCGTGCCCCGGCATCCGCCGGATGCCGCGCTCACCTGGCTCCTGGACGCCCTGCGCCGGCCGGCCGGGCCGCCGCGGCCGGAGTGCACGGACCCGGTCGTCCTCGCCGTCCGGGCCGCCACGGAGGCCGCGGCCTTCCCGCTCGCCTGCTCCGGCTGAGCGCGGGGGCCGCCCGGCCGGTCCCGGGGGCCCCGATAGGGTGATCGTCATGCGTGATTTCGGGGCGGGTTTCGGTTACTTGGTGCGGGGCCAGAAGTGGGTCGGCGGCCACGGACGTTGGTTCGGCTTCGGGCTGCTGCCCGGCCTCGTGACGCTCGTCCTCTACGCCGGCGCGCTCGTCGGCCTCGGTTACGGCGCCGACGACCTGACCGCGTGGGCGACGCCGTTCGCCGACGACTGGTCCTCGCCCTGGCAGGGGATCTTCCGCGGCGCCCTGACAGGGCTCGTCTTCGCCTTCGGGCTCTTCCTCGCGGTGATCACCTTCACCGCCGTCACCCTCCTCGTCGGCCAGCCCTTCTACGAGTCGCTCTCCGAGGAGGTCGACCGCAGCGAGGGCGGCGAGGTCCCCGAGTCGGGCCTGCCGCTCTGGCGCGAACTGTGGATCTCGGCCCGGGACAGCCTGCGGATCCTGGTGCGGGTCGCGTTCTACGGCATCCTGCTCTTCGCCTGCGGGTTCATCCCCGTCGTCGGCCAGACCGTCGTCCCCGCCATCGGCTTCTGCGTCTCCGGCTTCTTCCTCGCCGAGGAGCTGACGGCCGTCGCGCTCCAGCGCCGGGGCGTCGAGCTCAAGGAGCGGCTGCGGCTGCTGCGCGGGCGCCGGATGGCCGCCCTGGGCTTCGGCGTTCCGCTGACGCTCGCCTTCCTGGTCCCGTTCGTCGCGGTCTTCCTCATGCCGGGAGCGGTCGCCGGGGCCACCCTGATGGTCCGTGACCTGCGGGGCGAGACGGCCGGTGACGACGCGGACGAGGACTCCCGGAAGGACGGCCGGAAAAACGATCAAGAAGGCGGCAACCTTCCTTCCTCCGGTGGCGACCAGGGGGTGCACCACCACCCCCACTGAAGAAGGAACACATGACGCCACACAAGCGGAAGACGGGTCGCCGGCGCGCGGTCATCGGCGGCCTCAGCGCCCTCGGCATCACCGGCGCGGCCGTCGTCGCCGGCGGTCTGCTCGCACCGGCGGGCGCGGCGGACGCCGTCGCGGCCTGGCCGGAGGCGAAGGGCGACAAGCCGGTCGCCACGACCATCGAGGTCTCCGGCACCTACGACGGCGGGCTCAAGCGCTTCCACGGCACCGGTGAGCTCGGCTCGGACGGCCAGGACGAGAGCCAGAAGCCGGTCTTCGTCCTCGAGGACGGCGCCGTCCTCAAGAACGTGATCCTCGGGACGCCGGCCGCCGACGGCGTCCACTGCCTCGGCAGCTGCACCCTCCAGAACGTCTGGTGGGAGAACGTCGGCGAGGACGCCGCCACCTTCAAGGGCACCTCCGCCTCGTCGGTATACGCGGTGTACGGCGGCGGCGCGAGGAGCGCCTCCGACAAGGTCTTCCAGTTCAACGGCGCGGGCAAGCTGGTCGTGACCAGGTTCCAGGTCTCCGACTTCGGCAAGCTCGTCCGCTCCTGCGGCAACTGCAGGAAGCAGTACGCGCGGACGGTCCTGATCAACGACGTCGACGTCATCGCGCCCGGCAGGTCGATCGTCGGCGTCAACGCCAACTACGGCGACACGGCGACCCTGCGGAACATCCGGATCCACGGCGACGCCGAGCGGAAGACCAAGCCGTGCACCCGCTTCACCGGGAACAGCACCGGCAAGGAGCCCAAGGAGATCGGCACCGGCCCGGACGGCACCACCTGCCGCTACTCGGCCGCGGACGTCTCCTACCGGTAGCCCCGTACCGCACCCGGTCCTCAGTCGCCGAGGACCGGGTGCAGCTCCGGGCGCGCGTCCCACCAGGCCCGGTGGAAGGCGTTGTTGCCGACGTCCGCCAGATACGCGCGGGCCGCCGCCCGGTACAGCAGCTCCGCCTGCGGGGCCGGTACCGCGGCCCGGTTCCAGGCGAGCCGGATCCGCCCCGTCACCGGGTCGCCCTCCAGGGGACGCAGCACCGTGCCCTCCGCCGCCGGGGCGGTCGGCTGGCTCATCGAGATCGCCCGGCCCGCCGCGATCAGGTCGTAGTGCATCTTGCGGTCGGCGACCCGGTGCCGCAGCGACGGGGTGAACCCGGCCTTCTCACAGGCCGCGACCAGCGCCTCGGGGCCGCCGTCGTCGTCCTCCACCAGCGTCATCCAGGACTCGCCCGCGAGCTCGGCGAGCGCGATCCGCTCCCGGCCGGCCAGCGGGTGCTCCGCCGAGAGCCGCACGCAGAAGGGCTCCTTGGGGACGAGGGTGCGGGCCGTCGTCCCCTCGGGCAGCGGCACCTCGTGGTCGTTGACCTCCCCGTACAGGACGGCGTCGTACCGCCCCGCGCCGAGCTGCCGGGTCAGCGTCGTCGCCGAGTGCTCCACGGTGACGGTGATCTCCCGCCCCGTCACGACCTGTTCCAGCTCCCCGAGCAGCCGGTCGACGAGGACGAGCAGGATGCAGCCGAGCCGCAGCGGGGTGTGCGGGGCGACGGCCCGGGCGCCGGCGACCAGCGCGTCCATCTCGCCGAGCACGAGCCGCGCCTTGGCGAGCACGAACTCGCCCAGCGGAGTGGGCTCCACACCGTGCCGGCCGCGGAGGAAGAGCTCCCCGCCGGCGACCCGCTCGATGCGCCGCAGCTGCGCCGACAGGGCCGGCTGCGAGACCCCGAGCCGCCCGGCGGCCCGCCCCAGACTGCCCGCTTCCGCTATCCGGCAGACGGCTTCGAGATGCCTCAATTCCAGCTGCATTTCAGCAGCGTACGCAGGGGCGCACGGGCGCACCATAACCCGCGTCTTATGCCGGATGAGATGTCCCGAACTGGCCATGTCCACGCCCATACTCGGCGCGATGATCCGTCTCCCCCACCCTTGAACGGAGCACGACGTTGCACCCGACCAGACTCACGGCGGCCGTGGCCGCCCTGGCGCTCTCGGCGAGCCTCGCGACCGCCCTCGTCGGACCGGCGACCGCGGCGACCCCGCAGGCGCGGCCCGTACCCCCGGGCCACGGCAAGGCACTCGCCCTCGCCGCCGCCGACGAGGCCGCGAGCAGCGGCCTCGACGAGCTGCGGCACGGCGCCGACGAGGACCTCGTCCGGACGTCCGTCACCCCCTGGGCGAACGGCCTGTACTACGCCGCGTACGAGCGCACCTACCGCGGCCTGCCGGTCGTCGGCGGCGACGCGGTCGTCGTCTCCGACAGCTCCGGCAAGGTCCGCGAGGTCACCGGCGCCCCGGCGCCCGCCATCCGGCTGTCCACGAAGGCGAAGGTGACGGCCGACGCGGCCCTCGCCACCGCCCGGAAGCAGCTGGCCTCGGTCGAGAGCGCGAGCGCCCCCGAGCTGACCGTGCTCCTCAAGGGCGGCAAGGCCGTCCTCACCTGGCACACCCTGGTCATCGGCCGGACCGCGCAGGACGCCCCGAGCTCCCTCGACACGTACGTCGACGCGCGCACCGGGGCCGTCGCCCGCGCCACCGACAAGATCCTGCACGCCGACGGCCGCGGCTACCACAACGGCAACGTCACCATCGACACCGCCGCGACCTCGATGACCGACACCACCCGCGGCGGCTTCAAGTGCGGCGGGCAGAACGGCAGCGCCTACACCGGCTCCTCGCCGTGGGGCAACGGCACCGCCAACGACCTGGTGACCGCCTGCGTCGACATCATGTACGCGGCGCAGAAGGAACACTCCATGCTCAAGGAGTGGTTCGGCTACAACGGCCAGAACGGGCAGGGCGGCATGGTCCCGGCCCGCGCCGGACTCGCCGAGGTCAACGCGTACTACGACGGCACGAAGACGACCTACGGGCGGTCCCAGACCGGCTCCAACCAGCTCACCGGCATCGACGTCGTGGCCCACGAGTACGGCCACGAGATCTTCGACCGGACCCCGGGCTCCGCCGGCTCGTCCAACGAGAACGGCGGCATGAACGAGTCCACCGGCGACATCTTCGGCGCGCTCACCGAGCACTACGCCAACAACCCCAACGACACTCCGGACTACACGGTCGGCGAGAAGGTCAACTTCTTCGGCGACGGCAAGCCGATCCGGAACATGTACAACCCCTCGCTCGTCAACAACGACCCCAACTGCTACACCCAGTTGACCTCCGGCACCGAGGTGCACGCGGCGGCCGGCCCGCAGAACCACTGGTTCTACCTGCTCGCCGAGGGCTCCAACCCGGGCGGCGGCAAGCCCAGCAGCCCGATATGTTCCGGCGGCCCGTCCTCGGTGACCGGCATCGGCATCCAGAAGGCCGGCAAGATCTTCATGGGCGCCCTGCTGATGAAGACCTCCTCCTGGAACCACCCCGCCGCCCGCAGGGCGACGCTGAGCACGGCCAAGAACACCTACGGCAGCGCCGAGTGCAACGCGGTGAAGGCGGCCTGGAACGCGGTCGGCGTGCCGGCCCAGTCCGGTGAGACCGACTGCGGCGGCACCACCACCCCGGACTTCTCGCTCGCCCTGAACCCGTCCTCGGGCTCGGTGCAGCCGGGCGCCTCCGTCACCTCCACGGTGAACACCTCCACCACCGGCGGCAGCGCGCAGACCGTGCAGCTCTCCGCGAGCGGCGCCCCGAGCGGGGTCACCGTCTCCTTCAGCCCCTCCTCGGTGACCTCCGGCTCCTCGTCCACGATGACCGTGCAGGTGGCGGCGGGCACCGCCAACGGCACGTATCCGATCACCGTCACCGGTAAGGGCTCCGCCACGCACACGGTCACCTACCAGCTGTCGGTCGGCACCACGACCCCGCCCACCGGCTGCGACAGCACCGAGCACACCTACCAGGGCACCCTGTCCTCCGGACAGGCCCAGGCCCAGCCGGACGGCTCGTACTACTACTCGGCGACCTCCGGCACCCACGTGGGCTGCCTGCGCGGTCCGGCCGGCACCGACTTCGACCTGTACCTGCAGAAGTGGAACGGGTCGACGTGGGCGGACGTGGCCGTCGGCGGCACGGCGTCCTCCGACGAGGACACCAGCTACTACGGCACCGCGGGCTACTACCGGTACGTGGTCCACGCGTACAGCGGTTCCGGCGCGTACACGCTGGGCCTGACCGCCCCGTAAGGGGATCGGAGTAAGGGGATCAGCGTCCCGTAAGGGGACGAGCGCCCCGTGACGGGGGCGGGCGCCGTCGCGGACCGGGGGTTCCGTGACGGCGCCCCGGAGCCGGGCGGCCGTGTGTCCCACGGCCGCCCGGCCTCTCCGCGTCAGCGCACCTCGGCGAGCACGAAACCGGGCTTCTCCGGGCCCGCGTCCGCGATCCGCCCGCCGTCCGGGCCCCAGGCACCGGCCCCGCCTCCGCCGACCCCGTCCTCGTTGGGTCCCAGGACGTTGCCGAGCACCACGTGCAGACCGAAGTCCCGGGCGCGCACCGGATACACCTCCTCGAAGGAGTCGTTGTCGGCGGAGAGCACCGAACTCGCCAGGTACACCGCGCAGTCGTCGGCGGCGGCCCGCTCGGCCAGTTCCGGGAAGCGGTTGTCGTAGCAGGTGGCCAGGGCGAACCGGACCCCGTCGAGTGCGAACCGCCCGTCGGCGGTGCCCGGTTCGAAGACCTCCGCCTCGACCCCGTACAGGTGCTGCTTGTCGTAGCGCGCGAGGAGCGAGCCGTCCGGGCCGATCACGAGCGAGGTTATCCCGGCGACGGAACCGTTCGGTCCTTCCGAATCCCCCGTCCGCACCGGCCCGTTGACCACGGCCGCCGCGCCGGCGTCCCGGCAGGCCTCCCGTACGGGTGCGAGGCGGGGGTCGTCCTCGGTCAGGACCAGGGCGGGGGTGTCCCGGATCAGGGAGGGCTCGTACCCGGTCAGGCAGAGCTCGGCGAAGACGACCACACGGGCCCCCTCCGCCCCGGCCGCCCGGACCAGACCGGCGATCGTACGGACGTTGGCGTCGATGTCCCCGGCGACCGGGGTGAACTGGGTGGCTGCGACGAACATGACGGCCATCATCCCGCCCCCTGCTGTAAGGATCAAGGCCGGTCGGAGGGTATTAGCCGGGGATGAGCTGCTCCGCCGTCTCGCGGAGCAGGCCCAGGAACGCGGTCGCCGCGACCGTCGGGGTCGCGGGCGCGGCCGCGCAGATCCGGCGGTACGGGACGTCCTCCGGGTGGATCGTGACGAGGGCGACGTCCCGGCGCACCGAGGCCGCCGCGAGCGCGGGAACGAGCGTGACGCCGAGGCCCGCCGCCACCGCCCCCAGCTTGGCGATCCAGTCGTGGGCGAGCAGCCCCGTGCGCGGCCGGAACCCGGCGGCGACGACCGGACGGAACAGGGTGTCCTCCAGGCGCTCGTGGCCGACGATCCACTCCTCGTCGGCCAGCTCCGCGAGCCGCACGGCCCGCCGCCCCGCGTACGGATGCCCCCGCTCCAGGGCCACCAGCATCGGTTCGTCGAGCAGGTGGTGCAGCGTCACCCCGGGCGGCGGGGGAGCGGCGGCCGCCGGGCTGACCACCGCCAGGTCCTCCTCCCCGGCGACCACGAGGCCGAGGTGCTTGACCGACGGCCCCTCGACGCGCGTGACCACGACCCCCGGGTGGCGCTCCCGGAAGGCGGCCTGCGCGCGCGGCACGAGGGAGGCGGTGGCGCTGGAGAAGGCCCCGAGCCGCAGCAGCCCGCCGTCGAGCGTGCGCAGCGCCTCCAGCTCGGCCCGGGCCGCGACCAGCCGGTCCCGCACCGCCTCGGCGTGCGGCAGCAGCACCCGGCCCGCCTCGGTGAGCCGCACCCCGCGCGGCAGCCGCTCGAACAGCTCCGTGCCCATCTCCTCCTCCAGGGACTGCACCTGGCGGGAGACCGCGGACTGCGTGTAGCCGAGGACGTGGGCGGCGGCGGTGAAGGAGCCCGCGCGGGCGACCGCGAGGAACGCCTCGTACAGACCATGCGAGACAGGCATGGAGGCCATGCTAGACATTCGCTTGTCGCATGAGCCGGCCGGTCCTAGCGTCGGGCCCATGGAGACCACCACCCAGCCCCCGCAGAGGACTTCGCAGAGGATCGCCTTCCTCGGCCTCGGGTCCATGGGCCTGCCGATGGCCCGCCGCCTCCTCGACGCGGGGCACCCGCTCACCGTCTGGAACCGCACCGCCGCCAAGGCCGACGCCCTCGTCGCCGACGGCGCCGTCCGCGCCGCGACCCCCGCCGAGGCCGTCCGGGGCGCCGACGTCGTCGTCACCATGCTCGCGGATCCGGCCGCCGCCCTCGCCGTCGCGGACGAGCTGATCCCGGCGCTGCGCCCCGGCACCCACTGGATCGACACCTCGACCGTCGGGCCGGACGCCGTGGCCGCCCTCGCCGCCCGGCTTCCCGCCGGGGTCACCCTCGTCGACGCGCCCGTCATGGGCAGCGTCGACCGGGCCGCCGCCGGCGAGCTGCTGATCCTCGCGGGCGGCGACACCTCGCCCGTCGCCGGCGTCCTCGACAGGCTCGGCACCGTCACGCCCTGCGGAGACCCCGGCACGGGCGCCGCCCTCAAGCTCGTCCTCATCAACGCCGTCATCGGCGGGGTCGCCGTCGTCGCCGAGGCCCTCGCGCTCGCCGGCTCCCTCGGCCTGCCCCGCGAACTCGCGCTGCGCGCCCTCGGCGAGGGCCCGCTCGCGGGCGCCGTCGGCCGGGCCACCGCCACCGGCTCGCACTTCCCGGTCGCCCTGGCCGCGAAGGACGTCGCCCTGGCGACGGCGGTGGCGGAACTCCCCGTCCTGGAGGCCGTCCACGCGTCCCTGACCGCGGACCCGGCGCTGCTCGGCGAGGACCTGGCCGCGATGACCCGCCGGAGGCCCGCGGCGGCGCGCTCCTAGGATCCGGTGCGGCGGTGCGGCGGCGCGGCGGTGCGGCGCCGCAGGGCGCGGGGCCGTGGCGGAGCGGTCCGTCGCGGAGCCGGGCGGAGGAGGTCCCCGACGCCCGGGGAGAGCGGGCGGTCGCCGGACCTGGCGGCCGCACCCCGCGGATTCGAGTCCCGCCGGTCCCTCGTCCCCACCTTCCTAAGGGCTGTCCTCGTCCCCCCGCAGCAGTCGCAGGAAGTCCCGGAAGGCGCCCGGCATGTCCACCGCCGACGGGTCCAGGAGCCACTGGTACTGGAGGCCGTCCATCACCGCCGTGAGCAGCGGTGCCGCCCGCTCCGGGGTGAGGCCGCCGGGCAGCCGCTCGCCGAACTCCAGGCGCAGGACGGCCGCCATGTTGGCCCGCACCTGCGTGTACCGCTCGGTGAAGAACTCCCGCGCCGGGTGCCCGTCCGTGACGCTCTCGCCGAGCAGCGCGGAGAAGGTCTGCACGATCCCCGGCCGCATCGCGTTGTACTCGACGAGCGACTCCAGGAGGTCGAGCCGCCAGCCCTCCCGGTCGGGGCCCCCGCTCGTGTCCCAGCGGTCGCGCTCCTCCAGGACCGCGACGAGCAGCGCCTCCTTCGTCGGGTAGTAGTGCAGCAGTCCCTGCTGGGTCAGCCCGACGCGCTCGGCGACGGAGCCGAGGGTGGCGCCCCGGTAGCCGCGCTCGGCGATCACTTCGAGGGCGGCGCGCAGGATGTCCGCGCGCCGCTCCTCGCTCCTGGCCCGCACCATCGCCGTGGCCTCCTTCCGCGTGGTCCGTCCCGTCCGAGAGGACCGTACCCGCTCGTCCCGTTCCGCGAGTAACGGAAAGGTAACTTAACCTACCGATCTACAGGTAGGTGTGTGCACGATGGGCGCATCGGGGTCACCGGTACGTCAACGAGGAGGTACGGCCATGGCGGAGAACACCGCGGAGACCGTGAGGAACGCGGCCGTCGAGGCGGCGCTCGGCAAGCTCGACCTGGACGCCAAGGCCCGGCTGCTCGCCGGCCAGGACATGTGGTCCCTGCCCGCCCTGCCGGAGATCGGCCTGAAGTCCCTGGTCATGTCCGACGGCCCCATCGGCGTCCGCGGCGTCCGCTGGACCGCCGACGACCCGTCCGTCGCGCTCCCGTCCCCGACCGCGCTCGCCGCCGCCTGGGACCCCGCGCTCGCCCGCCGCGCCGGCCGGCTCCTCGCGCAGGAGGCCCGCCGCAAGGGCGTCCACGTCCTCCTCGCGCCCACGGTCAACCTGCACCGCACCCCGCTCGGCGGCCGCCACTTCGAGGCCTACAGCGAGGACCCGTACCTCACCGGCGCCATCGGCACCGGATACGTCCAGGGCGTCCAGGACGGCGGCGTCGGCACCACCGTCAAGCACTTCGTCGCCAACGACGCCGAGACCGACCGCTTCACCGTCGACAACAGGATCGCCCCGCGCCCCCTCCGCGAGCTCTACCTCGCCCCCTTCGAAGCCATCGTCAGGAACGCCCGCCCCTGGGGCATCATGACCGCCTACAACCAGGTCAACGGCGTCACGATGACCGAGCACCACCAGCTCGTGAACGAGGTCCTGCGCGGCGAGTGGGGCTTCGACGGCTACAACGTCTCCGACTGGATGGCCGCCCGCTCCACCACCGCCGGCATCGCGGGCGGCCTCGACGTCGCCATGCCCGGCCCCGTCACCGTCTACGGCCCGGCCCTCGCCGCCGCCGTCCGCGCCGGCGAGGTCGAGGAGTCCGCCGTCGACACGGCCGTGCGCAACGTCCTGCGGCTCGCCGCCCGCGTCGGCGCCCTCGAAGGCGCCCCGCCGGTCGTCACCGAACACCCCGCCGCCGTCGACGGCGACGCCCTCGCCCGCGAGATCGCCCGCCGCGGCTTCGTCCTCGTACGGAACGAGAACGGCGCCCTGCCCCTGAAGAGCGGCACCGTCGCCCTCTCCGGCGCCGCCGCCCGCGACGCCCGGGTCCTCGGCGGCGGCTCCGCCCAGGTCTTCCCCGACCACGTCGTCTCCCCGCTCGACGGCCTCGCCGCCGCCCTCCCCGACGGCTCCCTGACCTTCTGCGTCGGCGCCGACCCCAGCGAGGAACTCGCCCCCGCCGGCTCCGTCTCGCCGGGGTTCACCCTCCGCGCCCGCTGCCGCGACGCCGCGGGGAACGTCATCGGCGAGGGCTCCCTGCCCAACGGCCAGGTCCAGTGGATCGGCGACGACCTCCCCGCGGGCGCCACCCACGAGGCCCTCGCCTCCGTCGAGGTCCTCGGCACCTTCACCCCGCGCGAGTCCGGCGAGCACGCCTTCGGCACCCGCGGCCTCGGCGCCTTCACCCTCACCGTCGCCGGCCGGACCGTCTTCGACGGCACCCAGGTCATGGGCCCCGAGACCGACCCCTTCGAGGCCTTCTTCGGCTCCCCGGTCGAGCGCGGCAAGGTCGTGCTCACCGCCGGCGAGACCGTCGAGGTCTCCCTGCTGCACACCCTGGACAAGGAGTTCGCGGCCCCGCTCCCGGCCGTCATGTTCTCCTTCGTCCACCTCGGTCCCCGCCGTGACCCCGACGAACTGATCGCCGAGGCCGTCGAGGCCGCCCGCGCCGCCGACACCGCCGTCGTGGTCGTCGCCACCACCGAGCGCGTCGAGTCCGAGGGCTTCGACCGCAAGGACCTCGCCCTCCCCGGCCGCCAGGACGACCTCGTACGGGCCGTGGCCGCCGCCAACCCGAACACCGTGGTCGTCGTCAACGCCGGCTCCCCGGTCGAACTGCCCTGGCGCGAGGACGTGGCCGCGATCCTGCTCGGCTGGTTCCCCGGCCAGGAGGGCGGCGCCGCCCTCGCCGACGTCCTCACCGGCGCCGAGGAGCCCGGCGGCCGCCTCCCCACCACCTGGCCCGTGGCCCTCGCCGACGCCCCCGTCACCGA
This sequence comes from Streptomyces sp. NK15101, assembly GCF_020400725.1. Taxonomy (GTDB): domain Bacteria; phylum Actinomycetota; class Actinomycetes; order Streptomycetales; family Streptomycetaceae; genus Streptomyces. The sequence continues at coordinate 118,987 of NZ_JAINVG010000007.1, read as the reverse complement.
GGTCACCCCGACGGACGGCGAACTGCACTACGCCGAGGGCGTCTTCATCGGCTACCGCGCCTGGGACAGGGCCGGCACCGTCCCCGCGTACCCCTTCGGCCACGGCCTCGGCTACACCACCTGGTCGTACGACTCGCTGGCCGCGACCCCCGACACGGCCACCGTCCGGATCACCAACACCGGCGACCGGCCGGGCCGCGAGACCGTCCAGATCTACCTGGCCCCCGTGTCGGACCCCGTGGAGCGCCCCGCCCGCTGGCTCGCCGGCTTCGCGAGCGTCGAGGCGGGGGCCGGAGAGACCGTCGAGGCCGAGATCGCGCTGCCCCGCCGCGCCTTCGAGATCTGGGACGAGGACAAGAACGACTGGACCCTCGTCACCGGGACGTACGAGGTCGTCGCGGCCCGCTCCCTCACGGACGGCCGCCTGACCGCCACCCTGGAGATCTGACCCGCCGGACACCCCCACGACCGGCCCCGGGGCGGCACCTGACAACCGCCCCGGGGCCCCTCACTCCTCCGTGATCCGCCGGTACGCCAGCTCCGCGAGCCGCGCCTGCCCGTCCCTGCTCGGATGGAACCAGTCCCAGGGACTCAACTGCCCGCCGCCGAAGCGGAACCCGAAGACCGCCCCGCCGTCGTACCGGCAGCGCGCGTCCTTCGCGCAGACCTCCTCCAGGACCCCGTTGTACGCCACCACCCGGTCCCGCACCGCCGCCCGCCGCCGCTCCGCCACCGGACCCAGGTCCTCCGCGTTCGCCAGCATCGCGCCGCAGATCCCCAGCTTCCACACCTCCAGTCCCCTCGGGCTCACCCGCCCCGTCGACCACAGGTGCTTCAGGTCCGGGACGCTCGCCACGTACACCTGCGCCTTCGGCGCGCCCGCCCGCAGCCGGGCGAGGGCCGCCTCGAAGGAGGCGCGGAAATCGGCGACCGGGGTCATGAGGTCCGGGGTGGCCCGGCAGGCGTCGTTCGCCCCCATCATCACCGTCACCAACTCGGGCTTCTCGGCCGCCGCCCCGGCCATCTGTGCGGGGAGCTCCGCCATCAGCGCACCCGTCCTGGCCAGGTTCCAGCTGCGGGTGGCCACCTTCTCCGGGCCGAGCAGCCGCAGCGCCAGACTGTTGACGGCGGTGTCCGTGCCCGTCGCCCAGGACGCCTCGGGGCAGTCGGCGAGGACGGAGCACGCGTCGAAGGCGCGGGTCACGGAGTCGCCGACGGCCGCGACGGAGGTGGGGGAGACGTCCCAGGACGGCGTCGGTCTCGGCTTCGGCGCCGGCGTGGCCGCCTCGACGGGGGAGGCCTGCCGCGGGTCCCCGGCCGTGCAGCCGGAGAGCACCCCGCCGCACAGCAGCGCGGCCGTCGCGGCGGCGACAGCGGTACGGAATCGGCGTCGGCCGCGCATACCCGGCCCCTCCTTCGGCGTCCTGGCGGGTGAAAGCTTGGTGTTCACCCGCCCCCGGACCGACCGTACGTCACACCGATGACGGCGCGGCACGGTAGCTTTTCCCCCGTCGAACCAGAGGCGCCTTTGCCGACCGGCTCCGGTAAATTACATCACGTCACATGCTGTCCCCTTTTAGATGGTTTGCGATGTTCATCTCCTGATGCTGTTTACTGAGGCCGCTGGGAAAGGCGAACCTCGTCCCACACTGGAGGTCCCGGTGACGACACGTGGAGTCCTGTACGTTCACTCCGCACCGCGCGCGATGTGCCCGCACGTCGAATGGGCGGTCGCGGGTGTCCTCGGTGCGAGGGTCCAGCTCGACTGGATCCGCCAGCCGGCGTCCCCCGGCACCTGGAGAGCCGAGTTCTCCTGGCAGGGCCAGACCGGCACCGCCTCCAAGCTCGCCTCCGCGCTCCGCGGCTGGCAGATGCTCCGCTTCGAGGTCACCGCGGAACCCTGCCCCACCGCCGAGGGCGAGCGCTACAGCGCCACCCCCGACCTGGGCATCTTCCACGCCGTCACCGGCATGCACGGCGACATCCTGGTCCCCGAGGACCGGCTGCGGGCCGCCCTCGCACGCTCCGCGCAGGGCGAGACCCAACTGGAGGCGGAGATCGCCAAGCTGCTCGGAAAGCCCTGGGACGACGAGCTGGAACCCTTCCGGTACGCGGGCGAGGGCGCCCCCGTCCGCTGGCTGCACCAGGTCGTCTGACGCTCCGGGCGACGGCGACAGGCCCCGGCCCGTCGTCCGCGACGCCTCCTGGTCGCCTTCGCCCAGCGGGAGGAGATCGTCCCCGTCACCGGCGGCCACGTCGTCCTCGACCAGATCCTGATGAGCGCGGAACGGCGGCGTTCGCGCTGCGCCGACCCGCCGTACGACGAAGGCCCACCCCCCGACCGGGGGGTGGGCCTCACGCGTCGAGCGCGGGTCAGACCGTGCGGAACGCCAGCACCACGTTGTGGCCGCCGAAACCGAAGCTGTTGTTGATCGCGGCGATCGTGCCCTGCGGGAGCTCGCGCGGCTCGCCGCGGACGATGTCGGCCTCGACCTCGGGGTCCAGGTCGTCGACGTTGATCGTCGGCGGGGCCACGCGGTGGTGGAGCGCCAGGACCGTCGCGACGGTCTCGATGCCGCCCGCGCCACCGAGGAGGTGACCGGTCATCGACTTCGTCGCGGAGATCGCGACGTGGTCCAGGTCGTCGCCCAGGACCTTCCGCAGCGCCTTGATCTCGGCGACGTCGCCCTGCGGCGTCGACGTGGCGTGCGCGTTGAGGTGGACGACCTCGGACGGCTTGAGGTCCGTGGAGTCCAGCAGGTTCTGCATCGCGGCGGCGATGCCCCGGCCGGTCGGCTCGGGCTGCGCGATGTGGTGGCTGTCGGCCGACAGGCCCTGGCCGAGCACCTCGCAGTAGATGCGGGCGCCGCGGGCCTTCGCGTGCTCCTCGGACTCGAGGATCACGACGCCGGCGCCCTCGCCGAGCACGAAGCCGTCACGGCCGGTGTCGTAGGGACGCGAGGCCTTCGTCGGCTCGTCGTTGTTCTTGGACATCGCCATCATGTTGGCGAAGGCGGCGATCGGCAGCGGGTGGATCGCGGCCTCGGTACCGCCGGCGACGACCACGTCGGCACGGCCGGTACGGATCATCTCGACGGCGTAGCCGATCGCCTCGGCACCCGACGCACAGGCGGAGACGGGGGTGTGGACGCCCGCCCGGGCGTTCACCTCCAGACCCACGTTCGCGGAGGGGCTGTTGGGCATGAGCATGGGCACGGTGTGCGGGGAGACGCGGCGGACGCCCTTCTCCTTCAGCACGTCGTACTGGTCGAGCAGCGTGGTGACACCGCCGATGCCGGAGGCGATGACGGAGCCGAGCCGCTCGGGGGCGACGGACGAGTCCTCGCCCGCCGGGGCGGTGTAGCCCGCGTCGGCCCAGGCCTCGCGGGCCGCGATCAGCGCGAACTGCGCCGAGCGGTCCAGCTTGCGGGCGAGCGGGCGGGGCAGCACGTCGCCGGGGTCGACCGCGGCGAGCGCCGCGATCTGGACGGGCAGTTCGGCGAACCGCTCGCCCTCCAGGGGCTTGACGCCGGAGCGCCCCGCGAGAAGACCTTCCCAGGTCGACGCGGAGTCGCCACCCAGCGGTGTGGTTGCGCCGATACCGGTGACGACCACGGTGCGATTGGTCGAGCTCACAGGAATTCGTTCTCCATGTGTGTGATGGTCGGAATACGGCGCCACCGCCGGGTGGCGGACCGAGTCAGCGTGGACCGAGTCGGCAGGGGCCGAATCAGTCCTGGTGCTTCAGGATGTAGTCGGCGGCGTCGCCGACCGTCTTGAGGTTCTTGACGTCCTCGTCCGGGATCTTGACGTCGAAGCGCTCTTCGGCGGCCACGACGACCTCGACCATGGACAGGGAGTCGACGTCCAGGTCGTCGGTGAAGGACTTGTCGAGCTCGACGTCCTCGACCGGGATGCCGGCGATCTCGTTGACGATCTCGGCGAGACCCTTGACGATCTCTTCCTGGGTGGCGGCCATGGTGGCGCTCCTTCTTGTGTCTGTACTGAGGGAAACGGCTTCCGGAAGGTCCGGAGTGCCTAGGGGAGAGTAACGACCGTGGCGGCGTAGACGAGACCCGCCCCGAAGCCGATGACGAGCGCGGTGTCGCCGCTCTTCGCCTTCCCGGTCGCCAGGAGCCGCTCCATCGCGAGCGGGATCGAGGCGGCCGAGGTGTTGCCGGTGGTCTCCACGTCACGGGCGACCGTGACGTGCTCCGGCAGCTTCAGAGTCTTCACCATCGAGTCGATGATCCGCATGTTCGCCTGGTGCGGGATGAAGACGTCCAGGTCGTCCGCCGTGATGCCGGCGGCGTCCAGGGCCTGCTGGGCGACCTTCGCCATCTCGAAGACGGCCCAGCGGAAGACCGCCTGACCCTCCTGCGTGATGGCGGGGAACTTGATCTCGCCGGCCGAGTTCAGCGGCAGGTTCGAGACGTCGCCGACCTGGAACTCGTTCCACGGCACGGTCTGCTTGATCGTCTCGGACTTGTCGCCCTCGGAACCCCAGACCGTGGGGCCGATGTGCGGCTCGTCCGAGGGGCCGACGACCACGGCACCGGCGCCGTCGCCGAACAGGAAGGCCGTCGCGCGGTCCTCCAGATCCGTCAGGTCGCTGAGCCGCTCGACACCGATGACGAGCACGTACTCCGCCGAACCCTCGACGATCATGCCCTTGGCGAGCGTCAGGCCGTAGCCGAAGCCCGCGCAGCCGGCGGAGATGTCGAACGCGGCCGGCTTGCCGGCGCCGACCTTGTCGGCGATCTCGGTGGCCACGGCCGGGGTCTGCTTGAAGTGCGACACCGTGGAGACGATGACCGCGCCGATCTGCTCCGGGGTGATCCCCGCGTCGGCGATCGCCTTGCCCGAGGCCTCCACCGACATCGCGGTGACGGTCTCCTCGGGGGACGCCCAGTGGCGGGTCGCGATGCCGGAGCGCGAGCGGATCCACTCGTCGGACGAGTCGATCTTCTCGAGGATCACCTCGTTCGGCACGACCCGGGTGGGGCGGTAACCGCCGACACCGAGGATCCGTGCGTAGGGGGCGCCCTTGCTGGGCTTGATCTTCGACATGTTTCTCGGCACTCCCTTGTCAGACGGCCGCGTGCTCGGCGATGAGCGTACGGGCCGCGTCGAGGTCGTCGGGAGTCTTGAGGGCGACCGTGGCCACCCCCGGCAGCGCCCGCTTGGCGATTCCGGTCAGGGTGCCGCCGGGGCACACCTCGATCAGCGCGGTCGCGCCGAGCTCCTGGAAGGTCTCCATGCACAGGTCCCAGCGGACCGGGTTCGCGACCTGGCCGACCAGACGGGCCACGACCTCGGCACCGTCGGCGACGACCTGCCCGTCCTTGTTGGAGACGTAGCGGGTGACCGGGGCGGCCGGCGACAGCTCCTTCGCCGCCTCCTCCAGCGTCGCCACGGCCGGGGCCATGTGGTGCGTGTGGAAGGCGCCCGCGACCTTGAGCGCGACGACCCGGCGGACGCCCTCGGGCTTGTCCGCCTCCAGGGCGGCCAGCTGCTCGAGGGTGCCGGCGGCCACGATCTGGCCGGCGCCGTTCACGTTGGCCGCGGTCAGGCCGAGCTTCTCCAGATGCGGGACGGTCACCTCGGGGTCGCCCCCGAGCAGCGCCGACATGCCCGTCGCGGTGACCGCGGCGGCCTCGGCCATCGCGAGACCGCGGGTGCGGACGAGGCGCAGCGCGGCGGTGTCGTCGAGGACGCCCGCGAACGCGGCGGCGGTGAACTCGCCGACGCTGTGGCCGGCGACGACGCCGGGCTTCACGTCACCGAGCGCGGCCGCGGACAGCAGACCGGCGGCGACGAGGAGGGGCTGGGCCACGGCGGTGTCACGGATCTCGTCCGCGTCCGCCTTCGTGCCGTAGTGGGCGAGGTCGAGCCCGATCGCGTCGGACCAGGCCGCGATGCGGTCGGAGGCGCCGGGGAGTTCGAGCCAGGGGGTCAGGAAGCCGGGCGTCTGGGCGCCTTGGCCGGGAGCGACGAGTACGAGCACCCTCACACTCTCTCTTGGGGACGGCTTCGAGCGCCCGTGGGGACTAGGACGAAGAACCGTCGGGGGAATTGTTGGTGTTCGACAAAAGTCTAGGACTGCTGATCTCCGTCGGCCAAGCGTCCCAGGATCAGGGCGATCCGCAGTGTGAACGCGGAGCGAACATCGGAGGGTGACCAACCGGTGACGTCGGTCACACGTCGAAGCCGGTAGCGCACGGTGTTCGGGTGGACGAAGAGCATCCGGGCCGCGCCTTCCAGGCTGCTCGCCTGCTCCAGATAGACACTGAGAGTTTCGAGCAGCGCCGAGCCCGCCTCCTCGAGCGGTCTGTAGATCTCCTCCACCAGCTGCTCGCGTGCCGAAGGGTCGGAGGCGATGGCGCGCTCCGGAAGGAGATCGTCCGCCAGGACCGGCCGGGGCGCGTCCTGCCACGCCGAACAGGCCTTGAGGCCGGCCGCCGCCGCCTGCGCGGACCGGGTCGCGGCGAGCAGGTCGGGTACGACGGGACCGGCCACGACCGGCCCCGGCGCGTACGGCCCGATCAGCGCCTTGGCGACGGCGAGGGGGTTGTCGTTGCCGCCCGCGATGACGACGAGCCGGTCGCCGAGGACGCCCGTGAGGACCTGCAGCTTGGCGTGCCGGGCGGCCCGGCGGATCGCCTCGACGGTGAGCTCGCTGTCCCCGTCGGGCGCGGTGCCGAGAACGACGCACACGTGGTCGGGCGAGTTCCAGCCGAGGGCCGCGGCGCGGGACACGGCCCCCTCGTCCGCCTCGCCGGAGAGCACCGCGTTGACGACGAGCGATTCGAGCCGGGCGTCCCAGGCGCCCCGGGCCTCGGCGGCCTGCGCGTACACCTGGGCGGTCGCGAACGCGATCTCGCGCGCGTAGACGAGCAGCGCCTCCCGGAGGACGCTCTCGTCCCCGGGGGCGGCGACCTCCTCGATCGCCGACTCCATGACCTCGATCGTGGTGCGGACCATCTCCACGGTCTGCCGCAGGGTGATCGCGCGGGTCAGCTCCCGGGGCGCCGTGCCGAAGACGTCGGTGGAGATGGCCTGCGGGGTCTCCGGGTGCCGGAACCACTCGGTGAACGCGGCGATGCCGGCCTGGGCGACCAGGCCGATCCACGACCGGTTCTCGGGCGGCATCGCGCGGTACCACGGCAGCGTCTCGTCCATGCGGGCGATGGCGCCGGCGGCGAGCCGCCCGGACGACTGTTCGAGGCGCTTCAGGGTCGCGGCATGCGGATGGGCGGCGTTCACGGGTTCAGGCACGGGGACAAGACTGCCTTATCGGGACGCCGGCGTGCGGGGTCGGGGGCGTTTCCCCGGGCTACGGTACGTGCGTGATACGCATCCAGCGCGCGGGCGACCGGTACCCCGGTGGCGACCCGGAGGCCGGGATCGAGACCCGGCACGCCCTGTCCTTCGGCCCGCACTACGACCCCGACAACCTCCGCTTCGGCGCGCTCCTCGCCTGCAACGAGGAGCGGCTCGCGCCCGGCGCCGGCTTCGACGAGCACCCGCACAGCCACACGGAGATCGTGACGTGGGTGGTGCGGGGCGAACTCACCCACCACGACTCGACCGGCCGCACGACGGTCGTCCGCCCCGGCGACCTCCAGCACCTCGGCTCGGCGAGCGGCGTCCGGCACGTCGAACGCAACGACGCCGACGTCCCCCTGGTCTTCGTCCAGATGTGGCTCGCCCCGCTGGAGCCGGGCGGCTCGCCCTCGTACGAGGTGGTGCGCGGCCTCGGCGACGCGTACGCACTCCCGGCGGCGGGCGCGGTCCTCCACGTCCACCGCCCGGAGGCCGGCGCCACCACGCCCCTCCCGGACGCGGTCGCGCTGTACGTCCACGTGGTCCGGGGGACGGTCGCCCTGGCGGGCGCGGCCCTGGAGGAGGGCGACGCGGCCAGGGTCACGGCGGAGAAGGGCCTCACGGTCGTGGCGACGACCCCGGCCGAGCTGCTGGTCTGGGAGTTCGCCACCCCCTGACGCGCCGCCCGGCGGTGCGCCGCGTACTGGTCCTCCACCGCCGTGGTGCTGCCGTCGATGTCCCCCCGCCACGGTTCCCGGCCGGAGGCCAGGTCGAAGCCGACGAGCCGGATCGGCGTGGACTGGCCGCCCCGGTACACGGCCGTCGCGACGAGCCGTCCCCGGTCCACGCCCGTCCACCGGAGGGTGCCGTAGGAGCCGGTGGTGCCGATGCGCGACCGCGGACGCCCGTCCGGGCCGAAGGCGAGGAAGGCGCGCATCCCGTCGTCCCCCTCCTCCGAGACGTGGACCACCCCCCGACCCGAGTCCCCCGACCCGACCGGCCGGTCGAACAGCTCGTCGTAGGAGCGGGGCCGGCGGTTCAGCGCAGCGCGCTCTTCGCCTTCCAGTCGGCCCAGCTCAGGTTCCACGCCCCGTAGCCGTTGCCCTCCGCCACCGTGCCCTTCGTCTCCCGGCCCTTGATCTCGAAGGGGTCGCCCACGTTCACCGAGGCGTAGAACGAGGCCGCGTTCCCCTCGCTCATGCCGATGCAGCCGGAACTGCGGTTCGCCTTGCCGAAGTACGCCGCGTTCCACGGCGCCGCGTGCGCGTACATGCCCGACCAGGTGAGCCGCATCGAGTAGTCGACCATCTTGTCGTAGGCGTCGCCGAGCCCCACCGTCTCGGAGTTCATGTTGATGGTGCCCTCCTTCGCCATGAGCACGGCCGTGCCCCGCCAGGACCGCTTGTCGCCACCGGGGGTGCCGCCGGAGACGGGGATGGTGCGGACGGTCCGCCCGTCCCGCTCCAGGGTCAGCCGGTGGGCGTCGAGGTCGACCTCGACGACCTGCGCGGCACCGACGGTGAAGCCGGTGCGGTAGTCCCGTACGAACCAGCCGCCGCCCGAGTCCGTGCCGTCGAGGTCCGCTTCGAGCGTGACCCGGGTGCCCGGCTTCCAGTACTCCCGGGGCCGCCAGTCGACCCTGTCCCGGCCCGAGTGGTCCCTGACCCAGCCCCAGGAACCCTCGGTGCCGTTCGAGGTGGTCACCTTGAGCTGCTTCTCCACGTCCGCCTTCCGCGTCACCGGCAGGTCGAAGACGATGGAGAGCGGATGCCCGATGCCCACCGTGGTGTTCTTGCCGGGGGCGAGGGTCACCTTGTTGACCTTCTCGGGCTCCGGGGTGGCGAAGGACGACCGGCTGGTCGTCTCCTCGCCGTCGGCGGTACGGGACGTCACCTCGATCGTGTAGGAGGTGCCCGGCACCGCCTTGCGGTCCGAGGTCCAGCTCGTACCGCCCGCGCCCGTACGGCCCTTGAGCTCACCGCCCTCCGCGTCCACGACCCTCACCGCCGTGAGCGTGCCGCCGGTCGCGCTCACGGTCACGGGGCTGCCGGCCTCCTTCTTCACGACCGTCACCTTCGCCTTCGCCGGCGGCGCCTGCGAGGACCCCGCCCCGGCCCCCGCCGGCCCCCCGTCCGCGGCCCGGGCCGTGCAGGCGGTGAGGGAGACGACGAGCGCGACGGCCGCCAGGGCGGGACGGGATGTGCGTATCGGCAGCACGGAAGACCTCCGCGGTGTGAGGAAGAAAGGGTGGGATGTCCCGGACTGTAGGACGCTTCCGCACCCCCTCGGGGGCCCGCACGCCTCTGTGACCGTGGCTGCGGCGGAACGGTCATCGTCCGGTCACAATCACCGCGCGCCCCCGTCGAATTCGGCTGTGAGCCTGCTGTGCGCCCCGACCACCGAGGGGCGGAACAAGGAGGCTCCCGTTGTGTCAGCGCTGCTCGTGACGGCCGCACCCACCGACCGCCGCGCCCCCGCAGGACCGGTCAGGCTCGGGCCCGTCACCCCGGAGGCGTACCGCGCGTTCCTCGGCTCCCGCTCCGGCGCGGACGGCCCCAGCTTCCTCCAACTGCCCTCCTGGGCCCGGGTGAAGGACGGCTGGAACCACCAGCTCATCGGGTGGGGACGGGAGGGCGAGGCGCTCTCGGGCGTCGCACTGGTCCTCCTCCGGCCCTTCCCCGGCACCCGGAAGCACTTCGCCTACCTGCCCGAAGGACCCGTCGCCGACTGGGCCGACCCCGACCTGGACGGCTGGCTCGACCCGCTCCTCGGCCACCTGCGCTCCCTGGGCGCCTTCGCCGTCCGCATGGGACCCGGCCCCGCCTACCGCCGGTGGAACGCCGCCAGCGTCAAGGCCGCCACCGGGCCCGGCCGCCGGCTCTCCGACGTCCTCGCCGACCAGGTGGACCCGCTGGGCACCGCCGTCGCCGAACGGCTGCGCGCCCGCGGCTGGCGCAGGTGCGGCGGCGACTCCGAGGACGGCGCCGACGCCCAGCCCCGGCACGTCTTCCAGGTCCCGCTCGCCGGCCGCAGCACCGACGACCTGTGGACCGGCCTCAACCAGGAGTGGCGGCGCAACGTCCGCAAGGCGCGGAAGTCCGGCGTCGAGGTCGTCGTCGGCTCCGCCGCCGACCTGCCCGAGTTCTACCGGCTGCTGCGCATCACCGAGGAACGCGACGGCTTCCGGCTCGGCCGCTCCCTCGCGTACTACGAGCGCCAGTACGCCGTCCTCAACGCCGAGCAGCCGGGCCGCATGAAGCTCTACCTCGCCCGCCACGAGGGGGAGGTCCTCGCCGCGCACACCATGCTCGCGGTCGGCGGCCGCGTCTGGTACCAGACCGGGGCGTCCGCCGACCACCGCCGCGAGGTCCGTCCCTCCAACGCCCTCCAGTGGCGCATGATGCTCGACGCCCACGCCCTCGGCGCCGCCGTCTACGACCTCCGCGGGGTACCCTCCACCCTCGATCCGGACGACCGCGCCCACGGGCTGCTCCGCTGGAAGCTCGGCACGGGCGGCCAGGTCGTCGAGACGCTGGGGGAATGGGAGATTCCGATGCAGGGCACGACCAACGGGGCGCTGTACCGCGCCTTCCAGGCGTATCTGGCCCGCCGATGACGGCGACGCTCACCGCGCCGCCGCAGCCCCGGCGGAAACCCTCCGCCCTCCGCAGCGGCGCCCTGATGGCCGCGGGCTCGCTCGTCTCCCGCGCCACCGGCTTCGTGCGGGCCTCCGTGGTCGCCGCCGCACTCGGCGCGGGCCTCGTCGCCGACGGGTACGCGGTCGGCAACTCCGTCCCCACCATCGTCTACATGCTGCTCCTCGGCGGCGCCCTCAACGCCGTCTTCGTCCCCGAACTGGTCAAGGCCGCCAAGGAACACGAGGACGGCGGCGTCGCCTACACCGACCGCCTCCTCACCCTGTGCGGGCTGGCCCTGACGGTGCTGACGGCGACCGCGGTGCTGGCCGCCCCGCTCATCGTCGACACGTACACCGACTACACGGGCGCACAGCGGGAGATGACCGTCACCTTCGCGCGCACGTGCCTGCCGCAGATCTTCTTCCTCGGACTCTTCACCCTGCTCGGACAGGTCCTCAACGCCCGGGGCCGGTTCGGCGCCATGATGTGGACCCCCGTCCTCAACAACGTGGTCGCCGTCACCGTCTTCGGCCTCTTCCTGGCCGCCGGCGACGGCGGGGAGCTCACCCCGGGGGAGACCGCGCTCCTGGGCTGGGGCACCACGGCGGGCATCGCGCTGCAGGCCCTGGCCCTGCTGCCCTCACTGCGCGCCGCCGGCTTCCGCTGGCGGCCGCGCTTCGACTGGCGCGGCAGCGGCCTCGCGGCCCCGCTCCGCTCGGCGGGCTGGCTGGTGCTGCTCGTCCTCACGAACCAGGGCGCGTACTGGGTGACGACGTGGCTCGCCACCTCGGCGGGCACGTCGGTCAGCGGCGGCGGCCTCGCCGCGTACAACAACGCGTACCTCCTCTGGACCGTCCCGCACGGCATCGTCACCGTCTCCCTCGTCACCGCGCTGCTGCCCCGGATGAGCGGCGCCGCCGCGGAGGGCGACCTCGCGGGGGTCCGGCGGGACGTCTCGTACGCCCTGCGGACCAGCGCGGCGGCGGTCGTCCCCGCCGCCTGCGCCCTCCTGGCCCTCGCCGTACCGCTGATGGCGGTGGTCTTCGGCCACGGGGCGACCGGCGGCGACGACGTGCGCGCGATGTCCTGGACGCTGATGGCCTTCGCGCCCGGCCTGGTCGCCCTCTCCGGCCAGTACGTGTGCACCCGCGCCTTCTACGCCCTGCGAGACACCCGCACCCCGTTCCTGCTGAACCTGGTCATCGCGGTCCTCAACGCCGCCCTCTCCCTCACGGCCTACCACTGCCTCCCGACCCGCTGGGCGGTCACGGGCATGGCGGCGGCGTACTCGCTGGCGCTCTGGGCGGGCTGGGCGGTGACGGCGTACGCGCTGCGCCGCCGGCTGGGGGAGGGCACGGGCGAGGCGTTCTCCGCGCTGGCGCGGCTCCTCGTGGCCGCGTCGCCCGCCGCCGGGTACGGGCTGTTCGTCGTGGACGCGGTGGAGGCGGCGGGGGCGGTGGTGGCGGGCCTGGCCGGGGCCGCGACGGTCCTGGCGGTCTTCGCCCTCCTGTCCCGCCCCCTCCGCCTCGCGGAGGTCGAGGCCCTCCTCCACTCCACCACGACCCGCCTCCGCCGCCGCACCTGACCCCGCCGCAGTAGGGAACCCGCACCCGGGTGGGCGGCGCCCCGCCCACCCCCGTTGTGGGCAGTCGTTCCGCCGGGGCAAGGGGGGTCCCCCTGCTCGCGCGGAGCCGAGAGCTCGGGGGAGGGTGGGCACAACGGGACGGCGCCCTTGCCGGCGCCCGAGGCTCATGTGCCTGGACCCGCACCGGACGTGCGCCGCCCCTTGTGGTGCGGGTCCAGGCGCGGAACGCGGAGGCGCCGCTATGGGCGCCGTCCCGTGTGCCCACCCGTCCCGCCCAGCGGGACGATTGCCCACACGGGCGGGGGCGGGGGCACCGCCCCGGCGGAACGGCCGCTCACAACGGGCCCCACCAAGGGGTCCGTCCGACCTTGGGATACTCCACACATGCCCCGCGTGCTCCTCATAGAAGACGACCCCTCCGTCCGCGAAGGCGTCGAACTGGGTCTCCGCCGCCGCGGCCACGACGTGCGCACCGCCCCCACCGGCGAGGCGGGTCTCGCCGCGCTCGGCGAGTTCCGGCCGGACCTGCTGCTCCTCGACCTGATGCTGCCCGGCATGAACGGCGTCCAGGTCTGCCGCCGGGTCCGCGAGAGCAGCCAGCTGCCGATCATCATGCTCACCGCCCGCGGGGACGACTTCGACGTGGTCGTGGGCCTGGAGGCCGGCGCGGACGACTACATCGTCAAGCCCGCCCGTACGGAGGTCATCGAGGCCCGGATCCGGGCGGTGCTGCGGCGCATCGAGGAGCCGGGCGCCGGGCGGTCCGCCGTCGAGTTCCACGGGGAGCTCGCGATCGACCGGGCGGGCCTGACCGTCGCCAAGGCGGGCGAGCGCCTGGCCCTCGCCCCCTCCGAGCTGAAGCTGCTGCTGCACCTCACGGCCGCCCCCGAGCAGGTCTTCAGTCGGCAGCAGCTCCTCGAACACGTCTGGGAGCACAGCTACCACGGGGACGCCCGCCTGGTGGACGCCTGTGTCCGCCGGCTGCGGAACAAGATCGAGGACGTCCCGGGCGAGCCCCGGTACATCCAGACCCTGCGGGGCTTCGGCTACCGCTTCGGCCCCCTGTGAAGGCCTGCGTGGGCCCGGAGCCGGACGTGGAGAGCCGAGGAGGACGGGCCCGCCGGCACAGGGCCCGCGGCCCCCGCCTCCACCCCTTCGGCCTCCGCACCCGCCTCGTCCTCGCCTTCCTCCTCGTCGCGGCCGTCGGCTGCGGCACCACCGCCGCGCTCACCTACCGCGCCGCCCGGAGCGCCATCCTGGAGCAGACCCAGAACACCGCCGTCTCCGCCCTGCGCGACCAGGTCGAGCCGCTCGTCATCAGCCTGCCCGTCAACGCGCACTCCCTGCGGGACACGGTCCTCGCCATCGCCGGCCAGGGCAAACCCCGCCCCTGGCGCGTCTACGCCGAGTACGGCACGGTCCGCGTCTCCTCCACCGACCGCCCCACCTCCTCCGTCATCACCCCCGAGCTGCGGGCCCGCGCCCAGGCCCGGCCGGCCACCCCGCACGGCAGCTTCCAGCGGGTCGTGAAGAACGGCACGCCGTACCTGACCATGGCCGTCCCCGCGGTGTTCCGGACCCACGCGAGCGAGGGGACGGGCCAGCCCACCGGCCTCGTCTTCTACGCCGTGATGGAGCTCGACGAGGAGGAGGCGAACATCGAGGCCATGGTGACCGCGGCCCGCGACGGCGCCCTCCCGGCGCTGGCCGTGGCCCTGATCCCTGCGCTCGTCGCCTCCCGCGGCGTGCTCCGCCCCGTACGGGAACTGCGGCACGCCGCCCGCAGCATGGGCCGGGGCCGGCTCGACACCCGCATCCACGCGAAGGGCAGCGACGAACTCGCCGATCTGGCCCGCACGTTCAACGAGTCCGCCGCCGAGCTGGAACGTTCCGTCGCGGAGCTCCGCGACGCCGAGGCCCGCGCCCGCCGCTTCGCCTCCGACGTCTCGCACGAACTGCGCACCCCGCTCGCCGGCATGCTCGCGGTCACCGAGGTCCTCGACGAGGACGCCGGCGGCCTCGACAGCGACACGGCCCGCGCCGTCCGGCTGATCAGCGCGGAGACCGGGAAGCTCGCCGTGCTCGTCGAGGACCTGATGGAGATCTCCCGCTTCGACGCGCGCGCCGCCGAGCTCCACACCGACGAGGTCGACGCCGCCGACTGCGTCCGCAAGACCCTCCAGCACCGGCACTGGACCGATCCGGAGCAGGTCGTTCCGTATCTAGAGGAGGGGATCAGGGCGCGGCTCGACCCGCGCCGCTTCGACGTCGTCGTCGCCAACCTCGTCGGCAACGCGCTGCGGCACGGGGCCGCGCCGGTGACGGTCAGGCTGCACGCGGAGGGGGACGAGCTGGTGACGGAGGTCGCCGACCGGGGGCCGGGCATCCACCCGGACGTGCTGCCGCACGTCTTCGACCGCTTCTACAAGGCGGACCAGGCCAGGACCCGTTCGGCGGGCAGCGGTCTCGGCCTCGCGATCACCCTGGAGAACGTCCGGCTGCACGGTGGCACCGTCCGCGCCGCCAACCACCCGGCGGGCGGGGCGGTCTTCACCGTACGGATGCCGCTGTGAGCCGCCGGTCGGCCGCGGCGGCCCTCCTCCTCGCCGTGCTGCCGCTCGCCGCCTGCGGCATCCAGGAGACCGACGTCGTCGAGGCGGGCGGCCCCGCGACCGTCGCCGTCGTCCCGCAGCCCGAGTTCCGGATGGTGCTCTACTTCCTCGGGCCGGACGGCCGGCCGGCCCCGGTGGTCCGCGAGTTCGGACAGTCGATCCCCGGCACCACGTTCTCCTCGGGCGGCTCCGAGACGACCGAGGACCACAAGGCCCAGGGACCGGGCTCCGGGTGGGCGCGGAACACGCGCGGCACCCGGGACGCCACCGACCGGGTGCTCGCCGCGCTCCTCGACGGCCCGGCCGACGTCGACACGGCCGCGGGGCTGACCACGGCCCTCCCGGCGTCCGCGAAGCCGCCGCACGCCGAGGAGATCAAGGCCCTCAACCCGGAGGACCGCCGGATCGTCCGGCTCCGGTCGCCGTTCCCCGTCAGGGGCCTGTCGCAGGCGGCCGTCCAGCAGCTGGTCTGCACGGCCGCGTACGCGGAGGACGGCGGGGGCAGGGTCGACGTGAGCCTCGTGGGCGTCGACGGCACGCTCCCCACGACCCGCTGCGACACCTAGGGAGGACGTCAGCGCGCCCGCAGGTCCGCGAGCACCGCGTCCGTGAACGGCGGCCACGCCTCGACCGCCCACGGGCCGAAGGGCCGGTCGGTGAGGGCCACGCACGCGGCCCCCGCGTCCGGGTCGATCCACAGGAAGGTGCCGGCCTGTCCGAAGTGCCCGAAGGTGCGCGGCGAGGAGCTCGCGCCCGTCCAGTGCGGGGACTTGCCGTCGCGGATCTCGAAGCCGAGCCCCCAGTCGTTCGGCTTCTGGTGCCCGTAGCCGGGCAGGATGCCGGTCAGGCCGGGGTGCGTGACGGTCATCGCGTCCAGGACGGTCCGCGCGTCGAGCAGCCGCGGCGCCTGCACCTCGGCGGCGAACCGCACCAGGTCGTCCACGGTGGACACGCCGTCCTTCGCGGGCGAGCCCTCCAGGGTCGTCGAGACCATGCCGAGCGGCTCCAGGACCGCCTGGTGCAGATACTCGGCGAAGGGGATGTCGGTGGCCTTGGCGACGTGGTCGCCGAGGGCCTCGAAGCCGGTGTTGGAGTAGATCCGCCGGGTGCCGGGCGCGGCCATGACCCGGTTCTCGTCGAAGGCGAGCCCGGAGGTGTGGGCGAGGAGATGGCGGACGGTCGAGCCCTCGGGCCCGGCCGGCTCGTCGAGGTCGATCGCCCCCTCCTCGTACGCGACGAGGACGGCGTACGCCGCGAGCGGCTTGGTGACGGAGGCGAGCGGGAAGCGCTGCCCGGTGGGGCCGTGGGACCCGGCCAGGGTGCCGTCCGCGCGGACGACGGCGGCGGCCGCGGTGGGGACGGGCCAGTTCTCGATCGACGCCAGGCTCGGCAAGCTGCTGTGCATGGGGCCGAGCCTACTTGCTTCGAGTGCACTCCAACGTTTTAGCGTGGGCCCATGAGCGTGACCGAGGGCATCGCGAGCACGGCCGGACCTGCCGGGAAGGACCGCTACACCATCAGTGAGGTGGCGGCCATCACCGGGCTCACCGCGCACACCCTGCGCTGGTACGAGCGGATCGGCCTGATGCCGCACGTCGACCGTTCGCACACCGGACAGCGCCGCTTCACCGAGAAGGACCTCGGCTGGCTGGCCTTCGTCGGCAAGCTGCGGCTGACCGGGATGCCGGTCGCCGACATGGTCAGGTACGCCGAGCTGGTGCGCGAGGGCGACCACACCAGGGACGAACGGCGGGAGCTCCTGGAGGCCACCCGGCGCGACGTCCTCGCCCGGATCACCGAGCTCCAGGACACGCTCGCCGTGCTCGACATCAAGATCAGTCATTACGGGACCGCATGCGGAGGAACACCTTCATGACCAGCGTGACCAGGATCGACACCGTACGTCTCGGCGGTCAGGACGGACCGGAGATCGGCGTCCAGGGCTTCGGTGCCATGGGCATCAGCGAGTTCTACGGCGACACCGACGAGGCGGCCGCCCGTGACACCCTCGACGCG
This sequence comes from Streptomyces sp. NK15101, assembly GCF_020400725.1. GTDB lineage: Bacteria > Actinomycetota > Actinomycetes > Streptomycetales > Streptomycetaceae > Streptomyces. The sequence goes on along the minus strand of NZ_JAINVG010000007.1, from coordinate 101,810 downwards.
GCCCTGGAGGCCGGCGTCACCCTGATCGACACCGCCGACATCTACGGCAGCGGCGCCAACGAGGAGTTCCTCGCCCCGTTCCTCGCCGCCCACCGCGACGAGGTCACCCTCGCCACCAAGTTCGCCATAGAGCGCCGCGCCGACGACCCGGCCTACCGGGGGGTCCGCAACGACCCCGCGTACATCAGGAAGGCCGTCGAGGGCAGCCTGCGCCGCCTCGGCGTCGAGACCATCGACCTCTACTACATGCACCGCCGCGACCCGCGGATCCCGTTCGCCGAGTCCGTCGGCGCGATGGCCGAACTGGTCCGGGAGGGCAAGGTCCGCTTCCTGGGCCTGAGCGAGGTCACCGGGCCCGAGCTGCGCGAGGCCCACGCGGTGCACCCGATCGCCGCCCTCCAGTCGGAGTGGTCCCTCTTCTCCCGGGACGTGGAGCGCAGCGCCGTCGGCGCCGCCGCCGAGCTGGGCGTGACCTTCGTGCCGTACTCGCCGCTCGGCCGGGGCTTCCTGACCGGCGCGTTCGCGGACGCCGGCAAGGAGCTGTCGGGCGGCGACTTCCGCCAGTACCAGCCCCGGTTCACCGGCGAGAACGCCGAGCGGAACGCCGCCCTGCTCGACCCGGTCCGGAAGATCGCCGCCGCGCACGGCGCGACGCCGGCCCAGATCGCCCTCGCCTGGGTGCAGCAGCGCGCCGCCGTGCACGGACTCACGGTCGTCCCCATCCCCGGCACCCGCAAGCGCTCCCGCCTCCTGGAGAACGCGGCCGCCACCCGCATCACCCTCACCGAAGCCGAACTCGCCGAACTGGAGCCGATCGCCGGCCTGGTGGCGGGCGACCGCTACCCGGACATGAGCCACACCTCGGCCGCCCGGGAGGTCTGAGGCCCCCCGCGCACTCACGCGAGCCCCAGGGCGAAGACCGCGAAGCCCGCCGCGAGGAGCCCCGCCAGGGTGCGGCGGACAGGGCCGGTCTTCGCCCACGGGGCCTCGAAGACGCGCGCGTACCGGCCGATCAGGACCAGCAGGCCGGCGAAGACCGGCATCCAGGCGAGGCGGCCGAGGATCCAGCCCACCGAGTCCGGCGCGCCCACCAGGCCCGCGACCTCGCCGGCGTACGAGGCGGGGATCGCGGCGGCGAGCATCGCCGTCTGGTGCCAGCACAGGATCGTCATCGCGGACAGGTTGACCACGACGACCGGCGCCCACAGCGCGGGCCGCCTCAGGAGCGCGCCGAGCCGGTCCCGGAGCAGGACCGCCGCCCCGCTCTGCGCGGCGGCGAGGGCGAGGACGAGCAGCGACGGCGGGTGCGAGTTGGTGCGGGCCTCGCCGGGGACGCCGACCATCGACGCCGGGTAGCCGAAGAGCAGCAGCAGGACCGCGAAGAGCGCGGCGCCGCCGAGCAGCAGCCCCCACGCGTGCCGCCGGGTGACCCGGCCCTCGCCCCAGGAGACGCCGAGCTGATACGCGAACAGCCAGCCGGGCAGGATGTTCAGGACGCTCAGCCAGGACGGCACGGTGTCGGCGTACGGCCCGTACCGCAGGAGGTCGACGACGGCGACCGAGCCGAGCAGCGGCGCCGCGGCCCACACCCCGAGGCGGCGGGCCGCCCGCACGCACAGCGGGGTCAGCGCGGTGACCACCGTGTACACCCCGACGAACCAGAGGGGCTGGATCACCAGCGTGGACGCCGTCCGCAGCGTGTCCACGGGAGCCCCGAGACCGAAGCGCAGCACCGGCAGCAGCGCCGCCCACACGGCGGTGACCCCGAGCACCGGACGGCCCAGCCGGGCGAGCCGGCCGCCCAGCCACGCGCGCGTGGAGCCCTTCCGGCGCCGGTACGACAGCACCGACGCGCAGCCGCCGACGAGGAAGAAGATCCCCAGCATCTGCAGGACCCAGCTGACGGGCGCCAGGCCGGAGAAGGTGCCGAGCGGGCTGGCGTTGTGGATCGCGCCGTCGGCGGAGAGCGTGAAGCCGCCGAGCAGCCAGTGCCCGGTCGGCACGGCGAGCAGCGCGAGGGCGCGCAGTCCGTCGACCGCCCGGTCGCGATGGGCGGGCGTGGCGGACTCGATCCTGCGGACCAGGGTCTTCATCGGACGTCCCCCTCGGCGATCGCGGCGAACGCGCGGAGGGAGGAGGTGCCGGGCGCGAAGTAGCCGCCGTGCCCGGCGGCGTCCTCGGCCGGGATCCGGCGCGCCCCGAAGGCCGGGTCGGTGGGGTCGGCACCGTGCCCGAGGCCCGCGAACTCGACGTTCGGGACCCGGTCGATCCAGTCGGTGGGATCCTTCGCCGCCCAGACGCGGGCGGAGGTCCCGAGCTCGGAGACGTTCTCGGCGCGCATCCCGGGGGAGCCGAAGACCACCAGGTCCTTGGCCTTCAGCCCGTGCGCGGCGAGGCCGCAGACCACGGAGCCGTAGCTGTGACAGAAGACGGACGGCCCGGCCGCGCCGACGGGCCTCACGGCGGCGAGCCCGTCCGCGAACCGGGTCAGCCGCTCGGCCCCGGCCTCGGCGAGCCGGCCGGTGGCCGCGTCCAGGCCGACACCGACGGGCGTCGTGTAACCGGCCCAGGCGACGACCGCCGTACGGCCGCCGGTCGCCCGGTGCAGGGCGGTCGCCATGTCCGCGAGCGGCCGCACGCGGTCCGCGTCGACGTCGGAGCCGGGCACGATCACGGCCACGTGCTCGGCCCGCGCCAGGTCCCCGTACACCAGGGCCACCTGCCCCCGGCCGCGCGGATCGTGGGCCAGGACCCGCGCCCCGCCGAACTCACCCCGCGTGGAACGGGCGTTGGCCTCGTACCGCAGCTCCAGGGGCGCCCCGTCGAGGTTCCCGACGACCGTCGGGTGCGTCCGGGCCAGCTCGCTCCGCCGTACGGGACTCAGCCCGGCGAAGAACCGCGCGACCTCGGCCGGGCCCGTCCGCTCCGGGTCGGGCAGCCCCGCGGCCCGCCACGCCGCGGTCCCGGCCGGGGCCCCGGTCACGGCCTCCTGGGTGTTCCCGGACGCCCAGCCGGCCGTCCCGGCGATCACGCCGGTCACCACCGCGGCGGTGATCAGGGTCCTCGTGAAGCGGCGCATCGGCCCGCCCTCCCTCGCTCTCGTCGTTGGCGAGAGGAAGGTAGGAAGACGGCGGGTGACGGCACGTCACACCGGGGAGCCAACTCCCCTCTGCTACCGGGGTAGGGGGCGGAGGAGCGGCCAACACCAGGAAGGAGGTGGGGTTTTCCCCCGGCTGCCAGGGCCCTCTAGCGCGACTCCCCGGGCGTGACCAGGCCCGACTCGTACGCGAAGACCACCGCCTGCGCCCGGTCGCGCAGGTCCAGCTTGGCGAGGACCCGGCCGATGTGGGTCTTCACCGTCTGCTCGGCGAGGACCAGGCTGTCCGCGATCTCCTGGTTGGACAGGCCCCGGGCGATCAGCTCCAGGACCTCCGTCTCGCGCGGCGTGAGCCCGTTCAGGCGCAGCGCCGTGGCGTCCCGGCGGGGCGCCGGGCGCGAGGCCGCGAAGTCGGCGATGAGACGGCGGGTCACGGACGGGGCGAGCAGCGCCTCGCCCGCCGCCACCACCCGTACCGCCGCGATGAGGTCGGCCGGCGGCGCGTCCTTGAGGAGGAAGCCGGACGCGCCCGCGCGCAGCGCCTCGTACACGTAGTCGTCGACGTCGAAGGTGGTCAGCATCAGCACCTTCGGCCGGTGCACGACCCCGGCGGGCGGGTGCAGGATCTCCCGGGCCGCCGCGAGCCCGTCCAGCTCCGGCATCCGCACGTCCATCAGGACCACGTCCGGGTGCGTCGAGCGCGCCGCCTCCACGCCCTGCCGTCCGTCCGGCGCCTCGCCGACCACGTCGATGTCGGGCTGCGCGGCGAGCAGTGCGGCGAAACCGGCCCGCACCATGGCCTGGTCGTCGACGACGATCACGCGGATGGTCACTCGGTGTCCTTCGTACGCAGGGGGAGCCTGGCCGCGACGCGGAAGCCGCCGTCCGGCAGCGGCCCGGTGTCCAGCGAGCCGCCGGTCAACCGTACGCGTTCCCGCATGCCGACGAGCCCGTGCCCGGTGCCGGGGGCGCCGCGTTCGACGGAGGAACCCTCCTCCAGGGAGGGCCCGTTGACGACGAGAACGGTCAGCCAGCCCTCGTCGGCGCGGACGGACACCCGCGTGGAGGCCCCGGGGGCGTGCCGCACGACGTTGGCGAGGGCCTCCTGCACGATCCGGTACGCGGACAGGTCCACGGCCTGCGGCACGTCCCCGAGGTCGGCGGCGAGCCGCAGCTCGGCCGGCACGCCCGCCCGTACGGTCGCCTCGACGAGCTGCTGGACCCGGTCGAGGCCCGGCTGCGGGGCCCGCTCGCCCTCGCCGCCGTCACTGCGGAGGACGGAGAGGAGACGGCGCATCTCGGCCAGAGACTCGCGGGCGCTCGCCGCGATCGAGGTGAACTCCTCGCGGGCCGCGTCCGGGAGCCCGGGAATGCGGTACGGGGCCGAATCGGCCTGCACGGTGATCACGGACATGTGGTGGGCGACGACGTCGTGCAGCTCGCGCGCGATCCTGGCCCGCTCCTCCAGGAGCGTGCGGCGGGCCCGTTCGGCCTCGTTGATGGTCTCCTGCTCGGCGAGCCGCCACTGGGCCTCGCCACGGGCGCGGACGGCCGAGGCGAGGAGCAGCAGCACCCCGCTCAGGACGAGCAGCAGGGTGTGGACGCTGGTGTACCCGGCGGGCCGGAAGGCCTCCAGGACGTAACCGGCCGCGCCGGTCGCCAGCCACACCCCGAACAGCGCCCGGCGGGACTCGCGGAGGCCGAGCGCGAGCATCAGGGCGCAGTAGCCGACGACCAGCGGCGGGGTCCACGGCCAGTACTCCGCACGCGTGCCGTCCGAACCGAGCAGCACGAGCGCGCCGAGCACATCGGCGGCGAAGACGATCCACCAGGCCTCCAGGGGCCGGGCGACGGCGAGCAGCAGCGGCAGCGTCTGGGCGGTGCCGACGGCCCCGGCGAGGGCGCCGTTGACGCCGTAGTCGTTGACGAGGAGCACGACCGTGGAGGGGAGGAGCGCGGCGACGAACGCGAAGGCGACGACGTACGGCAACAGCCGCACCCAACGCCCCGGCGCGCCCGCGAGGAGCGGGGCGCCCGGAGTGGTGGGGGTGGTGAGCGCGGCCCCCAGCCCCTGGAACACCTCCCGCGCCCGGACGATCGCCCAACGCCCCCCGGGACGGGGGCCGGCAGACGGGGGAGCGGTGGACGGCCGGGACCGCGGTTCGATATCCATGACGCCCCCAGCGTAGGCAGCACCCCGGGCGGGGGACGTCATACCGGGGGCTGGGGTGAAGCCTGATACCGGGGTATGACGACGCCCACCCACCCTTGTCGCGGGCGGTCGCTCCGCCGGGGCGGTGCCCACCCGCGTTGTGGGCAGTCGTTCCGCCGGGGCGGAACGGGTGGGCACAACGGACGGTGCCCTTGCCGGGCCCAGGCTCCCGCGCCTGAACCCGCACCGGATGCGCGCCGCACATATGGTGCGGGTCCAGGCGCGGAACGCGGGGGCGCCGCTATGGGCGCCGTCCCGTGTGCCCACCCTCCCCCGAGCTCTCGGCTTCGCTCGAGCAGGGGGACCCCCTTGCCCCAGCGGGACGACTGCCCACACGGGCCGGAGCGCGGCCCGCACGGGCGGGGCGAGGGGCGCCGCCCCGCAGAGGCGCGGCACCGCACCGGCCCGCCCGCTCAAAGCTCCGCCAGAAGCTCCGCCTTCTTCGCCGAGAACTCCGCATCCGTCACCAGCCCCGCCTGATGCAGCTCCCCCAAGTGGCGAATCCTTTCAGCCACCGCCCCCGGGTCCCGGTGCTCCGAGGCCCGCCCCCCGACCGGGGCCGCGACGGGCACGGGGGCGCGGTCCTTGCCCCGGATCGCGGCGAGGACCGCCGCGGCGAAGGTCAGGGACTCGTACACCGGCCCGTAGCGGCCGAAGACGACGCACGCGGGGTCCTGGTCGGGCTGGACGGCCCGCGGCCCGCCGTCCCGGGGCACGAGCCGCAGGTACCCGTCGACGCCGTCCGGCGAGCGCCATTCGACCCCGCAGAGGTCCCGTACCGAGAAGACCTGGTCGCCGGCCTTCCACTTCTCCGAGGACGCCCCCGTCCAGGACCAGCGGAAGGCGACCTCCGAGGTCCCGTCGAAGCTGGCCTTCCCGTCGTACGCCTTGAAGGACTGCGGCCCCGGCGGCGGCGCCACCAGGAACCGGTCGGCGGGCACGACGCCCCCCGCCCCGCCGTCGCCCGGCGCGTACGCCTCGTACCCGGCGGCCCCCGCGGCCCCCGGCTGCGACGCGAGGAGCGCCCGCAGCTCGTCCCGGTAGTGCCCGGCGAGCGTCTCGCGTTCCGCCGGTATCACCAGGCGGTACGGATCGCTGCCCTCCTTGAGCTGCCCCGCGGCCGCCTCCATCAGCGGATCGGCGCCAGGCCTCGGCACGGCGTGCAGCACGACGGTGCCCCGCTTGCCGGGCGTGAGCGTCACCGACGCCAGCGCCTCGTGCGGTACGCGTCTCTCACGCAGCGCGCCGAAGAGCTTCGGCGTACGTATCCCCCGGTCGAAGCGGATGACGAGGGCGTCGCTCTCGAGCTCCCAGGTGGCATGAATTCCGGCCAGCACATCACCCATGCGCCTCATCGTAAGCGGCGTGTGCGCTTGCGTCGCCCCTGTGAAAGGTCCCGAAATTGCGTGATCTACGCGCGTCAGAGCCCTTCCGTGCCGGATATTCCGTCGTGGCAAGCGCTGTCGGCACGTGCACAGACCAGACTCGGGTACGCCCCGACCCCTATCGCGGCGAAGTTGCCGAGGCTCTGCGTCCCCGGCTCGAAGTAGCCGCTGTGGCCGAGTGCCCCGCGCGCGGAGAGCAACCTCGCGCCGAACTCCGGCGCGACCGGGTCCGTCCCGTGCCCGAGCCCGCCCACCTCCAGGTGCGGCACGTCCGCGATCCAGTCGTCGGCGTCCCGCATGGCCCACACGCGCGCGTGGCTGTCGAGGTCGGCGGCCCGCTCGACCCGCATCCCGGGGCTTCCGGCCACGGCCACGTCGGTCACCCGGGCGGGCAGCCGGGGCGCGGCGACCCCGCAGAGCACGGAGCCGTAGCTGTGGCAGAAGAGCGCCACGCTCGCGTCCGGGGGCAGGGATTCGGTGAGGCCCACCAGGCGTACGGCTCCTTCTTCGGCCAGCCGGCCGGTCACCGCGTCGACGCCTATCCCGACGGGCGCGGTGTAGTCGGCCCAGGCGATGACCGCCACGCGCGCGCGTGGCGAGGCCCGCCGCTCGGCCGCGTAGAGGGCCTCGGCCATGCCGGCGGGGGCGCCGTACCGGCCGTGGGTCTTCTGGAAGGTGAGCAGGTTGGTGTCGACGCCGGGCACGATCACCGAGACGCGCCGGGCCCGCTCCAGGTCCCCGAGGACCTCGGCGGCCCGCCCCGTACCGGTCGGGTCGAAGGAGAGGACCTGGCGGCCGGGCCGCATCAGCGAGGCGAAGCGGTCGACGCGGCGCCGGGCCTCGTGCCGGCCCTCGGGGGAGAGCCTGGTGTCGTCGACCCTGCTCAGCTCGGCGGAGTACGCGCGCGCGAGGGTGATCCGGTTGGCGCGGTAGCGCAGGGCGACCGGGACGCCGTTGAGGTTGCCGACGACGAGCGGGTGCCGGGCGGCGAGCCGGGCGCCTCCCGCCGGGCCGAGTCCCGCGAAGAACGCGGCGACGGTACGGGCCGGGGCGGCCGGGTCGGGCAGCGGGCGGTGCTCGACCCGGTCCCGCGCCCAGGCGGCGAGCGCGGTCTCGCGGGACGGCCACGGCACGGGCCGGTGCCGGATCGTGGTCCACCCGGTGGTGGCGAGGAGCACGAACACGACGGCGAGTGCGAGGAGCGCGCGCGTGGCGACGAGAGCGGGCGAGGCGTCGGAGGTCACGGGCGGCCACCCTACGGGGCTCGACGCGCGGCTCTTCACGGGGCGTGGCGCACGGACCTGTGCGGACGGGCCCCACGGGAAGCCGGCGGCCTGCACGGGGCCCGGGGACGAGGCGTACGGAAGCCGACGGCCTGCGGGGCGAGCCGTACGGGCGAAACGCCGCCCACGCGGCCGCCTACGCGGCCGCCTACGCGGTCGCCCCCGGCCCCCCTCCGGTCCGGCCCCGCCAGGGCGAGACGAGCGCCGGGCCGAGGTGGTCGAGGTACTCCTCGGTGAGCGCGCGGATGGCCTCCAGGCTTCCGTCCGTGCCCCGGCCCCACATCTGCCCGGACACCCGCATCACCCCGCTGAACGCCGCCACCGCGATCCGGGGGCGCGGGTCCCGGTCGACGTCGATGCCCTCGCGCGCGGCGACGATCCGGGCGACGGTCTCCTCCATCTCGGTGGAGCGGCGCAGATGGACGGCGAGCAGCGCGGGCGTCGACTCGATCATCCGGTACGTGCGCAGGTGCAGCTCGACGGGGACGACCTCGGCGATCGCCTCGCCGATGGTGTCCCAGGCGCACAGGACGGCGTTGCGCATCGCGTCGAGGGGGGCCTCGTCCGGGGGCCGCTGCCCGAGGGCGTGGACGAAACGCTCCTCCACCATCTGCTGGACGGCGAAGACGACCTCTTCTTTGGAGGAGAAGTACCGGAAGAAGGTGCGCTGGGAGACCTCCACGGCGTCGACGATCTCGTCGACGGTGGTCTGCTCGTACCCGCGTTCGGTGAAGAGCTCCAGGGCGACCTGGATCAGCGCGTCACGCGTGCGCTGCTTCTTCCGCTCGCGCAGTCCGGGCACGGTCACGTGAGGGTCCTCGCTTCAGGTGTTTCGTCCCGCTCAGCGTACCTGTGAGCTACGTGACAGTTACCGACGCGTGAATCGCTTTGTCAATTGTCAGTGACTGTCACTAGCCTCGTTCACATGACTAGTCAGACCACCGTGGAAAAGGCCCCGCAGGGCCAGGGGGGCGTCCGGGAACCCGTTCCGGTCCCGGCGAAGGGACTGCGCGGCCATCCCTGGCTGACCCTGTTCGCCGTCGCGGTCGGCGTGATGATGGTGGCGCTCGACGGCACGATCGTCGCCATCGCCAACCCGGCCATCAAGGAGGACCTCGGCGCCACCCTCGCCCAGGTCCAGTGGATCACCAACGGGTACCTGCTCGCGCTCGCCGTCGCCCTGATCACCGCCGGCAAGCTCGGTGACCGCTTCGGTCACCGGCAGACCTTCCTCATCGGCATCGCCGGCTTCGCGGCCGCCTCCGGCGCGATCGGCCTGTCGCACTCCATCGGGGCCGTGATCGCCTTCCGCGTCCTGCAGGGCCTCTTCGGCGCACTGCTGATGCCGGCCGCGCTCGGCCTGCTGCGCGCCACCTTCCCCGCCGAGAAGCTGAACATGGCCATCGGCATCTGGGGCATGGTCATCGGCGCCTCCACGGCGGGCGGCCCGATCCTCGGCGGCTTCCTCGTGGAGCACGTCAGCTGGCAGTCCGTCTTCTTCATCAACGTGCCGGTCGGCGTGCTCGCGCTCGTGCTCGGCCTGGTCATCCTCAAGGACCACCGCGCCGAGAACGCGCCGCGCTCCTTCGACCTCCTGGGCATCCTGCTGCTCTCCGGCGCCATGGCCGCCCTCATCTGGGGCATCATCAAGGCCGGTGAGTCCTGGGGCTGGGCGAGCGGCAACACCTGGGGCTTCCTGCTCGGCGCCCTGGCCCTGTTCGTGGTCTTCGCCTTCTGGGAGACGAAGGTCAAGGAGCCGCTGATCCCGCTGGGCATGTTCCGCTCCGTGCCGCTCTCGGCCGGCGTGGTGCTGATGATCCTGATGGCCTTCGCCTTCATGGGCGGCCTCTTCTTCGTGACCTTCTACCTCCAGGGCGTGAAGGGGCTGGGCCCGGTCGACGCCGGTCTGCGCCTGCTGCCGCTGACCGCGATGATGATCGTCTCCTCGCCGCTGGCCGGCGCGCTGATCACCAAGTTCGGCCCGCGCGTGCCGCTCGTCGGCGGCATGGTCTGCACGGCCGTCGCGATGTTCGGCATGATCACGCTCACCGCCGGCACCGGCACCCTCGCCATGTCCCTCTGGTTCGCCCTGCTCGGCCTGGGCCTCGCCCCGGTCATGGTCGGCGCGACCGAGGTCATCGTGGGCAACGCGCCGCTCGAGCTCTCCGGTGTGGCCGGCGGTCTGCAGCAGGCCGCCATGCAGGTCGGCGGCGCGCTCGGCACCGCGGTGCTCGGCGCGGTCATGTCCTCCAAGGTCTCCGACTCCTTCGCGGGGAACTGGAAGGAGGCCGGCATCCCGGTCCCGGCCGACCCGCGCCTCGAGCAGGCCGCCGAGTTCGGCATGGCCCCGCCGGAGCTGGCCCAGGCGCCGGGGATGACCCCCGGACTCCTCCAGCAGATCACCGGGGTCATCCACGACACCTTCCTCGACGGCATGGGCCTCGCCTTCACCGTCGCCGGTGGCGTCGCCGTCGTCGCGGCTCTCGTCGCCACGCTCACCAAGCGCGGCGAGAACGCGGAGGCGGGCGGCATGGGCGCTCACATCTGACGCTCGTTCGTCGGGGTTCCCGTCCCGCCCGTCAGGGTTCCCGTAGGGGGCCGTCACCCGTTCGCGTGAACGGGGGCGGCCCCTCTTCCGTCGTCGGGAGGTCTCCGCCATTCTCGTGATTACAGAGAGTGACGAAGCGGGGGTTCATCGGCATGTACACGAAGACCGTCCTCACCGGCGCGGCCGTCACGGCCCTCCTCATGACCGCCCTCACGGCGGCACCGGCGGCTCCCATGGCACCGGCGGCCCCCATGGCACCGGTGGGCCGGGCGGCAGCCGTCGCCCCGGCCGTACCGGCAGCCGCGCCGTCCGGGACCGTCGTGCTCGGCGCCTGCGGGCCCGGTCGGCTCTGCCTCTGGCCGAAGTCCGACTTCAGGGGCAGGCCGTGGACGCACGAGCTGGCCACGACCGACATCGACAGCTGCGTCGCCCTGCCGCCGGGCACCTCGGCCCAGTCCCTCGCGAACCGCACGGGCCGGCCGGTCACCACGTACCAGTCGGCGGAGTGCGGGGAGACGGGGGAGTTCGAGACCTACCCGGGGCGGGGGACCTGGGTGCCGCAGACGGCCTACGAGGTCAGAGCGTTCAAGCTCTGGGAGCGGTAGGCGAGGGGACCTCACGCGGCTCGTTCGGCGCCGGAGGCCCCTGCGGTCCCGAGGGTCCCTGTGGTTCCGACGGTCCCAGAGGTCCCTGCGGCGCCGGCGATCCCGGCAGCCCATGAGGTACCTGTGGCCCCTGCGGTTCCGGTGGGGCCGAGAGCCGGGCCACCTCGGCGCGGAGCTCCCGGACCTCCCGGGTGAGCGCCTCCAGGAGCTCCGTCTGCCGGCGCTCCACCGCGTCGTCCCGGTCGAAGCGGGCGATGAACCAGGCCGCGATGTTGGCCGTGACGACACCGAGCAGGGCGATGCCCGAGAGCATCAGGCCCACCGCGAGGATCCGGCCGAGACCCGTGGTCGGGGCGTGGTCGCCGTAGCCGACCGTGGTCATCGTGGTGAACGACCACCACACCGCGTCCCCGAGCGTCCTGATGTTGCCGTTCGGGGCGTCCCGCTCCACGTGCAGCACGGCCAGCGAGCCGAACATCATCAGCCCGACCACCGCGCCCGCCACATACGTGGTGAGCGTTATCTGCGGGGCCATCCGGGCCCGCCGGCCCACGAGGAGGAGGGTGGAGACGACCCTCAGCAGCCGCAGCGGCTGCACCATCGGGAGTATCACCGCCAGCAGGTCCAGCGGATGGCCGCGCACGAAGCGCCAGCGGTCCGGGGAGAGGCCGAGACGGACGAGGTAGTCGAACGCGAAGGCGCCCCAGACGGTCCACTCGACGTGGGTGCACAGCCGGTGCACCCACGGCTCGGCGCCGGGGGCCACGATCGGCACCGCGTAGGCGAGGCCGAACGCGACCGCGAGCACCAGGAGCGGCGTCTGGGTGCGCTCTTCCCAGCGAAGCTTCATGACGGGCATGTCCGGCATCGTAAGGAATGGCGAAGGGCGGCGGGACCACGTCCCACCGCCCCCACCAGCCGAAACGAGCGACCGACGGCCTCCGTCAGGCGTCGCCGCCCGCCGGGCCCGGGTCGGCGGCCGCGACGTCGAGCAGCTGGTAGCGGTCCACGGCCTGCTTCAGGGCCGAGCGCTCCACCTTGCCCTCGCGGGCGAGTTCGGTCAGCACGGCGAGCACGATCGACTGGGCGTCGATGTGGAAGTAGCGGCGGGCCGCACCGCGCGTGTCCGCGAAGCCGAAGCCGTCCGCGCCCAGCGAGGTGTACGGGCCGGGCACCCAGCGGGAGATCTGGTCCGGCACCGCCCGCATCCAGTCCGAGACCGCGACGAACGGACCCTCGGAGCCCTGGAGCTTGCGCGTCACGTACGGGACGCGCTGCTCCTCGTCCGGGTGGAGCAGGTTGTGCTCCTCGACGGCCACGGCCTCGCGGCGCAGCTCGGTCCAGGAGGTCGCGGACCAGACGTCGGCCTTGACGTTCCACTCCTCGGCGAGGATCCGCTGGGCCTCGATCGCCCACGGCACGGCGACGCCCGAGGCCATGATCTGCGCCGGGATCGTGCCGGCCTCGGCGGGCCTGAAGCGGTGGATGCCCTGGAGGATGCCCTCCACGTCCACGCCCTCGGGCTCGGCCGGGTGCTGGATCGGCTCGTTGTAGACGGTCAGGTAGTAGAAGACGTCCTCGGCCTCGGGGCCGTACATCCGCCGCAGACCGTCCTTGACGATGTGCGCGATCTCGAAGCCGAACGCCGGGTCGTAGGCGATGCAGGCCGGGTTGGTCGAGGCGAGGAGGTGCGAGTGGCCGTCCGCGTGCTGGAGGCCCTCGCCGGTCAGCGTGGTCCGGCCGGCGGTGGCGCCGAGCACGAAGCCGCGCGCCAGCTGGTCGGCCATCTGCCAGAACTGGTCGCCGGTCCGCTGGAAACCGAACATCGAGTAGAAGACGTACACCGGGATCAGCGGCTCGCCGTGCGTGGCGTACGCGGAACCGGCGGCGATCAGCGAGGCCGTGCAGCCGGCCTCGGAGATGCCGTCGTGCAGCATCTGGCCGGTCGGCGACTCCTTGTAGGCGAGGAGGAGTTCGCGGTCCACCGCCTCGTACTGCTGGCCCAGCGGGTTGTAGATCTTGGCGCTCGGGAAGAACGCGTCCATGCCGAAGGTGCGGTACTCGTCGGGGGCGATCAGCACGAAGCGCTTGCCGATCTCCTTGTCCCGCATGAGGTCCTTCAGGATGCGGACGAAGGCCATCGTGGTGGCGATGGACTGGTGACCGGAGCCCTTCCTGGCGGCCGCGTAGGTCTTGTCGTCGGGGAGGACGAGGGGCTTCGCCCGCACGACCCGGGTCGGGACGTACCCGCCCAGCGCCTTGCGGCGGTCGTGCATGTACTGGATCTCCTCGGAGTCCCGGCCCGGGTGGTAGTACGGCGGCAGGCCGTCCTCCAACTGCCGGTCCGTCACCGGGATGTGCAGCCGGTCGCGGAAGCGCTTGAGGTCGTCGACCGTCAGCTTCTTCATCTGGTGGGTCGCGTTGCGGCCCTCGAAGTTCGGGCCCAGCGTCCAGCCCTTGACGGTCTGCGCGAGGATCACGGTCGGCTGGCCCGCGTGGGCCTTCGCCGCCGCGTAGGCCGCGTAGATCTTCTTGTGGTCGTGCCCGCCGCGGCCCAGGTGCAGGACCTGCTGGTCCGACATGCCCTCGACCATGGCCCGCAGCCGGTGGTCGTCGCCGAAGAAGTGCTCACGGATGTAGCCGCCGGTCTCCGTGGCGTACGTCTGGAACTGGCCGTCGGGGGTGGTGTTCAGCTTGTTGACCAGGATGCCGTCGCGGTCCTGTGCGAGCAGCGGGTCCCAGGAGCGGTCCCAGATCAGCTTGATGACGTTCCAGCCGTTGCCCCGGAAGATCGACTCCAGCTCCTGGATGATCTTGCCGTTGCCGCGGACCGGGCCGTCGAGCCGCTGGAGGTTGCAGTTGACGACGAAGGTGAGGTTGTCCAGACCCTCGCGGGCGGCGATGGACAGCTGGCCGAGCGACTCGACCTCGTCCATCTCGCCGTCGCCGAGGAAGGCCCAGACGTGGGACCTGGAGGTGTCGGCGATGCCGCGCGCCTCCATGTACCGGTTCATCCGCGCCTGGTAGATCGCGCCGAGCGGGCCGAGGCCCATCGACACCGTCGGGAACTCCCAGAAGTCCGGCATCAGCCGCGGGTGCGGGTACGACGAAAGGCCGTTCGGGAACTTCGACCTCTCCTGGCGGAAGCCGTCGAGCTGGGCCTCGTTCAGTCGGTCCAGGAGGTACGCGCGGGCGTAGATGCCGGGGGAGGCGTGTCCCTGGAAGAAGATCTGGTCGCCGCCGTCGCCCTCGTCCTTGCCGCGGAAGAAGTGGTTGAAGCCGACGTCGTACAGGGAGGCCGAGGAGGCGAAGGTGGCGATGTGACCGCCGACGCCGATGCCCGGGCGCTGGGCGCGCGAGACCATCACGGCCGCGTTCCACCGGGTGGCGTTGAGGACCTTGCGCTCGATCTCCTCGTTGCCGGGGAAGAACGGCTCGTCCCTGGTGGCGATGGTGTTGACGTAGTCCGTGCTGCGCATCTCGGGCACGGCCACGCGCTTCTCGCGGGCCCGCTCGATCAGTCGGAGCATGAGGTAGCGGGCCCGCTCACGGCCCCGCTCGTCGACGGCCGCGTCGAGGGAGTCGAGCCATTCCTGGGTCTCTTCCGGGTCGAAGTCCGGGACCTGGCTGGGAAGGCCGCCAATGATGATCGGGTTGCGATCGGATCCGGGAGCCACGCTTTTCCTTCGCTGTTCGGTGGCGCCCACGGGGCCACGGGCTGGTCAGGATGTCCATCGTGTACCCCGACGACGCCGGACGTCACATTTACCGAGGGGTAACCCCCGGGGGGTGCCCCGCCTGCCCTCCAGATGTCCGGGTGCGCTCAAATCGCAACCTTACGCCCAACTCGCGCATGCGTTTCGTCCGGGCGTTCGGCAGACTGAAACCTCAGAAGTCAGTAAACCGGGACGAACCATGTGCACCTGATCACGGAGGAGGGATCGGCGGTGCCGGAAGTTGCGGCGAGACGGCCCCAAACGTCACCGTTTCGGCGGTCTCGGCGGCCGGGTACTTGCGCGATCCGCCCCGGCACGTGTGGACTACGGCCAGCGCCGCGCGCATACGCGCGGCCCACAGCATTTTCCGAATGAGCAGGAGGCAAGCCGTGAGCGCGACCGCGGACCACGCGGAGGAGCGGACCAACCCGGCAGCGAGGCTGGGGTTCGAGCCCGGACAGGTGGTCCAGGAGATCGGCTACGACGACGACGTCGACCAGGATCTCCGTGAAGGCATCGAGTCCGTCATCGGAGCCGACCTCGTGGACGAGGACTACGACGACGTCGCCGACGTCGTCGTGCTGTGGTTCCGGGACGAGGACGGCGATCTCACCGACGCCCTGGTGGACGCCATCGGTCTTCTGGAGGACGGCGGCAACATCTGGCTGCTGACCCCGAAGACCGGCCGCGACGGCTACATCGAGCCGTCCGACATCCAGGATGCCGCGCAGACAGCGGGTCTCTCCCAGACCAAGAGCATCAGCGTCGCCAAGGACTGGACGGGCACCCGCCTGGCCGCCCCCAAGCGCTGATCACCACGCTGCGAGAAGCCCCCGCCGGTCCGCCGGCGGGGGCTTTCGTGCGCAGGCCGTAGGGTGGGGTTCACCGGTACGGCCCAAGGCCCGGGCCCCGTCGAAAGGGACGCGTACGCGATGGCGATCGAGGTCGGCACCAAGGCCCCGGAATTCGAGCTGAAGGACAACCACGGCCGGACCGTGCGGCTCTCCGACTTCCGCGGCGAGAAGAACGTGGTGCTGCTCTTCTACCCCTTCGCCTTCACCGGCGTCTGCACCGGTGAACTGCGCGAGCTCCGCGACAACCTCCCGGTTTTCGTCAACGACGACACCGAGCTCCTCGCCGTCTCCAACGACTCCATCCACACCCTCCGCGTCTTCGGAGACCAGGAGGACCTGGAATTCCCGCTGCTCTCGGACTTCTGGCCGCACGGCGCGGCCTCCCGGGCCTACGGCGTCTTCGACGAGGAGAAGGGCTGCGCGGTCCGCGGCACCTTCGTCATCGACAAGGAGGGCGTCGTCCGCTGGACCGTCGTGAACGCCCTGTCGGACGCCCGTGACCTCCGCGACTACGTCAAGGCCCTCGAAGCGCTCTGAGGCGCTCCGGCGCCGACACCGTCGGAATCGCCGGGCGAATCGACTGTTTCGACCGGGAACCCGTCACTAGGATCCAGTCGTTGATCCGATGCCAACGCACGACTGGGGGCGCTGCCCCTGGAAACCTATGGAGGGACTCGTGGGAGTCAGCCTCAGCAAGGGCGGCAACGTCTCGCTGACCAAGGAGGCCCCTGGCCTCACCGCCGTGACCGTCGGTCTGGGCTGGGACGTCCGCACCACCACCGGTACGGACTTCGACCTCGACGCCAGCGCCATCCTGGTGAGCGAGGCGGGCAAGGTCCGCAACGACCAGGACTTCGTCTTCTTCAACAACCTGAAGAGCGCCGACGGCTCGGTCGAGCACACCGGTGACAACCTCACCGGTGAGGGCGAGGGCGACGACGAGCAGGTCAAGGTCAACCTGGCCGGCGTGCCGGCCGACGTGGCCAAGATCGTCTTCCCGGTCTCGATCTACGACGCCGAGAACCGCCAGCAGTCCTTCGGTCAGGTGCGCAACGCCTTCATCCGCGTCGTGAACCAGGCCGGCGGCGCCGAGATCGCCCGGTACGACCTCTCCGAGGACGCCTCGACCGAGACCGCCATGGTCTTCGGCGAGCTCTACCGCCACGGTGCGGAGTGGAAGTTCCGCGCCGTCGGCCAGGGGTACGCCTCGGGCCTGCGCGGCATCGCGCAGGACTTCGGCGTCAACGTCTGAGCCGAACCGTACCGACCGTCCGGCGCCGCACGTCCCGTGCGGCGCCGGACGTGCCTCATCACCACCGGGGAGGAACCGAATCATGGGCGTCACGCTCGCCAAGGGAGGCAATGTCTCCCTCTCCAAGGCCGCACCCAATCTGACCCAGGTCCTCGTGGGGCTCGGCTGGGACGCGCGCTCCACCACCGGAGCCCCCTTCGACCTCGACGCCAGCGCCCTGCTGTGCCAGGCCGGCCGGGTCCTCGGGGACGAGTACTTCGTCTTCTACAACCAGCTCCGCAGCCCCGAGGGGTCCGTCGAACACACCGGCGACAACCTCACCGGCGAGGGTGACGGGGACGACGAGTCCCTCATCGTGGACCTCACCAAGGTGCCGGCCCACTGCGACAAGATCGTCTTCCCCGTGTCGATCCATGACGCCGACAACCGCGGCCAGAGCTTCGGCCAGGTCAGCAACGCCTTCATCCGCGTCGTGAACCGGCTGGACGGGCAGGAACTCGCCCGGTACGACCTCTCGGAGGACGCCTCCACGGAGACCGCGATGATCTTCGGCGAGCTCTACCGCTACAACGGCGAATGGAAGTTCCGGGCGGTCGGACAGGGGTACGCGTCCGGGCTCAGGGGCATCGCTCTAGACTTCGGGGTCAACGTTTCGTAAAGCCGCGTAAATATCACGATGGGGTAGACAGTGGTTCTGAAAACCTTCGGCTGGTCGTTCGCGATCACCGCCCTCGGCCTGGTCGCCGCGGTGCTCTACGGGGGGTGGGAGGCTTTCGGGATCGTCGCCATCCTCTGCGTCCTCGAGATCTCGCTCTCCTTCGACAACGCGGTGGTCAACGCCGGAATCCTGCAGAAGATGAATGCCTTCTGGCAGAAGATCTTCCTCACGATCGGCGTGCTCATCGCCGTCTTCGGCATGCGCCTCGTCTTCCCCGTCGTGATCGTCGCCATCAGCGCGAAGATCGGCCCCATCGAGGCCGTCGACCTCGCGCTCAACGACGCGGACAAGTACCAGGAACTGGTCACCGACGCGCACCCGTCGATCGCCGCCTTCGGTGGCATGTTCCTGCTGATGATCTTCCTCGACTTCATCTTCGAGGACCGTGACATCCAGTGGCTGCGCTGGATCGAGCGCCCGCTGGCCAAGCTCGGCAAGGTCGACATGCTGTCGGTCTGCATCGCGCTGGTCGTCCTGCTCATCACCTCCATGACCTTCGCGACCCACGCCCACCAGCACGGCGGCGCGCACGTCGACAAGGCGCAGACGGTCCTGATCTCCGGCATCGCCGGCCTCATCACGTACCTCGTCGTCGGCGGGCTCTCCGGCTACTTCGAGAACAAGCTGGAGGAGGAAGAGGAGCGCGAGCACGAGGCCGAGGAAGAGGCCAAGCGCACCGGCAAGAAGGTCTCCGCGGTCCAGCTCGCCGGCAAGGCCGCCTTCTTCATGTTCCTCTACCTGGAGGTCCTCGACGCCTCCTTCTCCTTCGACGGTGTCATCGGCGCCTTCGCCGTCACCAACTCCATCGTGCTGATGGCGCTCGGCCTGGGCGTCGGCGCCATGTACGTCCGTTCGCTGACGGTCTACCTGGTCCGCCAGGGCACCCTGGACGACTACGTCTACCTGGAGCACGGCGCCCACTACGCGATCGGCGCCCTGGCCGTGGTCCTCATGATCACCATCCAGTACGAGATCCCCGAGGTCGTCACCGGCGGCATCGGCGTCCTGCTGATCGCCTGGTCCTTCTGGTCCTCCGTCCGCCGCAACAAGCGGCTCGCGGCCGCCGAGGGCGGCTCCGGCTCCTCGGACGACAAGACCGAGGTGCCGTCCGGGGTGTGACGCCCCCGGCAACGAGGAACGCTTCACTGCGGGGCGGCCGATGCACCGGCCGCCCCGCAGGCATGTGCACGGTGTTGACGACCAGTGGGGGTGAAGGCGGCATGGCCTTCTGGGACAACCTGTTTCCGACGAGGGCGGCGCAGTTCGACTCGGGCAGCGCCGCGTCGAACACGATCGACCTGACGAAACGACGCCCGACCGTCTCGCTCACCAAGCAGGGCGCCGCCACCGGAAACCTCCGGGTCAACCTCTCCTGGCGGATGCGCACCTCCGACATCGAGGGCCGCTCCCGGCAGAGCGGACGGCTGCTGCGGAACCCGGCCCAGCTCTTCAAGCCCGAGGTCGTCCAGGCCCACACCCAGGGCATGGTCAACGTCGACCTCGACCTGGGCTGCCTCTACGAGCTCACCGACGGCAGCAAGGGGGTCGTGCAGCCGCTCGGCGGCTTCTTCGGCGACCTCAACGCGGCCCCGTACGTGAAGCTCAGCGGCGACGACCGCTTCGGCGGCTCCTCGGGCGAGACGGTCTTCGTCAACCTGGACCACCGGGACGAGATCAAGCGCCTGCTGTTCTTCGTGTACATCTACGACCAGACGCCGGCCTTCGACCGCACGCACGCCAAGGTCACGCTCTACCCGAGCAACGGCCCCCGGATCGAGATCGAGCTCGACGAGCGCGCCCCGCAGGCCCGCTCCTGCGCCGTCTTCTCCATGGAGAACGTCAAGGGCGAGCTGACCGTCCGCCGCGAGGTGCGGTTCGTGTACGGCTTCCAGGCCGAACTGGACCGGCTGTACGGCTGGGGACTCCAGTGGGGACGCGGCTACAAGACCAAGGCGTGACGCCTGCCCGGCGGCTCGGCTCCGGACGCGCCGGCTCAGCTCCGGACGAACTGGGGCCCCATCGGCGGCATGCGGAACTCCGGCGCGGGGTTCTGCTCGGCAGCGGCCACCGGCTGCGGATAGCCGTACGCGGGGGCCGGGGCGTTCACCGGCTGCTGCGGGTAGCCGTAGGCGGGCGCCTGGTCCGGCATGGGCGGCACCCGGTCCGGCACGGGCGGCACGGAAGTGTGGACCACGGTCGCGTCGAGGTCGGGGTCGTGGGAGCCGCCGGCGGGGGAGCCACCGGCCGGCGTGCCCTCCGGGGAGCCGGAGGCGCCGTCGGACGCCCCCTGGACGTCCTGAGCGGCGTCCTGGGCCGCGTCCTCGTCGACCGAGATGCCGAAGTCCGTGGCGAGACCGACGAGCCCCGTCGGATAACCCTGCCCCACCGCGCGGAACTTCCAGCCGTCCCCGCGCCGGTACAGCTCGCCGCAGATGACCGCCGTCTCCTCGCCGGTCTCCGCCGTCACGTCGAACAGGGCCAGCGGCTCGCGGTCCGCGCCGGCCACCGCGTCGTACAGCAGGATCCGCAGGTCGGAGACGGACCGGAAGGTGCCCCCGTCGGAGGAGGCCGCGATCACCACGCGGTCGACCGAGACGTCGAGCCCGGCCAGATCGGCCTCCACGGTGTCCGTCAGGCCCTCGGAGACCCGCTTCTTCGGCAGCCGTCGCACCAGCCCCGAGGGGTGGCGCGGCTGGTTGTAGAAGACGAAGTCCTCGTCGGACCGCACGCGGCCGGAAGGCCCGAGGAGCAGGGCCGAGGCATCCACGTCGGGGACCCCGGGGCCCGGGGTCCAGCGGAGCACGGCCCGTACGGCCGCGGTGTCGAGAGGGACGTTGGAGCCCTTCTGCATCGCGTGCGTCATGACCGCAATCCTGCCCTCCCGCCCGACCCGCGGACAACGCGGGGGCACCCCCGATACCGGGACGGGGGGACGGATGCCGGTCGGTTACCTGAATTTCACGCGCTCAGGGAACTACGGACACCCGCACCTACGTACTATTACCGGCCACATGTCATCAGGGCCGGAGAGGCAGACGGGGGACTCACATGCGTCATTTCGGGCACATCCCGTCCGCGGTGCGGACCGGGCTGTTCCACCAGGAGCCGGCCGACTTCACGGCCGACTCGCCCGCGCGCACGCTCGCCGTGGCCCTGGGCGCCACGCTCTACAGCCCGGCCACCCGGCCCCGGCTCGCCGACGCCGTGCGCAAGCAGGCCGGACGCGGAGTGGCCTCCATGGTGCTCTGCCTGGAGGACTCCATCAGCGACGCCGACGTCGAGGAGGGCGAGGCCAACCTCGTCCGGCACTTCGCCGACCTCGCCGCCGGGACCGGCACCGGGACGGACGCCGACACCGCCCCGGACCTCCCCCTGCTCTTCATCCGGGTCCGCGAACCGCGCCAGATCACCGACCTCGTCGACCGCCTCGGCGCCTCCGTCGGCCTGCTGTCCGGATTCGTACTGCCCAAGTTCACCGAGGCCCGCGGCCAGGCCTTCCTCGAAGCGCTCACCGAGGCCGAGCGGACGACCGGCAGGCGCCTCTTCGCCATGCCCGTCCTCGAGTCCCCCGAGCTCCTCCACCTGGAGACCCGGGCCGAGACCCTCGCCGGGATCGCCTCGATCACCGACAAGTACCGCGACCGCGTCCTCGCCCTCCGCCTCGGCGTCACCGACTTCTGCTCCGCCTACGGGCTGCGCCGCTCGCCCGACATGACCGCCTACGACATCAAGATCGTCGCGAGCGTCATCGCCGACGTCGTCAACGTCCTCGGCCGCTCCGACGGCACCGGCTTCACCGTCACCGGACCCGTCTGGGAGTACTTCCGCCCCGGCGAGCGCATGTTCAAGCCCCAGCTGCGCCGCAGCCCCTTCCTCGAAGGCAGCGCCGAGGACCTGCGCACCGCCCTCATCGAGCACGACCTCGACGGCCTGCTGCGCGAGATCGAACTCGACCGGGCCAACGGCCTGCTCGGCAAGACCTGCATCCACCCCACCCACGTGGTGCCGGTGCACGCCCTCTCCGTGGTCAGCCACGAGGAGTGGAGCGACGCCCAGGACATCCTGCGGCCCGAACGGGACGGCGGCGGAGTGCTCCGCTCCGCCTACACGAACAAGATGAACGAGGTGAAGCCGCATCGCGCGTGGGCCGAGCGCACCCTCCTGCGCGCCGAGGTCTTCGGCGTCGCCAAGGAGGACGTCGGCTTCGTGGATCTGCTCACCGCCGGCCTGGCCGGCTGACGAAGGGACGTCGACGACGTGGTGTGGACCGGAACGTGGGTCGCGGAGCGACTGGGCGTCGAACTGATCGGCGACGAGGCGCTACCGGCCCTGTTGGGCCTCGCACTGCGTCGCAACCCCAAGCGCGCGCACCTGCTGGTCTCCAACGTGCTCGGCAAGCACGTGCCGCAGCGGCCCTCCGTCGTGCACGGCTCCGGCCTCGCCCTCGGCCGGCGCGTCCGTGAGCTCCTCGGCGACGAGGAGGCCGCCCGGTCCGTCGTCCTCGGCTACGCGGAGACCGCCACCGCCCTCGGGCACGCCGTCGCCGACGGCCTCGGCCTCGCCCCGTACCTCCACTCCACCCGCCGCCCGGTGGCCGGCGTCGCCCGCGCGGGCGGATTCGAGGAGTCCCACTCCCACGCCACCTCGCACCTCCTGCTGCCCGAGGACCCGAAACTCCTCGCGGGCGACGGCCCCCTCGTCCTCGTCGACGACGAGTTCTCCACCGGCAACACCGTCCTCAACACCATCCGCGCCCTGCACGAGCGCTACCCGCGCGAGCGGTACGTCGTCGTGGCCCTCGTCGACATGCGCTCCGCCGCCGACCTCGGCCGCCTGGACGCCTTCGCGACGGAGATCGGCGCCCGCGTCGACCTCATAGCCGGCGCCGCCGGCACGGTCCGCCTCCCGGACGGGGTCCTGGAGAAGGGCCAGGCGCTGGTGGCGGAACACGAGGAGGCGTACGGGACGGAGGAGGCCGACACCGCGCACCGCACCCCACGGGAGGCACCCGTACGGGTGGAACTCGGCTGGCCCGAGGAACTCCCCGACGGCGGCCGGCACGGCTTCACGACCGAACACCGGGAGCGCCTGGAGGCGGCCCTGCCCGCGATGGCGGACAGGATCGCGGAGGCGCTCCGTACCCCGGCGGGAACAGCGGCCGGGGAAGCCCGCGCCACTCACCCCGCGGGACCCCGCGTGCTCGTCCTCGGCTTCGAGGAGCTGATGTACGCCCCGCTGCGCCTCGGCACCGCCCTGGAGGACGCCGGCCACGACGTCCGCTACTCCACCACCACCCGCTCGCCCGTCCTCGCCGTCGACGACCCCGGCTACGCGATCCGCACCCGGCTCGTCTTCCCGGCCCACGACGACCCCGCCGACGGGCCCGGCGAGCGCTACGCCTACAACGTCGCGGGCGCCGGCTTCGACGCCGTCGTCCTCGTCGTCGACTCCGCCGCCGACACCCCGGCCCTGCACGCCCCGGACGGCCTGCTCGCCCGGCTCGCCGCGCACATCCCGCGCGTCGTGCTCGCGGTGATCCCGTCCTACACCCCCACGGCCTCCGTCACCGAAGCTCCCGAAAGGAGCTCCATGCTGCCCGAGCCCCTCCGCGGCCCCGCCTTCTCCTCGTACGCACCCGAAGAGGTCGGCTGGCTGCTCCAGGACCTCTCGGACGTCGAACTCGAGGCACCCACCGAGGAACGGGAGGAGGCCATCCAGAGCGGCGGCGCCCACTACGCCGAGTCGCTCCCCGTCGAGTACCAGCCCAGCGAGCGCTACCAGGAGCTCTTCCAGGCCGCCCTGGAGAGCTCCGCCGCCCGGATGGCCCGCGCCGTCGGCACGGTCACCGAGACCGTCCTCGCCGAGCGGTCCGCACGCCCGGTCCTGGTCTCCCTCGCCCGGGCCGGCACCCCCGTCGGCGTCCTCATGCGCCGCTGGGCACAGACCCGCCACGGCCTCGACCTCCCGCACTACGCCGTCTCCATCGTGCGCGGCCGCGGCATCGACGCCAACGCGCTGCGCTGGCTCGCCGCCCACCACGACCCGGCCGACGTCGTGTTCGTCGACGGCTGGACCGGAAAGGGCGCCATCACCCGCGAACTCGCGGAAGCCCTGAAGGAGTTCGACGGCTTCGACCCGGAGATCGCGGTCCTCGCCGACCCCGGTTCCTGCGTCCGCACCTACGGCACCCGGGAGGACTTCCTCATCCCCTCCGCGTGCCTCAACTCCACGGTATCCGGCCTGATATCGCGTACGGTCCTCCGCGCCGACCTCGTCGGACCCGACGACTTCCACGGCGCCAAGTTCTACCGCGAGCTGGCCGACGCGGACGTCTCCGGAGCCTTCCTCGACGCCGTCGCCGCCCGC
Source organism: Streptomyces sp. NK15101 (assembly GCF_020400725.1). Classification (GTDB taxonomy): domain Bacteria; phylum Actinomycetota; class Actinomycetes; order Streptomycetales; family Streptomycetaceae; genus Streptomyces. Next base: position 77,774 of record NZ_JAINVG010000007.1, on the reverse strand, counting down.
TTCGACGAGGTCGCCGCGACCGTCGACACGGACGTCAAGGAACTCCTGGCCGCCGATCGCACCCCCACCTGGGAGGGCTGGGCGGCCGTCGAGCGGATCAGCGAGGAGTACGGCATCCACGACGTCAACCTGGTCAAGCCCGGCGTCGGCGAGACCACCCGCGTCCTGCTCCGCCGCGTCCCCTGGAAGATCCTCGCCAAGCGGGGCGCCGACGCCGACCTCGCGCACGTCCGGCTGCTCGCCGAGCAGCGCGGCGTACCGGTCGAGGTGGTCGACGAACTCCCGTACAGCTGCGTGGGCCTGATCCACCCTCAGTACACGAGGGGTGCGACAGGCGCCGACGGCAAGGCGGTGGTGTCCCAGTGAGCACACAGACGAGCACGCAGACGACCGCACCGACGACCGCACAGACCGGCACGCAGACAAGCACACAGGCGAACACGCTGACCGGAACCCCGACGGGAACTCCGGCCGGCACCCCGGTGGGCACGACCCTGGTCGCGAGCGACCTCGACCGCACCCTCATCTACTCGACCGCGGCCCTCGCCCTCGGCATGCCGGACGCCCAGGCGCCCCGGCTGCTCTGCGTCGAGGTCCACGAGTCCAAGCCGCTCTCCTACATGACCGAGGACGCGGCCGACCTCCTCGCGCGGCTGACCGCCGAGACCGTCTTCGTGCCCACCACCACGCGGACGCGCAAGCAGTACCAGCGCATCCAGCTCCCGGGCACCGCGCCGGCGTACGCGATCTGCGCCAACGGCGGGCACATCCTCGTCGACGGCGTCTCCGACCGCGACTGGCACGAGTCGGTGCTGCGCAGACTCGACGACGAATGCGCGCCGCTCTCCGAGATCCGCGCCTACCTCACCGCCACCACGGACCTGTCCTGGGTGCGCAAGCACCGGGTGGCCGAGGACCTCTTCGCCTACCTCGTCGTCGAGCGCGAGCGGCTCCCCGAGGACTGGCTGGACCGCTTCGGCGGCTGGGCGGGCGACCGCGGCTGGACCGTCTCGCTCCAGGGCCGCAAGGTGTACGCCGTGCCCAAGCCGCTCACCAAGAGCGCGGCCGTCCGCGAGGTCGCCCGCCGCACCGGCGCCACGCTCACCCTGGCCGCCGGGGACTCCCTCCTCGACGCCGACCTGCTGCTCGCCGCCGACCGGGCCTGGCGCCCCGGCCACGGCGAACTCGCCGACAGCGACTGGACGGCGCCCCACCTCGACGTCCTCGCGGAGCGCGGAGTGGCGGCGGGGGAGGAGATCCTCCGCCGCTTCCGGGCGGCCGCGGCCGGCTGAGCCGGGGATCAGCCGCAGCAGCCCCCGCCACAGCAACCGCCGCCGCCCCCGCTCGGGGCGGGGGCGGCACCGGCGGAACCGCCGACGGCCACGGCCGACAGCAGCTTCACGGTGTCGTCGTGCCCGGCGGGACAGGCGGCGGGGGCGGAGGACTCGGCCATGGGACGGCTGAGCTCGAAGGTGTCGTCGCAGGTGCGGCAGCGGTATTCGTAACGAGGCATGGGACCAGGCTAACGGCGGGCCGCACCGGACATCGGCGGCCGGTTCGGCGACCGGCTCAGTGACCGGCCCCCCGCTCCTCCCGGATCCGACCGACGACGTGGGCGGCCGAGGCGCGAACGGCCTCCAGCTCGGTCAGGAAGTGCCAGTAATCGGGATGGCGGCCCTCCAGGGAGCCGATGGCCCGATCGAGCCGGGCGACGGCGTCGTCGAGGGGCCGGGCGTGGCGGGGGTCGGGCGTGTTCCGTCCGGCCATCGCGAGCCGCTGGGCGTCCCGTACGGCGAACCGCGCCCGGTCGATCTCCGCCTTGGGGTCCTTCGCGACGGCGTCCAGGCGGCGCAGCCGGTCCCCGGCGGCCGAGACGGCCTCGTCGGTCGAGTCGAGCAGCGCGCGGGCCGTGGAGAGCAGCGAGGTCGCGTCGGGCCAGCGCTGCTCGGCCCGCGCCCTTCCGGCCTCGGCGAGGCGCTCCTCGGCCTGCCGGAGGGACACGACGGCCTGCTCCGGCACGTGCTGGAGGTCCTGCCAGCAGGCGGCCGAGTACCGCCGGCGCAGTTCGGAGAGGACGGGCTCGACACCTCCGGCTCGGGTGGTGAGCGCCTCGGTGCGGGTACGCAGCGACACGAGGCGCTTGTCGATCTCGGCGGCCCGCTCGGGCAGCCGCTCGGCCTCGGCCCGTACGGCCTCGGCGTCCCGCAGCACCCGGTCGGCCCGCTGAAGCGTCTCGGCGACGCCGTGGCGGCCCGCTCCCTCGTTGAGACGGGTCAGCTCGGGCCCGAGCGCGGCGAGCCGCGCGGCGAGGTCGTCGGCGCGCAGCCCACCCTCGCGTACGACATCCAGGGCGCCGCTCGCACCCCGCAGCGCCTGCCGGGCCCGCTCGACGGCGGGAGCGAGCCGGGCGAGCTGGGTCTCGGCGCGCCCCAGGAGCGGGGCGAGCCCCTCCTCGAACCGGTCCAACTCCCCCTTGACGCGGTCGAGCTCCTCCTTGGCCCGGGTGAGATCGGCGCGGGCGCGCGAGGCGGTGGCGGCATCCAGCTCGTCCCGGTCGAGATCGTGCGCGTCGACGGCGCCGATGTAGCCGTGGCTGACCTCGTCGATCCGCCGCCCGAGGGCCTCGAACCCCTCGATGGCGCGGCGGGCCTCCGGGGAGCTGTCCACGGCCGTGATCGTCTCGATGGAGATGCGGAGCCCGCGCTGGGCGGTGTCGAGCTCGTAGAAGGCGGCCGCGGCGGCGTCCTTGGCCGCCTGGGCCTCGGCCCGCTGACCCTCCCCGCGCCCGCCGAACCAGCGGCGGGTGCCACCGCCGGCGAAGGCCTGCGGCAGCAGCGCGCCCACCAGCAAGGGAAGCGCGAACGCCAACCGGAACGCGGAGGAACCCCTGGGCGCCGATGTGCCCCTAGCGTCGCTCGCCGCCACGTACTACTCCCCGTGCTGTGTCCGCCGTGCCCGGTCCGGTTCATTCTCCCACCCGGTAAGGACGAACACACGGCCCGATCAGTTCAGCGTACGAACGGTGACGTCCCCGTTGTCGCTGCGCAGGCTCACGACGTGCCCGCTGCCGTCACGGCGGGGCACGTCGAGACGGACGTCCCCGTTGTCGCTGGCGCCGGACGCGGCGTACTCGGCCCTCGGCACCGCCACGGTCACGTCGCCGTTGTCGGTGACGACGTCGACCTCGCGGGGAACGGCGCCGAGGGTGATGTGCACGTCCCCGTTGTCGGACCGTACGGCGACCTCGGGCGAGGTGACGGAGTCCTCGACGCTCACGTCCCCGTTCCCCCCGCCGAGGTCGAGCACCCCGCTCGCCCTCCGCACCCGCACGTCCCCGTTGTCGGACCGCACCTTGAGGGGCGTGTCGAACCCCTCGGCGGTCACGCCGCCGTTGTCGTCCTCGACGGTGACGGCGACACCGCGGGGCACCTGGATCCGGTGCACGGCCGAGCAGCCGGCCGCGACGGCATCACACTCCACCCTCAACGTGAGCCGCCCGTCCACCAGCTTCCAGCTGGCCTCGGGCCCGGACCCCAGGAACACCCACCCGTCGACCTGCCGCTCCACCCGCACGCCGTCGACGTCGGCGGGCGTGATCACCAGCTCGGAGTCGTCCGAGTCGACGGTGAGCGCGTCCCCGTCGAACGCGAACGTCCTCCGCTCCACCGGCGCCCCCTCGACGTCGACGCCCGCCCCACACCCCGCGAGCACGAGCACGGCGACACCGGAAGCGAGCAGCGCACGGGAGGTGCGGCGTACGACCATGACGATCAATCCCCCAGAAACGACGTCTACGATCCCCCGACCGTAGAGCCCCACCACCCCCCGTCACGATCCGGCAACCCACCGTCCCGGGGTGGGGCTACCCCCCGGACCCCCATCGGTTTGCGACACCCACCCACCGGCCATGTAGGCTGTTGCCTCTTCCACGGGTGCGTAGCTCAGGGGTAGAGCGCTGCTCTTACAAAGCAGATGTCGGCGGTTCGAAACCGTCCGCGCCCACCAGTAGGTAGATAGACAAAGGCCCAGGTCACCGGTACTGAACCGGGAACCTGGGCCTTCGTCGTTCTTTGGGCGGGGAGGCGAGGGAGGGGCGCCGTGCCAGTCACGTGCCAGATGGGTCGTCGCCGGACTCGGCCGGCCGGACCTTCTTGATCTGCTCGTCGACGTGGGCGGCGATGGCGTGGTCACGCCCGTTCACCAGGTGCTGATAGATCAGCGCGGCTCGCACTGACGAGTGCCCCATCCGCTGCATCAGCTCACGTGTCGTGGCGCCGCCGGTCGCGGCGAGGGTGTTCCCGGTGTGGCGCAGATCGTGGAAGTGGACGTCTCGGAGGCCGGTGGTCTTCAGGGCCCGCAGCCACAGCCGACGGAAGTTGTTCCGGCGCAGCTGCCCGCCACGAGCTCCGGTGAAGACCAGCCCGGTCCGCCCCGGCTCGGCGTAGACGGCGAGATGAGTGGCCAGGCTCTCCGCCAGCGAGGCGGGGAAGGCGACGGTACGCACACCGGCGGCGCTCTTGGGCGTCTTGACCAGGATGCCGTCGGTGCGGGTCTCGGCCAGAGAACGCCGCACGGCGACGGTGCGCCGGTCCAGGTCGACGTCGTGACGCTGAAGCGCGGCGAGCTCCCCGAAGCGGAGGCCGGTGAAGGCCGCCAGCAGGATGAACACCCGGAAGCGCGCCGGCACGGCGTCGGCGAGTTGGAATACCTCGGCGACGTCGAGGAACGGCCGCTCGGCCGTCTTGGCCGCTCCGGCGCCCTTGATGCGGCAGGGGTTGCGCTGGATCAGCTCGTCGTCGACTGCGGTGTTCATGATGGCGCGGAGGATCTGGTACGCCTTGGCGACCGTCGGCTCACCGACACCAGACTCCAGGAGGCCGGCACGCCAGCGACGGATCTGGGGTGTGGTGATCTCACTCAGGACCACGTCTGCGAAGGTCGGCAGGATGTGGAGCCGTAGCGCGCTGCCGTTGCGCTCGCGGGTGGTCGCCGCGTAGTCGCGCTCCTTGAACCAGGCGTCGGCGTACACCCCGAAGAGAACCTTGTCGTCCGGGTTCTTCCACTTGCCGTCGATGATCTCCGCTTCCTTGCGGACGAGCCACCGATCGGCATCGGTCTGTGAGGCGAACGTCTCGGGCGCGGATCGCGTCATCCCGTCGGGCCCCTGGTAACGAGCCTGGAACCGTCCTGACGGCAGCTTGCGCACGGCACCGAAACGGCGACGCTTGCCTTTGCTGTTCGCCATCAGGCCACCGCCGCGAATCGACGCCGAGTGGTGATCGGCTGGACGGTATGGGCAGCTATGAATTCTTCCAAAGCTCGCTCAGGGATACGTACATGGCGCCCGACCTTGACGAAGACGATCCTGCGCTCGGCGATGAGCCGACGAGGAAACCTCTCGGTTGTACCCAGCAATTCGGCAGCCTGCCCCACGGTCAGCAGTCGGTCGGTCATGCGGTTGCTCCTTCTAGGGCGAGTTGGTCGCGTAGGGCTTCGCGGGCGGTCTCGCGGTTGAGCTGGATGTCCCGGGCGATGGAGGCGGCGAGGGCGGCCTCCCCGGGGGAGTGACCCTGGCCGGCGTAGGTCCAGGAGGTGAGGACGAGGACGGTGTCCGGCTCGACGTCGTCGAGGCCGCGGGCGGTGCGTTCCTGGGCGGCGCGGTAGTCGGCGCGGGTCTGGCGCAGCTCGCCCAGGGTGGTGGAGTACTGGCGGGACTTGGTGGAGAAGTGGCCCCGGAAGCCGAGCATGTGAGCCCAGGCAAGGAGCCGACGATCCGGGTACAGCGGGTCCAGGTCGAAGCAGGCTTCGACGAGGCGACGGGTGTGGTCGGGGACGCCGAGGAGGACGAGAGCCTCACGGTTGCCGATGCGCCGGTCGAGACTGCCGGTCGTCTCAGCCGCTTTGGTGGAGTACTTGGCGATGTAGGAGGCGACAGCCTGCTCGGTGATGTCGGAGCCGTCGCCGAACGCCTTCACGGGCCGGATGTCGAGCTGCGTGCCCCACCGAAGGCGGCGTAACGGCTGATCACCGGCGGCAGGGACGGTGATGGTCGTGTACGAGTGCGCGGCAGCGGACTGGACCGAGGCGGTGAGGAGTTCGGTGGTGGCCCAAGACGGGGGCGGGGTGTCCGGTCCGTCCGGGCCGTCGAGGCGAACCACGACGTGGAAGTGGACGGCGCCCCGCTTCTGGAACTCGGCGACCTTGCCGTAGGAGATGCGGGCGACCTCCTTCAGGGCCCGCTGGGAGAGGCCGGCAGCGGCGGCGATCTCCCGGCGCAGCCGCTTGGCGAAGCGGTCCCAGAGCTGTCCGGCGTGGTTGTTGAAGAGGACGGCGGCGGCGTAGTCGTACGACTCGGGATCGAGCGGGGTGCCCAATTCGGCGGCGTCCTCGGGGTGGCGGGTGCCGCAGCGGCAGGGACGGTCGCCGGGCCGGTTGTGGACCGGGCCGAACGACGGCGCCGTAAGGGTCAGGAACACGCGGGGGTGGTCACGGACGGCGGCGGGGATGTCGCGGCGGTCATCTCCGGCGAGGCCGGCGCGGATGAGGTGGTAGGTGTCGCCCGCGTAGGTCCAGGCGCAGGCGGGGCAGCGAGAGGCCCGGCGGTTACCGCAGGCGACCCGGAGCCGTCCGCCCGGTTCGGTGTCGGTGGAGTAACGGTGCAGGGTCTCGCCGGTGGTCTTGTCCTGCGTCAGCGTCCAGCCCTGGAGGTGAATGGGCTGGGAGCAGCCACCGGTGCGGTGGATCTGTTCTTTCCAGCGGTCGAAGCCGGGGGACCCGGCCAGCCGGAGCAGGTCGCTCAGGGTGGCCGAGTCCAGGCCCGCCGCGGTGGCGGTGTCGGTCAAGGTGGTCACTTCCCGGCGCGGGTGAGGGCGGCGGGGATGGTGTGGCCGAGGCCCCGGCAGGTGGGGCAGTTGACGCGGATGGTGTCGCGGGTGCCGTCGGCGGTCTGGAGGCCGGTGGTGATGGTGGCGGTGGCGAAGCCGTCGCAGTCGCGGCAGACACGCGGGGTGGGCTGGGGCATCATGGGCTTTCCCTTTCGGGCCTGTTGGGTCTGGGAGGGGTCAGGCGCCCGGGGCGGCGGATGTTTGGCGACAGAGGCCGTCCCGGGGGCCGCTTAGCGTGTGTGGTTGCGCCTGCCGTGGCCCTTGGCCGCGTACATCGCCGCGTCGGCGGCCGAGAGGGCGTCGGTGAGGGTCGGGACCGACAGTTGGTCGCGGAGGCAGCAGCCGACGGAGGCGGAGACCGGCAGAACGTGGCCGTTGTGGGTGACCGGCTGGTCCAGTGCGGACCAGAGGTCGAAGAGGTTGACGGGGCCGAGGTTGGTGACGATGGCGGCGAACTCGTCTCCGCCGAGCCGGGCGGCGATGCCGTGCCGGCCGCACCAGTCGGTCAGGCGGCGGGCGGTGGCGGTGAGGACCGCGTCGCCGGCGGCATGACCATGCGTGTCGTTGATGGCCTTGAAGTCGTCCAGGTCGACCAGGAGGACGAGCGCACCGGGGTGCTTGGCGATGAGGCGTTCGGCGCGGGTGGTCCATCCGGCGCGGGTGTGCAGTCCGGTCAGGGGGTCGCGGCGGGCGGTGGCCAGGCGGCGCGAGAGCAGTCCGCTGTGCAGGACCCAGCCCAGGGCCGGTAACCCGGCGGCGGCGAGCGTGTACGTGTCCACGAAGGTCACCGGCCCTTCTGCATGTCGCGGACGAGCAGCCGCAGGATGACCGCCACGACCGCGATCGAGGCGCCGGTGAGGGCGACGGCGAGCAGCATCGAGACGAGGACCGTGCCGACGGTCAGGACGAGTCCGGCACCACCGGCGACGAGGGTGACGAGGCCGGTCGGGGTGAGGCGGACGGCCGGGACCTGGACGCGGGGCGCGGCCGGGACGGTCGCCGGGGTGTGGTCGTGGTGGCAGGCCGCCGGCTCGATGTCGGTCGGGGTGGTCGGCAGGACGAGCGGGGTGACGATGCCGGTCGGGAGCGGGTTGACCGGGATGCGGGGGCGGAGCATGGCGGTTCTCCCTACTTGTTGATCGTGTTGTCGATGAGCGGGGCGAGGACGCTGTCGGCGAGGAGGTAGCCGCCGAGGAGGATCACGGCGACGAGCCACCAGGGCGGGCGGATGAGCTTGATGCCGAGGCCGCCGACGACGATCAGGGCGAGCCAGAGCGGGACGTCCATGACGCGGTTCTCCTTCGGTTCAGCGGGCGGTGCAGCGGTGGGTGCGGGCGGCGAGCTGGGCGGCGGAGGAGCTGGAGTAGTCGGCGGACCAGCCGCAGCGGTCGGCGGTGCAGACGGCGGCGTACTTGGTGCGGCCGTGGCGGTCGCGATGGGTGCCGATCTGCACGGGGCCGATCCGCATCACGGAGTGGAAGCGGTCACGGGCGGGCATCGTGGTCTCCTTTCAGGCGAGTTGGGCGGCGATGGCGTTGGCGATCAGGGGCGGGACGCCGAGGCGGGCGCGCAGGGTGTAGGCGTCGATCGGGTAGCCGGTCCGAGCGCGGTAGTCGTCGGCGACCTTCCGGGCGTGAGCGACGAGCGCCGGCGGTACGGCCACAGGAGCGGGTTCGGGCTCCGGAGCTGGTGCGGGCTCCGGGACCGGTTCCGGGACGGGGGAGGGCAGGGCCGGTGCGGCGGCGATCTCCGGCTCCGGCTCTAGCTCGGTCATGTCGTCCCGCTCGATGACCGCTTCCACGGCCGCAGGCTCCTCGGTGTCCGTGGTGGGTTCGGCAGGCTGGGTGACCGCCGGGTGGCCGGGGGAGTGGACGAGGAGGGTGCCGCCGAGGAAGGCCAGGGCGGGCCACCCGGCGACGAGGATGCGCAGCCAATCCGGCACGTGGGTGAGGTCGAGGAGTCCGGCGGTGGCGATGTTCGCGCCGAGGGACGCGGCCAGGGCGACGGTGAACCAGGTCCAGGCCGAGCGGGCCGAGGTGCCGGCGGCCCGAAGGCTCCGGAGCCGGTGCCAGGCGGCGACGAGGAGGAGATCGACGGAGACGGGGTAAGCCCACGCCTTCCATCCGGTCTGGCCGGCCGCTTCGGCGAGGTCGTGCAGGTGAGCGAAGGACAGGGCACCGGCGATCACGGCCTGTACGAGGACGGCGTCCGGCCGGAGCGTGGGGCGCATCGCGGTACCTCCTTCCTTGATTGACGGGGTCAGGTGGTGGCTTCGCCGGTGCCGAAGCACGTCAGGCACAGGGCGGCCTGCTGGTGATCGGTGTCGCGGAGCTTGCGGGAGCCGACGCGTACGGTCTCGGCGGTCTCACCGGCGCCGGTGCAGTCGGGGCACTTCTTCGGCGCGGCCTTCCGAGCGGTGGTCTTACGAGCGGCCATCGGGGGCACCTCCTTTCGGTTTCAGGCATGGGAGGGGTAGGGACGTGGCGTGAGGCGGTCACGCCAGCCGTGGAGCGGGGTGGGTCAGGCGATCGCGGGAGCCGTAGCGGCGGCCGGTGCCGGGGTCTTCGCCAGGGGCGGCAGGACGGGCCGGAAGGCGTCCAGTGCGGGGATCTCCGGGGTTCGGTGAGCCTGAGCGTTCGCGATGTTCACGGCCCGTCGCAGGGTGAGGTGCGGGGTGCGGATGCGGACCCAGCCGCCGGAGGAGTCGCCGACGACGGCGGTGCCGGGTCGGTCGGTGGGGATCTGGATGGTGGCGAGGACGGCGTCCGGGGAGATGTCCCCGAAGGCCATGTTCGCGGAGGTCTCGTCGTTGACGCGGTGGGCGGTGCGGCCGGTGAGCTGGGCGCGGAGCATGGTGATGCCCTTGCCGAGTTCGGAGCCGAAGCGCTGCCCGCAAATCTCCAGGTAGATGCCCGCGGCGCGGCCGAGCTGGGAGAGCCGGACGAGGGAGGTGACGATCCGGTCCCGGCGCTTCTCCTCGTCCTTCGTGGCGAAGAGGGCGAGTTCGGCGACCTCGTCGACGAGCAGGACGATCGGGGTCGGCCGCAGGTGGTCGGGCAGGTCCCAGATGTCGGCGGTGATCTCCGCGTCCGGGATGTCCGCGCTCAGCCGCTGCTCGCGCCGGATGAGCTGGTAGACGTCCTCCATATGCCCGACGAGGGCGTCGAGGAGTTCGGCGGCGGTGTCGGGGTTGTCGGCCAGGGCCGTGAACCTTCTTGCGAGCGGGGCGAGTTCAACACCTTGCTTGCAGTCGATTCCGACCAGGGCCACATCGAGCGCGGCGAGGCCGGCGACGAGGTTGCGTTGATAGACGGATTTCCCGGACTGGGTGGCGCCGACGTTCAGGGCGTGCGGGATCTGGCGATAGTCGCGGTAGTAGACCTCTCCGTCCTCCCGCAGGGCGACCGGCACCCGCATCACCCCACCACCCGGCAGGGCCGGCATCTGGACACGCTTGAGGACGTCGTAGCCGGTCATCCGCAGTTCGACCACGCCCGAGCGGATCTCCCGGGTGGTGACGTTCCGCATGACGAACGAGTGCCGGAGCCGGTCCGAGGCGGCCGAGAAGTCGAAGGCGTCCTGTCCCGGGCGGAGCTTCACCCGAAGGACCAGGCCCGTCCGCGTCGGCCGCAGTCGGAGGATCCGAGGGGCCCGGGAGTCCGGGACGGGGCGGCCGGTGAGCCGGGCCAGGGCTAGGCGCCAGCGCGAGGGCGGGACGGTCAGCCCGCACGCGTCCATAACGGACGAGTACCGGACCAGGACTCGCACGATCGCGAGGCCGATGCCGAAGCTCATCCAGTACCAGGCCGGACGCTGCCACCGCAGCAGCAGCGCGACCGTGGCGACCAGCGCGAGGGTGATCGTTAACGCGGTCATGGTCAGGCCGCCTGGGCGGCGGTGAGGGAGGTGACGGCGACGGCGCGGAAGCTGATGCCGTGGCGCTTCTGGCCGTTGAACTCGTTCTCCCAGGGCCGGGCGACGACGCCGGTCAGGGCGACCGGGGTGCCCATGGTCAGCTCGCCGGAGATGCCGGTCTGCGGGACGGTCAGGTTGAGGATTTCGGCGTTGCTGTCCATGACGAACATGACGTCGATCGTCATCAGGGTCGCGCCGGTCTCGCGGTCGGTGGCGACCTCACCGGTCTGCCGGTTCGCGATCTTCGGGGTCGGGGGCTGGGCCACCATCACCATGGCCGTGGAGGTGTCGACGGGGATCTGACGCACAGTGGATCACTCCTCTATAGAGGCTCGGCTCGTGCACTCCTGTATAGGAGTGACATGAAGAAGAGTGCAGCACTCCTGTACATGAGTCAACCCGCCGCGAAGAAGAAATCGCAGCGGGTTGCGCGGAGTTGAGCCGACGTCAGTCCGTGGCGGGGATGCGGTACTGGAAAACGAACTGGTCAGCGGCCATGAGGGTGTCGCAGACCTCGACCACGAGTCCTTCCTCGGTGACCGCGTTCCGGAGGAGGTGGATCACCGGAGCGCCAGGACTCAGCGCGAGTTCCGATGCCTCTGCCTTCGTGGCCGGCCGAGCCTGGAGCGTCTCCACGAACTCGGCGAAGACGTGGCCCTGAGCTTCGAGCCGGGCGTAGATGCCGCCAGGGCCCGGGTTCTCCTCGAACAGCTCCGGGATGTCCTTGACCACGTCCCACGGCAGGTAGGAGGAAGCTGTTTCGACCGGGGTGCCGTTCCGGAAGTACAGACGGCGGCGGGCGAGAACCTTCGTCCCAGCGTCGAGGCCCAGACGTTCGGCGATCTCGGCCGGCGCCTCCATGGGGCCGATGTAGAGGACGCTCACCTTCGCGGTGGCGCCGGACTGCTCGGACTCGGCGAGGTAGGCGGCCTTGCCGCCGCGGCGATGCGACGCGCGGAACCGATCTGAGGAGCGGAGCCGTACGGGCGGCCGGTCCTTCACCATCGAACCCTTGCCGTGTCGGGTTTCGACCAGGCCGCTTGCTCTGACCTCCACCATGGCCTTGCGGATCGTCCCGCCCGCGACGCCATAGCGTTCAACGAGCTCCGACTCGCTCGGCACCATCTCGCCGGGCTTGAGGACACCCGCACGGATCTGCTGAACGATCTCATCGGCGATCTGCACGTACCGAGGTACGGCCCGACCACCTCCTACTGGAGTTCCCACAGTCCTCTTCACTCTCCTATGCTCCTGTACATGAGTAACAGCGCCCGCGAAGGCCAGTCAACGCCACTGCACTCCGTGTCTGTGGCAGGAGCGGTGGTCCGAGAGGACGGGCGCCTCCTCGCTATCCGGCGAGCCGACAACGGGACGTGGGAGCTCCCGGGCGGTGTTCTCGAACTCACGGAGGCTCCGGAGGTGGGTGTCGTTCGTGAGGTCTGGGAAGAGACCGGTATCCGTGTCGAGGTCGACGAGCTGACCGGGGTCTACAAGAACACCACGAGGGGTGTCGTTGCCCTGGTCTTCCGATGCAAGCCCGCGGGCGGTACCGAGCGAACGTCGGACGAGTCGACGGCAGTTGAGTGGCTCACGCCGGCGGAGGTCGAGGAGCGCATGGCCGAGGTCTTCGCGATCCGGCTGCTGGATGCGCTGGACGGGGCAGGTCCCCATATTCGGAGTCACGATGGCCGCCAACTGACGACACAGCCATGATCGCGCAACCGCCGGAGCGGATGTCCCGCGAAGAAGCGATACCTCTCGTCCAACGCCTTATGGACCCGGAAACGCCCGAAGAGGAGTTCTCCGAGATCTTGGCCAGCCTCGTATGGGGCCTTGCATGCCCACACATCAGCGACTACGTCTTCTGGGGGCCTGAGTACGAGCTGACTCCCGAGAAGGTCGTCGAGAAGGCCATGGCCTACAAGCCGATCGCCCTCTGAGGGCAACGCGGTGAAAGTTTCTCTACTTCATCAAGGCACCCGCCGCGCACGGCGCGGCGCGCGCGGCCCGTCGCCCGGGCCTGCGCTCCTGTCTCCGCCCCGCTCCAGCCCGGCCGCCGGCCGCACGCCTGACGGCTCGGGTTGATGGGTGACGAACCCACGATGCGGCCGAGGCGGTACGCGAGTGCGGCTCAAGACGATGCCTCCGGCGGGGGCGCTCAGGCTCCGGGATGGAGGGGGCCCGTGGGCGGGTGCCGGCCGGTGGGGTGTGGCGGGTGGGGACTCCCATCCCGTCTGCCGTCGACCCAGGCAGAGCCGAGCAGACACGGCACCGGGCGTCCAGGTCGTTCGTCCAGTTGGGCGCTCCACCTGGACGCCCGGCACCGCGCCTGCTCCACGATGCGTGGGTCGACGGCAGACGGGATGGGAGCCAGGGCAGTGGCGGGCGGGGCCTGTGGGCCTGTAACCACGCATTTCAGCACGGAAAGAAACTGTCAGGTACTACGACTTCTCTCCATGAGCGAGAGCGTCAAGCCGGCACCACTTACCAATAGGCCCATCAAACTAGAGGCACTTGAAGCAACGATGATGGTAGTGATCGGGAAGCTTCCGACCTTGCCATCGTCAATCCCAATGCCGACCGTGGCGGTGACCAGAATCGCCATGAGGAAAATGCTGGTGGCCAGCAAAATCTTACTTATCCCGACCCGGGCGTCGGCAAGCCGGTTCTCGCGACTACGGTCCTCCTGACTAGACGTGGGTCGCCTCCCGAACGCAGCCATAATGGCCACTGCAGCCAGAGCAAAACCCAGCAACCCGCTCGACGACCCGGTCAAGGACGAGTAGATCTCTTTTCGATTCTCAGTCTCGACTGCCGCCAGGAAGAATTCCTTCGCGTAAAAGTAGTGTATTGCGACGAGGGAGGCGCCAGTCAACAGAAATGCAAAGAAAGGGAGCGTCCATAGGTGCTTGTCGATCCACCGACCCACTCGCCGCATTTGCGGCACCTCCCTTAGCGGTTACCTACCCTTGCCTCGCATCTTCTGCCCCTGCACGGCAGACGCGATCTTCCCATCTCGCTGCAGCTCTTTATAGGCAGTATCGAGCGCCAGAAAAACATCGCCGGGATCGGGCATGGAAGAAACGGAAGCACTGCTCGGAAACTCTGCAGGCAGCTGCAGCCTTTCATGCAGGAGATTAACCGTCTCGACCCTCCCGGACGAATGATTCCGTCCTCGAATAATCATGTTGCTCACAAAGTCGTCAGCCTGCTCGGCCAACGCAAACACCTGCTCTTCAGTTTCCTCATCCAGGTACATGTCACGGGGCCCATATCGACCCATGCCAAGTGTGAATCGCACGGAAGGCGCCCTCTGGCCGAAATTTTCTGGCACGAGGGTCCCGAATACACCGCCGCCCGAGCCCTCGCCGTGCTGTCGCGTCATTGCAACTTCAACGGAGCGCATCTGCCCCTTCATTGCCGTCAGCTTCTCCAGCATGTCCTCTCGGTACAGAGCGTCGAACGTGGCATGGATGGCAAGCTTGCGCCGAAGGAAGAGCGAAAGGCGCGACAGCCGAGGAACGTCCTTGGCGTAGTCGTGTGCACAGACTCCGTCAGGCCACAGGGAAACGTGACTCACGTCGGCCGGATATTCGTGATCACGCAACGAGATCGGGCTTACGCTCCCCGTGCTGTCCCACTTGAATGGGCGATTATCCGCTCCCCGCAAGGCAAAGAGCCTCAGGTTGGTCGGACCATCCCCTGATCCCACCTCGACAACCTCTACAGCAGTCACGGCGTCACCAGAGTCGAGTATTGCGAAATCACTGTTAGCGGCAACCTCCGCTATGAGACGTGATGCCGTGTCGCGCGGGCTGAAGTCGGGCTTGCCGGGCAATGAACCCCAGCGGTGGAATATGAGACTTCGCTTCAACATGACGTCATGTTAGTGCCAACTCGCCCTCCGTGCTATCGATTCCCGCGCCTGCATGTTCGATTTTATGTTCGATGATGGATGCCGTGCAAGCCTCTTGACGTGCTGCAACGCGACAGCCCTCTTGCTTCAGTTCAAGTATGCCGAGGAGGTCTGACAGTGACTATCTGTCATGTCGTGCAGGCGGGTCGACGCTGTGGGTGGCGAGCGAGGGGAGTGCGAACGGCAGGGGCGTTGCAGTGTCTGTATCTCAGGGTCGCGGGCCGAGATCCTAGGCATGGGCGTTGGAGCGCCTGAGTGGCGGGCATGGCCGCCTCGGGTCCGGAGCGGGAACGAAGGGGGCATGACCATCGACCAGAGGGCAGCACGGCAGTTGGCCGGCCGGGCTAACGAGGTGGGGCGGGCGTTGGGGCGCGAGCGTTGGCTCGACGTGCTGCAGCGGGTGAGCCGCGGGCGGTTCGGGCGACGGCGCGGGTGGGCCAACGAGCCGAAGTTAGACACGCCTTGGCAGGACACCGTCTCTGGGGAACGTCACGGCTGGCGTGAACGTGCCGCCAATCTGAATGGCGAGGCCGCGTTCAGCGTCGATTACCAGGTTTGCCAGGACTGTCAGCTTGGGTGGGTCGAGCAGCCTTACACGCTGCCGGAGTACCAGCGATGCGGTCTGGCCTCCGCTGGCCTCGCGGCGCTGCGGATCGAGAACTCAGGCCTGTCGTGGCACACCCTGGGTGGGCACCTCCGCGATTCCAAGGGATTCTGGGCGGCTGTAGGGGCCGACGTGCCCGGCAGGTATCAACAGCGCGGCCTCTGCGCCCACATCACTGCCTGGTGAGGTGCAACGGCCCCTTCGCGCGATGCGGCCTATTCGTGGACCGGCGAGAGGTAGCCAACAGATCGTAGGCCGTTGACCTGCAAAAAGGCCTCAGACGCACGCGCCCTCCGGAGCCGTGTGCCTCACTGTGCACCCGTATGCGCCTTCCCTGACCACTACATCGGCTGGATGCTGCCAGGGTCCGTACGGGTTCCCGGAAGGAAGAGGAGAGAGGATGACCCAGCCGAAGTGCGGGGCTCCGAAGCAGCGGGGAGGCCGGTGTACGCGGCCGGCTGAGCCAGGCAGCGGTCAGTGCTGGCAGCATCAAGGCAAGTGGACGGCCCGCGCACAGGCGGACCGTAAGAAGAAGGAAGCCGAAGCGAAGAAGCAGGAGCTTCGGAAGAAGAAGTGGTCGTGGTGGTGACCGGCAGCTGACATCAACGAGCGTGGACGCAGGTGGTCGGAGACGGTCTCCAGTGGCAGAAGAACTCTCGGGTGTTGGCCATGCGCGGCCGCTCCGATCGAACTGCTAAAGCAGTGGCTTGCTTGCAACTAGCGGTAGGGGCCAGCTCACGCAGGCCACCAGCGCGCTGCTGTCCTCGGTAAGGAAGAGCAGGGTGAATCGTGTCCGATTCTCAGGATCAATCAGCGCTGTGCGCACGGGTCGGTCGTGCTCCCTGATGAGCTGCACCGCTCGTTCCAGCCCAGGTGGTTCGAATCCACGCATCCGCATGCGCTGAAGGCGGCGACTGAAGACTCCGGCATGCGCACCAGTGGGTTGTACCCGCTCTTCCACCGAGTAGGGGGCGCCGCGGCGTAGGGCGGCCAGAGCTGTCGCGGACGCCTCGTCATCGCCGGTCAACAGTGATTCCAGCACACGCCGTTCCATGGTCACCTCCGCTTGGATGGTGCGGTACAGCAGCCAGGTACCGCAACCCTAGTAACCGCCCCGCACGGTAGCGTCCCTACGGGCCCACCTAGCGGTCGGTATGACCCCCGCCGACCGGTCTGGCTAGAGCTACGGATCAGAAGATCTTTGACGTCCACACGGTTGACATCAACGGCGCCGCACGGGGCGCGGCGGCATCCTTGTCCGGCGGTCGTGCTGGTGGGTAGAGCAGCCGCAACCGGCTCCGGGTGAACTCACGGGGTCGTGATCACTCGCGCCAAAGCAGCCCCAGTCCACAGCCGCTCCACCGGAGTCTTAATTCACCTGACTGCACGCCGGGTGAAATGGCACAATCACCCGCATGGAAGAGGAATCTGCGCGGCTGTTCGACGAACTGCTCGGGATGGGGATCTTGTGGGGGGTCGTTGACCAATATGTCCGGCACGGTTTGGTCAATCTTGAAGAATTGACTGATCGAGAGGTGGTCAGCACTGTACTGCGCGAATTTATGGAGGAGGCAGACTCCGGCGCGGCGATAGTTGAAGGGCGCGTTACGTGGTCCGATGACGACATTCATGTCGTGACTGACCACTCTATCGACCTACTCGAAAGGGCCGCCGAAGCCGTGGGGGCGGAGGAATATTGGTTCGCAATCCTTTTCTATGCCACTTGGCTTGAGCATTGGGCGAACAATGTCCTCATGAGCCTGAGTGTCCGGTCTGGCGTTCCTGCGGGCGTGGCGGTCGCGTTGGTGCGAAGTTGCAGCTTCAACCTGAAGATGAAAGACGTGTGGGCGTCGCTTGGGGCGGCACCGATTGAAAAGGTGCACATGCGGGCCATGACTGATCTCATGGAATTCAGGAATGGCTTTGTGCATTACAAATGGCAACCTCAGAGCATATCGAGCATGGATGCGTATGATCGGCGGGTTGAAGAAGTGGCGAAAACTGCGCAGAAGCTCGTGATCGTGCTGGAGGGCCTCGAAGACGAGCTCATTTTTCTCGGGCGGAGGGCAGCACTACGTGTGCAGTGTGGGCTCGTTGAATAGCTACACAGTCTCGCCGCGAGTGTGGATTTGAAGGGTCGGGAATCCCTACGCATGGAGGAAATCTAGGTCGTCAGGTGTTGGCATGCCAGCAGTCGCCAGCGTCGAGCCAAAAGGCGGTCGGAGCAACGCCTGTGCACAGGTTGACGAGGCCCTGGCGTGGGCCGGAGGGGGCGAGGATGGTTAAGGGGAGCGAGAGGGCTGGGCCGTCTGTGGGCCGTGCGAGGGGGCTCAGGGGTGATCGGTGGCGACCAACAGTGACAGGTCGGCTACGAGGGTGACCCGGGAACGCGCAGGTCAGCGGGCCCCCCGCCTACTGGTTCGCTCCTAGGGCTGGCGGTCAGGCAAGATGGGGTGTCTCTACCCAGGGAGGGCTGCCTAGTTTGCTGGCCCAACCTGCTAGTCCGTAGGCATCGATGAGGCAGATGCCGGTTTGCTTTGCGTACCCAGATGCCGGCTTGGTAAAGGTCGAAGTAGTAACCATGACGGCGACATCGGCCCTGTGCACGGTGAAGCAGGTTCCGCCGAAGCGCTGGAGATCTTGGGAGCCGACCTTGTTCGAGTCTCTGTATCGCTTGCACTGAATGACGAGTCGACGCCCGTCAGGAGTCAGCGCGACCACATCAGCCCCTAGGTCGCCAGCACCTCCGACCACTTTCACGTCCGTACAGCCGTCGCGCTCGCATAGGAAGGCGATGGCATCCTCGAAGTCGCTCGGTGACATGACGTGGTACCGGGCGATTTCCATAGATTTGGCGGCTTGAATCTTCGCCACCAAGGCAGCTGATTCGGCTTGTCTGGCTCGCCTGGACCGCCACTTGCGTATGCGGAAACCTATGAGCCAGATGACTCCGGCAGCCAGACCAGATGCCAGCCAGGGATGGGCTAGCGACCACCGCCACGCCTCTCGAACCCCTAGGTAGATCACCCCGTAAGCCGTAAACGCGAGCACCAGCAAGAAGACTTGCTGTCCAAATGTCATGCCCTGTTGTCTGCGTGCAGCCACGCCCCACCCCCCAGTAGTCAGAAGCTGATCATAGAGAGCGTCAGCCTCCGGATCCGAGCCGAGCCAGGTCGGCTATTAAGGCCTATTCATGGACAGGGAGGACGAGTTGGACGTAAGGGAAGTCTCCAACCAGCATCTATGCCGAGACTGTGTAGGGCCTCCGGAGCTGTGTGCAGGCAAGCCGCTGAGGCCTCCGAACCAATGGCAATCTGCTGGCCAAAACGCCGCGCGCCCTCCACGATGGCCGTCATGGATCGGTTACAGGGCAGTGCTTGGCAGTACGTGGCGGAGGTGCTGCGCCCTGAGGATCTCCCGATGATCGCTGCGCACGTGCTGGCTGACGGGCACGACTCTCCTGCCCTGCGTGAGCTGGCTGGCCTGCCGCGCCGGAGCGATGCGACCGAGGTCCGTGAACTGTACGTCCAGGCGTTGAGCGAGCTCGACGTGCCTCTTCCTGACGAGGAAACGGCCGGCCGACGCCTCCTCGTGAGCCTCGCGTTCAGTCTCGTGCAAGGCGAGCTGAGTCCCAAGGAAGTGGGCGACGGCCTCTCGATGACCGTCACGGCACGCACCCAGGAGGAGACACAGTTCCTCTCTGCCGCAGCGGAGTACAGCGAATGGATCGAACCGGACGATCTCCCGGCATGGGAACGCGATCTACGAGCGGCAGCCCAGCTGCTGGTGGCTTCTACCGACCTTGGCCCTGGCATCCATGTACCAGCTTCGCGACACGACTGACCCCCTGGCCTCGGCGCGCTCTCGTGCCAGATCCGTGCCAGATCGAGCGGTCAACCACGGACACCCGGAGCCCGTCGCGGGGCAAACGCCCGTCGAGAGGCTCGTCGCCTGGCACGCGCGACGACCAGCGAAGACGTATCCACGCGTGGCACCAGGCTTACAAAGCAGATGTCGGCGGTTCGAAACCGTCCGCGCCCACCAGTGACGAAGGCCCCCAGTCGATCTTGGCTGGGGGCCTTCGACGTTCATATCTGATGCCAAAGGGGCGTGATCAGGGGGAATGGTGGAGGAAGTCTTCGACACGGAGGAGGAGTGGCTCCGGGAGGGGGCGGCGGAGGGGGGAGGGGAGGAGGAGGTCCGTGACGTCGTTCTCCGTCGGGCAGCTGATTGGTTGATTTGGTGCGTGGGGCTTGAGGGCGGGGACGGCTTCTGGGCGCCGGTTCGTGTGGCTCACGGCTTCGTGCTCGATGACGGATGCCGTGCGCGCCTTCTGACGTGCGGCAGCCGTCTGGTTCGAGTCAGCAGGTCTCGCCTTGGTTGGCATGGGCGGTCGCGTCCCTGCCGCAGAGCGCTCGGTGGTAGCGAAGGTGCGCTTCGTCGAGTGGGTGGGCGGGGTGCTTGCGGAGCGGGCCTATGGGGCTGTTGTTCGCGGTCGAGCGAACGGTTCCTTCGGTGTCGATGTAGATCGCCAGGGTGTCGAACTGAACGTGGTGATTCGGGCACAGGACGAGCAGGTTGGCCTGTTCGTCGGGGCCGTTGTGGGGGCGGCCGAGGCCACGGATGTGGGCGGCCTCGCTGTAGGTGCCGAAGCGGGTCGACAACTGGAGGGCGCACACCTGACAGCGGTCTCCGTGCAGCTTCTTCACCTTGGCCGTCAGGGCGGTGTCGCGGATGACGCGGGAGGAGGTGACCGTGCGGCGTGCGGCAGGAACCGTTTCCCTCGCGTGATCCTCTGTGGAGTCCTCGATGCCGCCGGCGCTTTCGTAGCCGGCTAGGCCCAGCCGCTCCAGCAGGGCGTGCTGATCTATGTCTGCCAGGTAGGTCTCCCGCAGGACAGCCACCGCCTGAGACCGGACGAAGGGGTCTCCCAACAGCCGCGCGACCTGCTCGGTCACTCCTCCTTCGGGGTTGAGCCTGTCGAACGCTGCGGCGTGGGCCACGGCGTCCAGCTCGGGTGGGAGGCCATGGACATCCCACAGTTGGCTCGTCTGCAGGTGCACGAACGGGTACTCGGGGGTGACGGAGGATTCGGGAAGGCCGAACTCGGCCAACAGGCTGCCCACTTCCTCGCGGAACTCTCGCCAAGGTGCGAGGTGAGGCCTGCCCGTGGCGACTCGGGAGATGCCCCACAGCAGAGCCAACGGCTTGTGCCTGCTCTGCCGACCGTTCCTCTTGTGGACTCGGAGGTTCCTCAATCTGTCCATGAGCACGCTCACCATGAGCTCGGCGGACGATTCGGTCGGTGTGCGGGAGGCCGAACCGGAGACGCCTGGTTCGCGTGGCGCGGGAAGCGGCGGCGGGAGTTCCCGGCCACTCTCGGGCGACTGCCGGATCGGTTCCCTGTCTCTGGGAGGGCGAACGGCCCGACGCCGAACCTCGGGCATCGCGGCATGCCCCTGCTCCACCCACTGGCGCCAGGAACGGGGAGCGAGCTTGAGCGCGTCCGCGGTCGAAAGCTCAGGGTTGCCCCGAGCCTCGATCCAAGCCCAGTCGACCCGATCGTCCTCTGCGCTCAGGTCCAGGACGGACAGTTCGTATCGATAGTTCGGGAAGGAGATTCCTTTTGCCTGCTGCTCGATCTGCTCGGCATGGTCGATCACCGCCACGCCGCAGAACTCGACGTATCCCTTGGGCGTCTTGTTGCGCGAGACCGCGGCGAACACCAGCAGCGGTACGGCCAGTGCGCGCTGCTCCGCAGTGAGCCCCTGGTGTTCCTCCAGTGCCTCCAGCAGTACCGCATTGCCTTGTGTGGTGCCCACCGGCACCGTGTGATCGACCCGATGGTCGCCGAAATAGAGGATTCGGCCGTTGTCCAGGTCGAACACATCGTGCCAGGGCGTTTCAGCCGTTCCGGCCTTCCACGGGCTGGAACGGATCAGGATGCACGGACGGCGCAGCCCGCCGGGCGCCTTGATCTTGGCAATCGGGTTGATGCCCTTGCTGAGCTGGATCTGAGCGAGCCTCTCCGAGGCTGTGACATGGTGGATGTTTGGGTGACCGTCGATGAACGCCACCTCGGGATCTCTGTTTCGAGCAGACCGAAACACGTCCCCGACACGCAACAGGCTTCCCACCGGTCCTCCCCTCATGGCACTGCCCCGCCTCCTCGATCTTGCCAGGTCCGCGAGGCCACTGGCCCTGCAGGTCAAGTGGTGGCTCGCCTCAGTTTCGTAGGTGTGGCCAACCGTCTCTGTTGGAGTAGTTCTCGAAGCAGTGGCGGGTCGTGCGGTCCCACTCCTTGCCGGTGGCCAGTTCGTACGCCTTGTCCGGTACGGATAGCAGCCATTCACCGTCGTACTCGGTGGAGGTGTACGGGGCGAACTTGTCGGCGTCGAAGAAGACGCTCTCCCACACGGTTTGGCCTGCGGCTACGACGGCGCAGCGTGTGTACAGGAACACGTCGGACGATTGCGGGAACGGGCTGCCGTCTCGGCCTGTCAGGTCGACCACGGGGAGGGTTCCGAACTTCTCCTGGTCCAGGCGGTAGAGGGCCTCGGCGTGACGTTCGGCGAAGCCGATGATGTCGGGGAGGGGGCGGCGGCTCAGCTCCTCGGCAAGCCGCTGGCAGCTCTCTTGGGTTGCTTCGCCGTCCAGGGTGGCTATCAGCGCCCAGAAGTCGGCCCATGTCATTCTCACTGGCGCAGGATGTCAGGGCGGTCTGACATCAACGAGAGCGCACAACCGAACTGGGTTGGCGGTGCTTCGGCGTACCTTCTCGCGATGGCGAACAGACCCCCTGAGAACTGGCGTGCCTGGATGGCGGAGGTGGCCCGCGATGTCGAGGTCGGGAGCTTGGATCCCGAGTGTGCCGGCGCGGCGGAGATGTACCCCGAGTCCCTGCTGAGGGCGACGGATTCAGCGGTGGAGGCGTTCGAGGCGGAGGTGCGTGGGCTCCTGGAACCCTCCGGCGATGAGGTCCTTGGAACGGTCGAGAGGGTCGTTCTCGCGCTCAATGCTGTCGACGGTGACGCGAGCCACGGTGGCGCCAGCTACTGCACTGAAGAGCGGGAGCAGCTGTGCGAGTACATCGATCTCGCCTTGGGGGAGCACGGTGTGGACGTGGCTGCTCTGGCAGCGAGGAGGGGCATCGATCGTGCCGAGATCACGGACGCCTGGCGCGACTGGTGACCACCGTTTCCTGAGCTCCCGTCAGTGTCTGTGTATGAAGACCGAGCCCCTGTCTCCGGCGCCTTGCCCGTGCGGCGGCATCATGAGTTCCATGACTTCCGGAACCGGCTCAGCGCCGATCGAGAGCACTCACGTCACGGCTGCCGTTGAGGGCACGGGGCTCCGCTTCTCCTGGGATGCCGATGCCCGGATCGAGGTGCGGAACCTCGGGGCCGAGGTCGTCATCGAGGCGAATGCCGCGGGGCTCAGAACGCTTGCCGGGCATCTTCTGGTGCTGGCAGGCGAAGGAGTTCCCGATGGAGCCCATCTGCACCTCGAAGACAGCAACGGGCTGGAAGACGGGTCCGTCGGACTGGTCCTGGAGCGCAGCGGCGAGGAGTGACCGGCCCCGCGTAGCCGTCGCCGGAGCTGACATCCAAAACTGACATCAACGACGGCGGATGACGGCGGTCGTACGCGGTTTGCCGTGGCGGAGGTGACTAGGGATCCGCCCCTGGTGAGAGCGCTCCGCACGAGCTTACAAAGCAGATGTCGGCGGTTCGAAACCGTCCGCGCCCACCAGTACGAAGGCCCCGGACCGATCACGGTCCGGGGCCTTCGGCATCCCTGCCGACATCAACGGGGCAGCCGATCACGCCCGCCGGCCCAGAGCCTCGCCCTGTGCTGGGCGGCTGAGTACGGGCCTGCGCACGGCGACGGCGATCTGGCAGCGTCCGGGATCGGGACCGGCGTCCCTGAACGTTCTTCGGCGAGGTGCCCACAGCGCAGCGGTGGCCCCGCCACATTGCGGGAAGACTTTCTCCACTCCATCAAGACCCGCGCACGGCGCGGGAGCGTGCCGCCTTTACGGCGGGGCCGCCACTGTCTTCGCTGGCGGCGGCCCCGCCCGGCGGCACGTACGCCTGACGGCCCGGGTTGATGGACAACAGAACCAGGCCTCCAGGCACGGCAACCGTCACACGGCGTGCGTAGCCAGGAGCGCTGCCGACTGCGGCCGGGACGGGGTGCCAAAAGACGCTGGCAGCGAGGGAGGGGTGGTCTCTTGCGCATGGCCGGCCGACTGCCGGGCCTGAGTGAGGCGGGGCGCCGTACCCCGCCGTCGCGGATGACGGGAGCGTGAGGCGATCGCATGACCGGGAAGGGGCGGGAGCAGCTGCTGCCGGGATGTGGCGAGGGCCGGTGTGGTCGCTCCGTGTCGGTACCGGTCTCGCTGTGGCTGATGAGCATGTCGTCTGGGCACCAGGACCTGCGCCCGCTTCATGGCGTGGGGTCTACGGCAGACAGGATAAAAATCGGGGACGCGTGGTGGAAGAAGCCGGTGGTCCAGCGCGCCGCGGCATGGCCTGGAGATGGTGGTAAGGGATCCCGAATCCGTATTCTGCGCGAGTGATGGAGCGCAGGCGGGGGCGGAGACGGGGGATCTGGGCAATCGCGCTGCTGGCAACGGGTGGACTGCTGGTGGTCGGCGGGTCGGCCTGGGGGGCGATGTCGGCGCCCGGAGACCGCCCGGTGGTGGACTACCAGAAGGTGAACGTCCGAGGCGAGAACATGCGGCCGACGTACGAGCATGGAGACACGGCCTGGTTCTCCATGGGCGCCGACAGCGAGAACTTCGAGGTCTCGCGGGGTGACGTGGTGCTCGTATCGGTTCCGGAGTGGGTACCGGACGAGCTCGTACTGTTGCGGGTGGTGGCGTTCGGCGGTGATCGGATCGAGTACCGGCGGGGCGAGAGCACGCTCAGGCTCAACGGGGAGCCGCTGGACGAGCCGTACATCCTGGACCGATCCGTGCCGTCCCCCATTACCTTCGACGTGACCGTGCCCGAGCACCGGATCTTCCTGTTGGGCGACAACCGGAACAACTCGGCGGACTCCTCAATGCACCTCCTCGGGCAAGACCAGGGCACCGTCCACATTTCGGCGGTGCGCGGCGAAGGCGTCCGCAGGCCGACGGATTACATCGTCGTGGGTGGAGCCGCCGTGAGCGGGGCCGTCATGTGCGTCGTCGGGGGCGGGCTGGGGGTCTGGGCGTTGATGCTGCGCCGACGACGGCCGGATCCGGTCCTACCGGCCTGGCCCGCGGCTTGAGAGCCGGGCTACCGCAACACTGGCAACCGGCCGTGCCGGACGCATGCCAGATGGGGCGGGGAACGGCGGCCGATGGCGGGCGCCAGAGGGACCCGCAGGGGTCTCTCCGACTCTCGTTCGCCCTGGTCAGAGCGTCGCGATGGTTCCGAAGGCCGGTGATTCCCAGGCTCGTGTCGCGATCGCGCAGCGTCCCTGCTGCCGTAGGGACGTCGTACGGTCCGCGTCATGGCTGAGAGACCGACAACGAGCTGGCGCGAGGGCATGGCACGCGAGGCCGGGCAACTTGCTGCCGGCACCCTGGATCCCGGCTGCGCTTGCATGGCCGACCTGTACCCGGATGACCTCCTGACGGCGACCGATACCGTCCTCGACTCCTTCGACGAGGAGGTGACCGAGCTGGATGGCGCGGAGGACGTGCAGGTCTTCGCCGCGGTGGAGCGCGTCGTCCTGGCCCTGAATGCTGTGGACGACATCCACCGATGTGGTGCGCGGCCGGCGCTGGCAGGTGATCTCCTGGCCATCGACGAAGCCCGACCGTCGGTTAGGTCCCGGACGAGTCTCCGGGCCGCCCCCGGACAGACCGGGGATGCAACCATTCCCTTCAGAGCTGGAACCCCCGGAAGCCGACCGCGCGCTTGAGACCATAGAGGTCGGCACTGACAACGGCCCTGTCCCGTGGTCGGCCGTTGAGCGGTGAGCGTCCGATTGCGTGACAACGCCGACGAACAGCGGTGGGCGAGCGCGGACGTCTGTGGACCATCAGCGCAGGTGAAAGCCAAACCGGCCCAGGGGAGAGCCCGTCCGGGTTGCTTCGGGACGAAGGGGTCGTCCGTACAGCACCGCGGTACCGCAAACGAATCAGGCGGTGTCGCCGGTTCGCAGTTCAGCCTTTCGCCGGCGGACGTAGCCATCGTGGTCTCGCTTGATGGCTACGACCTCCTCCACACGGATGCGGATCGGCCCACAGTGCAGGGCATCGCACGAGCGCGGGAGGCTGCCGTCGATGAGCGAGATACCACTGAGCACCACGCCCGCCACCTCGTCAACCGCTGTGCACAGGACTGGGTGGAACGAACAGTCCTCGTAGATGTCGCCCACCTGGATGCCGTTCGGGTTACCAGGGTGTGGTGTCTCGTTCATGGGGCCAACCTGCCACGAGCGACGCCTTCGGCGCTTCTGTGTTCTGGGACTGCCCTCTCCGGCTCATTGACCCTGGACATGGTGCGCGGCATGTCTGACGACCCCGTGCACGATAAGGATCGACGCTCTCCCCCGATCACATCCATGCTGGTCGCAGCCTCGCCCCTTGACAACAGGCTCCGCTGGCGCGCCCGAATGCTTATCGTGCACGAGGTTGTCGGAGGATGGGGCTGACAGCCGGTTCTCCGCGACCTGGAGGCGGATTCGCGGCCCCTTGCGAGGTCCTCTGTCAGCTGCGAAGAAGGGTGATCGGGTCACGGACGACCGGGAGTTTCCGTGGTCTGCGCCCGTACCGGCAGTGGATCAAGGCATGCCTGACGGACGTTGCGAGGCGCTGTGATGGACGCGGCACGAAAGGCCCTGACAGCCGGCACGGCCGAGGCGGCGCGACCCGTCTGGGCCGACGGTCATGACGGTGCGGCGCTGCGGGAGTTCTTGCGGAAGCGCGGCTGTGACGGGATGGACGCCGTCATGGTCACCATGCGCGTGGTCGGATGCGGGCTCCCCGAAGCGCAGGCGATGTTCTTCGCCGCGCCCTGCCGGGCCGACGAGCTCCGCTTCCATGACGCGGTCACGGAAGGCCTGGAGAAGTCTCAGGGCGATGGCTGACGGGACGACGGATCCAACGGCGTCGCCAGGAGGAGCGCCCTGTTCAGGGACACCCTCCTTAATCCATGACTGAGTCCTCTCCCGCCGTCGACGCGATCCGGGCTGTCATCGCCGACCTCACTGCCGTTCCCGACCCCGCCATCCGTGCTTGCGCCCGCAGTGCTGTCCTCGATGCCGTCCCCGGTCTCCGGGCGGAACTTCGTGCCGCCCGGCAGGAGGCCGTCATCGAGATGCGCCGGGCCCGGACGCTCGCCGAGGTCGCCGCCGCTCTCGGCATTTCCGTACCCCGTGCCTCTCGAATCGCCTCGAGGGTCGGCCGTACTGCGAGGAAGTAGGTCGGATCTGCGTCCCGTGGGGTCTGCTGCGGGTCGATCCGGAGGACTGCGCCGACGTCGTCGGTGGCCGGCGGGCGGCCGGGATCGGCTTTCGGGAGGAGCAGCACGGGCAGGAGCCGGACCGCGCGGCCGTCTCGCTCGAGGTGCTGACGGTCGTCGAGGTCCACTGCCGGTACGAGGTGCCCCCGGGCGGCACGGGGACGACCGTCTTTCCCGTGCCGGGCACGGCCGTACTGGTTCCGGTCGAAGGGGCGGGCGGGTGGGCCGGGGTTCGGTCGGGGTTCGGTGGGGGGCGGTCGGGGGTTCGTTTCGCGGGGTGTCCGGTGTCCGTTGACCGGCCGTTCGGCGGGACTTGGTGAGGAGCCGGGTTTCCGGCCGGCCGGTACGAAACCCCGCTGATCATGGCCGGGGGCTTTCGGTGGGGTGGGAGCGGGTGTGGTCGTATGAGGGGATGAGCACCTTGTACTTGTTTGCCGACGCCGCCGAGCCCGTTTTCGACATCGCCCGCGTCATCGAGGACGCGCAGGCCGACGGCTGGGACGTCTGCCTCGGGCTCACCCCCACGGCGGCCCGCTGGCTCGCCGGGTCGCTCGACGGGCTCGCCGTGCTCACCGGGCATCCCGTGCGGTGGGACCACGCGCTTCCCGGCGAGCCGGACGTGTGGCCGGAGGCCTCGGCGATCCTCGTCGCGCCGGCCACCTTCAACACCGTGAACCGGTGGGCACTCGGGATCGTGGACGAGTTCGTCGTCGGCGCGGTCGCGGAGGGGATCGGCAAGGGGATTCCGATGGTGGCCCTGCCGTACGTGAGCGCCGCCTACGCCCAGCACCCGCAGTTCGAGCGGTCCTTGGAGACCCTCCGTGGTGCCGGGGTCTCGGTGCTGTACGGCGAGGACGGGTTCCTGCCGGACCCGCCGGCGCCCTTCCCGTGGCGGCCGGCCCTCGACGCCGTCCGCGTGCGGGTGGCCGTCGACTGAGGGCCGCCCGCCGTGGTCAGGTGGTGGGACGGAAGGAATCGTCGCCGGCGCCCTGGCCGTCGTGGGGACGCCGCCGGGGTCGGGGAGCACGCTCGCGTTCCAACGGCGGACGGCCGACGAGGGGCATGCGTTCGCGCGGAGCGAGCAGCTGAGGCAGGAGAGGCTGGACGCCCGCGCCTCCTGCGCCGGCCACCGCCGCTGCCTGGTCCCTCTGCGGTTCCGCGTGCACGAGCAGCCGCCGCCCGAGCCGCCGGAGGGAGTGCCGGCACGTGCGTACGGCCTCCGGCCCGCAGCCCAGGAAGCCCTGTTCAGGCCGCAGACGCGGGCCGACGACGAAGGGCTGAGCCGCACTGAGCACCGGCGAGCCCCGAAGTTGACGTGGACGCGTCCCGGCCGGTGTACTCCGGACATGTCTGACGTGGGGGACGCTCCCGAACCAGGGGCGCAGGGCGGCGATATGACGCCGCAGCGGTACATCGAGACCAGGATCGTGCAGTACCAGCAGTGGTACGACGCCAAGGCGACCCGGATGAAGGCGATGCACCTGCGGATGCGGACCGTGTCCGTCGTCGGCGGCGCGCTGGTGCCGGTGTTCGTCAACCTGGACCTGGGGTTCGCGCGGGTCACGGCCACCGTGCTGAGCGTGGTGGTCGTCGCCTCCGTTTCGCTGGAGAGCGTGTACCGCTACCGGGAGCAGTGGAAGAACTACCGGTCGACGGAGCAGCTGCTCGGGCACGAGCGCGTCTACTTCGAGGCCAAGGTCGGGCCGTACCGCGACCTGGCCAGGCGCGAGGCGTTCTCCGTCCTCGTCGCCCGCGTCGAGAAGGCCATCGCCAACGAGAACTCCGCCACCCTGAACGTCATGACCCTCGGCGGACAGGTCAACTCCGATGTGCAGCAGCACGCGATCCCGGCCGCCCGGCAGGAGGAGGTGGAGAAGGCCGCGTAGCTCGCGCCCGCGGGTCCTGGGCGCCCTGCGCCTCGCCCACCCGAATCGCCCTCGAACACGCGCTTTTCATCCGTGAGGTCGATGGTCCCGTGGCCGGACACTGTTCGGCTGCGCAGGCCGGACGGAGTGCCGCCGCCCGCGCCGGGCGGCCCGTCGTGACCCACGTCGGGCCGGGGAGCACTTCGGCGGAGGCCGTCGCCCTCGCCGCCGCCGAGCACCCCGGCGGCGTCGTCCACGTCGGCCCCGGGCCGCGGTCCGAGGCCGCCGCCGTCACGCGTCGAAGTCGTACTCCAGGACGTACGACGCCGAGTCCAGCGTCATCTCGTTGAGCTCCACCGCCACCCCGGGCCCCGTGAAGGCCGTGCGGCCGATGAGCACCACCGGCGTCCCGAACTCCAGGGAGAGCCGGTCCGACTCGTCCGCCGTCGGCATCCGGCAGCGGATCTCCTCCCGGAACCGCACCGGCCGGTGCCCCAGCTCCGTCAGCCGCGCGTAGGTGCCGCCGGGGCCCGTGTCCGGCTCGGTGATCGGCGTACCGCGTACGAGTTCGGCCGAGAGGTACGACACGGACAGCAGCACCGGCTTCGCGTCGAGGACGAAACGGCGGCTCCGGACGCAGACGGGCGTCCCCGGCGCCAGGTTCAGCGCCTCCGCGACCCGGTCGCCGGCCGCCGTCTCGCCCACCTCGATCTGGTCGACGACCAGCTCCCGGTCCTCGACGTCCGCCGACCAGACCGAGCGGCCGCTGCCCCACTGGTCCCCGGCGAGGCGCGGAATGCCCCGGCGGCGCAGCGGACGGAAGCTCCGGACGAAGACCCCGGCGCCCTTGCGCGCCTCGGCGAGCCCTTCCGTACGCAGCACGGACAGGGCCTGGCGAGCGGTCATGCGGGCCACGTCGTAGGTCGTCATGAGGTCGTTCTCGCCGGGGAGCCGGTCGCCCGGCGCGAAGGCGCCCGACTGGATCGCGGTTCTCAACTCGTCGGCGATGCGCTGGTACTTGGGCCGGCGAGCACTGTCCTGGTCAGTCACGGGTGGACCACTCCCTTCGTCTGCGGGACACCCTACGGCGCGCTCCTCGGCCCGGGAGCACGCCTGTACGCCGTCCCGCCCGGTCGATCCGCCCATCGGGGGACATCTCTAGAGATACGTTGACAGGGCCCGGCCGCCGCGCTTCCCTGAGTGTCCCCAAGCTTCAGGAGCCGGGACGGAGGGGATGCGTGCAGCCACTGCCCGAGGTCGGTGACCTCGTCCGCGACACCGCCACGGGGCGGGTCGGTTTCTACGTGGAGAGCGTCTCCGGGCGCTTTCTGATCCGCGCCGTCCACGGTGGCGTCGAGTGGGAGGCCGAACCCGTCGACGTCCAGCCCGCCACGCCCCTCCACGAGCTGCGCGCCCGCACCGCCGAGATCAACGCACGGAGCAGACGCGGCCTGGGTGCGTGATGGGGGTGAGAGAGGTGGTGGGTGGGGGAGTGGACGGGTGTGAGCGGGCGTTCCCGGGGCGCGGCGTGCTCGGGGCGGCTGTCAGTGGTCCGCGCCACACTGGAGACATGTGCCGCAGCATCAAGACGCTCCGCCCGCCCGTCCTGCCCGAGGAGGCGACCGAGGACGACATCCGCGCCGCCGCCCTGCAGTACGTCCGCAAGGTCTCCGGCTTCCGCGCTCCCGCCGCCCACAACCGCGAGGCCTTCGAGCGGGCCGTGGACGAGATCGCCGACGCGACCGCGAGACTCCTCGGCAGCCTGGAGGTGCGCGGCGCGCACCCCGCCGCCGTCAGGACGCGGGAGCCTCGGCCGGACGCCGTCAGGACGCCGGCGCGGGAGCCGCAGCCGGACGCCGTATGAGGTACGCCGCGAGGCCGCCCGCCAGGAAGAGCGCGAGGGTCGACACCCCCGCGCTGAACCAGGTCGCGCCCAGCCACTGACCGCCCAGCCAGCCGAGCCCCACGCTGTACGAGGCCCAGGTCACGCCCGCCAGCGCCGACCACGGCAGGAACTCCTCGACCCGCCGCTTCGCCGCGCCCGCGCCCAGGGAGACCACGGAGCGGCCGGCCGGGGCGAAGCGTGCGAGCACCACGAGCAGTCCGCCGCCCCGCGCGAGCGCGGTGCCGAGACGTTCCTGCGCCAGTGAGAGGCGGCGCGAGCGTCCGATCGCCCGGTCCAGCCTGGCCCCGCCGCGCAGCGCCAGCCGGTACGCGAGGAAGTCGCCGAGCACCGAGGCGCCGGCCGCGCAGAGGAGCAGGGGGAGGAGCGACGGCACCCCGGGGGAGACGCCGGTGGCCGTCGCCGCCGCCGTGGCGGCGGTGATCACGAGGAAGCCGCTCGGCAGCACGGGCAGGAAGACGTCGAGCAGGATCGACGTCGCCACGACCGGGTAGATCCATGGGCCGGCGGCGAGCGACCGCAGCGAGCCCAGGCTGTCGAGCAGATTCACAGGCCAGAGCCTACGCGGGGGCGGGCGACCGACCGCCGGTGGGTACGGAGGGCCGACCGGTGCGGAGGCCGGTGGGCACGGGGCCGGCCGGCGGGTGCGGAGGCCGGTGGGCACGGGGCCGGCCGGCGGGTGCGGAGGCCGGTCGGTGGGCACGGGGGCCGGTCGGTGGGCGCGGGGGTCGGCGGGCTGCGAGGTCGGTCGGTACGGAGGCCGGTCGGTACGGGGGCCGGTCGGTCGGTGCGGACGGCGTCGCTACGGAGGCCCGCACCGGGCCGGCTCCTGCGGTGGCCGTCGGGACCCGGGTCGGTGAGCCGGTGGGGAGAGGGGCCGGAAACCGAGCTGCGGTTTCCGGTCCCTCCCGGTGGTCGTGCTCGTACGTCAGGCGCCGCGCCGTCGCGTCCCGCTCGTGCGTCAGGCCGCGACCGGCGTGCCCCGCTCCTCCCGTGCCTCCGCGTCCGTCGTCTCCCCGGCGCCGAAGAGCCGGTCGAGGGCCAGGGCGCCCGGGCCCGTGAACACGAGCAGCGCGAAGGCCCAGCAGAACATGGCCGCGCTCTCGCCGCCGTTCTGGATCGGCAGGAGCGACTCCGGCTGGTGGACCTTGAAGTACGCGTACGCCATCGAGCCCGAGGCCAGGAAGGCGGCGCTCCGGGTACCGAGTCCGGCCAGGACCAGGACGCCGGCGCCGAGCTGGACGACGGCCGCGTACCAGCTCGGCCAGGTGCCGGCCGGTGTCGCGCTGACGCCGAGGACGCCGAAGAGCGAGGAGGCGCCGTGGCAGGCGAAGAGCAGGCCGACGACGATGCGGAAGAGGCCGAGCGCGTAGGGCTGGGCCTGGTTCAGACGTGCGGCGAGGCTCGCGGGGGCGCCAGGCGCACCAGGGGCACCGGCCTTGGCGGTGTTCGGGGCGTTCAGGTCGGTCATGGGGGTGTGACTCCTTCGGTCCGGCCCCGTCCGTGGGGGACAGGGCGCGGGGGACGGAAACCGATGAGGTCGTCAGGTTAGGCACCCCTCACTAGTACTTGCAAGTTCAACATTCGGCCACCGGGGGTGTGTGGTGGGGCTCGCTCCCGGTGGCCGTCGCTGACGCGAGTTCGGTGGACCCGTCGTCAGCAGCCGTTGAGGGCGGACTGGAGGGCGCTCTTCTCGGCGGAGTCCACGCTGAGGCTCCAGTAGTACTTCACCTGCACCCACGCCCGGACGTACGTGCAGCGGTAGGCCGTCCGCGGGGGCAGCCACGTCGCCGGGTCCTGGTCGCCCTTGGCCTGGTTGACGTTGTCGGTGACGGCTATGAGCTGCGGCCGCGTGAGGTCGTTCGCGAAGGACTGGCGCTGGGCGGTGGTCCAGGAGTTCGCGCCCGAGCGCCAGGCCTCGGCGAGCGGGACCATGTGGTCGATGTCCAGGTCGGAGGCGAGGGTCCAGGTGGCGCCGTCGTACTCGGAGTACCAGCTGCCGCTGGTCGCGGCGCAGTTGGAGTCGGTGACGACGTTCACGCCGTCGCGCTTGAGGACGGTCTCGCGCGTGTTGCAGGTGCCGGACTGGGTGATCCAGTGCGGGAAGAGGTCCCGGCTGTAACCCGTGGTGGAACCTTCCGCCTTGACCGTGAGGGCGGCCAGGTAGGTGCGGGCGGTCGCGGCGCTGACCGGGGTCGGCATGGCGGCCTGCGCCGCCGGTGCGGTGGCGAGGAGGCCGGTGACGGCGAGGGTGGCGGAGGTGGCGAGAACGGCGAGTCGACGCGCGTAGATCATGCCGACGGGCATGTGAACTCCCTTGATGTGGGGGGACCTTGGCTGGTTGCCGTCCCCGCGGGGTGCCGGGCGGTCGGGCCCGGTCATCGTGGCGGCGCCAGGTTTCCGCGAGGGGGGCGCCAGGTAACAGAGTGGCGACATGAACACGTCACATCAAGGGGTGTGCGGGTCCTGATGGAGCGGCAGATTCCGCCCAGCGTTCAGGGGTTCGAGGGGGAGGGGTGCGGGGAGCGGGGGCGCGGCCCGCCCCGGAAACGCCTCGCGCGCGGCCGGAGGCTCCGGCCGCGCGCGAGGGAAGAGGGAGGTGTCGTGTCTACGACAGTGCGGTCAGCTCTACGGCAGTGCGGTCAGCGTGATCGAGCCGTTCTCCGCGTGCTCCGCCCGCAGCCGCGTGAGGTCGGCGACGTGCACGTCCGGCGCGAAGGCCGCCGCGCGCGGACCCACGCCCACGACGCGCATGCCGGCCGCGCGGCCCGCCTGGATGCCCGCCTCGGAGTCCTCGAAGACCACGCAGTCCGCCGGGGTGAAGCCCAGCGCCGCCGCGCCCTTGAGGAAGCCCTCCGGGTCCGGCTTGCTGGCGCCGACGCTCTCGGCGGTGATCCGGGTCTCCGGTACGGGGAGTGCTGCCGCGCCCATCCTGGCCTGGGCGAGGGCCTCGTCCGCGGAGGTCACCAGGGCGTGCGGGAGGTCCGCGATC
This sequence comes from Streptomyces sp. NK15101, assembly GCF_020400725.1. Taxonomy (GTDB): domain Bacteria; phylum Actinomycetota; class Actinomycetes; order Streptomycetales; family Streptomycetaceae; genus Streptomyces. The sequence goes on along the minus strand of NZ_JAINVG010000007.1, from coordinate 44,233 downwards.
GCGGCCAGGAAGGCGGGGGCGCCGGGGACGGGGACGACCCCGTCGAGGTCGGCGGTCTCCTCGGCCAGCATCAGCCGGTTGTCGGCGTGGTTCTCCGCCATCGGGCGGTCCGGGAGGAGGACGGCCATCGTCGCGAAGCCCTGGCGGCCGTGGACCACCTTGAGCACCTCGCCCGCGTCGAGCCCGTGCCGGTCCGCCCAGCGGCGCCAGCAGCGCTCGACGACGGCGTCCGAGTCGACGAGGGTGCCGTCCATGTCGAGGAGGAGGGCGCGGGCGGTGAGCTTTGCCGGGGTGCTGGCGGGCATCGGGTCTCCAGGAGGGGTGGCACGGAGAACGAAGTGGTCCCGCCCACCGGTCAGGGAGTGCGGGCGGGGCCACTTTGTTCTTTTACGATACAAAACCGAGGGCCGTCTTGGCCAACCGGTCCGAGTGCTGGAATCCCGAGCCCTGCCGCCGACCGCCACCGGGCCCTGTCGCCGGCCCCCCGTTGCCCGCTGGCGGCCGTCGCCCGCCCGTCGCCTGCTGGCCGTCGCCCGCCCGTCGCCTGCTGGCCGCCGACCGCCCGCCGACCATCGCCTGCCTGCCGCCGGCCGTCCACCGGCCGTCGCCCCCGCCGCACCGGCTCTACAGCCAGGTGCTCCGTTCCAGGGCCTCGCGGGTGTGGGGGCCGTACACGCCCTTCGGGTCGCCCTGGATGTACATCCAGGACTGGTAGTTCTTCACCGCACGCCAGACCTCCTGGTCGTACTGCCCGTCCACGTCCCCGTGGTACGCCCCCGCCAGGGTCAGCCGCGCCTGGAGTTCGACCACCTCCTCGCCCGTCGAGCCGAGGCTCAGCGTGACCGCCGTCTCCTCGGTCGGCCGCGCGGACGGCGTCGCCGTCGGTGCCGCGGTCGTCGGTGCCGAGGGGGCGGCCGGAGGGGCCGCCGGGCTCGTCGACGCCTCCGCGCTCGCGGTGGTGCGGACCGGGGAGGGGGTGGGGGACGGCGACGCGGACGTCCGCTGCGGGGTGGGGGAGGACGCGGTCGGCTCGGGGGTCTCCGAGGAAGGGGACGGCGCCTCCGACACGGCGACGTTCAGGGACGCGCTCGTGGTCACCTCAGGGACGGCCGCCCGGTCGTCGGTCCCGTCCGCGCCGCCGAGGACGGCCGCCGCCAGGGCCGCGGTGCCCGCCACGGCGACGGCGGCCACCGCCGCGACCACCGCGCCGCGCCTGCGGCCCCGCGCCCGCTCCTGGCCGTGCGCGCGCGGCACGTCGCCGACGCCGCGCAGCAGCAGCGGCATCGTCTCGGAGGCACCGCCCGCGTCGCCGGGGTGGCCGCCCTCGGGGTACGCCTCCGAGCCCGCGAATCCCGGGTACGGCTCCGGATCCCGACCGCGTCCGGGATCCGCCGCCGCTTCGGCGGGGTACGCCGCCGGATCCGCCGCCGGCATCGGTGCCGTGAGGCCGTGCCCCGGGCGGATCGCCGTCAGCTGGGCGGTCGGCGGGTCCTCGGCCGAGTGCGCGGACTCCGTCGAGTACGCCGACTCCGTCGCATGCGCGGGCTCCGGCGCCTGCGCATGCGACGGCCCGGCCAAGTACGCCGGCCCCGCCGAGTACGCCGGCCCGGCCGAGTGCGCCGGAAGGAACGCGGTCGGCTCCCCGTCCGGCCCTGCCGCACCGCCTCCCGCTCCGTACGGATCCCCCGCCCCGTACGAGCCCCTCGCGCCGCCCCCGTCCGGCCCGTCCGGCCCGTCCGAGGCGTCCAGGGTCACGTACGGCCTGATCCTGAGCGGGTCGAAGTCCTCGGCCGCCGCCGTCTCGGCCGCCCTGGCGCAGGCGCAGCCAGGTCTGTGTACACCGCATTCAGGACAGACGTGTCCGGTCATGATGGGTCCCCTCCCCGATACCACTGCGAGCGATTATGCAGCCCGACCCTGTACGGCGGGCGAACGGCCGTGCCCCTCCACAGGCCATAACGGGACATTCGGACCAGGATGGAGGGGCCGCCCACGGAGACGGAGACCCCATGGCCCAGGACACAAGCCCGGACCGGCTCGGCGACGCCCCCGCGCCCGGGGAGGGGCGGAGCCACCGCACCGTCCTCGTCGCGATCGGCGCGCTGCTGCTCGGCATGCTGCTCGCCGCACTCGACCAGACCATCGTCTCCACCGCCCTGCCGACCATCGTCAGCGAGCTCGGCGGCATGGAGCACCTCTCCTGGGTGGTCACCGCCTACATGCTGGCGTCCACGGCCGCGACCCCCCTCTGGGGCAAGCTCGGCGACCAGTACGGGCGCAAGAAGCTCTTCCAGGCCGCCATCGTCGTCTTCCTCATCGGCTCCGCCCTCTGCGGCATCGCCCAGAACATGCCGCAGCTCATCGCCTTCCGCGCGATCCAGGGCCTCGGCGGCGGCGGCCTCATGGTCCTGTCGATGGCGATCGTCGGCGACCTCGTCCCGCCCCGGGAGCGCGGCAGGTACCAGGGCCTCTTCGGCGCCGTCTTCGGCGCCACCAGCGTCCTCGGCCCGCTGCTCGGCGGGCTCTTCACCGAGCACCTCTCCTGGCGCTGGGTGTTCTACGTCAACCTGCCGATCGGGATCGTCGCGCTCTTCGTGATCGCAGCCGTGCTGCACATCCCGGTGCGCTCCACCCGGCACACGATCGACTACCTCGGCACCTTCCTCATCGCCTCGGTCGCCACCTGCCTGGTCCTGGTGGCCTCCCTCGGCGGCACCACCTGGGCGTGGGGATCGGCGCAGATCATCGGCCTCGCCGTCCTCGGAGCCGTACTCCTCGTCTGGTTCGTGTACGTCGAGCGGCGGGCCGTCGAGCCCGTACTGCCGCTCAGACTGTTCCGGATCCGGACCTTCAGCCTCGTCTCCGTCATCAGCTTCGTCGTCGGCTTCGCCATGTTCGGCGCGATGACCTATCTGCCGACCTTCCTCCAGGTGGTCCAGGGCGTCACCCCGACCATGTCGGGCGTCCACATGCTGCCCATGGTCCTCGGCCTGCTGATCACCTCGACCGCCTCCGGGCAGATCGTCTCGCGCACCGGCCGCTGGAAGGTCTTCCCCATCGCGGGCACCGCCCTCACCGCGCTCGGCCTGCTCCTCCTCCACCAGCTCACGGAGACCAGCTCGACCTGGTCGATGAGCGTCCGCTTCTTCGTCTTCGGCGCCGGACTCGGCCTCGTCATGCAGGTCCTCGTCCTGGTCGTGCAGAACGCCGTCTCGTACGAGGACCTCGGCGTCGCCACCTCCGGAGCCACCTTCTTCCGCTCCATCGGCGCCTCGTTCGGCGTCGCCGTCTTCGGCACGATCTTCACCAACCGGCTCACCGGCGAACTCGCCGACGTGTTCGCGAGCGCGGGGACGGAACTCCCGCCCGGCACCGGCCCCGGCCAGGTCGCCGCCGACCCGCGCGCCATCGCCCAGCTCCCGCCCGAGCTGCGGCCGGCCGTCCTGCACGCGTACGCCACGTCCATCACGGACGTCTTCCTGTACGCGGCACCCGTCGTCCTCGTCGCCTTCGTCATCGCCTGGTTCCTGAAGGAGGACAAGCTGCGCGCCTCCGTCACCGCGCCCGACACCAGCCAGACCCTGGCCTCCAACCCGGTCGAGCGCTCCTCGTACGACGAGTGCGCCCGCGCCCTGTCCGTCCTCGGTTCCAGGGAGGGCCGCAAGGCGATCTACGTGAAGATCACCGAACGCGCCGGGCTCGACCTGCTGCCCGCCGCGAGCTGGCTGCTGCTGCGCCTCCGCCGCCACGGGACCGTCGAGCCCGCCCGGCTCGCCGAGGTCACCCCCGTACCGCTGCGGGTGATCACGGAGGCGTCCCGGCAGGTGGAGGAGCGGCGGCTCGCGAGCCGGGAGGGCGTCCAGCTGGTCCTCACCGAGGACGGCGTGCGGGCGGCGGCGGTACTGGCCGGGGCCCGGGAGGAGTCGCTCGCCGAACTCCTCGGCGACTGGTGGGGGCCCGACCGGCCGACCGACCTCGTGCAGCTGGTGGAGGAGCTGACGGCGGAGCTGTGCGGCTCGGACGGGGAGCGGCCCCGCGCACCCGAGCCGCCCCGCGACCACCAGCCCTGAACCCGCGGGGTGCGCGGCTCAGGGCTCTTCGCCCGTGCCGCCGGCCTCGGACCCGGGGTGCGCGGTCCCGAACCCGCGGGACACGGGCTCAGAGCTCCTTGCCGTACCAGATCTCCATATAGGGGCCGGTGCAGTACGCGGGGATCTCCGCGTACCCGTGCCGCGCGTACAGGGCCCGCGCCTCGACCAGGTCGAGGCGCGTGTTGAGGACCATCCGGCGCGCGCCGAGGCCGCGCGCCTCCTCCTCCAGACTCCGCAGCAGGCCGTCCGCGCCGCCCCTGCCGCGGAAGTCGCGCCGCAGGAAGACCCGGGTCAGCTCGGCGCGTTCGCCGTCCAGCATCAGGATCCCGCCGCAGCCGGCCGGCTTCCCCTCGAACCGCGCGACCAGGAACTGCCCGGTCGGCGGGGTCAGGAGCTCGACGCCGTCGTTCAGCAGGCCCTCGTCTATCTCGATCTCGGTCGCGGGCCGCTTCCAGTAACTGCTGGCCACGTCGTAGTAGTAGTCGCGCCGGAGGGCGGTCGCTTCCGGGGTGTCGACGCGCTCGGGAGGGAAAGTCCAGGTCATGCGGGTCATTGTGCGACCCGCATGACGGAGCTCGCCGCCGAATTACTTCGGCGACGCCTGCTGGACGACCTCGAAGGACCACAGGGTGGAGCCGGAGGCGGCGGGCTTCGGCCGCTCACCGCCCTCGCCGCCGCCCTGGTGGGCGGCCTTCATGGGACCGTTCATCCAGTTCTGGAAGTCCTCCTCGCTGCGCCAGCGGGTGTACACCAGGTACTGGTCGGTGCCCTCCACCGGGCGCAGCAGCTCGAACCACTCGAAGCCGTCGGACCCCTCCACTGCCCCGGCCCGGGAGGCGAAACGCCGCTCCAGCACCTCACGCTGCTCGGCCGGCACGGTCAGGACGTTGATCTTTACCACACTGGGCACACGACACCTCTCAGGAAACACAGGCAGGGCAACGCCCCGAGCCTTGATCACGTACCCGCAGTCTCTTACATCCGCCGGTCGAAACGGGGTTCTGCCGTCGTCGTTCCGCGTCACGGCCGCCACCGCCGCCGCCGCCGCCACCGCCGTCACGGCCGCCACGGGCCCAGGAGGCACACCGACTTCGGGCGCGCGGCCGGTGCTGCGCCCACCAGGCGAGAGCTGACCCGCCGGCCGTCCGGCGCCCCGCTTGACGCTGCCAGGCCACAGGCGTAGTCCGGAATGAGGGGATCCATCCTGGTTCCGGGGGAATGCGGAGAGGAGTCCCGCCATGCTGGGCGACGAGCTGGGAACGATCACGGGCGAGATGACGGGGATGCGCGTGCTGTCCACGGACGGCGGTCATGCCGTCGTGGAGACCTCGTTCAGGGCGACGGGCACGCTTCTCGGCGTGGAAGTCAAGGACATGGGGACGTACGAGTCGGTCACGCGGCCCGACGGCACCCTCTTCGGCGAGGGCCACGGCGTCAGCATGACCCGGGCCGGGGACACCATCACCTGGCACGGCAGCGGGGTGGGGCGGTTCACCGAGTCCGGCGGGGTGAGCTGGCGGGGCGCCCTCTTCTACGAGACCGCCTCCGCCGAGTTCACCCGGCTCAACGGGATCGCCGGACTGTTCGAGTTCGAGACCGAGGAGAGCGGGAAGGTCTTCGGAACGCTCTACGAGTGGAAGTGACCGCTACCGCACCACGCGGGCCAGGAGCAGGCCGTCGTAGCCCTTCGTGCCGACCGTCTGCAGGGCCGTCGCGTCGAGGCGGGGCTCGCCGGCGATCAGGTCGAACATCTCGCGGGTGCCCGTGATGGCCGGGTCGTCCGGGTGAGGGTCGGCGACCTTGCCGTTCCGCACCACGTTGTCGACGATGATCACCGTGCCCGGGCGGGAGAGCTTCAGCGCCCAGGCCACGTAGTGCGCGTTGTTGACCTTGTCGGCGTCGATGAAGACGAGGTCGAAGGGGCCCGCGCCCTCCGCCTCCAGCCGCGGCAGGCTGTCCAGGGCCGCGCCCGTCCGGACCTCGACGATCTTGTCGAGGCCGGCGCGGGCGATGTTGGCGCGGGCCACTTCCGCGTGGGCCGGGTCGTACTCCAGGGTGATCAGCCGGCCGTCGGCGGGCAGTGCGCGGGCCAGCCAGATCGTGCTGTATCCGCCGAGGGTGCCGATCTCCAGGACGTTCCGCGCGCCCTGCATCCCGGCGAGCAGGTGGAGCAGCTTCCCCTGATTGGGGGCGACGGCGATCTCCGGGAGGCCCGCCGCGGTGGAGTCGGCGAGCGCGGCCGTGAGCGCCTCGTCGGCGGGGGCGATCGTCTCGGTGATGTACCGGTCGACCGCGGCCCACCGGTTTTCCTGAGGGTTCGTCATGCGGGCGAACGTACACCCGAGGGCTTGCCCGAGCGGCGCCTTTTCCCCCGTACGGCGAACAGCGCCGCGAGCAGCAGACCGCCGCCGACCGTCAGGAGCCAGACGGGGATGCCGCCGCCGACGGTCAGCAGCCGGTCGGTGTACTCGACCTCGCGGTACGGCGTGTCGGCAACGGTCCGCAGGTGGTGGTCGTCGTCGATCCGCTCGGGGTGCGGGAACTCCTGCTCCAGGACCGTCAGCCGGACCGGCCGGTCGCCCGCGAGCTCCGCGACGGCGCTCCCGGGCCGCTCGATCCGGCCGGCGAAGGTGACCTCGGGGCGGTCGCCGCCGATGGGGGAGCGGGGCTCCATCCGGTGGTCGGCGAGGACGTACAGGCCGAGGGTCTGGGGCGTCCGCGCCAGGCGGGAGAGCCGCATGGGGTAGACGAGTTCGGAGGAGGCGAAGGCGACCCGCAGCGGGGTCAGTTCGCCGTGGAGGGTCGCGCCCTTCTCCTGCGGGGCCAGGCGGACGGCGACGTACTCCCACTTCCGCTCGACGTACGGCCGGAGTGCGCCGGAGAGCCGCTCGGGCAGCTCGAAGCCGTTGGTGCGCAGCCAGTCGCCGAGGGCGTCGGGGTCGGTGGCGGTGAGCCGGGCCACGTCGAAGGGGCCGAGCCGTTCACGCCCGACGACGCCGACGCCGGAGCCCGCGCCGGGCGGGGCGGCGGCGGCTCCGTCGCCGTTGTCGCCGTCGAAGGGCCAGTCGCCCTCGCGCGGCCAGAAGTAGTGGCGGTCGCGCTGCTCGGGCTCGGCGAGCCGGCCGAGCTCGTCGAAGAGCGCCGGGTCGCCGAGGCGGACGTCGGCGCGGCTCGGCACCGGCATGATCCAGGCCGCCCGCCGGGCGTTCCCGTGGACGTTGAAGCGCATGACGACGGTCTCGGTGCGGCCGTCCCAGCGGACGGCCGACTCCTCCCGGTCGACGCCGATGCGCTCGGCCTTGTCCGGGATCATGGCGCCGCAGCCGCAGGCGTACGCCGGTGCGACGAGCGAGCCGAGCTGGAGCGCGAGCAGCGCGGTGATGGTGGTCAGGATCCTGCTGTGTGTCCCCCGCATGGGAGCTCAGACGTATCCGGGGAAGATCCGGTTCCGCCCGCAGGGGCCGTCCCGCAGGGGTTGTCCTGTCGGGGTCGTCCTGTCGGGGGTGCCCCGCAGGGGCCGTCCCGCAGGGCTCGTCCCGCAGGGGTCATGCGGCGCGGACCCGGAGTTCCTTCACGCCGTTCAGCCAGGCGGCCCGCAGCCGGCGTGGTTCGCCGGCGAGGGTGAGGTCGGGCAGGGCGTCGGCGATCGCGTTGAAGATCAGCTCGATCTCCTTGATCGCGAGGGACTTGCCGAGGCAGAAGTGGGGCCCGCCGCCGCCGAAGCCGAGGTGGGGGTTGGGGTCGCGGGTGATGTCGAAGCGTTCGGGGTCGGTGAAGACCTCGGGGTCGTTGTTGGCGGAGGAGTAGAAGAGGCCGACCCGGTCGCCCTCGCGGATCTTCTGTCCGCCGAGTTCGGTGTCCTGGGTGGCGGTCCGCTGGAAGGAGACGACCGGGGTCGCCCAGCGCACGATCTCCTCGGCGGCGGTCGCGGGCCGCTCGCGCTTGAAGAGCTCCCACTGGTCGGGGTGGGTGAGGAAGGCGTGCATGCCGTGGCTGATGGCGTTGCGGGTGGTCTCGTTCCCGGCGACGGCGAGCAGCAGCACGAAGAATCCGAACTCGTCGGAGGAGAGGTTGCCCTGGCCCTCGGCCGCGACGAGCTGCGACACGATGTCCCGGGCAGGGCACTCCTTGCGGGCGGCGGCCATGTTCATCGAGTAGCCGATGAGCTCCATGGCGGCCTCGGCGCCGATCTCCTCGGTGATGGCGTACTCGGGGTCGTCGTACGCGACCATCTTGTTCGACCAGTCGAAGATCCGGGAACGGTCCTCCTGGGGGACGCCGATGAGTTCGGCGATGGCCTGGAGGGGGAGTTCGACGGCGACCCGGGTGACGAAGTCGAAGGTGCCGTCGGCGTCCGTGCCGCGCTTCGCCTCCTCGACGATGGCGTGCGCGCGGTCGCGCAGGGCGGTCTCCAGGTTCCGGATCGCGCGGGGGGTGAAGCCGCGCTGGACGATCTGGCGGACCCGGGTGTGCTCGGGCGGGTCCATGTTGAGCATGATCAGCTTCTGGACCTCGATCTGGTCCCGGGTGATGTGCTCGTTGAAGCGGATGACGGCGGTGTTCTCGTTCGAGGAGAACAGCTCGGGGTGGGTGGAGACGTACTTGACGTCCGCGTGGCGCGTGACCGCCCAGTACCCGCCGTCCGCGAAGCCGGTGACGCCGGCCGGCTGGGGGCACCACCAGACGGGCGCGGTCTGCCGCAGCCGGGCGAACTCCGGGAAGGGGACGCGGTCGCGGAGCAGATCGGGGTCGGTGGCGTCGAACCCGTCGGGGAGCCCTTCGGGGAGATGCCCTTCGGGGAACCGTCCTCCGGGGAGGTGGGGGCAGGCCATCGGCAACACTCTCCATATCTGATGGACCATCAGAAGTTGCCGGGAAAGTTAGTAACGAGTTCTACAAGTGGCAAGGGGCGGAGCGGGAACTGTTGCGTCCCGGACCCTTGCGTACCGGCGGTAGCAGTCATAAGACTGCAGTCAGAACTAGAACGCGTACTAGTTCCCCGTGACGCCGACCGACCGGGGTGCCGGGACACCCCGCCCGGTCGAGGAGAGGACGAGCCCATGGCCGCGGAACCCGTCATCGTCGAAGCCGTACGCACCCCCATCGGCAAGCGCGGAGGCGCGCTCGCCAACCTCCACCCCGCCTACCTCCTGGGCGAGACCTACCGCGAACTCCTCGGCCGCACCGGCATCCACGCCGACTGCGTCGAACAGATCGTCGGCGGTACGGTCACCCACGCCGGCGAGCAGTCCATGAACCCGGCGCGCACCGCCTGGCTCACCATGGGCCTGCCCTACGAGACGGCCGCCACCACCGTCGACTGCCAGTGCGGCTCCTCGCAGCAGGCCAGTCACATGGTCGCCAACATGGTCGCGGCCGGCGTCATCGACATCGGGATCTCCTGCGGCGTCGAGGCCATGTCCCGCGTCCCGCTCGGCTCCGGTTCCAAGCACGGCCCGGGCAAGCCGTTCCCCGACGAGTGGAACGTCGACCTGCCCAACCAGTTCGAGGCCGCCGAGCGCATCGCCCGCCGCCGCGGACTCACCCGCGAGCGCGTCGACTCCCTCGGCCTGCTCTCCCAGGAGCGGGCCGCGACCGCCTGGGCCGAGGAGCGCTTCAAGCGCGAGACCTTCGCCGTCCAGGTCCCCACCACGGAGGCCGAACAGGCCGCCGGGCAGGGCATGTGGCGGCTCGTCGACCGCGACGAGGGCCTGCGCGACACCACCATGGAGGGCCTGGCCCGCCTCAAGCCCGTCATGCCCACCGCGATCCACACCGCCGGGAACTCCTCCCAGATCTCCGACGGCGCCTCCGCCCTCCTGTGGGCCTCCAAGCGCATGGCCCGCGCGCTGAAGCTGAAGCCGCGCGCCCGGATCGTCGCCCAGGCCCTCGTCGGCGCCGACCCGCACTACCACCTCGACGGTCCCGTCGACGCGACACGGGCCGTCCTCGGCAAGGCCGGGATGTCGCTCAAGGACATCGACCTCGTCGAGATCAACGAGGCCTTCGCCTCGGTCGTGCTGAGCTGGGCGCAGGTCTTCGACCAGGACCTGGAGAAGGTCAACGTCAACGGCGGCGCCATCGCCCTCGGCCATCCCGTCGGCGCCACCGGCGCCCGGCTCGTCACCACCGCCCTCCACGAACTGGAGCGCACCGACAAGGAGTTCGCGCTGATCACGATGTGCGCGGGCGGCGCGCTCGCGACCGGGACGATCATCCAGCGGCTGTAGCGCCCGCCCGGCCCCGATCCGCCGGGCGGTCCCGAGGGGGCGTCTTGTCCGGAAGGCCCCGCCCGCCGGCGTCCGCGACCAGCGCCGCCAGGTACTCCGCCGCCCGGACGCCCGGACGGCCCGACGGCCGAGCCCGGCGGTCCTGGACGGCCCTGGCCCCAGGTCCGGATGCTCCCCGGCGCCTGAAGGCGTCACGGACGCCGGAGAACGCCGCAGGCCCCGCCCCTCCGGGAGGAGGGCGGGGCCTTGCGACGTGTCAGGGGTTCGGCTCAGTACCAGCCGTTGGCCTGCCAGAACGCCCAGGCGGCGTTCGGGGAGCCGTAGCGCTCGTTCATGTAGTTCAGGCCCCACTTGATCTGGGTGGCCGGGTTCGTCTTCCAGTCGGCACCGGCCGAGGCCATCTTCGAGGCCGGCAGGGCCTGGACCAGACCGTAGGCGCCGCTGGACGCGTTGGTCGCGGTGTGGTTCCAGTGCGACTCGTGCTCGACGATCTTGCTGAACGACGCGTACTGCGAGGCGGGGACGATCTCGCGGGCGAGCTCCTGCGGGCTGGCGGCCGAAGCCGAGCCCGTCGTGCCCAGCACCGCACCCGACGCACCCAGCAGCACGGCTGCGGAAGCGGCGATCTTCTTGTTGCGGGCGGAGACACGAGTGGTGAGCGAGCGGATCAAGGTATCGACCTAACGTCGGGAACAAGGGCCGCGCCAGGCGTTTTCGGCAAGCCGGAACCAGAGCCCGGGGGTCCGGGAACCGGAGGGAACCGGCCGGCTGAGGCGCTCCGACGAGCACCGGCTGCCTGGCGACGTCCACCAGAGAAGCAGGGCCGGAACCCCGGTGCAACGACCCCCTGTACGAGGAAGGTTCGGACCCGGGGGACTTCGGAGGGAGGGCCGGTGTGTGACGTTTCCGCAGGTCATGACCGCATGTGGGCTGATCGGGGCAGGTCTGTCGGTCTACTATTCCGGCTCGTACGTGACGTAGGTCCTGTGGGGCGCCTCACCCGGAGAGGGCGCTTCCGCCCCCTCGAATGTGACCTGGGCCTCGAAGTTCGCCCGCCGCGTGGCCCGCCGCAGCGCCTTCAGGAGCGCGCCGCCGACCGTGAGGGTCAGGACGACGGTGAGGGCTGCCCGGCCGAGGTCCCAGCCCAGGGAGGTGGCGAGGACGTAGGCGAGGAAACGGACCAGGTTCTCGTGGAGCGGCGCGCCCGGCTCGAAGGAGATCCCGCTGCTCAGGCCCTGGAGCAGGACCCAGCCCTGCAGGTTCATGACCGTGCCGTACGCGAACGCCGCCACGAACCCGTACGCGGACAGCATCAGCAGCTCGGCCCGGCCCCGCAGCCCGTCCGGGCCCGGCAGCAGCCCCGCGCCCATCGTGAACCAGCCCATCGACAGCATCTGGAACGGCATCCACGGGCCCACCCCGCCCGTGAGCAGCGCCGACGCGAACATCGTCACCGCCCCCAGGACGAAGCCGAAGCCCGGACCGAGGACCCGGCCGCTCAGCACCATCAGGAAGAACATCGGCTCCAGGCCGGCCGTCCCCGCCCCCAGGGGACGCAGGGCCGCGCCCACGGCGGCCAGCACGCCCAGCATCGCCACCGCCTTCGCGTCCATCCCGCGGTCCGCGATCGTCGCCACCACCACCGCGACCAGCAGCGGCAGCAGCGCCGCGAACAGCCACGGCGCGTCCCCGGCGTGCGAGGTCACGGCGGAGCCGGCCTCCGCGAAGAGCGGCCAGCAGAACGCCAGGACCCCGACGAGGGAGACGAGGACCAGCGCCGCGACCGAGCGGGGACCCAGGCGGACCGGGCGGGCCGTCCTCACAGCGCCGCCTCCACCTGCTCGACCGTGAGCCACGGCCGCGGCGCCAGGATCTTCGCCACCTGCGGGGAGAAGGCCGGCGAGGACACCACGACCTCGGCCGTCGGGCCGTCCGCGACCACCTCGCCGTCCGCGACGATCACCACCCGGTGCGCCAGCTCCGCCGCCAGCTCCACGTCGTGCGTGGCCAGCACGATCGCGTGCCCCTCCACCGCGAGCGTCCGCAGACGGGCCACCAGACGCGCCTTGGCCGCGTAGTCCAGACCGCGCGTCGGCTCGTCGAGCAGGAGCAGCGGCGGCCGGCCGGTCAGGACCACGGCCAGCGCGAGCGCGAGCCGCTGGCCCTCGGACAGGTCGCGCGGGTGCGTGTCGTCCGCCACCCCCGGCAGCAGCTCCTCCACCAGGGCCCGGCAGGTCCCGGGCGCCGCGCCCGCGTCCGCGTCGGCCGCCGCGCACTCGGCGGCGACGGTGTCCGCGTACAGCAGGTCCCGCGGCTCCTGCGGGACCAGGCCGACCTGGCGGATCAGGTCGCGGGGGTCGGTGGTGTGCGGGGCGCGCCCGGCGACCCGGACGGTGCCGCTCGTCGGCTCGATCATGCCCACGAGGGTGGAGAGCAGGGTGGACTTTCCGGCGCCGTTGCGGCCCATGAGCGCGATGGTCTCGCCGGGGGCGACCCGGAGGTCGACGCGGCGGAGAGCCTCTACGCGGGCGCGGCGGACGGCGAGGCCTTCGGTGAGGAGCAGGGGGGCCGTGGCGGGTGCGGGTGCCGGCCGGGCACGGCGCCGCTTGAAGAGGGTGATCCCCCCACGCCGCCCCTTCCCGAAACCGGGGGCTCCGTCCCGGGAGTCCCGGCTTCGCGGCGCGGCGGGACGGGGGAGAAGCCCCGCGGGGTCCCGTCCCTCCAGCCTCGCCTTCAGCTCCCCCGCCCGCCGTCTCGCGTCCCGCACCGTGAGCGGCAACGGATCCCACCCCGCCACCCGCCCGAGCGCCACCACCGGGGGATGCACCGGCGAGACCGCCATGATCTCCGCCGGCGGACCCATGACCGCCTCCGGCAGCAGGAGGACCTGGTCCGCGTACTGGACGACCCGTTCCAGGCGGTGCTCGGCGAGGAGGACCGTCGTGCCCAGGTCGTGGACCAGGCGCTGGAGCACCGCGAGGACGTCCTCCGCCGCCGAGGGGTCGAGCGCGGAGGTGGGTTCGTCGAGGACGAGGACCTTCGGGTGCGGGGTCAGGACCGAGCCGATCGCGACCCGCTGGCGCTGGCCCCCGGAGAGCGTGGCGATCGGGCGGTCCCGGAGTTCGGCGAGGCCCAGGAGGTCGAGGGTCTCCTCCACCCGGCGCCGCATGACGCCGGGCGCGAGCCCGAGCGACTCCATGCCGTACGCGAGCTCGTCCTCGACCGTGTCGGTCACGAAGTGCGCGGACGGGTCCTGCCCCACCGTGCCCACCAGATCCGCGAGCTCCCGCGGCGGATGCGTGCGGGTGTCGCGGCCGTCGACCGTCACCCGCCCGGTCAGGGTGCCGCCCGTGAAGTGCGGGACCAGGCCCGAGACCGCGCCCAGGAGGGTCGACTTGCCCACGCCGGACGGGCCGACCAGGAGCACGAGCTCGCCCTCGGGGACGGTGAGGTCCACGTTCCGCAGGGTCGGCTCGGCGTCCCCTTCGTAGCGCACCGAGACGTTCTCGAAGTGGATCACACGTTCTCCTTGGGTACGGGGGCCGCCCACGCCGGCACCAGGCCCACCAGGACCGACACCGCCGGCCACAGCGGCAGCTCCGGCGCCTCCAGGGGGACGACCCCGGGATGCAGCGCCTCGGGGGCGTACGCGTTCGCCCGGATCATCAGGACCGCGACCGCCACCCCGGAGCCCGCCACCAGCCAGGCCCGCGCGCTCCAGCGGTCGGGCCGGTAGCGCGTACGGACGGTCCGGCGGCCGCCGAGCCGGAGCCCGGCCGTCGCGGCGAGGAGCCCGGCGCCGAGCAGCGGCAGTCCGTACCCCGCGCCCTCCGCCGCGAGCAGCCCGTACGAGCCGGCGCACACGCCGAGGAGCCCGCCCAGGACCAGGACGTTCGTGGTGCGCCGTACCGCCTCCGGGACCTGCGCCGTCCGCCCGTACCCGCGCGCGTCCATCGACGCGGCGACCGCGATCGACCGTTCGAGCGCTCCCTCCAGGACCGGCAGGCCGATCTGGAGCACCGCCCGCACCCCGCCCGTGGGCCTGCCCCGCAGCCGGCGGGCGGTCCGGAGCCGGGCCACGTCGGCGACCATGTTCGGCGCGAAGGTCATCGCCACGACGACGGCGACCCCGGCCTCGTACAGCGCCCCCGGCAGCGACTTCAGCAGCCGCGCCGGGTCGGCGAGGGCGTTCGCGGCTCCCACGCAGATCAGCAGGGTCGCCAGCTTGGCGCCGTCGTACAGCGTGAAGAGCAGCTGCTCGGCCGTCACCCGGCCCCCGATCCTCACCCCCTGGGCCCAGTCGGGCAGCGGCACCTCGGGCAGCGTGAACAGCGCGTGCGTGCCGGGGACGGGCGAACCGAGCAGCAGGGAGAACACCACCCGCAGGGCCACGACGAACAGGCCGAGCTTCACGAACGCGCCGTACGAGCGGGCCCAGGGCGCGTCCGTGCGCCGGGCCGCCACCACGTAACCGGCCACCCCGACGAGCAGCCCGAGCAGCAGCGGGTTCGTGGTCCGGGAGGCGGCGACGGCCAGGCCGAGCGCCCACAGCCACCACGCGCCCGCGTGCAGGGCGTTGGCCCGGCTCGCCTCGGGGGCCGTGAGCACGGGGGCCCTGCGCATGAGGGCCTCGCGCACGGGGGCCGCGGACACGGGGACGGTGCGCACGGGGGCCCTGCGCACGGAGGCCGTGGACCCCCGGGGGACGCGGGGGACGTTACGGGCCGCACTCATGCGCGCCGGCGGGCCTTCCAGATCGCCGCCCCGCCGAGGGCCAGGACGGCCGCCCCGCCGGCCAGCACGCCGAAGGACGGGCCGCCGCCCGATCCCGCCGAAGCCGCCGGAGCGGTGGACGTCGCGGACGCCGTGGTCCTCTCCGCGACCTGCTCGCCGCAGCCGTGCGCCGGGTAGCCCGCGATCCCGCACAGCATGGCCGAGCCGTCGTACCGCAGCGGCTTCGCCACCGCGGCCAGCGCCTCCGCGCCCGTCGCGTCCTCGCCGACCTCCGCACAGCCGACCTCGATCGGCTTCTTCGGCGGGGTCTCCCCGGGCGGCGCGTCCAGGGGGCCGCCGAAGTCGATGACGACGGCGATCCGCTTGGTGCCGTCCTTCTTCTCCACGCCCCCGCATATCCCCGGGAAGTCGGGGGCGGCGGAGGGCAGGGAGGTGTCGTCCGTGCCGTTGCTGATCGCGAAGCGGAAGCCGAGGGCGTCGCCGTCGGAGGGCCGGGCGGTCGCCGGGCCCTGCGTGGCGTACGTCCACGGCTTCCCGCCGTCGCTCTCCCAGAACGACCAGTAGCGGTAGCCGGCCGCCTGCGCCGGGGCCGCCGCGACCGCGGTCAGGGTGAGGAGCGCCCCGGCCGCGGCGCCCGCGACCTTCGTCCCGGCGGTCACTTCTTGCGGCCGCTCACGAGGAAGCCGACGCCGACGCCGACGAGCGTGCCGATGCCGATGATCCACCAGACGTCGAAGCCGGCCTCGTCGTCGCTGGTGGAGGAGGCGGAGGTGTCCGGCGTCTTGGGCGCGGGGCCGGTGGCGTTGAGCTGCTCGACCAGGTCCGCCGTGCCGAACTCGCGCGGGTCGGTGTCCGTGGCGCGGGCCGCCAGGATCAGCTGCGCGTAGGCCGCCGGCCCGCCCTCCTTCGCCCAGGCCGCGGAGTTCTTCTCCAGCCACGTCAGGGCCGGTTCGGCCTCCTTGGCGGCGCCGGCGGCGGCGAGTGCGACGACGGCGTCGGCGGTGTTGCCGATGTCGGGCTGCTCGGCGGTGTCGGTGGCGCCCGGCATCGGCGGCAGGGTGAGGTGCCCGGTCTTCGCGAGGGCCTTCGACAGGTAGGAGGCGCCGTTCAGCGCGGCCCGCTCGACGGTCGGCTTCGACAGGTCGGTGCAGGTCGGCGGCTGCTCGGGGGAGGCCTTGGTGGCCACGACGCTCTTGCCGAGCCCGGCGAGGGTGGCGGCCGCGGTGGCGTCGGCGTTGGCGAGGAGCTTGCCGGTCTTGTCCGGCTGGTACGCGAAGGCCCCGGCGCCGTCCTCGTCCGAGCAGGGCAGGGCGAAGGCGAGGAGCGCGTCGTAGGGGGTGCGGCCCTCGGCGGAGGTGAACGAACCGGGCCGCACGCCGATCGCGGCGAGCGCGCCGACGACGACCGAGGTGGAGTTGGCGTCGCTCGCGCCGCCGGCGCCGTAGCCCCAGCCGCCGTCCTTGTTCTGCACGCTCCGCAGCCAGTCGGAGCCGGCCTTGACGGCCTTGTCGATCGCCTCCGGGGCGGCGGCCTGGCGGCGCACGGCGCGGAGCGCCTGGACGGCGACGGCGGTGGCGTTGGTGTCCCGCATCGTCTTCGCGTCGCAGGGCTTCGACACGTCCGCGCGGTACGAGGCGAACGAGCCGTCGGCGCACTGCTGGCCCAGCAGCCAGTCCACGGCCGGGTCGGCGGGCTGGTAGCCGGTGCCGCGCTGGGCGAGGAAGGCGAGCGACTGCCGCCAGACACCGTCGTACGTCGGGTCCTTCGTGCCGTACAGGCCGGACGGGAGCGTGCCCGCGGAGGGCGACGGCGAGGGCGCGGCGGAGGCCGCTCCGGCTGCTCCGGTGCCGAGCACGGCTGCGGCGGCGAGCGCGGCGGCGCCGCGGCGGACGGTGTTCATGGGGCCCTCTCCTGGGGCCGGGCACCGGCACGCCTCGGGGGCACCAGGCTCCGGCTCCGTATTCCTCGACGGTGCCGGCGGTCACGTCCCGGGCGGGGCATTCCGGCTCGCCGCTCTCCCTGAGCGGCTCACCGCCTGGGGAAGGGCCGGTGCCGGATTTCCACCGGCTTCCCCCCGTACGGGCATGATGACGACGGGCCCACTCTACCGACCCGTAGGAACGCCTCCCCGGGCGGGAGGCGCCTCACGGACCGGCGTGCGGAAGGGCCCCGGAAGGGCCCCGGGCGGGCTTCGCGAGCACGCTGCCGAGGGGCCGGTCGCTGTGCCATGCTGACGCCGCCGGCCACGCGCGCGTGGCCGGCGGGAGCAGGACGACGGCGTTTTCACGGGGGTGCGGAATGCGGGCGTTGACCGAGAGCGACCCGCGGAGGGTCGGTTCGTACCGGGTCCTCTACCGGTTGGGCGAGGGCGGCATGGGCCGCGTCTACCTGGGCCGCTCGCGGGGCGGCCGGACGGTCGCGCTCAAGGTGGTGCACGGCGCCCTCGCCGGGGACCCGGGCTTCCGGACGCGCTTCGCCCGCGAGGTGCGGGCCGCCCAGTCGTTACGCGGAGCCGGCACGGTCCCGGTCCTCGACGCCGACCCGGACGCGGAGGTGCCCTGGCTGGCCACCGCGTACGTGCCGGGCCCCGCGCTCTCCGAGGCGGTCCTCGCACACGGCCCGCTCCCCGAACCGGCCCTGTGGCGGCTGCTCTCCGGCCTCGCGCACGCCCTCGACGGCGTGCACCGGGCGGGGCTCGTGCACCGGGACGTCAAACCGTCCAACGTGCTGCTCTCGCCGTCCGGCCCCCTGCTCATCGACTTCGGCATCGCGCGCTCCGCCGACGAGACGGTCCTGACGGGGACGGGCCTGGTCGTCGGCTCGCCCGGTTTCATGTCGCCGGAGCAGGCGGAGGGGCGGACGGTCGGCCCCGCCGCTGACCTCTTCTCGCTCGGCGCGGTGCTGGCGTTCGCGGCGACCGGGCGCGGGCCCTTCGGCGGCGGCTCGGTGGCGGAGCTGCTCTACCGGCTCGTCCACCACGAGCCCGACCTCGCCGGGGTCGAGGGGCCGTTCGCGGAGCTCGTACGGCGCTGCCTGGCCAAGCGGCCGGACGACCGCCCGCCGGTGGCCGAGCTCGCCGCGACCGCGGACGCCCACCGGGAGGAGTCGGGGAGCTGGCTGCCGGCCCCGGTGGTCGCGGCGATCGCGCAGAAGGCGGAGGAGCTGCTCAACGCGGAGGCGGAGTCCGAGCCGGAGCCTGGGCGAGGAGCGGATCCGGAGCCGGGGCGAGGACCGGAGTCCGAGCCGGAACCGGAACGGAGCTCGGCGTCGGAGCCGGGATCCGCTCCTGCGAGAGCCGGTGCCGGTACCGGTACGAGTGCGCCCACCGCCGTCACCGCCGTCCTCCCGCAGCCGCCCCCGCCGCCCCCGACCGCCCTCCTGCCCACCCCCGCGCCGAACCCCGTGTCCACCCCCGTACCCACCCCCGCGCCCGCCCGCGCGCCCGTCCGGGGGCCGGCCGCCGTGCCACGGGCCCGGGCCGCCTCGACGGGGGTGCCGTCCGCGCGGGAGCGCGCCGTGCGGACGCTGACCGCGGGTCTGGGGAGGCCGCTCCTCGGCCTGTTCTACCTGGTGCCGATGGTGGTCTTCCTCGTCGGCGGGGTCGATCTCCTGAGCCGGGCGACGGAGTACCCCTCGCTCTCCGACCAGGCGCAAGGCCCCTACCAGTGGGCGATGGACGCCTGGTGGCGCGTTCCCGTGACGCTGCTCCTGTTCGCCGCGATGGCCGGCCTCCAGGGCTACCGGCGGAGGCTGCTCACGGTCCGGCCCGGCCGGGTCCGACTGTGGTCGGCCGGGGTCGCCGTCTACTGGATGGCCCTGATCGCCGCACTGACCCTGCACCTCCTCTGGTTCCTGTTCGTCGAGAACGGCTACGACTCCTACGAACACGGCGGGGATCACTGGCTGTGGTGGGTGGCCGTTCCGGTGATGCTGCTCGGCGGCGGCATCTCCCCGCTGGTCCTGATCATGTCCCTCATCCGCCTCTTCAGGGCCTGAGGCCGGGTCCTCACACGGCGACGTACGCGACGGGCTCCGTGCCCGCCACCGGCTCCGCGCGCCCGAGCTTCACCAGGCGGCGGAGATGGGCCTCGGCCTCGCTGACGGCGATGTTGCGGGAGCCGTGGGGGATCTGCTCCCAGGGGCGGTTCCACTCCATGCGCTCGGCGAGCTGCCAGGGCGTGAGCGGGGTCGCGAGGAGGGCGAGGAGGCCGGTGAGGCGTTCCTCGTGGTGGTCGAGGAGTTCGCGGACCCGGCCGGCGGCGTCGGCGAAGGCGTGCTGGTGGGCGGGGAGGACCTCGGCGACGCCGAGCCGGCCGATCCGTTCGAGGGAGTCGAGGTAGTCGCCGAGGGGATCGGTCTCGGTGAGGTCGTCGGGGTCCTCGTAGAGGCCGATGTGCGGGGAGATCCCGGGCAGCAGGTGGTCGCCGGAGAAGAGCCGGCCGTGGCCGGGCAGCCGGGAGGGGTGCTCCTCCTCCAGGTGCAGACAGACGTGCCCGGGGGTGTGGCCGGGCGTCCAGATCGCGCGCAGCCGCCGTCCGGCCAGGTCGAGGAGCTCGCCGGGGACGATCTCGCGGTCGGGGAGGGCCGAGCGGAGGCCGGGCAGGGTCCGCGTCCGGCCGGAGGCGCGGGCGGCCCGCAGCGGGGCGATGTGCTCGTCGGGGGCGCCGACGGCGGCGAGCTTGCGGGCGAGGTAGTCGAACCAGGTGCCGGGCTCGGACTCACGGGTGCGGCGGACGACGGCCGTGTCGGCGGCGTGCATGGCGATCCAGGCCCCGGACTCCTCGCGGACCCGGCCGGAGAGTCCGTGGTGGTCGGGGTGGTGGTGGGTGATGACGACCCCGTGGACCTCCCGTACGGACAGTCCCAGGGCGGTGAGTCCGTCGGTGAGTTCGGTCCAGGAGGCCGGGTCGTCCCAGCCCGTGTCGACGAGGACCGGGCCGCGGTCGGTGTCGAGGACGTGGACGAGGGTGTGGCCCAGCGGATTGTCCGGGATGGGCACCCGCAGGGACCAGACGCCTCCGCCGTGCTCGGTCACCTGGGTCATGAGGTTTCCTCATCTCGCCGACGTCACTTCCGCGCTCATCGTCCACGCTCATCATAGCGAGAACTGATGGCCTGTCAGAATGCTCTGAGATGTGGATGGTCGTGCCGGTGGGCGTGTCGCGCTCGCATCGTTGTGGCCGGCCGCGGCCGACTCCCTTCGTGCGACCGGGCGGCCGGGGTCCGGGGCGGGCCGAGTGCCCGCTCCTGAACCCCGTGGCCGACCGTCACCGGTGATGCGGGCCGGGGGCGGGCCGCCTCCGCGGGTGGCGGAGGCGGCCTGGCGGTGCCGGGAATCCTGCGGGCGGCCCCCCTGCTCAGGGGGCGGGTCGCTCACCGCTCCGAGGCGCGGATCCGTTCCGGCGGTTCAGCGGTTCCATGCCTGGTAGCCGTTGACGTAGCTCGCCTCGCTGCACGTGTGAAGGCGCAGGCCGTTGGCGGAGCTGTAGTCCAGGCACTGGCCGGTGGCTATGTTCTTCCAGGTGTACCAGCCCTGGGTGCCGTACCCGGCCACCCACTTCTGGTAGCCGTTGTTGTAGCTGGCGTCGCTGCACGCGTGCGTGCGCACGCCGTAGTTGGCGCTGCCGTCCAGGCACTCACCGGTGGCCACGTTCTGGAACTTGTAGTACCCGGTGTCGGACTTGGTCCCCTTCCACATCTGGTAGCCGTTGTTGTAGCTGGCGTCGCTGCACTGGTGCATCCGCAGCCCGTAGTTGGCGCTGTCGTCCATGCAGGTGCCGTACAGGTAGTTGCGGAATTCCTTGTACCCGATGGTGACGGTGCTTTCGGACGAGGCGTCGGTCGCGTCCGGGGACTCCGAGAGGTTGTGCAGGGTCGATGCGTCCCGGGCCGTCATGGCGGGGTCGCCCGATGTGGCCGACGACGTGGCGCTCGGGTCCACCGAGGCGGCCGCGCCGGGCGCGGTGGCGAACGCTCCGATCAGACCGAGGGCGGCGGTGGCAAGGGCGAGAGTCTTTCTCATGGGTGAAGTCTCCTGAGTCGTAAGGTTCTTGATCTTTTCGGCGACTTCGTACCACCCCTCCAATGGCACGAAGATGATCATGATCGCGCGTGGCCTGCCGCGAAGTCCAGGACTTCGGTCGATGTCGAGCCCCAGGGGAGGCCTGGTGGCGGCCCCGGCGATGGGGAATCTGCTGGTGGGGGCCGTTTCGGTCGCATGTCTGGCCAAGTGAAACTAGAACTGGTATCAGTTCTGATGCACTGTCAGAGGATGCGTCCCCAGGGATTCGTCGACGACATCCCTCCCCGGAAGGCGGCGGTCATGACCGAGCTTGTGGAGCACGGAAAGCTGTTCATCGGCGGGGAGTTGGCCGACCCGCTCGGCGACGGGGTCATCGAGGTGATCTCCCCGCACACCGAGCAGGTCATCGGCCGCGTCCCGCACGCCTCCGAGGCCGACGTCGACCGGGCCGTCGCCGCCGCCCGCCGGGCCTTCGACGAAGGGCCCTGGCCCCGCACGACGCTCGAGGAACGGATCGCCGTCGTCACCCGCATCAAGGACGCCATCGCCGTCCGGTACGAGGAGATCGGCCGCTCCATCAGCGCGCAGAACGGCTCCCCGTACTCCTGGTCCGTCCTCGCCCAGGCGCTCGGCGCGATGATGGTCTGGGACGCGGCGATCACCGTCGCCCGGGACTTCCCGTACGAGGAGCGGCGCGGCGGCGCCCTCGGACCGCTGCTCGTGCGGCGCGAGCCGGTCGGCGTCGTCGCGGCCGTCGTTCCGTGGAACGTGCCGCAGTTCACCGCGGCCGCCAAACTGGGCCCCGCGCTGCTCGCCGGCTGCACGGTGGTCCTCAAGCCCTCGCCGGAGGCGCCCCTCGACTCGTACATCCTCGGCGAGATCGCGGCCGAGGCCGGCCTCCCCGAGGGGGTCCTGTCGATCCTGCCCGCCGACCGGGAGGTCAGCGAGTACCTGGTCGGCCACCCCGGCGTCGACAAGGTCTCCTTCACCGGCTCGGTCGCCGCCGGCAAGCGGGTCATGGAGGTCGCCTCCCGCAACCTCACCCGCGTCACCCTCGAACTGGGCGGCAAGTCGGCCGCCGTGATCCTGCCGGACGCCGACCTGGAGACCGCCGTCGCCGGGATCGTCCCGGCCGCCTGGATGAACAACGGGCAGGCGTGCGTGGCCCAGACCCGCATCCTCGCCCCCCGCTCGCGGTACGAGGAGATCGCCGAGGCCTTCGCGGCGGCGGCCGGCGCGCTCGTCGTCGGCGATCCGCTCGACCCGGCCACCCAGGTCGGCCCGCTCGTCGCCCGGCGCCAGCAGCGGCGCTCCCTCGACTACATCGGGATCGGCCAGGCGGAGGGCGCGAAGCTGCTCGCCGGCGGCGGCCGCCCGGACGGCCTCGACCGCGGCTGGTACGTCGAGCCGACCCTCTTCGGCGACGTCGACAACTCCATGCGGATCGCCCGCGAGGAGATCTTCGGCCCGGTGGTCTGCCTCCTGCCGTACGGGGACGAGGCCGAGGCCCTGCGGATCGCGAACGACTCCGACTTCGGGCTCAGCGGCAGCGTCTGGACCGGGGACGTGGAGCACGGCATCGACTTCGCCCGGGCCGTGCGCACCGGCACCTTCAACGTCAACACCTTCAGCCTCGACATGCTCGGCCCCTTCGGCGGATACAAGAGCTCGGGCCTGGGGCGGGAGTTCGGCCCCGAGGGCTTCGGCGAGTACCTGGAGCACAAGATGATCCACCTGCCGGCCGGATACGGGGACGCGTGATGGGCGACCGCTGGCACGTCGAGGTCGACCGGAGCGTCTGCATCGGCTCCGGCATGTGCGTCAACCACGCCCCGGCCGGCTTCCGCCTCGACACGGCCCGCCAGTCCCATCCGGTGGAACCGGAGGCGGACGCGGGCGAACGCCTCCTCGCGGCGGCGGAGGGCTGCCCGGTGGAGGCGATCCTGATCACCCTGGCGGACGGAGGGGAACCGGTGTTCCCGCCGGAGGAGTGATCCGGATCGACGGCGCTGTCGTTCCCACGTGCAAAACTGTGACCCTTGGTCACGGGGGCGACGGGCCTTCGTGCGCGTGGGATCGGGAGTGTTGTGCGCAAGGGGATGTGGGTGGCCGCGGCCGCCGGTGTGGTGCTGCTCGTCGCGGGCTGTGGTAGCGAGGGCGGTGCGGACAAGGGCGGTTCGGCCTCGGCCGGTTCGGCCTCTACGGGCGGCTCGGGCGGTTCGGGTTCGAGCGGCGAGAAGCTCGACGCGGCCGCGGTCACCAAGGAGTTGACGGACGCGGCGACCGGGGCCGGCTTCACGCAGGACTCCTCCGGCGAGGCCGTGCCCGCGGAGCTGAAGGACTGCATGGTCTCCTGGACGGCCGACGGCGAGAAGGCCGCCGACCCGAAGAAGTCCTACGCGGACACGATCGCCACCCTGACCGGCGGCGGCTGGACCGAGGCGCGCAGCTCCGAGCTGCAGGGCTCGGTCATCAAGTCCCTGACCAAGAGCACCTGGCAGCTCCAGGCCAGCAACCACGCGACGGGCCCGCTGAAGCTCGTCATGTTCGTCGCCACCGACGCCTCCCCGGAGTGCGAGGCGCTCATGGAGGCGGAGAACGCCAAGCACAAGAAGCCCTGAGGCACCGGTGCCGCCGCGCCCCCGCACCGGGGCGCGGCGGCACCGCTCAGGCCGAGGGCTCCGGTGCGGTCAGGTCGATCAGCCGGCAGACCGTCTCGATGTCGATCTTCACCTGTGCGATCGAGGCACGTCCGGACAGCCAGGTGATCAGCGCCGAGTGCCAGGTGTGCTCGATCACCCGGACCGCCGAGAGCTGGCTCGGGGTCGGGTGCTCCGCCCCCATCGCGTCCAGGATGATCGCGGTCGTCAGCCGGGAGACCGTGTCGACCTCGGGGCTCACGCTGCGGTCCGCGAAGGTCAGCGCCCGCACCATGGCGTCGGCCAGCTGCGGCTCCCGCTGGAGCGCCCGGAAGGCGCGCATCAGGGTCTCGGCGACCCGCTCCGCCGGGTCCGCGCCGGCGGGCGGCCGCTTCCGCAGCGTGGTGTGCATGTGCTGGAGCTGGTCCTGCATGGTCGCCACGAGCAGGTGGATCTTGGAGGGGAAGTAGCGGTAGAGCGTGCCGAGGGCGACCCCCGCCGCCTCGGCGACCTCCCGCATCTGCACGGCGTCGAAGCCGCCCCTGGCGGCGAGCTGGGCGCTGGCGTTCAGGATGCGGCGGCGCCGCGCCTCCTGGCGCTCCGTGAGGGGCGGCGACGCGGGTCTGTGGTCCGCCCTGTTGTCTGCGGTCATGGGGTCCCGTTCCGTGCGGCTTCCGTGCGGTGGGGAGCGACAGTATGGCGGCACGTCCGCCGTGGCGCGAATCACCCGTTCCGGCTCTCACGACGGAGCTACCTGCCGGTAGATTCTGTGCTCCTTGAAGGATCAAGAACGATCAAGTCTGTAACTTGTTCTAGATTAGCGCGAGCGGTTACGCTCCGGCGAAACCACGCTCGAAGGGGGTCGCGCATGACCGCTGAGGCCATAGAGGCAAGCCCCCGGCAGGGCGCCGCCGCGGCCGGTGACAGTCCGTTGCGGATCGCTCTCCTCACGTACAAGGGCAACCCGTTCTGCGGGGGCCAGGGCGTCTACGTCCGGCACCTCTCCCGCGAGCTCGCCCGCCTCGGGCACACCGTCGAGGTCATCGGCTCCCAGCCGTACCCGACGCTCGACGAGGGCGTGCCGCTCACCGAGATCTCCAGCCTCGACCTGTACCGCTCGCCGGACCCCTTCCGGACCCCGAAGCGCGGGGAGTACAGGGACTGGATCGACGCCCTCGAGGTCGCCACCATGTGGACCGGCGGCTTCCCCGAGCCGCTCACCTTCTCCCTGCGGGCCCGGCGCCTGCTCGCCGCCCGCCGCGGCGACTTCGACGTCGTCCACGACAACCAGACCCTCGGGTACGGACTCCTCGGCGGCCCGCGCGCCATCGGCGCGCCCCTCGTCACGACGATCCACCACCCGATCACCGTCGACCGGCAGCTCGAACTCGACGCCGCCGCCGACTGGAAGCGCCGCGCCTCCGTCCGCCGCTGGTACGCCTTCACCAACATGCAGAAGAAGGTCGCCCGCCGGCTGCCGTCCGTGCTCACCGTCTCCGGCACCTCCCGCCAGGAGATCGTCGACCACCTCGGCGTCCGCGAGGACCGCATCAAGGTCGTCCACATCGGCGCCGACACCGACCTCTGGTCCCCGGACCCGTCCGTCGCCGAGGTCCCCGGCCGGATCGTCACCACCTCCAGCGCCGACGTCCCCCTCAAGGGCCTCGTCCACCTGATCGAGGCGCTCGCCAAGCTCCGCACCGAGAACCCCGACGCGCACCTGGTCGTCGTCGGCAAGCGCGCGGAGGACGGCCCGGTCGCGCAGGCCATCGAGCGGTACGGGCTCGACGGCGCCGTCGAGTTCGTCAAGGGCGTCAGCGACGCCGAGCTCGTCGACCTCTACCGGTCCGCGCAGGTCGCCTGCGTGCCCTCGCTGTACGAGGGCTTCTCGCTGCCGGCCGCGGAGGGGATGGCGACGGGGACTCCGCTGGTGGCCACCACGGGCGGCGCCATCCCGGAGGTCGCCGGACCCGACGGCGAGACCTGCCTGGCCGTGCCGCCCGGTGACGCGGGGGCGCTTTCCGCCGCGCTCGGGCGGGTGCTGGGCGATCCCGAGCTGCGGGCGCGGCTCGGTGCGGCCGGGCGCGAGCGGGTGCTGTCCCGGTTCACGTGGGCTCGTGCGGCCCAGGGCACCGCCGAGCTGTACCGCGAAGCGGTGGCCCGTCAGGGAGCCGGAGTCCGCCGGTGAGGACTCGCCCCGTCCGCCGGGTGCGGCCCGGTGGGCGGGTCGTGCCCACCCGTTCCGCCCTGCGGAACGCCTGCCCACAACGTCTCTCCAACCCCGAAAGCAGGCCGTCCTCGTGCTGACCGTCGACTTCACCCGCTTCCCGCTCGCCCCCGGCGACCGTGTGCTCGACCTGGGCTGCGGTGCGGGCCGGCACGCCTTCGAGTGCTACCGGCGCGGCGCCCAGGTCGTGGCCCTCGACCAGAACGGCGAGGAGATCCGCGAGGTCGCCAAGTGGTTCGCCGCCATGAAGGAGGCCGGCGAGGCCCCCGCCGGCGCGACCGCCACCGCGATGGAGGGCGACGCCCTCAACCTGCCGTTCCCCGACGAGTCCTTCGACGTCGTCATCATCTCCGAGGTCATGGAGCACATCCCCGACGACAAGGGCGTGCTCGCCGAGATGGTCCGCGTCCTCAAGCCGGGCGGCCGGATCGCGATCACCGTGCCCCGGTACGGCCCCGAGAAGGTCTGCTGGGCACTCTCCGACGCGTACCACGAGGTCGAGGGCGGCCACATCCGCATCTACAAGGCCGACGAACTGCTCGGCAAGATCCGGCAGGCCGGCCTCAGGCCGTACGGCACCCACCACGCGCACGCGCTGCACTCGCCGTACTGGTGGCTGAAGTGCGCCTTCGGCGTCGACAACGACAAGGCGCTGCCGGTCCGCGCGTACCACAAGCTCCTGGTCTGGGACATCATGAAGAAGCCCGCCCTGACCCGGGTCGCCGAGCAGCTGCTCAACCCGGTCGTCGGCAAGAGCTTCGTGGCGTACGCGACCAAGCCCCACCTTCCGAAGGCCGCCGTGGACCCCGCCGGCACCGCGGACTCCGCCGACACCGCGGACGCGGCCAAGTGACGTCTCCCGAGCGGATCGCGGAGCACCTCGTCCTGCCCGGGGTGCTCACCGCCGAGCAGGCCGCCGAGACCGTGGCGGGGATACTCGCCGTGCAGCGCGAGGACGGCGCCATCCCCTGGTTCCGCGGCCACCACCTGGACCCGTGGGACCACACCGAGGCCGCCATGGCCCTCGACACGGCCGGCGAGCACGCCGCCGCGGCCCGCGCCTACGAGTGGCTCGCCCGCCACCAGAACGCCGACGGCTCCTGGTGCGCGGCCTACCACGACGGCGACCCGGAGCAGGTCACCGACCGGAGCCGCGAGTCCAACTTCGTCGCGTACATCGCGGTCGGCGTCTGGCACCACTACCTCTCCACCGGCGACGACGCCTTCCTCGACCGGATGTGGCCCGCCGTCTACGCGGCCGTCGAGTTCGTCCTCGGGCTGCAGCAGCCCGGCGGCCAGATCGGCTGGAAGCGCGAGCCCGACGGCACACCGGTGGACGACGCGCTGCTCACCGGCAGCTCCTCCATCCACCAGGCGCTGCGCTGCGCCCTCGCCATCGCAGAGGTCCGCGAGGAGCCGCAGCCCGACTGGGAGCTGGCCGCCGGGGCCCTCCGCCATGCGATCCGCCGGCACCCCGAGCGCTTCCTCGACAAGTCCCGCTACTCGATGGACTGGTACTACCCGGTCCTCGGCGGCGCGGTCACCGGAGCCGAGGCGCAGGCCCGGATCGAGGCCGACTGGGACCGGTTCGTCGTCCCCGGCCTCGGCGTGCGCTGCGTGGTCCCCAACCCCTGGGTCACCGGGGGCGAGAGCTGCGAACTCGCCCTCGCCCTCTGGGCGATGGGGGAGTCCGACCGGGCCCTCACGGTCCTCAAGGACATCCAGCACCTGCGCGCCGGGAACGGCATGTACTGGACGGGGTACGTCTTCGAGGGCGCCACGGAGAGCGACAAGGCCGTGTGGCCCGAGGAGCAGACCGCCTGGACCGCGGGCTCGCTCCTCCTCGCGGTCGCGGCCCTCGGCGGCGAGGAGGCGACCGTCGCCGTCTTCGGCGGCGAGCGGCTGCCGAGCGGCCTGGAGCCCGACTGCTGCGTCTGAATTACCGGCGGATCCTGGCCTGATATGTGCTTGACGCACGCAATTTGTGGGCGTGGGGCACCCCTTACAGCGCTCTAGGATGTGCACGTCCATGACTGGCATGGACATGCATATCAGGGAGAATCGGTCACAGATGGACCGTGCGGGGTCGGTCAAGGACCTGGCGGGCGAGCTGCTCGCGTTGAAGAAGGCATCGGGTTCCAGCTTCGTCCAGCTCAGCGAGAAGACGCACTACGCCAAGTCGTCGTGGGAACGCTGGGTCAACGGCAAGCAGTTCCCGCCGCGCGACGCCGTGGAGAGCCTCGCCCGGCTCTGCGGGACCGACCCGGCCCCGCTGCTCGCGCTCTGGGCCGAAGAGGACGCGCGGCGCACGGCACCGGAACCCGGGACCGGGGCGGAGACCGGGGCCGGGCCGGAGGCGGGGACGGAAGCGGAGGCCGGTGCGGCGACGGCCCGGCGCCGCCGCACCCTGTGGGCCTCGCTCGTGCTCGCGGTCCTCCTCACGGCGGGCGCGATCTCCTACGCCGCCCTCTCCGGCTCCGGCGAACCGTCGGCCGCCCCTCGCCCGAAGCCCGCCGTGAAGGTCGCGGGACCGGCCACCGGCTGCACCCTCACGGGCTGCGAGGGCCGTGACCCGAAGAAGATGAACTGCGGCGCCGACGCCGTCACCGTGCGCACCGGCTCCATCCCCAAGGACCTCGTCATCGAGCTCCGTTACAGCCGGGCCTGCCAGGCCGCCTGGGGCCGGATCTCCTTCGCCCAGGTCGGCGCCACCGTCGTGGTCAACAACTCCGACGGCGCCGCCCAGGCCGACGTCGTCCATTACGACAGGGACGTCTACACACCTCTGATCGCGGCCCCGGACGACGGCTCGGTGTGGGTCTGCGCGGCCCTGCCGAAGAACGGCCCGCGCAGCTGCACCGGCCGTTTCATCCCGAGCGAGGAGAAGGCGCAGCAGCCGTAGTCGCGAGCACCTCGCGCGCGGCCTTGTCCTGGCGGGCGAGGAGGGCCGTCCAGTCCTCGGAGACGGCCGGGTGCCGGTCCAGCCAGCTCTGCTGGACGGCGGCGAGCCGGGTGTACGCGACGGTCAGGTAGCCGGTCGTGCTCTTGCAGCGCAGATCCGCGCGCAGGACGTCACGGCCGCCGAGGCGGGCCCGCTGGCTGGGCAGCGACTTCAGCAGCGCCTGTGGGTCGCGCTGGCCGGGGAAGCCCGCCCGGTCCATGCACTGCTGCCAGCGGCCGGTCGCGTCCCGGAACCTCGGGTCCTTCTCCAGGGCCGCGCGGGTCTGCTCCTGCCCCTCGAAGAGCAGGATCCGCGTGCGGAGCCAGCGCGCACGGCTGTCGCCGAGCAGGCGCGTCTCGGCCTCGGCGAGACAGCCGTCTCCCGGCCGGGACACGCTCATGCCGAGCTCGCCCTCGACCGTCACCCGCTTGTTCTCGTCGCCGAAGAGGGCCTTCGTGTACGCGGGGGAGGTCTCCGGGCTGCCGGGCTTCGGGGGCGTCTCGCCGGGCTCGGCCGGGGCGGACGGGGCTGAGGAGGAAGGGGGTGTCTCCAGGCCGAAGGGACGCGGCCGTTCGTCCCCGCCGGAGCCCGCCGGAGGCGTGGCCCTAGGGGTGTAGCGGAAGCCCTTCCGCGCCATGCAGTCGATGGCGTGGCGGCGTTCGGCCTCGGCGCTGCGGGCCTGGACGTCGGTCCAGGCGAAGAGGCGGTCGGTGACGGGCGGCATCCGGTGCAGCCGCTCCAGGGCGGCCGTCGACACGAGGGCCTCGTCGGGGACCGGGGGCGCGCTCCGGGCGGAGGCCAGCAGCGTGCCGCCGGCGACGGCGGCTCCGCCCGCCAGGACGGCGGTGAGCGTGAGCAGGACACGGCGGGGACGACGGGTCCCGGTCATGGTGCGGATGCCTTTCGTCGGCGGGAGAGTGGGCGGGGCCCGGTGCACCCCTGTAGCACCGGGCCCCGTTCACGCGTGGTGCGCGGTTTCGCTCGGAAGCGAGGTCTGCTCAGAAGCAGTGGATGGTCGTCGACGGGCGCAGCAGGAGGGAGCTGGCCTGGGCCTCCTGCCAGCTCGCGAGGCTGCCGTAGAAGACCTGGCTGCCGGGGTTCACGCAGAACAGCAGGCCGCCGCCGTAGTTGATGTCGCGGTAGTAGTGGCTCTCGTAGCCGCCCGTGCTGGAGTTGCTGGCGGCACGGACGTTGTCGTTCACGATCTCGCCGGAGCCGCGCGTGCCCGGGTTGTCGTTGAAGTAGTCGTTGGTGAAGTTGGCGTCGCTGTTGTAGTAGTCGTGCGAGCCGCTGTCGCCCAGCTGCGCCCAGTACGCGCAGTGGTACCCGGCGCCGCACATGTAGCCCGCGGAGGCCGAGGTGGCGGTGACGACACCGCCGCCGACGAGCAGCGCGGTGGTGGCGGCGACGACCGCGGCCTTCTTGCGGAGCCCCGTGACCATGCCCATGTTTCGTTCCTTCTTCGTCGGTGATGCGTGCGCGACCGCACGCGGGCGTAAGACTTCCGCCCGGCGCCCGGTCCCGTATTGGAGAAAAACGACGGATCCGTCTCCCGACCCGCTTCCGGGCCCGGAGGCTCAGCCGGCGATCCAGGAGCTCGACGTCCCCCGGTCCGCGAGGAAGCGGCCCGGGGGCATCCCGGTCATCGCCTTGAACTCGAGACCGAGGTGGGCCTGGTCGTAGTAGCCGCACCGGGCGGCCGTGTCGGCGGGCCTGCCGCCCGCCGACAGCAGCCGGATCGCGCGGTTCAGCCGCAGGATCCGGGCGAGCCGCTTCGGGCTGAGGCCGATCTGTTCCCGGAAGCGGCGCTCCAGATGCCGCAGGCTGAAGCCCGTGGCCGCCGCGACCTCGCGGATCTGCAGGGCTCCGGCGGACCGCTCCAGGAGCCGCCAGGCCTCCAGGACGGCCGGCGCGGGTCCGCCGGCCCCGTCCGTCTCCGCCGCCCACCGCAGCAGCGTCTCGTCGAGCAGCGCGAAGCGCTCGGCCCAGCCCGGGAGGTCCGCCAGGGCCTCGCCCAGGAGGCGGGCGCGGTCGCCCAGCACGTCGACCGGGTCGGCGAGGACGTCGGCGAGCTCCGCCAGCGGGGTGCCGCCGAGGAACCGGTGCGCCGCCCAGGGAGCGAGGGCGAGTTCCACGCCGTGGACGTCGCCGCCGTGCCCGAGCACCCGCGCCCGGTTGTGCAGCCCCGACACCAGCGAGGCGTGCCCGCCCGCCCCGCGCACCCGTACTTCGCCCCCGAAACCGATGAGCAGCGACACCCGCCCGCTCGGCACCACCAGCCGCTCCTGCGGCACGCCCGCCGTCGACCGGAACCCCCGATACGTGCCGATGCCCGGCCCCAGCCGGGCGTCCGGCCTCCCGTAGTACCACTGGCACCTGCCGCCCCCCGTACACACGCGGCGTCTCACCATCGACTCCTCGAACCTCCCGTGCCCGGAGCCGTCCCGGGCCGGAGATCCACTGTCGGGAGGGCCCGGGGGACAGGGCCAGGGGTGACGGCGTCCCAGGGACGTGGAGGGATGTCCCTCGGCCCTGACCTGCGAAGACGCCGAGGGACAGGGATGGCGGGACCCGTACGGAACCCGTACGGAGCCGCACCGGTGGCGGGCGCGGGGGGCCCGGGTGAGGCTGGCACCACAGCCACCAGGGAGGTCCCGTCGTGCCCGGAAGTGTTTCGCGTGGAGTCGTGGCGCTGCTGCTGTCCTGCACCCTGCTCCTGACCACCGCCGCCTGCGGCGACGACACGCAGAGCGCGAGCGGTACCGCGACCCCGTCGGCCTCCGCGAGCTTCGAGCGGCAGAAGCTGGCGAAGACGCGGTTCGTGGCCAACGCCGGTCTGGCCGCGGGTGCCACGTACCAGTGGATCGTGAAGCCGTACCGCGAGGGGAAGTTCAAGAAGGGCGCGGACGGCCGGACCTTCGCCCTGGTGAAGGCGGGCCTCGCCGGCGCGTTCACGTACAACCGGCTCAAGGCGGCGGTGAACAACGCCAAGGGCGACCCGCTGCTCTCGAAGGCGGTCGCGCCGCTCTCCGCCGGGATCGACTCGCTCAAGGACCTGGGGACGAAGCTCCGCAAGGGCGAGGCGGGAGGCGCGGACGTCGGTGCCTTCGAGAACGTCATCAACAGCGTGAAGGACGCGGGCAGGAGCGCGGGCGCCGAGGTCGTGGAGAAGGTCCCCAGCGCCTCACAGCTGGGCGGCTGACGTCATGTGCTGAGCTCCGCCAGGAGGCGGAGGGTGGCGGGGTCCGGTGAGGTGACCAGCAGGTCCGTCACCGGGCCCCGCCGCCATTTCTCCAGGCGCCCGGCGATCCGCTTCCGGGGACCGACGAGCGAGATCTCGTCCGCGAAGGCGTCCGGCACGGCGAGCACGGCCTCCTCGCGCCGGCCCGCCGCGAACAGCTCCTGGATGCGGCGGGCCTCCTTCTCGTACCCCATGCGTCCCATCAGGTCGGCGTGGAAGTTGCGGGCCGCGTGCCCCATGCCGCCGATGTAGAAGCCGAGCATCGCCTTGACCGGGAGCAGCCCGGCCGTCACGTCCTCGCAGAGCCGCGCCCGGACCATCGGGGCGACGAGGAAGCCCTCGGGAAGCGTCTCCGGCAGGGCGTACACCTCGGCCCAGCGGTCGGGCGTCCAGTAGAGGGGCAGCCAGCCGTCGGCGATGGCGAGGGTCTGCGCGATGTTCCTGGGGCCCTCGGCGCCGAGCAGGACGGGGACGTCGGCGCGCAGCGGGTGGGTGATCGGTTTGAGGGCCTTGCCGAGGCCGGTGCCGTCCGGGCCGTCGTACGGGTGGGAGTGGTGGCGTCCGTCGAGCCGGACGGGGGCCTCGCGGCGCAGCACCTGGCGGACCACGTCCACGTACTCGCGGGTCGCGGTCAGCGGGGAGCGGGGGAAGGGGCGCCCGTACCAGCCCTCGACGACCTGCGGCCCGGACAGGCCGAGCCCGAGCAGCACGCGGCCGCCGGAGAGGTGGTCGAGCGTGAGCGCGTGCATCGCGGTGGTGGTGGGGGCGCGGGCGGCCATCTGCGCGACGGCGGTGCCCAGCCTGATGCGGCTGGTGTGGGCGGCGATCCAGGTCAGCGCGGTGAAGGCGTCGGAGCCCCAGGCCTCGGCGGTCCACACGGAGTCGTATCCGAGCCGCTCGGCCTCGCGGGCGAGGTCGAGGTGGCCGGGGGAGGGGCCGCGGCCCCAGTAGCCGAGGGCGAGTCCGAGTCGCATGCCCCACATCCTTTCTGACGCTCCGTCAGGTGTGTTGCGGGGACTGTACGGCAACGGCCCCCCGCCCGGAAGGGAGTCCGGGCGGGGGGCCGTGTGCGTGAGGCGTGCGGAGGCGTCAGCCGCGCTGGATGCCGGTGGTGTCCTGGAGGACACCGCGGCGGCCGTCCTGCGTCTGGGCCACCAGGCCCGGACCGCGCTGCTCGACCGCGAGGTACCAGGTGCCGGGGGCCAGCTCGGCGATCGGCGCCTGCGAGCCGTCCTCCGCGTACAGCGGACGCGCGACCGGGACCGCGAACCAGAACGGCGCGAAGTCCGAGGCCGGCTGCGCGGCCGGAGCGGCCGCCTGCGGCTCGGGCTGCTGCGCGGCCTGCGGCTGCGGGGCGACGGCCTGCGCGCCGAACGGCTGCCCCGCACCCTGCGAGGGGTCCTGCGGCCCGCCGTACTGCGGCTGCTGCGCACCCGGGTAGCCGTAGCCGCCGGGGACGCCCGGCTGACCCGGCTGGCCGTGCTGCATGCCGTACGGCGTGGGGGACTGCGGCGAGGGCGCGCCGACGAGCGGGGCCTTGAGGGCGGGGACCAGCGGACCGGCGACGGCGGCGCCGGCCAGGATCAGGGCGGCGATCAGGCCGAGGATCAGGCCGGCGCCGGCGTCGACCCCGCCGAGGTCGATGATCGTCCAGAAGAGCGACCAGGCGGTGAAGATCGTCGCGGCGACCCCGAACTGGCCGAGGTCGAGGCCGACGACCTTGCGGGGCTGGGGCAGCGCGCGGGTGAGGATGATCAGGGCCGCGCCGATGATGCCCACCATGTACACGCCGATGGCGTTCCCCAGGGATTCCCAGGCGCTCGGGGCGTCAGCCGCGAGGCCCTTGTAGGAGAAGAAGTCCAGGAACGAGGCGATGAACAGCAGCACCGCTGCACCGATCAGCACGCCGTCGCCTCGGGTGAGGGAGCGGATATTCACGTAAGAGTCCTTCGTCGGGTCGTCGGTCGTCGCGTCGGGGGTGGCGCTCAGGTTCATGACACGGGGGCGGCCCCATCGTACGGAGCGAATCTATCGCCCGCCGGTACTACCCCTGAAGGTAGGTGGCGATGCCGTCCGCCAGCCCCTGGGCCGCCTTCTGCCGCCACGTCGCCGACGTGAACAGCTGTGCGTCCTTCGGGTCACGCATATTGCCGCATTCGACGAAGACCTTGGGGACGGTCGAGAGGTTGAGGCCGCCGAGGTCGTCCCGTACGTCCAACCCCGTGCCGGAACCGATGTAGTTGGCGGGCGACGTGCCGGTGGCGCGTGCGAACCGGTCCACGATCCGCTCGCCGAGGGCGCGGGAGGGGGCGACGATCTTCGCGGTGTCGGCGGAGCCCGCCCGCACCTTCGCGGGAAGGATCACATGGAAGCCGCGGTGACCCGCGGCCGAACCGTCCGCGTGGACGGAGACGACGGCGTCGGCGCGGGCGGCGTTGCCGATCCTGGCCCGCTCGTCGATGCAGGGGCCCCAGGGGCGGTCGCCGTCGTGCGTGAGGACCACCTCGGCGCCGCGCGCGGTGAGGAGGTCCCGCAGCCGGTGGGAGACGTCGAGGGTGAAGGAGGCCTCCGTGTAGCCGGCGTCGGTGGAAGTGCCCGTGGTGTCGCACTCCTTGCGGGCCGTCCCGATGTCCACCTTCTGGTTGATTTCGGTGGAATGGCGGAAATTGCCGGAGTTGTGGCCGGGGTCGATGACGACGGTCCTCCCGGCGAGCGAGCGGCTCGCCTGGGAGGCGGGGAGCGGCGAGTGGGTGGGCCGGGGGGCGGAGGGGGAGGCGAAGGGCGGGCGGGACCGCGCCCCGCTCCCGCTCTGCGTCGCCTGGGTTCCCTGGGACTCCTGGGTTCCCTGGGCCTTCCCGTTCGGTGGCGAGGCCTGGGAGGCCGCGCACCCGGCGAGCGCGGCGCAGCAGCTTGCGGCGGCGAGGGCGAGGGCGAGGGCACGGCGGGCGGTGTTCCGGTGGTCGTACGGCACCCCGCGACTTTAGGCCCTGCGCGGGGCGAAATGCCGTAGGGGTGTGTAGCAGGTCGGTCACCGGCGTCACGGAACGGTGGACGCGTGTGAGCGAACCGTGAAGGGTAAGTGGGAAGAGGCGGCGGTGGGGTGTCACCGCGCATGGACCCACGAGGGGGGACCGTGGTGGGGGAAGAACCGAACGACGCACGTCCCGAACCGAACGACAGGCCTCCGGGCGGCGACTGGTTGACCAAGGGCAGCGGGGCGGCTTCCGGAGCGCGTTCCGACGGCCCTCCGGGAGCACGCTCCGACGCTCCTCCGGGGGCGCCTGCCGGAGCGGCTTCCGGCGCTCCTCCGGGAGTGCCTGCGGGAGCGGCTTCCGGTGCTTCTTCGGGAGCGCCCGCCGGAGTGCCCTCGGGTGCTTCTTCCGGGGGTTCTGCCGGAGTGCCTTCCGACGCTCCTCCGGACGCACCGCCCTGGGCCGCTCCGGCCCCGGCCGCCCCTGCGGCGCCGGCCCCGCCGGCCTCCGCCCCGGCCGCCCAGGCCCCGACGGCTCCCGCGCCTCCGGCGGCTCCGGGCGCTCCGGCTCCGGCGGCCCCCGGCGCTCCGGCCCCGGCGGCTCCCGAGGGTCCTGCGGCACACGGCGCCCCGGTGGGCGCCCCCGGTGCGGGGACGCCCACGCTCGCCTTCGGGCCGCCGCCCGGCGCCGCGCCCGAGCCCGCGCCGGTTCCGCCGGCCGCGGCCGCGACTCCGCCCGGTCCCGCGACTCCGCCCGGTCCCGCCACCCCGTCCGGCTGGGGAGGGGCCGGGGACGCGCCCCCGCCGCCCGGCGCCCCGCCCGGCTTCGGGCCGCCGCCGGGGTACGGGCCCCCCGGATACGGACCGCCCCCCGGGCACGGCTCCGGGCAGGACCCCGCGCAGCCGCCCGGCGACGCGAACCCGGCTCAGGCCGCCATGATCGGCCTGCTCAACCTCTCCTGCCTCGGCCTCGGCTACGTCCTGCTGCGGAACTGGATCGGCGCCGCGCTCTGCTGGCTCGCCACCGCCGCCCTGCTCGTGGCCGCGCTCCCCGCCGACGTCGACGGCGTGCCCGGCGGGCTCCTCGCCGGCTACGGCGTCTTCCTGCTCGCGGTCGCCGCCGACGGCGCCCGGCGCGGGCTGCGCGCCACGCTCCGGATCGGCACCTCCTTCCGGCGCCTGGCACTGCCGCTCGCCCTGGTGCTGCTCGCCGTGCCCGCCGGCGGTTCGCTCGCGTACGGCGCGGCCCGCGACGAGGCGAAGGAGCAGGCGCTGCTCGAACGGCTCGCGGCGGCCGACGCGCTGGTGAAGGAGGCCGACGGCCTCGCCTTCGACAAGGCCGAGCCGACCTTCCGCAAGGCGCTCGACACCTATCAGGACCTCGGCACGAAGCACGCGGGCTCGCGGGCCGGGAAGCTCGTCCCCGACCGCCTCGACGCGTACTACAGGACGGTCTCCGCCCCGTACGCGAAGAAGCGGTACTGCGAGGCCGTCCCGCCGCTCACGCACCTGCGGGAGCTCCCCTCCACCGTGGACAAGGAGCTGCTCGGCTCCCGGCCCGCCAAGACCGACGAGCCGCTGGCCGAGTCGCTCTACGAGTGCGGCACGGCGGCGCTGGGCGTGCGGACGGCGAACCCGCCGGCGAGCGAGAGCCTCAACGCGCTCCTCGACACCTTCCCGAAGTCCTCCCAGGCGACCCGCGTCGAACCGGCCGTCCGGGCGGCGATCAGGACCCGGACGACCGCCCTCGGCGGCGCCGAGCCCTGCGACGCCACCGACCAGCTGCGCGCGCTGGTCTCCTCCCTGGACAACATGCCGGACCCGTCCCTCGAAGGCGCGTCGAAGGAGGCGGCCGACGCGGTCCAGAAGGGCGACTTCGCCTGCGGGACCGACCACTTCGAGGACAAGGAGTTCGCCGAGGCGGCCACGGCCATGAAGGACTACGCCAAGGCGTACCCGAACAGCCCGAAGGCCGCCCACGCCCGCTCGATCGCCATCGCCGCCGAGATCGCCGAGGAGGAGCCGGAGGCGGGCAGGAGGCTGCCGTCGGCCGACGTCCCCGGCGGCGCCCGGATGGTCATGGTGGTGAGCAACGACGGCCCCGGCGAGGTCGAGCTGCTCTACACGGGCCCGATGACCGGCAAGGTCACCCTCAAGGCGTGCGGGACCTGCAAGAAGTACCAGACCCCGCTGCTGGTGAACTCCCCGAAGATCAAGGCCTGCTCGGGGCCGTCCTCGAAGTACCCGAAGGCGACCCTGCTGCTGCCCGCCGGCGACTACCACTTCCTCCAGAAGCGGGCGGCCACCGGCACCTCGACGGCGGGCGACACCAAGTCGAGCAGGACGAAGATCGAACCGGGCTACAGCTACACCAACTGCCTGTACGTGACCTCGCTCTTCTGAGCCGTCACGTGCGTCGGCGGCGCCGCAGCACCCGCAGCGAGCCGGTGACCGAGACCTCCTCGAAGTCACCCGACTCCAGGGCGCGGAGATAGATCCGGTACGGCGCCTGGCCGCCGTCCTCCGGATCCGGGAAGACGTCGTGGATGACGAGCAGGCCCCCGGGGGCGACCTTGGGGGCCCAGCCCTCGTAGTCGTTCGTGGCGTGCTCGTCGGTGTGCCCGCCGTCCACGAACACGAGCCCGAGCTGCCCGCCCCACACCTTCGCGACCTGCGGCGACCGCCCGACCACCGCGATCACGTGCTCCTCCAGGCCCGCCTTGCGCAGGGTCCGGCGGAAGGTCGGCAGGGTGTCCATGACCCCCACCTCCGGGTCGACCACGCTCGCGTCGTGGTACTCCCAGCCCGGCTGCTGCTCCTCGCTGCCCCGGTGGTGGTCCACGGTCACCGCGACCGTCCCCGCCCGCCGGGCCACGTCGGCGAGCAGGATCGTCGACCGCCCGCAGTACGTCCCGACCTCCAGGAGCGGCAGCCCGAGCCCGGCGGCCTCGGCGGCGGCCTCGTACAGCGCCAGGCCCTCCCCGACGGGCATGAAGCCCTTCGCGGCCTCGAAGGCGGCAAGGATCTCGGGCGAGGGCTCGGACATGGTGACTCCTACTGGCGGGTACGCGGGTACGGCGCCCATCGTGCCCTACGCGTCGCACCCGAACCACACCGTCCTCCCCCGGCAGCCCCGTCGCCCGCCGGCGGCCCCCGTCACCGCCCCCACCGAGGACTGCGTCCAGGGACGCAGGGCCGGGCGTTCGACCGCGTTCAGGGAGGGAGCGCTCCGTTACGCCCCCTGCCTCCGGGCCTGGTCCCGGGTCAGGCCCCCGCGAGGACCGCACGCAGTCTTTGTACGCCCGCCTTCCACTCCTCGCCGTCCGACTCCTCCCAGAGTTCGAGGAGTTCGGACGGCTCGGTGAGGACCCGGTCCAGGGCTTCGACCGCGGCCTGGCGCAGCTCCGCCGGGAGGTCCGGCAGGGGCTCCTTCGGGGCGTACGAGGTCGTCACCGGTTCGCCGCCCGGGCACTGTGCCGCGACCAGGGCCGCCGACGCGACGGCCTCCACCGCCAGGTCCGAGTCGAGGTACTCCTCGCCCGTCGCGGTCACCTCGCGGAAGGCCGCGAGCAGCACCTCGGCGCGCTTCTCCTGCGGGGCCTCGTCCACCCGGTACGAGAAGTCGGCTGCGGTGTCGTTGTCGAAGGGGCCGATGTCCCAGGTGCCCATGGCGCGTGCTCGCTCTCCGGAGTCGTTCAGCTCTCCGGTGATCGTGGCAGGCGCCACTGACAATTCAGTCGCCGATGCCGAGGTCGGTGCGCATGGCCCTCTTCATCGCCCCCAGGCAGGGCCAGACGTCCTGGTGCAGTTCGTCGTCCATGGCCGCCAGTTCGCCCGCGTACGTGACGGGTTCCCCGGCGTACTCCTTGAGCGCTCTGTAGGCGTCGTTGAGGCGTGTCTTCGCGGCGCTGGAGGCGCGCGCCACCGGGTCGGGGACGATCATCTGGGATTCCGCGTAGCTGTCCCGATAGGCCGCTCTGGCCGCCTCCAGCTTCTCCAGGGAGGTGACGGCGTCCTCGCCGCGTCGCAGCGCGTGGAGGTGGTTGGTCATCGCCGTCACGTACTGCCGCGAGGCGGTGTTCAGCGTGATGTAGCAGGCCCGCCGGCGCTCCAGGCTCTCACTCTGCCGCTGCCGTTCCAGCTCCGCCAGGCGCAGCGCCTCCGCGTGGTCGCGTTCCTCGCGCCGCTGCTCGGCGGCGGCCAGGAGCTCCATGCGCTTCGTCCGGTCCGCGCGGTTCTGCGTGAGCACCGCGGCTCCCAGCGTTCCCGCCACGCCGACCACCGCGATCAGCAATGCCGTCAGGCTTCCGCCCATGATGTCCCCCTGTGTGTCCGGCACAGTCTCCCAGCGCGGCCCGCTCAGTAGCGGTGGTTCGGCCAGTGAGGGTCCTCCCAGCGCGCGGGGCCTGTCAGCCCCACGAGGCGTATCCGGTGGAGCAACTCCTCGTGGCCGTCCCGGACCCGCAGCCGTGCGGGGACGTGCCGGACCAGCCAGGCGGCGAGCTCGGCACGCACGGCCTCCTCGTCGTCGAGCCACCACCCGTACCAGGGCAGCTGGTCGCCCAGCAGGTCGTACTCCCAGCGGTTGGCGACGTCGGCCAGGTGCCGGTCGGCGACGTCGTCGTCGAGCGTCTCCCAGACCGCGAGCCAGGGGCCGGGCGTGGCGGACGCCTCGGTGCACAGGGCGAGGAGCTCATGGACGGGGACGGCGGGCTCCGGTTCGGTGAGGCTGTGGGCCCACCAGGCGTGCAGGAACTCCTCCACCGCCGCGGCCTGGGGCGCGGGCCACTCCTGCCAGTGACTGCGGGCGAACGAGACTCCCACCTCGTCCATGCCGAACATGGGCTCCACCAGGCCGTCGACCAGCGCCCGGGCGAACTGCGGCAGGATGCGGCGCAGTACCGCGCCGTGATCGCTCCAGTCGGGGGCGGTCCAGGTGCGGTGCAGGAGATCGGGGTCGAGCTCGACGTCCGGGACCTTCAGTCGCGCGAGCTCTTCCTCGCTGCCCCAGTGGCAGTCGCACTGGACCTCGTCGTCGCGGGCGGCCATGCCGCGGAAGGTGACGGCCAGGTGATCCAGGGCGCGGTCGAGTCGGAGTCGTGCGGGGGAGTCGTCGACGTTCGTCATCGCAGGCACGGCCTCGCTGGGACTCCGGGCGGCTTCCGCCGGCCGAAGATCCCGACCTTAGCCGAGTGACAGCGGCACCGACACCGACTTCGTTCCTGACCTTCCGTCAGAATGGAACGTGTTCTAGTCTGCCGCGCATGGGCATCAGCATGGGCATCGCCATCACGCACGAACAGCGGGAGCTCGCCCGATCCGTCCGGGGCTGGCTCACCCGCGCCGTACCCCCCGAGGAGGTCCGCAAGCACCTGGACGTCCCCGACACCGCCACCGGACGGCCCTCGTACTGGGACGCCGCCGCCGAGCAGGGGCTCCTCGGGCCGCACCTCCCCGAGGAGTGCGGCGGCGGGGGCGGCGACCTCGGGGACCTCGCCGTCGTCGTGGAGGAGGCGGCGCGGGCCCTGCTGCCCGGCCCCCACCTGCCCTCCGCGCTCGCCGCCGAACTCCTCCACCGGTGCGGGCGGCACGAGGAGGCGGGCACGCTCGCGCGGGGGGAGCGGATCGGGGCCGTCGCCCTCGGCGGCACCGGCAGCCTCACGGCCGTCCGCACCGCGAGCGGGTACCTCCTCGACGGCACCGCACCCCCCGTCCTCGGCGGCGCCCAGGCCGATCTGGTGCTCCTCCGCGCCGCGACCGCCGACGGCTCCGTCTGGCTCGCCGCCGACACCGACGGCCTCGCCGTCCGGCCCCACGAGAGCGCCGACCCGACCCGCCCCACCGCCGAGGTCACCGCCCGCGCCGCCCACGTGCCCGCCGCGCGCGCCCTCGACCTCGACACCGACCTCGTCCAGGACCTCGCCGCCGTCCTCTTCGCCGCCGACGCCTGCGGCACCGCCGCCCGCGCCGTCGAGACCGCCGCCGAACACGCTCGCACCCGCGAGCAGTTCGGCCGGCCCATCGGACGGTTCCAGGGCGTCAAACACCTCTGCGCCGACATGCTCGTCCGGCTCGAACAGGCCCGCGCCCTCACCTGGGACGCCGCCCGCGCCGCCCACGACGAAGCCCGCTCCCTCACCGCCGCGCTCGCCGCCGCCACCGCCCTCGACGCCGCGTACAGCTGCGCCAAGGACTGCATCCAGATCCTCGGCGGCACCGGCTTCACCTGGGAGCACGACGCCCACCTGCTGCTGCGCCGCGCCCTCGTCGCCCGCCAGCTCCTCGGCACCGGCGACCAGCACCGGCTCGCCGCCCTCCGGCACGCCGCCGCCGGCGTCCGGCGCGGCCTCCGCCTCGACCTGCCGCCCGAGGCCGACGCGTACCGGCGCGCGGCCCGCGAGGCCGTCGCCCCCGCCGCCGGGCTCGACCCGGCCGCCGCCCGGCGCGCCCTCGCCCCCACCGGCTACGCGGCCCCGCACCTCCCGGAGCCGTACGGGCTCGGCGCGGGCCCCCTCCAGCAGCTCGCCGTGCAGCGGGAGCTGGACGAGGCCGGGATCACCGTCGCCGGCCTCGGCATCGCCACCTGGGTGGTGCCGTCCCTGCTCGCCCACGGCACCCCGGAGCAGCAGGCCGAACACCTCGGCCCCACCCTGCGCGGCGAACGCCTCTGGTGCCAGCTCTTCTCCGAGCCCGGCGCCGGCTCCGACCTCGCCTCCCTCCGCACCCGCGCCGAACGCACGGAGGACGGGCGCTGGCGGATCAACGGCCAGAAGGTGTGGACGAGCGCCGCCCAGTGGGCCCACCACGGCATCCTGCTCGCCCGCACCGACCCCGCCGCCCCCAAGCACCAGGGGCTCACCTACTTCCTCGTCGACATGCGGAACACCCCCGGCATCGACGTCCGGCCGCTCAAGGAGATCACCGGGGACTCCCTCTTCAACGAGGTCTGGTTCGACGACGCGATCCTCCCCGCCGACGCCGTCGTCGGCGCGGTGAACGACGGCTGGCGGGTCGCCCGCAACACCCTCGGCAACGAGCGCGTCCACATGGCCGACCAGGTCGCCTTCGACACCGGCCTCGAAGCGCTCGTCGACCGCGCCGGGACGGCCGACGGCTCCGTGCGCGCACGGGTCGGGGCCCTCCTCGCCGAGGCGCACGCGCTCGCGTGCATCGGCCTGCGCACCACCCTGCTCCAGGTGTCCGGACTCGAACCCGGCGCGGGCGCCAGCGTCCGCAAACTCGTCCAGACCCTCCACCAGCAGAAACTCGCCGAACTCACCCTCGAACTCCTCGGCCCCGAGGGCGCCGTGCGCGAGGGCCCCGGCGAGCGGGCCGTCCACGGACTGCTCATGTCCCGCTGTCTCACCATCGCGGGCGGCACCACCCAGGTACAGCTCAACGTCGTCGCCGAGCGCCTGCTCGGCCTGCCGAGGGACTGAGGGGGAAGCACGATGACCACCAAGGCGTACGTCGTCGGCGTCGGAATGACGAAGTTCGAGAAGCCGGAGAGCCGGGACTGGCAGTACTGGGACATGGCCCGGGAGGCGGGCACCGCCGCCCTCGCCGACGCGGGCGTCCCCTACGCGCGCGTGGAACAGGCCGCCGTCGGCTACTGCTTCCAGCCCTCCACCGCCGGCCAGCGCGCCGTCTACGAACTCGGCCTCACCGGCATCCCCGTCTACAACCTCAACAACAACTGCGCCACCGGCTCCACCGCCCTCATGACCGCCCGGCAGTTCGTCGAG
Organism: Streptomyces sp. NK15101; assembly: GCF_020400725.1. Classification (GTDB taxonomy): domain Bacteria; phylum Actinomycetota; class Actinomycetes; order Streptomycetales; family Streptomycetaceae; genus Streptomyces. The sequence goes on along the minus strand of NZ_JAINVG010000007.1, from coordinate 1,392 downwards.
GGCGGCGTCGCCGACTGCGTCCTCGCCCTCGGCTTCGAGAAGATGAGCCGGGGATCCCTCGGCGGCGGACCGGGGGCCGGGGCCCGCGGCGGAGCCGCTGATGTCGGGGGCGCCACGTCCCCCGTGGCCCGGCACTACGGCGTCATGGCCGCCGCCCACGGCTTCGAGGCGTCCCCGCCCACCGCCCAGATCTTCGGCAACGCCGCCCGGGAGCACATGGAGCGGTACGGGACGACCGAGGTGCAGCTCGCGGCCGTCGGTGCCAAGAACCACCGGCACTCGGCGAACAACCCGAACGCCCAGTTCCAGGACGTTCACACCGTCGACGAGATCCTCGCCGCGGGGACCGTCCACCGGCCGCTCACCAAGCTCCAGTGCTCGCCCACCTCCGACGGCGCGGCCGCCGCCGTCGTCGTCTCCGAACGCTTCGTCGACGAACACGGGCTGCGGGGGAGGGCCGTGGAGATCGCCGGCCAGGCGATGACCACCGACACCGAGGAGTCCTTCGCCTCCGGCTCCTGCATCGACGCCGTCGGCCGCCCCATGTCCCGGGCCGCCGCCCGCCTCGCGTACGAGCGCTCGGGCCTCGGCATCGAGGACGTGGACGTCGTCGAACTCCACGACTGCTTCTCCGTCAACGAGCTGCTGACGTACGAGGCGCTCGGCATGTGCGAGGAGGGCGCCTCCGGCAAACTCGTCGAGTCCGGCGCCACCACGTACGGCGGGCGCTGGGTCGTGAACCCCTCCGGCGGCCTCATCTCCAAGGGCCACCCGCTCGGCGCCACCGGCCTCGCCCAGGCCGCCGAACTGGTCTGGCAGCTGCGCGGAGAGGCGGGCGCCCGGCAGGTGACGGGGGCCCGGGTCGGCCTCGCCCACAACATCGGTCTGGGCGGGGCGGCGGTGGTGACGCTGCTGCGGAAGGCGTAGGTCCGAGGGCTCGGGCGCGACCTGCGAGGGACGTATGTACGGGGCACAAGCGGTCTGCGACCATGACATCCATGCCGCAGACCGACTCCGCCACCACACCCGCGTCCTCCTCCGCCGCCCCTCTCGCCCCCCGTGCCTGGACGGTCGTCCTGGCCGCCTGCGCGGGGCAGTTCCTCGTCGTCCTCGACGTCTCCGTCGTGAACGTGGCGCTGCCGTCGATGCGGTCCGACCTCGGGCTCTCGGCGGCAGGACTCCAGTGGGTGATCAGCGCGTACGCGATCGCCTTCGCCGGGTTCATGCTGCTCGGCGGGCGGGCCGCCGACCTCTACGGGCGCAAGGCGATGTTCCTGCTCGGGCTCGGGCTCTTCACCGCCGCCTCGGTCGCCGGCGGCCTCGCCCAGGAGGGCTGGCAGCTCGTCTCGGGCCGCGCCGCCCAGGGCCTCCGCGCGGCCCTCCTCTCCCCCG
>NZ_JAINVG010000069.1 GCF_020400725.1 Streptomyces sp. NK15101 | reverse complement strand
AGCGTACGTCGTGCCGGTCGAGGATCTCGGCGAAGAGGCCCCTCAGGATCTCCTCGCGGGGGTCCCCGACGGAGCGGGACGGGGTCCGCTCCCCCGCGGGCGGCTCCTGCCGGGGGGTGGTGCGGGTCCGTGCCGCCTCGGCGAGGGCCCGGTGCCGGCGGTCGAGGCTGGTGCGCTCGCCGTCCGTGAGGAGCTCGATCCGGCTGAGGGGAGTGCTGTCCCGCTCCTCGGCGAAGGCCGTCAGCGCGCGCCGGAACAGGTCGAGCAGGAGCCGCGCGGTGTCCTCGTCGTACAGGTCCGTCGCGTACTGCAGGCCGAGGAGCACCCCGCCCGGTTCGCCCCCGGTGTCGAGCGTCTCCCGGCAGTGGAAGCTCAGGTCGAACTTGGCGGTGGCCAGGTCCGCCTCGTCGAGGACGGCGGGAACGGTTCCGAGCCGTACGGTCTCGTCCCCCTGCCGGGCCTGTGCGCTCAGCATGACCTGGAAGAAGGGGTGGCGGCCGAGGGACCGTTCGGGGTTGAGGTCCTCGACGAGGAGGTCGAAGGGCAGGTCCTCGTGTGCGAACGCGACCAGGTCCGTCTCGCGGACGCGGTCCACGAGCGCGCCGAGGCCGGGGTCCCCCGAGAGGTCGGTGCGCAGGGCCAGGGTGTTCACGAAGAACCCGACGAGGTCGTGCAGGTCCTCCTCGGGCCGGCCCGCCACGGGTGTGCCGACCACCACGTCCTCGCCCGCGCCGGCCGCCCGCAGGGCGAGGGCCAGGGCGGCGCGTGCCACCAGGAAGAACGTGCCCCGCCGGGAGCGCGCGAGGGAGGCGAGGGCCCGGTGGGTGCCGGCGTCCAGCTCCGCCGAGACCACCGCTCCCCGGTGGCTGGGCTCCGTCGGCCGCGGCCGGTCGGCGGGCAGCCGCGTCTCGGCCGGTATGCCGTCCAGGGCCTTGCGCCAGTGGGCGAGCTGCTCGTGCGCCGTGCTGTCGGGGTCCTCGGGGTCTCCGAGCATGTCCCGCTGCCACAGGGCGTAGTCCGCGTACTGGACGGGCAGCGGCTCCCAGGCGGGGGCGCGGCCCTCGGCACGGGCACGGTAGGCGGCGTCGAGGTCGGCGAGCAGGCAGCCCACCGACCAGCCGTCCGTGGCGATGTGGTGCACGAGGATCACCAGGACGGCCGTCCCGTCGTCCACCGCGAACAGCCTGGCCCGGAGCGGCAGTTCGCGCGTCACGTCCACGGGGATCCGGGCGAACGCCGTGGTCCGGGCCCGCACGTCCTCGCCCGCCCCGCACTCCTCCACCTCGAAGAGCACGTCGGGGTCGTCGAGGACCTTCTGGTACGGCTCCTCGTCCCGGGCCGGGTAGACGGTCCGGAGCACCTCGTGACGCTCCACCACGTCCCGTACGGCCGCCCGGAGCGCGGCCGGGTCGGGCATCGATCCCAGCCGGAGCACCACCGGCGCGTTGTAGGCCGGGGAGGAACCCTCCAGCCGGTTCAGGAACCACAGGCGGCGCTGGGCGTAGGACAGGGGGATCACGGTTGCTGCTCCTCGTGAGTGGCGGGGGCGGGCGGGTGGACCGGCGACGGGGACCGCGGTACGGGCGTGGACCGCGGTGCCGGCACGGACCGCGCTGCTCGTACGGAACGCGGTCAGGCATCCTGTGCGGCCAACAGCTCCTCGATGTGGGCGGCGAGGTCACGCAGCCGCGGGTGGGCGTACACGGCCTTGACCGGGAGCGCCACGGACAGCTCGGCCCGCACGCGGGAGACCAGTTTGATGGCGAGCAGGGAGTGGCCGCCGAGCTTGAAGAAGTTGTCGTCCGGGCCGATCGACGCGGCGCCGAGGACCTGTGTCCACACGCGGGCGATCAGCTCCTCCGCGCGGCCGTCGAGGCCGTCGCCGCCCTCGGTGCCGGCTGCCTCGGCCTCCGTCTCCGCCGGGGCTTCGACGCGGGTGGGCAGGGCGGACCGGTCGAGCTTGCCGCTGGGCGTCGTGGCGAAGCGGTCCACCGCGACGAACGCGCTCGGCACCATGTAGGAGGGCAGGCCGTCCGCGAGCGCGGCGCGCAGGGCGGCGGCGTCCCCGCCGCGGTGGTAGGCGATCAGGCAGGCGGTGCCGCCGGCGTCCTCGCCGAGGACCACGGCCGCCTCGGCGACGCCGTCGGCCCGGGTGAGGGCGGCCTCGATCTCCGGGAGTTCGATGCGGTGTCCGCGCAGCTTGACCTGGCCGTCGGCGCGGCCGAGGTAGACGAGCCGGCCGTCGGGCAGCAGCCGGCAGCGGTCGCCGGTGCGGTACATGCGCCCGCCGGGGTGGTCGGCGTCCCCGGCGATGTCGGCGACGAACCGCTCCGCCGTCAGTCCGGGCCGGTGCCGGTAGCCGCGGCCCACGCGCGGGCCCGCGAGGTACAGCTCGCCGGACTCCCCCGGCCCGACCGGGGCGAGCCTCTCGTCGAGCAGGCGCATCCGGAGGCCGGGCAGGACGGCGCCGATGTGCGGCTCCCCCGGCCCGTCGACCGGGCCGGCGGTGGCGTCGACGGTGCATTCGGTCGGCCCGTACACGTTGAGCGCGCGCAGCAGTCCGGACCGGTGGGCGGCGACGAGCCTGTCCCACAGCGCCGGGCTGATCGCCTCGCCTCCGACGAGGAGGGTCAGCGGGCGCGGGCCGCCGTCCCCGGTGAGCAGGTCGAGGAGGGGATCGGCGTGCGAGGGGGTGATGTCCAGGTCGGTGAGGGCCTGCTCGTCGACGAAGGCGGCGAGCAGGGACGGGTCGCGGCGGGTCTCCTCGTCGATCATGACGAGGGTGTCGCCCCGGCAGAGCCGTGTCCACTGCTGCACGGAGGCGTCGAACGACGGGGAGGCGTTCCAGCCGACCCTGCTCCCCTCGCCGGTGGCGGCGCCCGCCTCCTCCAGCTCCTTCAGCAGCAGGGAGGCGGCGCCGCGGCCGATCTCCACGCCCTTCGGACGGCCGGTGGAGCCGGAGGTGTAGATGACGTAGGCCAGGGTGTCCGCGGTGACGGGGACCGGCGCGTACGGGGACGGGGCCGGGCCGGTGCCGGGGGCGGCCGTCAGCTCGGCGACCGTCACGGCGCGGGTGCCGGGCGCCGGGGAGCCTTCGGCGCCGGCCACGACCACCAGGTCGGCGCCGGAGTCCTCGACGAGGTAGCGGCGGCGGTCGGCGGGCAGCGCCGGGTCGACCGGCAGGTAGGCGGCGCCGGCGGTGAGCGTGCCGATGATCGCGGTCACCAGGACGGCGCTCCGGGGCAGGCAGAGCGCCACGACGCTCTCCGGGCCGATGCCGAGGGCGGCCAGGCGGGCGGCGATCGCGGTGGCCTCGGCGCGCAGCTCGTCGAAGGTGAGGCGGTCGTCGCCGGCGACGACGGCGGTGCGCCCGCCGGGCGCGGTGGCGAGCCGGGCGAGGAGGTCGGCCGCGCCGGCTCCGGCGGTGGCGCAGGTGCCGCAGGCGCAGGTGCCCGGGGAGCAGGAGGCGGTGCCGGGCGAGGAGGCCGGGGCGGCGGGGGCGGCCGGGGCGGTGGAGCGCTCGGGGAGGACGGCGGTCATGGCGGGGCTCACCTTCCGTACAGGGTGGTGGAGGGGGCGGTGGTCGGGGAGCAGTCGGACAGCCGTACCGGCTCGCCCATGGCGACGAGGATCTTCCGGTCGCCGGTGTACGACTCCCGGCCGTGCGCGCAGAGGATGTTGTCGACGAGCATCAGGTCGCCGGCCTGCCAGCTCTCCCGCAGCGTGACCGCCTGGTACACGTCGTTGATCGCGTCCACCTCGGCGTCGGTGAGGGCGCTGCCGTCGCCCAGGCGGGTGTCGAAGGGCAGGCCGTCCGCGCCGAACGTGTCGGTGAGGACCTCGCGGACGTCCTCGTCGAGGCTGCGGGCGTTCCAGAACGCGAAGTGGTTGAACCAGGACCGCTCGCCGGTCACCGGGTGGGTGATGATCGCGGAGCGGCGCTGACGGGTGCGCAGGGTGTCCTCGTCGAGCCACTCGTAGCCGATCGCGTGGGCGTCGCAGTACTCCTCGGCGCCCGCCGGCTCTTCCGACGAGAAGGCCTTGCGCCAGGGCATGCCCGCCAGGTCGGAGTAGTTGCGCACGAGGAGCCAGCCGGCCTCGGCGAACCGGGCGACCAGGTCCTGCGGCAGCATGGCGAGCGCCCGGCGCATGTCGCCGACGGTGGTGGCGCCGCCGGTCTCGGGGGCGGTGACGCAGCCGAAGAGCAGCACGCCGGGGAAGTCCAGGGTGTAGCTGTTCTCGTTGTGCAGGCGGATCGGCTGGGCGGCCGGCAGGTCGGTGGAGGAGAACACCCCTTCGCCGAAGTCCGTGCGGGGAGTGGCCTTCTCCTTGTATCCGGCGCGCTGGGCGATCAGCGCGTCACGCGCCTCGGCGAACGTCGCCGCGTCCGTCACCGGAAGCCCGCGCAGCATGACCGCGCCGGAGCGGTGCAGTTCGGCCTGGATGGCGGGGAGCCGGTCCGACAGCCAGGCGGTGGCCTCCGCCATCGTGCCGAAGGCGGGCGTCTCGACGAGGGCCGGCTTGCCGGGTTCCCGGACGACGGCGATGCCGGCGGCGGCCGGGCTCTGGGCGTACGTGGTCATGGTGGGCTCCTCGTGGTACCTCGGGGAAAAGGGAGTCGGCGGGTGATCAGGCGTTGCTGGGGGCGGAGGCGTGCAGGGCCTCCAGGACCGGGTTCAGACGGGCGAAGAAGCCGGGCAGGTCCTGCTGGAAGTAGAAGTGGTCGCCGGTCAGCACCTGGGGGACCACCTGGTGGCCGGCCACCAGGGACCAGCCGTCGAGCATGTCGACCGGGACGATCGGGTCGGCGTCCCCGCCGAACACCGCGACCGGGCAGTCGAGCCGTACGGCCGGGGCGGTGCACCGGTAGGCGTCGTCGATGGCGAAGTCCGCGCGGATGGACGGCAGGACGATCTCGCGGAGCTCCTCGTCGTCGAGGATGCCGTCATCGGTGCCGCCGCGCTCCTTGATGGCCGCGACCAGCTGGTCGTCGTCCAGCCGTTCCGGGTGCACCGGGCACTGGTTGGGCAGCACCGGCGCCCGGCAGGCGGAGGCGATCAGGCCCTGCGGGGCACGGCCGACGGCCTGCAGGGCGCGGGTCACCTCGAAGGCGACCAGGGAGCCCATGCTGTGCCCGAGCACCACCAGGGCACCGGTGTCCGCGGGGAGTGCGTCGACCACGGGCAGCGCCAGGTCGTCGACGGACTCGGGCAGGTCCTCGCTGAAGCGGGCGCCGCGCCCCGGGTACTGGCCGACGAGCAGCCGCACGTCGGCCGGGAGGTGCTCGCGCCACGCGCTGTAGGCGTGCGCGTTGCCTCCGGCGTGCGGGAGCACGAGCAGCGACAGGCGGTGCGGCAGGTCGCCCGGCAGGTCCCAGACGACGTCCTCGGGGGCGGGGGTCGGGGAGGTGTTCATCAGCTGATCCGTTCTGTCGCGGTGACGTTCGGGGTGGCGTTCGGGATGGCGGTCCGGGTGGTGGTCCCGGTGACCCTCTCGGTCGTGACCGCCTCGGTCCTGGCGCGGCGCCGGAGGGCGGGACGGGCCTTCCGCACCGGCACGGCCTTCAGGGATTCGATGTGCTCGGCGAGCCGGGCCGGGGTGGGGTGCTGGAAGACGTCGCGGATGGTGAGCCGGACGTCGAGGGCCCCGGCGATGTGGTTGGTGAGGCGGGCGCCCAGCAGCGAGTGGCCGCCGTGGTGGAAGAAGTCGTCGTCGACGGTGAGGTCGGCGGTGGTGTCGAGGGTGCGGGCGAAGAGGGCGAGCAGGGTCTCCTCCAGCGGGGTGCGCGGGGCACGGCCGGTGGAGGCGAGGGGGGCCGGGGCGGGCAGGGCGCGCTTGTCGACCTTCCCGTTCGGGGTCAGGGGCAGCCGGTCGAGAACGATGACGTACGTCGGGACGAGGTGCTCGGGCAGCCGGTCGGCCACGTGCCGGCGGATCTCCTCGGAGTCCGTCTGGCAGCTGGTGACCACATACGCGGCGAGCTGTTCGTGGTGGACGGTGACGACGGCCTGGGTGACGGCCGGATGCGCCAGGAGCGCGGCCTCGGTCTCGCCCGGCTCGACACGGAAACCACGGATCTTGATCTGGTCGTCCGCCCGGCCGTCGTAGTGCAGCCGGCCGTGCCGGTCGAAGTGGGCCAGGTCCCCCGTCCGGTACAGCCGGTCGGAGGCTGCCGCGAAGGGGTTCGGGACGAAGCGGGTGGCCGTCAGGTCGGGCCGGCCCAGGTATCCGTGGGCGAGACCGTCACCGGACAGGTACAGCTCGCCGGTCACCCCCGGCGCACAGAGTCTCAGGTGCGCGTCCAGGATGTAGGCGGCCTTGTTCACCAACGGCGCACCGATCGGGATCAGCGCGTGCGGCTCCGCACCTGCCTCGATGAAGTGCGTGGTCGTGAAGCCCATGGACTCAGCCGGCCCGTACCCGTTGACGACCCTGATGCCGGGCCTGAGTCGCTGGAGCTTGTGCACGTGTGCCGGGGAGGCCGCCTCGCCGCCGGTGAAGGCGACGGTGACCGTCTCGAAGGCCTCCGGGTGCTCGTCGACCAGGAAGTTGAACAGGCTCGCCGACAGCTGCAGCATCGACACCTTGTGCTGACGGGACAGCTCGGCGATCAGCACCGGCTCCGGCCGCTGCCCCGGCTGCAGCACCGTCGACCCACCGTGCAGCAGCGCGCCCCAGAACTCCAGGCTGAACGCGTCCCACGACACCGGCGAGCACTGCAGGAACACCTCACCCGGACCGAACCCGCCGTACGACTGCCCCGACACCGTCGACACCAGGTTCCGGTGCGACGACAGGATCGCCTTCGGACGGCCCGTCGAACCCGACGTGAACATCAGGCAGGCGGAGTCGTCGGGTCCGAGCGGCAGGCCGAGGTTCCCGGGGTTGCGGGAGAGGAGTTCGCCGGGGGCCTCGGTGTGGGTCTGCCAGGGTCCCTCGACGCGCTCGACAAGGGCCGGCGAGGTCACGAGATGGCTGATGCCGGCGTCGGTGGCGGCCGAGCGGAGCCGCTCGTCCGGGAAGTCCGGGTCGAGCAGCGTGTACGCCGCCCCGGCCTTTGCCACGGCGACCACCGCCGCCGCGAACTCCACCCCGCGCTCCAGCAGCACACCCGCCATGTCGCCACGGCCGAGGCCGTGCGCCCGCAGGTGGTGGCCCAACCGGTTGGCCATGGCGTTCAGTTCGGCGTACGAGACCTCGCGGTCTCCGTCGATCAGGGCCGTCGCCTCCGGGCACCGGGCCACCTGCTCCTCGAACCGCTCGACGAGGGAGGCCTCCCCCTCATCGGAGACGGTCCCCGCCCACGGGCCGGTGAGCAGCTCGCGCTCCGAGCTGGACAGCACGTCCAGGGACGAGAGCGTCAGGCCGGGGTCGTCGAGCACCTGGTCCAGCACCTGGCCCAGCACCGACGCCATGCGCCGTACCGAGTCCTCGTCGAACAGCTCGGCCGCGAAGAGGATCGCACCGTGCAGTCGCCGGCTGTCGTCGGAGCGGAGCAGGAACTCGAGGTCGAACTTCGCGGCCCCGTTCCCGAGGCCGGAGACCTCGGCGGTGCGGACTCCGGGCAGGTGGAGCTCCGGTACGCCGCCCACTTCGAGACCGAGGCAGATCTGGAAGAGGGGGTGGCGCGAGAGGCTCCGGGTCGGGTTGACCGCTTCGAGGACCAGGTCGAACGGGGCCTCCTGGTGCGCGAACGCGTCCAGGTCCGCCGTACGCACCCGACCCAGAAGGTCGCGGAAACTCGGATCACCCGCGCTGCTGGTCCGCAGCACCAGCGTGTTGACGAAGAACCCGACCAGCTCCTGCAGCGATCGCTCGCCACGACCCGCGACCGGAGTGCCGATCGCCAGGTCGGACCCCGCCCCCAGGCGGGTCAGCGCGGCGACCAGGGCCGCGTGCACCACCATGAAGGGCGTGCACCCCTCCGAGCGGGCAAGGACCGTGATGCGTTCGAACAGGTCCGCACCCAGGTCGAGTTCGACCTGTCCGCCCCGGTGGGAGGCCCGGGCCGGCCTCGGACGGTCCAGGTTCAGCCCGTGCTCCTCCGGCAGATTTTCCAGCACCCCACGCCAGAACCCCAGCTCCCGGCCCAGCACGCTCTGCGGATCGTCCGCCGCGCCCAGCACCCGGCGCTGCCAGACCGCGTAGTCCGCGTACTGCACGGCCAAGGGCTCAAGGACGGAGCCCTCCGCCCCCGCCACCCGGGCCTCGTAGGCCCGCTGCAGGTCTCCGAAGAACACCGCGTTCGACAGACCGTCCGTCGCGATGTGGTGCACCACCAGCGACAGCACCACCGTGCCGTCACCCAGCTCGAACACCACCGCCCGCAGCGGAAGATCCACCGCCAGATCGAAGACACGACCGGCCTCGTCAGCCAACTCCCTTTCGAGCGAGTCGGCTTCGACCTGACGCCGTTCCACCGGCACCCGGGCCGACTCCGGCGGCAGGACCCGCTGACGCGGCTCCCCCTCCACCGACTCGAACACCGTCCGCAACGGAGCATGCCGCTCCACCACGTCACTCAGCGCCGACTCCAGCGCCCCCACATCCAGCCCGCCCTCACACCGCACCACCATCGGCACGTTGTAGGCCGCACTGTCCCCCTCCAGCTCCGACAACAACCACAACCGCCGCTGGGCGAACGACACGGGCACCACATCACCCGCCCCCTCCCCCGCCACCAACGGCGGGACGGCCCGTACGCCGGTCTGCTCGCCCAGCAGTTCCGCGAGCCCCGCCACCGTCGGACGCCCGAAGACGTCCCGGATCGTCAGCCGCACGCCCAACGCCTCGGCGATGTGGTTCGTCAGCCGGGCCGCGAGCAGCGAGTGGCCGCCGAGGGCGAAGAAGCTGTCGTCGATGCCGACCGGGCCGGGCGTCTCCAGGGTCCTGCCGAACAGCGCGGACAGGATCTCCTCGGTCTCGTCGCGCGGGGCGCGGGTCGTTCCCAGGACCGTCTCCGGCGCCGGGAGCGCCCGCTTGTCGATCTTGCCGTTGGGCGTGACGGGCAGGCGGTCGAGCGTGGTCAGGTACGTGGGGACGAGGTGCTCGGGCAGCCGGTCGGCGACGTGCCGGCGGATCTCGTGGGGGTCCGTCTCCCCCGCCGTGTCCCCGTCCGCGAGGACGACGTAGGCGGCCAGCCTCTTCTCGTGGACGGTGACGACGGCCCGGGTGACGGCCGGATGGGTCAGGAGCGCGGCTTCGGTCTCGCCCGGCTCGATGCGGAAGCCCCTGATCTTGATCTGGTCGTCCGCCCGGCCCTCGTACAGGAGGCGTCCGTCCCGGTCGAAGCGGACCAGGTCCCCCGTCCGGTAGAGCCGGCTGCCCGCCGGGCCGAAGGGGTTCGGGACGAACCGGGTGGCGGTCAGGTCGGACCGGCCCAGGTAGCCGTGGGCGAGGCCCTCGCCCGCCACGTACAGCTCCCCCGTCACCCCCGGGGGACACAGGCCGAGCCGGGCGTCCAGGACGTAGGCCGGCTTGCTGACCAGCGGGGTGCCGATCGGGATCACCGCGTGGGGCTCGTCCCCGGCCTCGACGGTGTGGGTGGTCGCGTAGATCATCACCTCGGCGGGTCCGTAGCCGTTGAGGACGGTGATGCCGGGCCTGAGCCGCTGGAGCTTGTGGACGTGCGCCGGGGAGGCGGCCTCGCCCACCGTGAAGGCGGTGGTGACCGTCTCGAAGGCCTCGGGGTGCTCGTCGACCAGGAAGTTGAAGAGGGTGGCGGACAGCAGGAGCGTGGTGACGCGGTGGCGGCGGGCCAGCTCGGTCACGAGGGCCGGTTCGGGCTTCTGACCGGGCTGGAGGACCGCCGTGCCGCCGTGGAGGAGCGCTCCCCAGAACTCCAGGCTGAACGCGTCCCAGGACACCGGCGAGCACTGGAGGTAGACCTGCTCCGGGCCCGTGGGGAGGTAGGGCTGGCCGATCAGGGTCGACACCAGGTTGCGGTGGGAGGACAGGATGGCCTTCGGGCGGCCCGTCGAGCCGGAGGTGAACATCAGGCAGGCGGAGTCGTCGGGGCCGAGCGGCAGGCGGAGGTTGCCGGGATTGTGGGAGAGGAGTTCGCCGGGGGCCTCCGTGTGGGTCGCCCAGGGGCCCTCGACGCGCTCGGCGAGCACCGGGCGGGTGACGAGGTGGCTGATGCCGGCGTCGGCGGCCGCCGAGCGCAGCCGGTCGTCGGGGAAGTCAGGGTCCAGGAGTACGTGGGCGGCGCCGGTCTTCAGGACGGCGAGCAGAGCGGTGGCGAAGCGGGTCCCGCGCTCGAAGAGCACACCCGCCATGTCGCCACGGCCCAGGCCTCGGGAGCGCAGGTGGCGGGCCCAGCGGTTGGCCGCGGCGTTGAGCTCGCCGTACGTGACCTCCCCCGCCTCACCGACGAGCGCCACCCCGTCGGGGAACCGCGCCGCCTGCTCCTCGAACCGCTCCACCAGCGTCGTGTCCACGACGTCCGCCACCGGACCGGCCCACCGGCCCGTCAGCAGCCCGCGCTCCGCCTCCGACAGCACCTCCAGGCCCGACAGCCGCATGTCCGGCTCGTCGAGGACCTGGGCCAGCACCTCGCCGAGGACGGTCGTCATCCGTCGTACCGTGACCTCGTCGAACAGCTCCGCCGCGAAGAGCACGGTGGCCCGCAGCTCCTTCCCGTCGTCGGAGCGGAGGAAGAACTCCAGGTCGAACTTGGCGGATCCGCTGGAGATCTTCTCCACCGGTCCCGTCCGGACCCCGCTCAGCTCGAAGGCGGGGCCGGCGTCGGTCTCCAGGCCGAGGCTGATCTGGAAGAGGGGGTGGCGCGAGAGGCTCCGGGTCGGGTTGACCGCTTCGAGGACCAGGTCGAACGGGGCCTCCTGGTGCGCGAACGCGTCCAGGTCCGCCGTACGCACCCGACCCAGAAGGTCGCGGAAACTCGGATCACCCGCGCTGCTGGTCCGCAGCACCAGCGTGTTCACGAAGAACCCGACCAGCTCCTGCAGTTCCGGCTCGCCACGCCCCGCCGCCGGTGAACCGATCGCCAGATCCGTCCCCGCACCGAGCCTCGTCAGTGCCGCGACCAGCGCCGCGTGCACCACCATGAAGGGCGTGCACCCCTCGGCCCGCGCGAACGCGGCCACCCGCTCGAACAGGTCCGCACCCAGGTCGAGTTCGACCTGTCCGCCCCGGTGGGAGGCCCGGGCCGGCCTCGGACGGTCCAGGTTCAGCCCGTGCTCCTCCGGCAGATTTTCCAGCACCCCACGCCAGAACCCCAGCTCCCGGCCCAGCACGCTCTGCGGATCGTCCGCCGCGCCCAGCACCCGGCGCTGCCAGACCGCGTAGTCCGCGTACTGCACGGCCAAGGGCTCAAGGACGGAGCCCTCCGCCCCCGCCACCCGGGCCTCGTAGGCCCGCTGCAGGTCTCCGAAGAACACCGCGTTCGACAGACCGTCCGTCGCGATGTGGTGCACCACCAGCGACAGCACCACCGTGCCGTCACCCAGCTCGAACACCACCGCCCGCAGCGGAAGATCCACCGCCAGATCGAAGACACGACCGGCCTCGTCAGCCAACTCCCTTTCGAGCGAGTCGGCTTCGACCTGACGCCGTTCCACCGGCACCCGGGCCGACTCCGGCGGCAGGACCCGCTGACGCGGCTCCCCCTCCACCGACTCGAACACCGTCCGCAACGGAGCATGCCGCTCCACCACGTCACTCAGCGCCGACTCCAGCGCCCCCACATCCAGCCCGCCCTCACACCGCACCACCATCGGCACGTTGTAGGCCGCACTGTCCCCCTCCAGCTCCGACAACAACCACAACCGCCGCTGGGCGAACGACACGGGCACCACATCACCCGCCCCCTCCCCCGCCACCAACGGCGGGACGGCCCGTACGCCGGTCTGCTCGCCCAGCAGTTCCGCGAGCCCCGCCACCGTCGGACGCCCGAAGACGTCCCGGATCGTCAGCCGCACGCCCAACGCCTCGGCGATGTGGTTCGTCAGCCGGGCCGCGAGCAGCGAGTGGCCGCCGAGGGCGAAGAAGCTGTCGTCGATGCCGACCGGGCCGGGCGTCTCCAGGGTCCTGCCGAACAGCGCGGACAGGATCTCCTCGGTCTCGTCGCGCGGGGCGCGGGTCGTTCCCAGGACCGTCTCCGGCGCCGGGAGCGCCCGCTTGTCGATCTTGCCGTTGGGCGTGACGGGCAGGCGGTCGAGCGTGGTCAGGTACGTGGGGACGAGGTGCTCGGGCAGCCGGTCGGCGACGTGCCGGCGGATCTCGTGGGGGTCCGTCTCCCCCGCCGTGTCCCCGTCCGCGAGGACGACGTAGGCGGCCAGCCTCTTCTCGTGGACGGTGACGACGGCCCGGGTGACGGCCGGATGGGTCAGGAGCGCGGCTTCGGTCTCGCCCGGCTCGATGCGGAAGCCCCTGATCTTGATCTGGTCGTCCGCCCGGCCCTCGTACAGGAGGCGTCCGTCCCGGTCGAAGCGGACCAGGTCCCCCGTCCGGTAGAGCCGGCTGCCCGCCGGGCCGAAGGGGTTCGGGACGAACCGGGTGGCGGTCAGGTCGGACCGGCCCAGGTAGCCGTGGGCGAGGCCCTCGCCCGCCACGTACAGCTCCCCCGTCACCCCCGGGGGACACAGGCCGAGCCGGGCGTCCAGGACGTAGGCCGGCTTGCTGACCAGCGGGGTGCCGATCGGGATCACCGCGTGGGGCTCGTCCCCGGCCTCGACGGTGTGGGTGGTCGCGTAGATCATCACCTCGGCGGGTCCGTAGCCGTTGAGGACGGTGATGCCGGGCCTGAGCCGCTGGAGCTTGTGGACGTGCGCCGGGGAGGCGGCCTCGCCCACCGTGAAGGCGGTGGTGACCGTCTCGAAGGCCTCGGGGTGCTCGTCGACCAGGAAGTTGAAGAGGGTGGCGGACAGCAGGAGCGTGGTGACGCGGTGGCGGCGGGCCAGCTCGGTCACGAGGGCCGGTTCGGGCTTCTGACCGGGCTGGAGGACCGCCGTGCCGCCGTGGAGGAGCGCTCCCCAGAACTCCAGGCTGAACGCGTCCCAGGACACCGGCGAGCACTGGAGGTAGACCTGCTCCGGGCCCGTGGGGAGGTAGGGCTGGCCGATCAGGGTCGACACCAGGTTGCGGTGGGAGGACAGGATGGCCTTCGGGCGGCCCGTCGAGCCGGAGGTGAACATCAGGCAGGCGGAGTCGTCGGGGCCGAGCGGCAGGCGGAGGTTGCCGGGATTGTGGGAGAGGAGTTCGCCGGGGGCCTCCGTGTGGGTCGCCCAGGGGCCCTCGACGCGCTCGGCGAGCACCGGGCGGGTGACGAGGTGGCTGATGCCGGCGTCGGCGGCCGCCGAGCGCAGCCGGTCGTCGGGGAAGTCAGGGTCCAGGAGTACGTGGGCGGCGCCGGTCTTCAGGACGGCGAGCAGAGCGGTGGCGAAGCGGGTCCCGCGCTCGAAGAGGACTCCGGCCATGTCACCGCGTCCGAGGCCTCGGGAGCGCAGGTGGCGGGCCCAGCGGTTGGCCGCGGCGTTGAGCTCGCCGTACGTGACCTCCCCCGCCTCACCGACGAGCGCCACCCCGTCGGGGAACCGCGCCGCCTGCTCCTCGAACCGCTCCACCAGCGTCGTGTCCACGACGTCCGCCACCGGACCGGCCCACCGGCCCGTCAGCAGCCCGCGCTCCGCCTCCGACAGCACCTCCAGGTCGGCGACCCTGTGTTCGGTCGGGCGTTCCGTGGCGAGGACGGTGGTGAGGAAGGCGGCGAAACGGTCCTGGTGTGCGGCGACGGCCGCGGCGTCGACGCCGTCGACGGGGGTGTCGAAGTCGATGCGCAGGCCGTTCGCGGCGCCGAGGTCGAGCACGGCGACGCTGAGGTCGTCCACGGGGCCGTTGCTCACGTTGTGGTTGACCGTGGGGTGGCCGCAGACGGTGAGCTCTCCGTGGAAGCCCATGATGTTGAGGACGGGCGTGGCCAGTCTCCGGGAGCCGTCTACGAGGCCGGCGTCGCGGCAGAGGTCCTCGTACCGGGTCAGCTGGTGGCGCAGTCCGTGCTTGACCTCGGCTCCCACCGAGCGGACGAGTGCGCCGAGCGAGTCCTCGGGGCTGATCCGGATCCTCAGCGGGACCACGTTCGACGACATGCCCGGGGTGCTGCGGGCGAGCCGGGACGTCCTGCCGGTGACCGGGAGGGCGATCATCAGCTCCGTACGGCCTGTGACGCGGTGCAGGTAGGCGGAGAACAGGGCCACGAGGAGGACGGACCAGGTGGCGCGCTCGCCGCGTGCGACCGAGCGGAGCCGGTCGGCGTCCGCCGGGGAGACCCGTACGCTCCGTCGGGCGAAGGGCAGTCCGCCGTGCGCGGCCGTCGCCCGGCCGGTGCCCCGGACGAGGCCGGCGGGCGCGTCGGGGGCGCCGGCGAGGTGCTCCCGCCAGGCGGCGCGTTCGGCGGCGGCCTCCTCGGACCGCCGGTACTCCGCGTCCTCGGCGAGCAGCTCCGTCAGGCTCCCGAACGGGGAGGGGCCCCAGGGTTCGCCCGCGACGGCCTGCTCGTACAGCTCGATCAGCCGGGCGAGTGCCATCGACACGCCCACGCCGTCGACGACCAGGTGGTGGAACCCGTAGAAGTAGAAGTACCTGTCCTCGGCGAGTCTGATCAGCGCGCAGCGGACCGGCGGCTGGTCGGTGAGGTCGAAGGGGGCGCAGATCAGTGCGTCGACGAGCCGCCAGGCCGCGCCCTCGGGGTCGTCCTCGGCGCTCACGTCGGTGAACGGCAGGGTGCGCGATCCGGCGTCGGTGTCGACCAGTTGCCACACCTGCTCGCCGTCGTCCTCGAAGCGGCGGATGCGGAGGAAGTCCGCCTCCTCGACGAGCCGGCGCCAGGCCGCGGCCATCAGCTGCGGATCCACGGGGCCGTTGATCTCGCGGCACTCGGCGACGTTGTACTTCACGCCGGTGGGATCGAGGGCGTGCGCCGTCCAGATGTCACGCTGGGCCACCGAGAGCGGCAACCGGACGGCAGCCGGAGCGGGTGCGACGGGCGTGTCGAACGGCATGAGGGGCTCCTGTGGAAGTCACGGCGGAGGAGGGAGGGGGAGAGCGGCGCGGGCTCGGCGGGGCAGTCGCCATACAACCCGTGGGCCGGGGCCGGGAGCGGCAGTTGATCCGGCGGTACGCCAGCGGTTCGGCGGTGGAGCGGCAGTCAGGCGGCAGCGGTTCCGGCAGTCGTGCCGATGCCGTCCGGCACGGCGCTGCCGCTCATCGGACCGGTGTCCGCACCGCGGCCGCGGAAACGGTCGTGGTCGTAGTCGCGGTCGCGGGAGCGGTCACCGTCACGGAAGCGGTCGCGGTCGTGGTCGTGGTCGTGGTCGCCGTCGCGTCCGCCGCGAGGGCACGCACCACGCTCAGTACGCGGAACGCGGAGCGGCCGCCGTCCGTGCCGGACCTGATCACGCCGCTGACCAGCAGGTCGCGGACCATGCGGCCGCAGTGCGGCAGGGGCATGCCGGTCAGCCGGACGACGTCCTCCAGGACGAATTCGGCCTCGCTCGCGGCGCACAGCGCGCCGATCAGCTGCCGGTGGGCGTCGGGGAGCGCGGCGAGCGTACGGGCCACGCGCTCGCGGAGGCGGGAGCCGGACCGGCCGTCGGCCAGGTGGTCGAGCAGGGACGCCGGGTCGGACTCGACGATGCCGCGCAGCGTGGACAGGTCGCAGACGGTGAGCCAGGAGGCCGCCGCGGCGAGCGCGAGCGGATGGCCGTCGAGCCGGTGGCCGACCCAGGCGATGTCCGCGAGGACGCGCTCGTCGGGAACGATGTCGGGGCGGACGTGGCGGAGCCGGCTGAGGAAGAACCGGGTGGCGGGCGCGTCGGGGCGGATGCCGGCGGAGGGGTCCGGCGCCTCCAGCGGAGAGAGGAGGAAGAGGCGTTCGCCGGGAACGTTCCAGGGTTCGTCGGCGGTGACGAGGAGGCGGAGTCCGGGCAGTTCGCGCAGCATCCGGCTCAGGCGGTGGAAGTCGAGCAGCGCGGTGTCGACGCCGTCGAGGACGAGGAGCATCGCGCGGTCGCCGAGCGCGCCGGCCAGTTCGGGGACCAGGTCGTCGGCCTCGCCGTCGCCGTGGAGGAAGGCGGCGCAGTCGGCCGTCAGGGCGGCGAGCCGGCCGTCGCAGGCCGGCAGGCAGTCTGCTGTCGCCCCGGGGGCGGTGTGCCACAGCACCGGGAATCCGGCGTCGTGCAGCCGGGCCGCCGCCTCCAGGGCCAGTCTCGTCTTGCCGACGCCGCTCAGGCCGACGACGGTGATCAGGCGTTCGGCTCCGGAGCGCAGCTCCTCCGTGAGGACGGTGGACTCGGCGGCCCTCTCGATCAGCGGGTGCAGCGGTACGGGCGGGGCCGGCCGCTCGTCGGCGAGGTTCCGGGGTCCGACGCCGCCCCGGTGTCCGCGCCGCACCGCGTCCTCGAGGGCCGTGCGGGCCCGGGGGCCCAGGCGCAGGCCGTCGGCTATCAGCCGGATCGTGTCGGCTCTCGGCCGCTGTGCCTTCCCCTTCTCCAGGTCGCGGATGGCGCGGACGCTGATGGTGGAGAGGTCCGCCAGCTCCTGCTGGGTCAGGCCGATGCGGAGCCGGTGGCCGCGTATGAGGGTGCCGAGTGCGGCGGTGGCCGTCACGGTGTCCTCGGGGGAGAGACTGGTCGTCATGAGAAGCTCCCGCTGGTCGAGTTGGGGCGGATCCTCCCGTCGGCGCCCGGTCGGGCCGCCGGCCGGGGACTCCGCCTCGCCGTCTGATGGGACCCATCGTCCGGACGCGACTATTCAGGGGGCATCCCGGCACTAACCCTCCGCCGGCCCTTCCGGACGGAGGGGTGTCCGGGCGGGACGGCGGGCGATAGCGGCCCGGGGCGCCGTGATAGCGGGGCGGGCGGGGCGCCGTTCCGTGATAGCGGGGTGATAAGGCAGCGAGCGGTGCCGTGAATCCGCGTGTTCCTAACGTGGTGGTCACAAGGAAACGCCGCACACCACCGAGAGGCAGGATCCGATGTCCTACACCGCCACCGCCGCCCGCAACTCCGTCCGCGCCGCCGTCACCGCCGCGCTGATCGTGATCCTGACCGGAGCGGGTGTCCAGGCGAGCTGGGCCGACGACGCCACGGGCACCACCGAGACCACCCCGGTCTGCACGACGACGGTCACCGCCACCGGCACCGTCACCACGTGCAGCACCGACAACAACCCCTGGGACTGACCTCCGGCCGGGAGGCCCGCCGGCTCAGCAGCCGGTCGCGAGCAGCCTCTCCGCCTCGGCGAGTTCCCGTCCCATGCGCCGCTCGCGGAACACCTCGACGGCCGGGACGAGCAGCTCCCGGGAGCGTCCGGGCTCCGCGTCGAGGAGACGGGCGAGGTCGAGGCGCGCCAGCGCGCCGCCGCTAAAATCCATGACGCCCTCCCGCGCGGTCACCGCGCGGTCGTAGAAGTCCCTGGCCCGGTCGGGACGGCCCATGATGACGAAGGCGTGCCCCAGGTCGCGGAGCAGATGGCCCTCTCCGATGACGTCGCCGGAATCCCGGCAGAGCTCCAGCACCTCCGTGAAGGTGAGGACCGCCAGGTCGCTCCGGCCCTGTTCGAGCAGCAGTTGCCCCACGCGCCGCAGTGTTCTCGCCCGGCCGCCCGTGTAGCCGACCCCTTCGTAGATGTCCAGCGCCTCGTCCAGCTGTCTCTGCGCCTCCGCGATCTCGCCCTGCCGCATCCGGATGTGCGCGCTCTGGGTCAGCACGATCGCGCGGCCCACCACGTCGCCCGCCCGGTCGAAGTCGGCGAGGGACCGCCGGTACAGCTCCAGGGCCGAGGAGTCGTCGCCGCTCGTGCGCGCGATGAGCGCCATGTCGCGCCGGCACAGCGCCTCGCCCATCGGCTCGTCCAACGCCTGGAAGACGTCGAGTGCCGAGTTCAGCGCCTGCCGGGCCGTGTCGAACTGGTTGCGGCTCATGTAGAGCGAGCCGAGCGACGCCCGTATCGCGGCGGTTCCCCGCAGGTTTCCCGCCTTGCGGACGGCGGCCAGCGCGCTCAGGTGGGTCTGCTCCCACAGGTCGTAGTGGCCGCGCACCTCGAAGAGCGTGACGAGCGAGGTCGCGAGGTCCCAGCTGAGGTCGTGGAGACCCGCGTCGGCGGTGTGCTCGACCATCCCGCACAGGGAGGTCTGTTCGGCGTCGAGCCAGGCCAGCGGGTCGGCGAGCACCTCGTCCGTGTAGGAGGCCGGGGGTTCCCAGCGGGGCGCGTCGCCGTGCAGGACGGTGAAGTCCCCTCCGTACACCTTGCGGTGGGCCTGCTGGGCGAGGTGCATCCAGCCGCCCGCCATGCGGGCGAGCGCCTCCTGCCGTACCTCGGGGGTGTGGTGCGCGGCCAGCTGTTCCCGCGCGTACACGCGGATGATCTCGTGGAAGCGGTACCGGAAACCACCGGTCCGCTCCACTCCGGCGACGTCCAGCATCTGCACGTCGACCAGCGGTTCCATCAGGTCCGAGGGGAAGGGGCGGTGGTCGTCGAGCAGCGCGCCCGCCAGCCAGCTCGGCAGGGTCGGTGCCTGCGCCATGCTCAGCAGCCGCAGCAGCCGGCGGTCCTCCGGCGCCAGGCCCTCGTAGGTCAGCGACAGGCTGGCGCGCATCGTCATCTCGCCGTGGGCCAGTTCGTCGAGGCGGTGCCGCTCGTTGGCGAGCCGCTGCACCATGGACGCCAGGGTCCAGTGCGGGCGGGCCGCGAGCCGGGCGGCGACGATCCGCAGCGCCAGCGGGAGCCGTCCGACCGTGCGGACCAGGGCCTCCGCGGCGGCGGCCTCGCCCGCGACCCGTTCCCGTCCGACGATCCTGGACAGCAGTTCGAGCGCCCGGTCCTCGGCGAGCACGTCGAGCTCCACCCGGTGCGCGCCGGGCAGGGCGGTGAGGCGGGCCCGGCCGGTGACGAGGACGGCGCAGCCCCGGCTGCCGGGCAGCAGCGGCAGCACCTGGCCTTCGCCGGCGGCGTCGTCGAGGACGACCAGGACGCGGCGGGAGGCCAGCCGGGTGCGGTACATCTCGGCGCGCTCGTCCAGGGATTCCGGGATCAGCTGGCCGGGGATGCCGAGCGCGCGCAGGAACCGGCCCAGGACCTCCTCGGGGGTGGCCGGGGTGCCGGTCGTCCCGCGCAGGTCGCAGTAGAGCTGGCCGTCGGGGAAGCCGGTCTCGGAGAGCATGTGGGCGACGTGCACGGCGAGGGTCGACTTGCCGGTGCCGGGCTTGCCCGTGATCGCGGCGAGTCCCACCGTGGTGCGGCCCGGCCGTCCGGTCAGCGCTTCCTCCAGCGCGGCGAGCTGGCCGGCGTCGGACACGAAGTCGGCGACGGCGGCGGGAAGCTGGTGCGGCACGGCGTCCTGACGTACGGACTCCGGGGACGGCGGGACCGTCGGGGCGGCCGGTTCGGAGTCCTCCTCGGGCTCCGCTCCCGCCGTCTCCTCCTGGGGCCTGTTCCCCGGTACGCGTACGGGTGCGGGCGCGGCGGGCGCGGGGAGCCGGCCGGCGAGGATGGCCGACTCCAGTTCCCTGAGCTCCCGGCTGGGTTCGAGGCCGAGTTCCTCGGCGAGGAAGCGGCGGGCGGTGCGGAAGGCCTCCAGGGCCTCGGCCTGCCGTCCCGACCAGTACAGGGCCTGGATCAGCTGGCCGCGCAGCTTCTCCCGCAGGGGGTGTTCGTGGGTGAGTCTCTGCAGTTCGCCCACGAGCCCGTCGTACCGTCCGAGTTCGAGCTCCAGTTGGATGCGGAGTTCGACGGCGGCCAGACGTTCCTCGTTGAGCTGTCGTGCCTTGTTCGCCAGCGGGCCGCTGTCGAGGCCGGACAGGCAGTCGCCCTGCCACAGCGTCACGGCGTCCCTCAGCAGCCTCACGGCCTGGTCGAGTTCGCCGCGCTCGCGCAGTCGGCGGGCCTGTAAGACGAGGCTGGTGAAGAGCGCGGCGTCCACGTTGCCCGCGTCGGTGTGCAGCACGTATCCCGGGGGCCGGGTCGTGATCGTGACCTCGCCGTCCGCGCCGGCGAGGAGCTTGCGCAGCCGCGACACGCAGATCTGCACCTGGGTGCGGGCGGTCTCCGGCGGGTTGTCCTCCCAGATGAGGTCCACCAGGTGGTTGGTGCTGACCACCCGGTTGGTCTCCAGGAGCAGCGCCGCGAGGATCACCTCCTGGCGGCCGGGCGGGAGCCGCAGCGGCCCGTCGGGACCGTGGACCTGCAGTGGCCCCAGGACCCGGAAGGCGAGGGGCGACATGTCCGGGAGTTCCTGGGATCTGCCCCCGATGTCGTCCGTCACCGATTCCCCCACCAAAGAAACGAGTTGACACGTCAGGACCGAGTGAGGACAGTCTCCACAACCACCCCCGCCCTGTCCATGCCGTGAAGATCCCGGTCGGAGATAGAGGGGGGATAACGCGGAGTTGGCGGCTCCCCCCAGAATCCTGGCCGAGAGTGAAAGGGGCTCCGCCGTTGAACCGCCAAGATGACACGAGCACCGGGCTGCCGGGACCGGCAGACCTGGTCACCGCCGCCGGAATCGACCATGTCCGCCTGGTCTACGACTACCTGGACGCCGGTGACCTGGACTCGTGCGCCTCCCTGCTGCACGACGGCGTGGTCCTCGAACTGCCGGGGCTGCCTCCGGCCCGTGGCCGGGCGGGGGTCCTGCACACCCGTTTCGGGCGCACCCCGCCGCGGGCCCGCTACGAGATCGACCGGGTCGTGGGCCAGGCCCGCAGCGTCGTCGCCACGGGGCGCCGGGTGGTGCCGGGCACCGACGGCCAGGACCTCCGGTTCGTCGACCTCTTCACGATCGCCGACGACGGGATGATCCTCGCCTGCACCCGGTACTACCACGTGGCGCCGTGAGCGTCGCCCGGGGTCTCCTCGGCCGCCGCACGGGCCCGACGGGACGCTTCCCGCCGGGCCGTTCACCGGGTCCGGGTCATGCCGTCCAGGTCATGCCGTCCAGGTCATGCCGTCGAAGAGCGCCCCGGTGTCGCTGTACGCGTCGAGCACGAGCTGGGTCGGGGAGACCGTGCACTGCACGTATTCGTAACGCGCTTCCCGGTACGCGCTCCAGAACGGCTGGCTCGCCTGGAACGCGTTGAGCCCGTTGCCGCCGCCGCCGGAGACGACGTAGGTCACTCCCGTCGGATCGATCGCGCCCATGCGCAGCGGATGACTGCGTTCGTAGTTGTGGGAGTTGCCGGAGAGGCAGAGCGTGACCCGGTACTGGTCCAGGAGCGGAACGAGATCGGTCAGGACCGTCCCCGAGCTGGAGCTGGTGGTCGTCGAGCTGTACGGCGGACGGTGCACGACGCAGATCTTCCACGTCGTGGTCGCGGCGGCGAGGTCGGCGTTCACGAACGCGCGCTGCGCGGAGCCGGGCCCCAAGGGCTGCTCGCTGTCGACGACGAGGACGTGGAGGTCGCCCCACTCGTAGCTGTACCAGCGCTGGTTGTTGGGCGCCCAGAGGTTCCGCGCGGCCGCGCCGTCGCCGTAGTACTCCTTGTTGCCGTTCGCCGGGAAGAGGGTCCGGGTGCGAATGACCGGGTTGTACTGCTTGTAGAAGCGGTTGTCGAAGTCGGAGTAGAAGGTCGCCGGATCCGGGTCCTGGGCATCCGGGTACACGTTGTCGCCGAGGGTCTGCACGAACTGGGCGGGCGACGCGGCGATCAGGTTCGCGATGCTCGCCTCCTGCGCCGAGCCGCCCCCGAAGTCGCCGACCGCCGCGAAGGCGAAGGACGCGCCGGGCGCGGGGGCGGTGGTGAAGCGGTTGCCTCCGAGCGTGGCGTTTCCGGACGTCACCTGGTAGGTGTACTCGGTTCCGGGCTGGAGCCCGCCGAGCAGCATGGCGTGCTGCAGCCGCGGAGTGGGATCGGAGACGGTGTCGGTGAGCGCTCCGATCCCGTAGTCGACGGTGCTGGGGGCCGGAAGGTTGGTCCACCACAGCACGCGTGCGCTCGTCCGGTCGGTCTGGACGACGTAGGGGCCCCGGGTGACCAGGACGGTTCCGGCCGCCGGGGTGGACAACGTCCTGCCGGTCGTGAGCGCCGAGACGTTGCCGGCGGAATCGACCGCCGCGATCCGGTACGTGTACGACGTCGACGGGGCGAGTCCGTTGTCGGAGTACGTCTTGCGCAGCGGCTCCTCCACCGTGGCGACGAGGACGTTGTTCCGGTGGACCTGGTAGCCGGCGACGTCGCTGGAGCTCGACGTGCCCCAGGTGACGTCGAGTCGGCTGGAGGAGTACCGCCGCACCGCCACGCTGCTGCTCGACACCGCCGAAGGGGCGCTCGTGTCGTTCGAGGTCTTGGTCGTGACGGCGATGGTGGCGGCCGGGCCGACGTGTCCCGCGACGTCGACGGCGCGCACCGCGAACTGGTAGGCGCGGTTGGCGAAGAGCTTGCTCGCGGTGTAGGTGGTGCCGCCGTCGGTCGTCGCGATCTGGACCAGGTCCTGGAGCGGAGTCCCGAGGGGACCGCGGAGGATCCGGTAGCCGGTGATCTTGGCGACGCTCGTGGACTTGGTCCAGCTGAGCTTCACGCTCGACGACGTGATCGAGCTCGCCCTGAGGTTGGTCGGCGCGGACGGCGACGCCGCCGGGTCCGGCTGCTGGGTGACCACGACGACGGGGGCCGAGCGCGCCGACTCGACCCCGCCGATCACGGTGGTGACCTCGTAGCGGTATGTCGTCGTCGCGGCCAGGCCGGTGTCCTCGAGCAAAGTGCCCGGCTGCTCGGTGATCAGCTGATCGTCCCGGTAGACCCGGTAGGAGTCGGCCCCCGCGACCGCGGTCCACAGCAGTCGCACCGTCGACGACGTCAGCGCCTGACCGGCGAGCAGGGTCGGTGGGACCTGCGCGGCGGCGGCGCTCGCCGAAGACGGCGAGACGACGACGTCACCGATCTCGAGCGCCATTCCCGAGGCCAGGGCGTAGGCGACGAACTGACGGCGGCTCAGAGCCATGGTCACTTCCTTTCCGGGCCGCCGGACCGGGCTGTCGGCCGCCGCCCCGACAGCCCATGCTGATCGACAGGCCCAGGGTGACCGTCGGACATCCCGCAACAGGTCGATTACGCCGAAAGCGGCATGTCGCAGACCGTGACGTACCGGACCGCGCCTCAGAGGCCCGGCCCGTTGTACGCGCCGCGGTGCGGCTTCGTGGTCGCGCTCACCGGGTTCGCCCAGTAGTCACGGCCTCCGTTCCCGCTGATCACGGAACCGTTGTTCAGGGCGGGGGACGTGGCGCGCAGCTTGTAGCCGTCGGCGGAGTGGATCGTGTCGCCGCCGGTGCCGGGGTTCACGAACTGCGGGTCGCCGGCGATGCCGTTGGCGGTGGGCCGGGGCACGCCCTGGAAGACGTTCCACAGCCAGGAGATCCCGGCCCCGGTGGGCAGCCGGGAGTCGCTGGTCCCCACCCAGATGTTGTTCTCGACGACGCTCTCGTCGGGAAGCGTGATGCTGAACTTCTTGTCCGTGCAGTAGAGGACGTTGTTGTAGAGGTGCAGCGCGGAACGTCCGGCGCTGACGCTGCTCATGCGGCAGTCGTTCTCGGAGATGTTGTAGCGGACGACCTGCCGGGCGCCGCCGATGGTGCCGCAGCCGTCGCAGTCGAGGAAGAAGCCGCCGATGTTGTCGCGGCTGAAGTTGTACTGGATCGTGCAGGTGCCGGTGTTGCCCCAGTCGCAGTCGAAGGCCTGGCTGTCGGCCACGGACATCCGCGTGATGCCGTACACGGCGTTCTTCTGGATGGTCGGGTCGTGGTCGCCGAGCACCCAGATGCCGGCGAAGTTGCCGCCGGAGAAGGGGTAGACGCCGTTGCCGACGCCGGAGGCGTTGTTGTACTGGATCATGGGCGCGTCGGCGTAGCTGGCGATGATGCCGTCGCCGCCGACGTCCTTGACTACGTTGTTCTCGATCAGTACGCCGGTGCCCTTGACGGCCATGGAGCCGACGCGGATCTTGAGGCCGCCGCCGCCGGTGTTGCTGATCCGGTTGTCGTGGACGTGGACGTCGTGGAGGGTCGAGTTCGTGCCGCTCGCGCCCGTGACGATGCCGGCGGACTGGACGAAGTCCTCGGTGGTGGGGCTGTTCTTGTTCGTCTGGCCGGCCACCCGGTCGATGACGAGGTTGCCGATGTCGAAGCCCCGGTGGGCCGTTCCGTCGGTGGCGGAGATCCGCAGGCCGGTGCGGCGGGCGAGGGTGGAGGCGGGGTTGGTGAGCTTGAGGTTGCTGATCCGCCAGTGGTCCTGGTTGGTGAGGGAGACCGCGTTCGGGGCGCCGCCGCCGTCGATCACGGGCAGGGCGCCGGTTCCGTAACCGGTGAGGTCGATGGGTGCGGCGGCGGTGCCGCTGCCCCGGGGGGCGAGGGCGCCGGTGCACGTGGTGCCGGCGGCGAAGGCGAGCGTGTCGCCGGGACCGTACGTCCTCGCGTTGGCCTGTCCGATGCTGTTGAACGGCGCCGCCTGGCTGCCGTCCCCGGCGGTCGTCCGTGAGCAGTCCACGTAGGTGACGCTCCCCGCGGCCGCGGCGGGCGCGCCGGAGAGGACGGCGGTTCCGCCGAAGGCGAGGACGGCGGCGACGAGCCCGCGGACCGTCGACTGCCGGGCGGGCAAGGCTCTGGTGGTCATGGCGCAACAACCTTTCTGGCGGTCGGGTGCGGCCAGAAGCTAGGTGCGAGCGGTGATCGAGTCAATGCGTTCCCGTCGATTGATCGAATTTCGATCAGAGGGTGGGCGATTGGTCGATCACGGCACTTGCGCTCGGCCGTCCCGGCAGGCGAGAGTGCCGTCGACCGGGTGACGCGCGCGAGGGAGGGCGTACGGATGTGCGTGAGGGACACGGCGGCCGAAGAGGCCGCCATCGCCCGCTTCCTCCACGACCATCCGCGAGCGGGGCTCGCCGGAGCCGGCCACCCCGCGCTCCTGGGCCGCTCCGACGCCGTCTGGCCGCAGACCCCCGGCGGGCCTTCGGGGATCCCCGCCCTCCTCCCCTGCCTGCTCGACGAGGCCGCGGGTCCCGAGGCGCTCCGTCTTCTCTGCAACGCCCTGATGGACGACGTCCTCCACCTGAGCGCGGCCATGCCGACGGCCCTGCCCTTCCTGCTCCGCCTCGCGGCCGACCCCCGCCTCGCGCTCGCGGTGCGGTCCGGTCTGGTCGACCTGGTGACCGTCGCCGCGTACCTGTCCGAGCCCGTCGAGGCGGATGCCGGGCGGTCGGTGCTGCTGCTCGGGACCGACGACGAGCACCCCGAACGTGAACGGTGCAGGGCCGTGTTCCGCGCACACGCCCCGGCGGTGGCCGCCCTGCTGGACGACGGGACGCTCCCGGACGGCCTGCTCGGCGCGGACGACCGCGAGTGCCTCCGGGCTGCGGCCGGGGCGCGGCGCTGAGGCGACGCCCGGTCAGGAGCCGGTGACCGCCGGCACGAGCCGGAGCCGGCAGGCTTCCAGGGCGCTGTCGACATGAGCGCCCAGGCCCGGTTCGGGAGCCAGTACGGAAAGGCGGTGCATGGTCAGCATCGCGTCCCAGGCCGCCGCCCTGGCCAGGGCCGAAGCACCCCGGGGGGCGTCTTCGAGGTGGGTCCAGAGGTGGGCGCCGAAGCCAAGATGAATCGTTCCTGCGCGGGATTCCTCCTCGTCGAGGGCGCGACGCGCCGCCGTCAGGAAGGCCATGGCGTCCTCGGGACCGAGCGCCGAGACGACGCCCCGGAGAAGGGAGGCGGTCAGGGACGTGACCTCGGCCCAGCCGGCCGCGTCACCGAAGCGCTCGTACAGGCGTGCGTTCAACAGGTGTTCCATGTCGGTGGTCATGCATGCACAGATACGTTTCCGCTGCCCACGGCGCCCGGCACGACACGCGGGACGTACCGCCCGCCCCCCGTACGGAGTGACCGTCCCCGCTGCCGGGCGGCACGCACGACACGAACGGCCCATGCAGCGAAACGCCCGGGGGCCGGGGCGCGGAACGCGCCCCGGCCCCCGGGTGGCACGGTGTCGGCAGGATCAGGCCTGCTCGTCCTCCGGGATGCTGACCAGCCAGCGGGTGTCCCTGCGCGGCCGCAGGTACAGCGCCCAGTAGAGGGTGGCCGCCGCCGTGATGCCGCCGGTCCACAGCAGGTACTCGACGTCCTGCATGTACAGGACGTACGCGAGGACGGCGATCAGGACCACCGGGACGGCCGGCCACAGCGGCATGCGCCACGCCGCGACCTCGCGGTGCGCACCCCGGCGGCTGAACAGGGCCGCCACGGCCACCAGCAGGTACATGCCGGTGACGGAGACTCCGGTGACGCCGTAGAGGGTGTCGAGGTTGACGAAGCACAGGGCCGCGCCCGGCACGCCCACGACCAGGGTGGCCACCCAGGGGGAGCCGAAGCGCCCCAGGCGGGACAGGGCGTTGTTGACGGGCTCCGGCCAGGCCTTGTCGCGGGCGGAGGCGAACAGCACGCGGGAGTTCTGGATGACCATGACGATGCCGGCGTTGATGATGGCCAGCGCGACGCAGAGGCTGATGAAGGTGCCGACGGCGGAGTTGGACCAGGCCTCGATCATGCCGCTGATGTCGCCGCCGGTGAGGGTCTCCAGGTCGCCGGCGCCGAGGGTGATGGCGACGACGGGCACCAGGATGACGGCGGTCGAGATGGCGAGGGTGGCGAGCACGGTGCGGGCCACGGTGCGGCGCGGGTTCTCCAGCTCCTCGGAGAGGTAGACGGCCGTCGAGAAGCCCTGGGTGATGAAGAGGGCGATGGCGAGGCCGGAGACCACCATGGCACCGGTGACGAGCGAGTGCGAGCCGCCCTCGGCCGCGACTTGGCCGTGGACCAGGGCGTCGACGCCCCGCTCGGAGTGGGCGAAGCCGAGGACCGCGACGATGGCCGCCGCGACCACCTCGAGGACGAGGAAGATGCCGGTGATCCAGGCGTTGGCGCGCAGGTCGAGGAGGCCCGCGAGGGTCGCGAGGAGCATGACGCCGGCGCCGGCGATCGGGGCGGGGACGTGCACCAGGGGCGCGAGGTAGTCGGCGGTCCCCATCGCGATCACCGGTGGCACGATCATCACCACCAGCAGGGACAGGACGAACACCAGCCAGCCCGCCAGGCGGCCCGAGAGGGTGGAGACGATGGCGTACTCGCCGCCCGCGCTGGGGATCAGGGTGCCGAGCTCGGAGTAACAGAACGCCACGCCGATACAGAGCAGCGAGCCGATGGCGATGGTCAGGGCGGCGTACGTGCCGACCCCGTCGAAGAGGTCGGGTACGACCACGAAGAGGGTGGAGGCGGGCGTCACGCACGACAGCGTGAGCAATGTGCCGCCCACGACACCGATGGAACGCTTGAGCTTCTGCGGCACGGGGCCGGTCTGGGGGGCCAACGCGTGCGGTGCGCTGAGGGTGTCGGTCATCAGGCGGTTCCGATCGATGCGAGCGGTGGTTCTGAGCGGGAGCGGTATCGCCTCCGAGGCGGCTGGTGATCAGGTGGTTCCGGGGCTCCCGGGCTGAATGGAAGCGTGAGCGGAACCGCAGGTCAATGGCCCGCCCGCTGCGGAATCCGTTGTTCCGGCACGCTCGGACGGGGCTTCGGAGCGCCAAGAACGCGTCAAGGCGGCCGAAAAGCTCCGTGCGGGAACCGCAGCCCGTCCCGGAGGACTTTTCCCGCGCTTTACCGCCGATCCACATACCGGAATGCCGGCGCGTCCGCCGGAGGCCGCGCGCCCGCCGGAGCCCGCGCGTCCGGCCCCGTACCGCTCCGCCCCGCCCCGCACCGTGTCACGTTCCCGGCCGCCGCGTCGTCGTACTGCCGGGACGTCCCGTTTCACAGCAGAAGGAGAATCCTCATGCCGACAGCCGAGGCGGCACGCAACATCGCCACGCTCCACCGCTTCCACTCCGCCACGAACAGCGGCGACCCGGACCTCGTCGCACGGGCCATCGACGAGTTCACCGCGCCGGACGTGATCTTCCACGCGCCGGTGCCGATGGGCGGGACCGGCGCGGAGGCCATGAAGCGGGTGTGGGAGGCGCTCCTGCGCGCGTTCCCCGACATCCGCGTCACCGTCGAGGAGACGGTCGCGGAAGGCGACAAGCTCGTCTCCCGCAACACGGTGACCGGGACCCACCTGGGCGAGTACCGGGGCCTGCGGCCCACCGGGAAGCGCGTCACGTACGACGAGATCTTCGTCCTCCGTTTCGTGGACGGCCGGATCGCCGAGATCCGGGGCGTCGTGGACGTCCTCGCACAGCTCCGACAGCTCGGCGCCCTCCCGTCCTGACGAAGTCCGCGGGAGGAGGGACCGCAACCACGTGACCGTGCTCAGGAGTGCCTCAAGTCCCTTGCCCGGCGCGCTTCCCGGGGACAGGGGCGAGATCGCCGTCGACCAATGGCACGAGGTCTCGGGGGGACGCGGCATGAACATCACGAAGATCGGCCTCTCCGCGTGCGCCGTCGCCGCGCTGCTCGCCGGCACGACCGCCTGTACGGACGAGGGCGCCGGGACGGCCGAGCGGGCCGCGCACCAGAGCGGCGCCGCGTGCACGGGCGGCGCGTACACCTGGTTCGACATCGACGCGCGGGACGTGCTGACCGGCGTCGCCGAGAAGCAGAAGCTCGGGAAGGGCGGCGGTGCGCTGACGCACGAACTGTCGCCGCTCCACGCCCCGGTCACCGCCGTCATTTTCGAGAAGGGCCCCCGGGTCGACCCGGGGGCCGCGCTCGGCTCGCTGGGGACGCGCATCGGGGAGACGGACGCCGCCGAAGGCGTCGTCCACGAGTTCACCGACGTCCACAGGCCCGCGCCGAAGCTCGATTCCGCCACCACTCGCGTCGAAGGGGCCGGAACCTTCGTGGAGTACGCCTGGGTACGAGAGGTCACCGCCGACTTCCGGTACATCTGCGGCGACGGGAAGCGAGCGACGGGCCGCGCGGTCGGCTGGACCGTCGACGGGTCGGGCACCCTGGAATGCTCCACTCCGATCCCGGACGCGAAGACGGGAGAGCCGGCCCCGGAGGCGGCCCGTCTGTCCTGCGGCCCCAACTCCCCTGCCGCCAGGGCAAAGAGGGCCTGACGGACATACGCGGAGCACCGCGCCCGCGTCGTTCGCGAACCGGGACGCGGGCACCCCCCGCGCCGGTAGCCTGTGGGGCCGTCGAGGAAGAGGGGCCACGATGGAGCGCCTCCACGCGGGTGATCCGCGGGAGGCCGGGCCGTACGCGCTCGTCGCGCGGCTGGGAACGGGCGGGATGGGGACGGTCTACCCGGGCCGGCCGTCCGGGGGACGGACCGTGGCCGTGAAGACGGTGCGGCCGGAGCTCGCGGCCGACGGCGCCTTCCGGGACCGGTTCCGCCGCGAGGTCGCGGCGGCACGGCGGGTGTCGGGGGCCTTCACCGCCCCGGTCGTGGACGCCGACCCGGACGCCCCGGCACCGTGGATGGCCACGGCGTTCGTCGTGGGAGTCCCGCTGCACCGGGCGGTCGGCACGCACGGCCCGCTCCCCGAGGACGCGCCGCGGATGCTCACGGCCGGCCTCGCCGAGGCCCTGGCGGGGATCCACGCGGCGGAGGCGATCCACCGGGACCTGAAGCCGGCCAATGTGCTGCTCGCTCTGGACGGGCCGCACGTCATCGACTTCGGCATCGCGCGCGCCACCGACGGCACGGCGCTCACGGCCACCGGGATGATCCTCGGCACGCCCGCGTACATGTCGCCCGAGCAGGCCTACGGGCAGCCGCTCACCCCGGCGAGCGACGTGTTCTCGCTCGGCGGGACCCTGGTCTTCGCCGCGCGTGGCACGGGGCCCTTCGACGGCGACGGACCGCACCAGGAGGTGCTGCGGCGCGTGGCGCACGAGGAGCCCGACCTGTCGGCGGTCCCCGAGGGACTGCGGCTGCCGGTCGCCGCCTGCCTGGCGAAGGCCCCGGGCGACCGCCCCGCCCCGCGCCAGGTCGTCGACTTCGTCCGGACGGCAGGGGCTTCCCGGACCTCGGAGGTGTGGCTGCCGCAGGCGCTGATCGCCGAGATCGAGCGGGCGGCGGCGGTCATGGCGCCCTCGGTACCGGCGCCGGCCCCGCCGTCGGCCGCGCGGACCGCACCGACCGTGCCCCTGCCCCCGCCGCCGCCCGCACCACCCTCCGCCCCTCCCTGCTCCTCCCAGTACGCGCCCCCCTATGAGCCCCCGGCCGCAGGGGGCGGGCCGGCGGACCCCGCCCGGCGCCGGTTCCTTCGGCTCGGTCTCGCGGGCGGGGCCGTGGCGCTCGCGGGCGGCGGCACCGGGCTCGGTCTGTGGCTGGGGCGGGACGAGCCGTCGAAGCCGAAGTCCGACGCGAAGGCTCCCGCCCCCGCCCGTACCGACCCGGCGCGGCCTCTGGGCGACGGGTTCGCGGCGAAGCCGCTGTGGACGGCGCCCGTTTCGGAGCCCCTGGTCCAGATCGTGGGCGAGGGCGGAACGGTCGTCGGGTTCAGCGCCAAGCACGTCTGGGCCTTCGACCCGGCGGGCCGCCGGCGCTGGGGCCCGGTGGCCCATCTGCCGGACAGCGCGGCCGGGGCCATCGAGGGAAACATCGCGGCCGTCAGCGGCGGCATGGCGTACGCCGTGGTCCGCAGGGGCGCCGGGGAGCTCGAGAAGGCGCTGCGGGCCATCCGCCTCGACACCGGCGCCGAGGCCTGGACCCTCCCCGCGCCGTACGGGTCCCCCACGGGGATGGGGGTGGTGGGCGTGCCGGACGGCAAGGTGTACGTCACGGGCACGGCCGGCGCCGGCAGGATCGACCCGAAGAAGGGTTTCCAGATCGTCGCCGGCCCGATGACCTGGGCCGTGGACGTGGCGAAGCGGACGGGATGGCACAGCATCCTCACGGACCCGGAGGTCAAGTACCCCCAGGGCCGGCTCTTCGTGCCGTCCTCGGGCACCCGTCTGTTCTGGGCGAGCAAGAACACCGACGGCAGCGCGCAGAAGATCGCGGCGATCGACGTCCGCACCCGGAAGCTCGTGTGGGAACAGCCCTCTCCGGGCGCCGCGACCGATCCCGTGGAGCGGCTGTCCGACGGCCGCTACGACCACTGGAGCGACGGCCGGCACTCCTCGGCCGGAGGGCTGTTCCTCCACGTCACCGACCGCCTCCGGACCGTCGATCCGGCGAACGGTCACGTCGTCTGGACCTCCCCCGAGGTCGCCCTGAGGGCCGTGGTCGCGAGCACTGACGGCCGGACCGTCTTCGCCGCCGCCCGCTCCCTCACGGTCCCGTCGGTCCTCGTCTACGCCTTCGACGCCCGGACCGGCTCCGTGCGCTGGGCGGGCTCGATCGCCGACATGAAGGGCGGGCTGCCCGTGCTCCACAGCGCGGACGACACCGTCTACCTCGCCGCGGGGGGGCCGGATGTGGGCGTTGGACGCGGCGGACGGCAGGGCCCGCTGGCAGTACCGCTTCAGCACGGCCCTCCAGACCGGCCCGCCGCGCGCCTTCCGGGCGGACGGCGGCCAGGTGTACGTGATGGGGATGGACGGCCTGGTGGCCCTGAGCGCGAAGGGGCGGTGACCGGCTCCCCACCACCGGAAGCCGACGCGGGCGAGCCGGTTCCCGCTCATCGGACCGGGCCTCGCGGGACCGGGCTCATCGGACCGGGCCTCGCGGGACCGGGCTCATCGGACCGGGCCCGCGGGACCGGGCTCGCCGGGCGCGAGCCGGAAAATAGTAGCCATGTACATAGTAGCCATGTACCGTATCTCTCGTGAGTTCAGCAACTGAGAGCGCCACCGCGGGTTTCCTGGTCTGGCGCCTGTCGATGAAGTGGCGCGTGGCCGTCGACCGGGCGGTCGCCCCCCTGGGCCTGACCCACGCCCAGTACGCGCTGCTGGGGTCCTTGTACGGCATGGCGCGCTCCGGTCGGCAGCCGAGCCAGCGACAGCTCGCCGACCACACCGGGCTCGAACCGCTGTACGTCTCCAAGCTCGCCCGAGCGCTGGAGACGGCCGGGCTCGTCGGCCGCACCCGGGACCCGAACGACCCGCGCGCCATGCGGCTGTCGCTCACCGAGCAGGGGCACGACGTCACGCGCCGCGCCGTCAAGGTGGTCCAGGGCCTCCTGGACCAGATGCTGGAGCCGCTGGGGGGCCGGAACAGCCCGCGCGCACGGGAGTTCACCCGCGAGCTGGCGATCCTGCTCGAAGCGCCTCTTGATCCGCACACCGAGAACGACGAGGAGCAGTCATGACCACCACCGCACCCACGACGAACGGCCGCGTCATCGCCCTGGCGCACTACGCCGCACGCGCCCTCCTGGAAGGCGTACTGACCCGCCACGGCGCGACGTTCGAGCAGAGCGTGACGCTCCGGGTCGTCACGGTCGCGGGCGGCTCCATCGACCGGGACGAGCTGGTCACCGACGTCATCGGCTCGCTGAAGGCCGACGAGTCGGCCGTGCGCGGCGTGATCGACGGCCTGACGGCCGCGAAGCTGCTGGAGCGGGACCCGGCCCAGGCCTCCCGGCTGCGCCTCACGGACGCCGGACGGGAACTGTACGAGGCCACCACCGCCGAGACCGCCGAGATCTCCGCCCGGCTGTACGCCGGCATCCCGGCCGAGGACCTCGCGGTCGCGGGCCGCGTGCTGACCCTCGTCACGGAGCGCGCGAACGCCGAGCTGGCGGGCGCCTGAGGTTCGTCGGACCCGGTCCGGCGGGAGCGCAGCCACGACCCCGAGTGCACACCGTGGGGGTCGTGTCTCCCCTCGCGAGGAGGCCCACGGGCGCGCGATGGGCGACATCGGTGGTGTCTCCCGCACCCGGCCGGCAACGGCTACTGCGCCGAGCGGCTCCGAGCGCCGGGAGCCCATCCGAGCGGGGAGCCGGAGAAGGCGGCGCCGGCGATGGCGAATACGTAGTCGTTGTACTCGCCCGGCGTCCCGGTGCCGTTGGGGTTGAGGGAGTAGACGAGGCGGCGTTCGAGGTCGCGGGTGGCGAAGACGCCGTTCTCCCAGCCGGGGCGGGAACCCGTCTTGCCCCAGACGGTGACGCCGTTCTCGAGGGTGAGCCGCATCAGCCCTCCGGCGCCGAAGCAGGCCGCTCCGGCCTTGAGGCAGCTCTTGTTCCCGGGCGCGTTGGGCACGTCGGGGACCGAGAAGGCCAGGGCCTGCTGGGCCGGCGGGAGCAGGCGGCCGCGGAAGAGGGCCGTCATGAAGCGGTCCAGGTCGGCGGCGGTGGAGATCATCCCGCCCTCCGCCCAGGGGTAGGGATTCTGCTCGGTGACGTCGTCGCCGCCCACGTACACCCGGGTGTGCGGGCTGGGGAGGGTCATGTCGTCGGCGGCGGGCAGGCTGGTGTCCCGCAGCCGGAGGGGCCGGAGGATCCGCCGGTCGAGCTCCTGTCCGAAGGTGTTGCCGGTGACCTTCTCCACGAGGAGGCCGATGATCGCCGTGTTGACGCCGTTGTACTGCTGGACCGTGCCGGGCTCGGGGCGCCGTTCGTTCCACTCGTGGTCCCGCGCGGCGAGCGCGAAGGCGTCCCGGACTCCGTCCGAGGGCGTCACGCCCTTCAGCCACCAGCCCTGCCCGTCGCGGGGGCTCGGAGTGGGGGCCGGCTTGGGGAGCCCGCTGGTGTGGTCGAGCAGCTGTCGCACCGTGACCGTGCCGTAGTCGGCCGGAATCAGATCGGGGAGGTGGGGCCGCACCGGCTCGTCGATGCCGATGCGGTGCTCGGCGACCAGCTGCAGGGCCACCGTGTGGGTGAAGACCTTCGTCACGCTGCCGACGCGGAAGTGGTCGTCGGCGGTGACCGGTCCGGCGGTGCCGGTCCACAGGGGGCCGCGGCCCGGTCCGTCGACTCTGACCAGCGCGCCCGCCTCGTAACTCGGCAGAGGCGTGATCAGTTTCCGCAGGGGCTCGGGGTCGAAGGTCGACACGGTGCGTGCCGTGGGCGGCTGCGCCGGGGCGAGGGCCGTCGCCGCGGGGACGCCGGCTCCGATCGCGAGGACCGAGGCGGCGAGGCCTGCCACGGCGAGGCGGCGGAGGGTGGTCGGACGGACTCGCACGGACTGCTCCGTTCTGCTGATGCTGTGGGACTCGACGCGTCTGCTGATGCTGTGGGGCTCGACGCGTCCCCCCTGACACCGACGACTCTCCCGTCCCCGCAGCTCGGTGGCCATCAGTGATCACCCCGGTCCGACCCCGATTCCCCCCGAGCCGGCCCCTGATGCCCGCCCCTGACATGAACTCGGGCCTCCAGAGGTGCCCCTGACGGTGGTTCAGTCGATGGGGCTTCCCGGCAGGGACCCGGTGGGTGCGGCCCCCGCCCGCGCGCCGTACGGCTACCGCCCTCGCATCAGCTTCACGTCATCGCCCCACGCGTCGAGCACCGCGCCGAGTCCGCGGGGCCGCACCTCCGCCTCGACCCGGGCGAAGAGCCGGCGCTGGGCGGAGACGTCACCCGACGCCGAGATGCGCTCCAGGGCGTCGAGCAGCGCGCCGGTGTCCCAGCCGGGCAGAGGGTACCGGCCGAGCTCCCACTCCAGGTACTTGTTGTAGGGACGGGGACGGCGGTCGAGCGCGAAGAGGAGTTCGAGCAGGTGGCCGATGCTGTCGGTGGCGTCGAGTCGGGCCGCGAGACCGTGGCCGTCCCTGTCGTTCTTGAGGGAGCGGTAGAGGGAGTTGGCGTAGGCGTCGAGCCACCGGGCGGCCGCGCGGGAGGCTTCGTCGGCGGTCAGGCGTGCCTTGGCCGCCAGGATCCGCGCGATGTCCCCGTCGAGCCGGTCGAGCACCACCCGCGCGCGGGCGAGGGCGTAGCGCTCGAAGCCCGGCATACCCGCGGACCGGAACCGGTCGAGGGTGAGGAGGACGAGGTCGAGGTCGCGGGTGCGGTGCCCCTCGAACCTCGTCAGCTCCGTCGGTACGCCTTCCGCCAGGACGACGTACAGGTCGTGGTCGGAGTGCTCGGTGGTCATGCCCTCGTGTGCCCGGGAACCCTTGAGGACGAGACCGACGACGGCCGGGTCGGCGGAGGCGGCCTCGACGAACTCCTCGTAGGTCATCGGGCGCTCGCGCCGGCGACGGCGAGTCCGCAGGCCCCGAGCACCAGGTGCAGCCGTTCCTCGGCCGTCCCGGTCAGGGGCGGCAGGAGGAGGGTCGCGAGTCCGGCTTCGACGGCTCCGCCGTCCGGGCCGGAGCGGTCTCCGACCATCAGGGTCTCGTCGGGGCGCACCCCGAGCCGGTCCAGGGCCACGCCGAAGAAGGCCGGGTCGGGCTTGCACAGACCGTGCTCGAAGGACAGGGCGTAGCAGTCGACGTGGGCGTCCAGTCCTGCCTTCACGAACGCGGGCCGGATGTCGAAGTGGATGTCGCTGACGACGGCCACCTTCAGGCCTGCGGCCTTCAGCGCCGCCAGCGTGGGGGCGACGTCCGTCGCGAACGGGTTGCCGAAGGGGTCGGAGAGGGTCGCGTACAGCGCGTCGGCGAGGACCGGGTCGATCCCCGCGGCCCGCACCCATCGGGTGTAGCCGGCGCGGTGTGCGTCGGCCGACGCGTCGGACCATCCCCGTGCCACGTCCGGCAGCCGGTTCGCCTCGCTCAGGGCCGCGCTGAGCCTCAGCACCTCCGCCTCCGAGGCCTCGCGGCCGAGCCGGAGCAGGGTGCGCTCGATCCAGTGCGCCCCCTTCGGTCCGCCGGAGACCGGGCCCCACTTGGGGACGACGAGCGTTCCGACCCAGTCGAACAGCACGGCTCTGAAATCGGGCATCTCTCCCCCGGGCGCGGTCGGTTGATGATCGCAGGAAGCCTCGCAGTCCCGCCGGGGGGCGTCAATGGACTCGATCGCGCCGTGCTCGCTCAGCCGTCGAGCAGTCGCCGTGTCGTGAGCGCGAGCCGGGCGCGGGTCAGGCCGGTGGGGGCGGTGAGGTCCAGGGCGAGGGTCTTGCCGATGTGGTCGAGGCGGCGGGCGATGCTGCTGTGGTGGAGGTGGAGGAGGTCGGCCGCGCGGCGTACGGAGGCGGTGGCGCAGTAGGTCTCCAGGGTCTCCAGGTCCTCCGGGGACAGGCGGTCGATCGCGGTCACGTCGGGGTTGTCCCGTACGGCGTCCTCGGGGATGTCCGCCAGGAGGGCCAGGGCGCCCAGGTCTGCGTACCCGACGACGGGTTCGCGCGGGGTGGTGAAGCGGAGGGCCGTGCGGGCCCGGCGCCAGGAGCGGTCGGGGCTCTCGGTGCCGCCGATGCCCGCCCGTACCCCTGCGGGGAAGCCCGTGCGGTCCAGGCCGGCGGCGAGGATGACGCCCACGTCGGCGAGCGGGGCCGCCTTCACGGGACGGGCCGGGCAGACCAGGGCGCCGACGCGGTCGAGCGGGAGGCTCGTGCGGACGGCGACGACGTGGACGGGGAGGCCGGGGGCGAAGCCCAGGAGGCGCAGCGCCCGGGCGCGGGCGGCGTCGTCGCTGTCGGAGCTGACGGCCAGTTCGACGAGGGCGGGGTCGGCCATGGTGGTGCGGGCCGGCCCGTAGCGTTCGGCCGCGGCCGCGGCGGCGAGGGCGAAGCGGTCGAGGAGCACCTCGTCGAGCGGGTTGGGCGGGCCGGGGCGCTCCAGCCAGACCGTGCCGATCTCCTCCTCGTCGAGGACGATCGGCGCCTCGGTGGACGCGGGCGCCGGCGGGGTGGACTCCCGGGTGCCGTGGGGCGAGACGCGGGTGGAGCGGCCGGTGCCGTGGAGTCGTATCCCGGCGACGCACTCGGCCAGGCCCGCCGAGGCGCGGGCGAGGGCGGGGAGGTCGACCCGGCGGCGCATCAGGGTGTCGTAGAACGCGACGATGCGCATCGCGCCGTCGACGTACGGATCGAGTCCCGACAGCCGTACGGCCAGTGCCTCCATGGCAGAAGGATGGCAGAAGGACCGGAGGGAGGGCGCGCGCCGTTCGGTGCGCGATCGGGGCGGGAAGCGCGACGGATGGCGGGTGATCCCCCGGGGGCCGGCCCGGAGGATGGTCGTCATGGATCCCGAACTCGAAGCGTTCGTACCGTTCTTCCCGCAGACCGACCTGTCCGACCCGGTCGCCGCCCGCGCGTACTTCGCCGGTCTGGCGGCCGCCGTGCCGGCGCCGGACACCTCGGAGATGGAGGTCGAGGACCGGGTCGTGCCGGCCGACCCGGACGTGGTGGTGCGGATCTACCGGCCGCGCGGGGCGCAGGGGGCCGTGGTCTGGCTGCACGGCGGCGGGTTCGTCATGGGGGACGTGGACACCGAGCATCCGTGGGCCACCCGCATCGCGGAGAGCTCCGGCGCGGTGGTGGTCTCGGTCGGCTACCGGCTGGCTCCCGAGCACCCGTTCCCCGCCGCCCTGGACGATGCCTACGCCGTCCTGAACTGGACGGCCGAGCACGCGGCCGAACTCGGCGTCGACCCGGCGCGGATCGCGGTCGGAGGCCACAGCGCCGGCGGCGGGCTCGCGGCCGCGGTGGCACTGCGGGCGCGTGACGAGCAGGGGCCGCCGATCCGCTTCCAGCTGCTCAACCAGGCGGGGCTCGACGACCGCCTGGAGACCTGGTCGGCCCGGAACTTCACGGACACGCCCTGGTTCCACCGGGGCAAGGCGATCGCCGCGTGGGGCCACTACCTGGGCTCCCGGCCCGCCACGCCGTACGCCGCTCCCTCGCGGGCCACCGATCTGTCCGGCCTTCCGCCGGCCTACGTGGCCTCCGCCGAGTTCTGTCCGAACCGCGACGAGGACATCGACTACGCCGTCCGTCTGCTCCGGGCGGGTGTGTCCGTCGAACTCCACCAGTGGCCCGGCACGTTCCACGGGTCCCAGGCGATCCTCTCCGCCGAGGTCTCGCAGCGGCAGAACGCCGAACTCGGCGCCGTCCTGCGCCGCGCCCTCGCCGGCTGACCCCCCGGCTCCCCCTTTCCCGAACGAACCTGAGAGGACCGATGTCGTGAAGATCCGAACGGTGTTGAGCGGAAGCGTGGCCGCGCTGGCCGTCTGCGCGGGCGTGGTCGCGGCGGCTCCCGCGCCCGGGGGCGGGCGGTCCGTCCCCGCCGGGAGCGCGAGTGCGTCCACGGGCTTCGATCCCGTGGAACTGCAGTCCGCCCTGGACGGCGTCCACCGGGCGGGCGTGCCGGGCGTGTTCGCCGAGGTGCGGGACCGTGACCGGGCCTGGCGCGGCGCGTCCGGGGTCGCCGACGTCACGACCGGCCGCCCGGTCGGGGCCGGCATGCGACACCGCGTCGGCAGCGTCACGAAGACCTTCACCGCCGCGGCCGTGATGCAGCAGGTCGAGCGGGGCCGGATCCGGCTCGACGCGCCGATCGCGGACTACCTGCCGCAGCTCGTGCCGGGCGAGCGGGGCAGGAAGATCACCGTGCGGATGCTGCTCGACAACACGAGCGGCATCGCCGACTACCTCACGTACGCCTTCCCTTCGCTGCGCGGGTTCCCCTCCCGGCTCGACGTCTCGACCCGGAGCCTGGACGACAACCGGTTCCGCACGTTCCGTCCGGCCGAGCTGATCAAGATGGGCCTCTCGGCGCCTCCCGTCGGCGAGCCCGGTGGGCCCACGGGCGTGTACTCCAACACCAACTGGCTCATCCTCGGCGAACTCCTGGAGCACGTGACCGGTGTGCCGGCCGAGGAGTACATCACCCGGAACGTCATCGAGCGTGCGGGGCTCCGGCACACCGCGTTCCCGACGGGAACGCGGGTCAAGGGACCGCACTCGCGGCTGTACGAGTCGTTCTACGGTCTGATCGACCCGCCGCGCGACTACAGCGTCTACGACATGTCCTGGGTGGGGCCGGCCGCCGCCCTGGTGTCGACCATGGAGGACCTCAACCGTTTCTACGCCCTGCTGCTCGACGGCCGGATCGTCAGCCGGGCGTCGCTGGCCGAGATGCAGCGCACGGTCCCGACCCGCGCCCTGGACGGGTCGTTGATCCAGTACGGGCTCGGGCTGCACAAGGTCGAGTCCCCCTGCGGCACCTTCTGGGGCCACGACGGCACCGTCTGGGGAGCCGGGACGATGTCCCTGACGCGCGCCGACGGCAAGCGGCAGATGTCCGTGGCGGTCAACCTCATCAGGTGGAACAAGCCGGACGCCTCGGGGAAGCCGCAGCCCCACCCCATCGACGGCGCCATGAGGACGCTGTACGCGCGGGCGATGTGCGGTGGGGCCTCCACGGCCTCGGAGATCGTTCCGTAGGACGGGGTCAGGCCGCCGGGCCCGCCGGGGCCAGGGTGTACGTCCGGCCCGACGTGTAGAAGTCGAGGGCGGCCTTGCCCTGCTCGCGCGGCCCGTGGCTGGAGGCCTTCGAGCCGCCGAAGGGCAGGTGGAAGTCGACGCCGGTGGAGGGGGCGTTGACCCGGATCATCCCGGTGTCGAGCAGGTCGAGGCCGTTCAGGGCGGTGTTCAGGTCGGCCGTGTGGACCGAGGTCACCAGACCGTACGGGACGGAGTTGGTGATCCGGATCGCGTGGGCGACGTCGTCGGCGGGGACCAGGGAGGCGATCGGGCCGAAGACCTCCTCGCGCAGCAGCCGGTGCCCGGGGGACACCTTCTCGACCAGGGTCGGGGCCGCGTACCAGCCGTGCCCGTCGGGGGCGGTGCCGCCGGCGAGGGTGGCGAGCCCCCGGCAGGCGTCGAGGACCCGGTCGCGGGCGCCCTCGTGGATGAGCGGCCCGCACACGGTGGCCGGGTCGGCGGGGTCACCCACCCGGACGGCCCTCAGCGCTTCGGAGAGTGCTTCCCGCAGCGGGGCGAGGGCGGCGCCGACCGCGACGACGCGGCTGGTGGCCGTGCACTTCTGGCCCGCGTACCCCGCGATGGAGGCCGCGATGTGGCCCGCGGCCTGCTCGATGTCCGCGTCGGGCAGCACGATGGCCGCGTTCAGGCCGCCCATCTCGGCCTGCGCCGGGATGCCCCGGGAGGCCGCGGCCCTGGCCACGGCCTGGCCCACGGGGGTGGAGCCGGTGAAGGAGACGACGTCGGCGACCGAGACGAGCGCTTCGCCTTCGGTCGCGCCGCCGGGAAGGACGGTGAACACCCCTTCGGGTACGGCCTGTCGCACGATCTCGCCGAGGCGCCGGGCACAGGCGGTGGCCTCGGGCGCGGGCTTGAGGACGACCGTGTTCCCCGTCGCGAGCGCCGGGGCCGCCTTCCAGGTCGGGATGGCGAAGGGGAAGTTCCAGGGCGTGATGAGCGCTGCCACGCCGTGCGGCCGGCGCCTGGTCAGAAGCAGGCCGGCGCCTGCCGGGGTCTCGTGGACGGAGCCGGTCGGCTCGAAGGGGGCCTGGGCGTAGTAGCGCCAGATCGCGGCCGCACGGGCCACCTCGGCCCTGGCCTCGGAGAGCGGCTTGCCCACCTCGCGCACGGCGAGCTCGGCCAGCTCGTCGGCCGCGGCCTCGACGCCGGCGGCGACCGCGCCCAGGGCGGCCGAGCGTGCGGCGGCTCCGGCCAGCAGCCAGCCGGGCTGCGCGGCTCGGGCCCGTTCGACGGTGTCGACGGCCGCGAAGGCGCCCGGCGCGGGGATCCGCAGGAGCACGTCGGTCGGGTCGGCCGGGTTGCGCGAGATGAGGAGGGGAAGTGCGTCGGTCACGGGAGGAGGCCTCCGGGGAAGGGGTCGCCTGGGAAGGGAGCGTCTGGGAAGGGAGCGTCTGGGGAAAGGGTCGTCCGGGAAGGGGCCACCCGGGGACGGGACCGCCCGGCTCGAAGATCACCCGGATCAGGGGCCGCCCGGCTCGAAGATCGCCCTGATCAGGAGCCGCCCTGATCAGGGATCGTCCAGATCAGGGATCGCCCGGATCGAAGGTTGCCCGGATCAGGGATCGTCCCGATCGGGGACTGCCCGGGTCAGGGGCCACGCGGATCACGGATCGCCCCGATCGGAGACCGCCCGGATCGCGGATCGGCCGGGTCGGGGGAAGCCCCCCGCGGTGTCGGTGGCGCGCGACCGCCGGCGACAGCCGCCGGCGGTGGGGCGTCAGGACGGCGTGCGGCTCAGCGGTGGCCGTCCGCGACGGCCTTCTCCGTGGCGGTCCGCACCGCGGCCTCGGTCGCTCCGGTGAGCGGGTGGCGCGGCGGGCGGGTGGGGCCGCCGGTGCGGCCGGCGATGTCCATGGAGAGCTTGATGGACTGGACGAACTCCGTCTTGGAGTCCCAGCGCAGCAAGGAGTGCAGGGACTTGTAGAGCGGCAGGGCGGTGGTCAGGTCGCCCGCGACGGCGGCGCGGTACAGCGCGGTGCAGCTCGTGGGGAAGGCGTTCGGGTAGCCGGCGATCCAGCCGACGGCGCCGGCCACGGCCAGCTCCAGGAGGACGTCGTCGGCCCCGATCAACAGGTCGAGCTCGGGGGCGAGTTCGGCGATCTCGTACGCCCGGCGGACGTCGCCGCTGAACTCCTTCACCGCGACGATGCTGCCGTCGCCGTGCAGCCGTGCGAGCAGGTCGGGGGTGAGGTCGACCTTGGTGTCGAAGGGGTTGTTGTACGCGACGACCGGGATCCCGACGCCTGCCACCTCGGTGTAGTGGGCGCGCACGGCCGTCGCGTCGGCACGGTAGGT
>NZ_JAINVG010000068.1 GCF_020400725.1 Streptomyces sp. NK15101 | reverse complement strand
CCCCGCTGACCGACGCGTTTCCCGGCATCGGCACCGAGGACGCGTACGAGATCCAGCTCGTCAACATCCGCCACCGCCTCGCGGCCGGCGCGGAGGTGCGCGGTCACAAGGTCGGCCTGTCCTCGCCGGTCATGCAGCGGATGATGGGCGTCGACGAACCGGACTACGGTCATCTGCTCGACGACATGGAGCTGCGGCCCCACGATCCCGTCCCCGTCGCCCGCTACTGCCACCCCCGCGTCGAGGTCGAGGTCGGCTTCGTCCTCGGCGACGACCTGCCGGGCGGGACCTGCACCCCGGCGGACGTCCTCGCCGCGACCGAACGCGTCGTGCCCGCCCTGGAGCTGATCGACAGCAGGATCCGGGACTGGCGGATCACCATCGCCGACACCATCGCGGACAACGCCTCCTCCGCCGGATACGTCATCGGGGAGGGGCGGGACCCCCGCGAGCTCGACCTCACGTCCGTCGACGCCCGGTTGAGCAGCGGCGGCGAGCTCCTCGCCGAGGGCCGCAGCGACGCCGTGCTCGGTGACCCGGCCCGCTCCGTCGCCTGGCTCGCCCGTACCGTCGCCCGCTTCGGCGTGCCCCTGAAGAAGGGGCACGTGGTGCTGCCCGGATCGTGCACCCGGGCCGTCGACGTGGCCGCCGGGGCGACCTTCACCGCCGAGTTCACCGGCCTCGGCTCCGTCTCCCTCTCGTTCATCTGAGGTGATCATGGCCATCAAGACAAAGGCGACCGCCGCCATCGTCGGTTCCGGCAACATCGGCACCGACCTGCTGTACAAGCTGCTGCGCTCCGAGCACGTCGAGCCCCGCTGGATGATCGGCGTCGACCCCGACAGCGAGGGCCTCGCCCGCGCCGCCCGCGCCGGCCTGGAGGCCAGTCACGAAGGCGTCGACCGGCTCCTCGCCCAGGAGGAGAGGCCCGACATCGTCTTCGAGGCCACCAGCGCCTACGTCCACCGGGCCAACGCCCCGCGTTACGCGGAACTCGGCATCAAGGCGGTCGACCTGACACCCGCGGCCGTCGGACCCGCCGTCGTACCGCCCGCCAATCTCCGCGAGCACCTCGACCGGCCCAACGTCAACATGATCACCTGCGGC
This sequence comes from Streptomyces sp. NK15101, assembly GCF_020400725.1. GTDB lineage: Bacteria > Actinomycetota > Actinomycetes > Streptomycetales > Streptomycetaceae > Streptomyces. The sequence goes on along the minus strand of NZ_JAINVG010000068.1, from coordinate 40,716 downwards.
GGACAGGCCACCATCCCCATGGTGTACGCGGTCTCGCGCGTCGTCCCCGTGCCGTACGCGGAGATCGTCGCCTCGGTGGCCTCCGTCTCGGCCGGCCCCGGAACCCGGGCGAACATCGACGAGTTCACCCGCACCACCTCACGAGGCATCGAGACCATCGGCGGCGCCGCGCGCGGCAAGGCCATCATCATCCTCAACCCCGCCGAACCACCGGTGATCATGCGCGACACCGTCTTCTGCGCCGTCCCCGAGGACGCCGACCGGTCCGCCATCGCGCTCTCCGTCAAGGAGGTCGCGGACCAGGTCGCCTCCTACGTGCCCGGCTACCGGCTGCGCGCCGAACCGCAGTTCGACGACCCGAGCCCGGAGAACGGCGGGATGGCACGCGTCGCGATCTTCCTGGAGGTGGAGGGCGCGGGCGACTACCTGCCGCCCTACGCCGGAAACCTCGACATCATGACCGCCGCCGCCACCAGGGTCGGCGAGGAGTTCGCCAAGGCGATCCTCGCTCCCGGCGCGTAAGGAGCACCCCGCATGCCCTACTCGGACACCCTCGACATCCGGATCACCGACTCCTCGCTGCGCGACGGCTCGCACGCCAAGCGCCACCGGTTCACCGCCGACGACGTACGGTCCGTCGTCGCCGCCCTCGACGACGCCGGCGTCCCGGTGATCGAGGTGACGCACGGCGACGGACTCGGCGGATCCTCCTTCAGCTACGGCTTCTCCAGCACCCCCGAGCAAGAACTGATCAAGGCCGCGGTGGAGACCGCGCGGCGGGCCAGGATCGCCTTCCTCATGCTCCCCGGCCTCGGCGTCAAGGACGACATCCGGGCCGCCCACGGCAACGGCGCGGGCATCTGCCGCATCGCCACCCACTGCACCGAGGCCGACATCGCGGACCAGCACTTCGGACTCGCCCGGGAGATGGGCCTGGAGACCGTCGGCTTCCTGATGATGGCCCACTCCACGACCCCCGAGAAGCTGGCCCGGCAGGGCCGCGTCATGGCCGACGCGGGCTGCCAGTGCGTGTACGTCGTCGACTCGGCCGGCGCCATGGTCATGGACGACGTCACCGCCCGCGTCGAGGCCCTGGTCTCCGAGCTCGGCGACGACGCCCAGGTCGGCTTCCACGGCCACGAGAACCTGGCCCTCGGCACCGGCAACTCCATCGCCGCGATCAGGGCGGGAGCCCTCCAGATCGACGGCTCCACCCGCCGGCTCGGAGCCGGTGCGGGCAACACCGCGGTCGAGGCCCTGGTCGCCGTCTGCGCCAAGATGGGCATCCGTACCGGCGTCGACGTACTGAAGATCATCGACGCGGCCGAGGACGTCGTCCGCCCCGTCATGGACGACGAGTGCCGGCTCGACCGGCTCGCCCTCCTGATGGGCCACGCCGGCGTCTACTCCAGCTTCCTCAAGCACGCCTACCGACAGGCCGAGCGCTACGGGGTCTCCGGCGCCGAGATCCTCCTGCGCGCCGGCGAGCGCCGCCTGGTCGGCGGCCAGGAGGACCAGCTCATCGACATCGCCGTCGAACTCGCCGCTCAGAAGTGAACCGAGAGAAACCAGGAGGGACGAGATGACTGCTCTCAACGACGAGGTCCGGGTCATCGAGACGGGCAGGCCGCCGACGCGGTTCGCCCGGGGCTGGCACTGCCTCGGCCTCGCCGAGGCCTTCAAGGACGGAAAGCCGCACGAGATCGAGGCCTTCGGCACCAAGCTGGTGGTCTTCCGGGGACAGGGCGACGGCCGGCTGCACGTCCTGAACGCCTACTGCCCGCACATGGGCGGCAACCTCGCCCAGGGCACCGTCAAGGGCGACGCCGTCGCCTGTCCCTTCCACGACTGGCGCTGGTCGGGCGACGGCCGCTGCGCCGGCATCCCGTACGCCCGCCGGGTCCCCCCGCGCGCCAGGACCCGCGCCTGGATCTCCCTGGAGCGGAACGAGCAGCTCTTCGTCTGGCACGACCCCGAGGGCAACCCGCCGCCCCCCGAGGTGACCGTCCCCGAGATCGCGGGCATCCACGGCCCGGACGCCGACCAGTGGAGCGACTGGACCTGGAAGACCCTCCGGGTCGAGGGCGCCAACTGCCGGGAGATCGTGGACAACGTCGTGGACATGGCGCACTTCTACTACGTCCACTACGCCTTCCCCGAGTACTTCAAGAACGTCTTCGACGGCCACGTCGCCACGCAGTACATGGAGAGCAGCCCCCGCGGGGACATGGAACTGGGCACCCTCAGCTCCGGCCGCCTGCGCTCCGACGCCTCCTACCACGGCCCCTCCTACATGATCGACCACCTCTACAGCGACGTCGGCGGCGGCGCGGAGATGGAGATCGTCCTCATCAACTGTCACTACCCGATCGACGAGAACAGCTTCCTGCTCCAGTACGGGGCGATCGTGAAGCGGCTGCCCGGAATGACGGACGAGCAGGCCGCCGAGGCCGCCCGGCTCACCGCCGAGGGCGCCACCGTCGGCTTCGAGCAGGACGTCGAGATCTGGCGGAACAAGACCCGGATCGACAACCCCCTGCTCACCGAGGAGGACGGCCCGGTCTACCAACTACGCCGCTGGTACGAGCAGTTCTACGTCGACGTCGCCGACGTCAAGGACGAGATGACCCGCCGCTTCGAGTTCGAGATCGACACCCGGCGCGCCAACACGGCATGGCGCGCCGAGGTCGCGGAGAACCTCGCCCGCCGCGCGGCGGAGACGGAAAGCGGAGCCTGACGTGCGAGCGGTGGAGTGCGCGGCCTGCGGCAACCAGGTCCTGTGCGAGAAGTTCAGCGTCGCCCACACCTCCGTGCAGTGGACGGCCGACGCGGCCGTCGCCTGCGCGGAGTTCCGCGACCGGGTGCGCCCGGGGGTGACCACCGCCCGGCTGCGGACCTGCCGGGCCCTGCGGGCGAGCATCGACCGCGCGGTCGAGGACGGGACCCTGGAGGTCGGCACCCCGGAGTCCGGCCCCGCGGAGTCCGGGGCCGCGGAGCCCGGCTCCCTGGAGTCCGTCTCTCCGGAGTCCGGTGCCCCGGGGACTGACTCGCCGGAGTCCGGCACGCCGGGCGTCGGCACCCCGGAGGCCGTCGATGCCTGAGCCCACGACCGGGGCCCGCACCCACCGGCTGCGCGTCGTCGAGGTCATCGCCGAGACGGCCGACGCGCACTCCCTGGTGCTCCGGGCGCCGGCGGAGAGCGCGGACCGCTTCGCGTACCGCCCCGGACAGTTCCTCACCCTGAAGCTGCCCGGCGCCGACGGGAGGCCGGCCGCCCGCTGCTACTCCCTCGCCAGCTCGCCCCACACCGGCGAGCCCCTGAAGATCACCGTCAAACGGGTCGCCGGCGGGTACGGCTCCAACTGGGTCTGCGACCGGCTGACGGCCGGCGACGAACTGGAGGTGCTGCCCCCGGCCGGCACCTTCACCCCGGACTCCCTCGACGGCGACCTGCTGCTCGTCGCCGGAGGCAGCGGCATCACCCCGGTCCTGTCGATCGCCAAATCGGCCCTCGCCGAGGGCCGGGGGAGGGTGACGCTGCTGTACGCCAACCGCGACGAGTCCTCGGTGGTCTTCCGCGACGAACTGCGGACACTGGCCCAGGACCACCCGCACCGGCTGCTCGTGCTCCACTGGCTGGAGTCGCTCCAGGGCCTGCCGTCCGTGGACCGGCTGGCGGCCACGCTCGCGCCGTACGCCGGCCGCGAGGCCTTCGTCTGCGGCCCGCAGCCGCTCATGGACGCCGTCGAGCAGGCCCTGCGCACGCTCGGCGCGCCCGGCGACCGCATCCACCGGGAACGGTTCTTCTCCCTGGGCGCGGACGTCTTCGACGCCCCGGCCGTGCCGCGGGGCGCGGCGGCCGGGAGCGGCGGAACGGCCGAGGTCGAGCTCGACGGCGAGACCCACACGGTCGCCTGGCCGCCGACGGCACCCCTGCTCGACGTGCTCCTCGCCGCGGGCGTGGACGCCCCGTACTCCTGCCGGGAAGGCGCCTGCAGCGCCTGCACCTGCCGTGTCGTGGCCGGCGAGGTCGAGATGCTCCGCAACGACGCCCTGGACGACCAGGACATCGCCGAGGGATACGTCCTGGCCTGCCAGGCCCTGCCCCTCACCGACCGGGTCGAGATCACCTACTCCTGAGGAGGAGACCGTCATGTCCCGAACCTGTCTGGTCACCGGCGCCGCCTCCGGCATCGGCGAGGCCACCGCGGCGCTCCTGCGGCGGCGCGGCCACACCGTCATCGGCGCCGACCTCGCCGACGCCGACATCCGCGCCGACCTGTCCACCGCGGAGGGCCGGGCCGAACTCGTCGCCCGGGCCCGCGAGCTGACCGGCGGCCGTCTCGACGCCGTCGTCTCCTGCGCGGGCGTCGCGCACTTCGACCCCCTCACGGTCAGGGTCAACCACTTCGGTGCCGCGGCCACCCTCGACGGACTGCGTCCGCTGCTCGTGGCCGGCACCGATCCCCGGGCCGTGGTCGTCGGATCCGTCGACTCGGTCCACCCGGTCGATCCCGCGATCGTGGACGCCGCGCTCGCCGGGGACGAGGAGGCGGCGGTGGCCGCCTCGCGGGCGGCCGTCGACCGCGGCGAGGGGCACCTCGTCTACTCCTCGTCCAAGGCGGCGATCTCCCGCTGGGTCCGTCGCGCCGCACCCACCGGGGCATGGGCCGGCGAGGGCGTCCCGCTCAACGTCGTGGCCCCCGGCGTGGTCGTCACGCCCCTGACCCGGCGGCTGCTCGACGACCCCGAGATGCGGGGGCTCGTCGAGCGGAGCGTGCCGATGCCGCTGCACGGCCACGCCCGCCCCGAGCAGATCGCCCCGCTCATCGCGTGGCTGGCCTCGCCCGAGAACGCCCTCGTGACCGGACAGGTCGTCTTCGCCGACGGGGGCGCCGACGCGGTCCTGCGCGGCGACCGCACCTGGTGACGATCCGTACGAGGCCACCCGGAGAGGACCCGGAGAGGACCCGGAGAGGACCTGGAGGGGCACCCGTGCGGGTGTCCCTCGCGGCACACCCGTACCCGTACTCGCATCCGTCCTGAGGAGACGCCCGTGAACCCCCGTACGCTCGAACGCTCCGCCGTCCTTCCGGCCACCCCCGACGCCGTGTGGGAGGTCATCGGCGACTTCGGCGCTCTCGCCGACTGGCACCCCCACGTGCCGCCTTCCGCCCTGGAGGACGGCGGCGCCCCCGACGCCCCCGGCACCGTCCGGGTCTTCACGGTCGACGGCCGGGCCGTCGCCCGGGAGCGCCTGCTCGACCGCGACGCGGCCGCCCGCTCGTACCGCTACGCCCTCCTCGACCCCGTCCCGCTCCCGGTCCACGCCTACGTGGCGACGCTCGCCGTGCACCCGCACCCGGACGGTGCCGAGGTCCGCTGGTCCGCCTCCTACAGGAGCACGGACGACGTCGTGCCCCGGGTGGAGGCGGTCTTCGGGGACGGCACGTACGGCACCGGCCTCGCCGCCCTGCGGGCGCGCTTCACATCCAGTCGCTGAAGCGCAGCCAGGCCATCATGTTGTCCATCGAGGGCTGCGGAAGCCCCGCGGGCCCCGCGCCGGCCGGCCGGGCCCGCTTCTCCGGCTGCCGCCCCGGGCCGAACATCGACTGCCACACCGACCGCGCGCAGCCGCGCACGGCCGGGGCCAGCCGCTCCATCTCCCGGTGGACGCCGTGGCCGCTCACCGAGATCGCGGCGACGGCCCGGCCGGCGCCGCGCAGTGGGGCGGCCACGCAGAACACCCCCCGGTACCCCTCCTCGTGATCGAAGGCCACGCCGCGCTCCCGCGTCATCGCCAGCTCACGGCGGAAGGACTCGGGGCGGGTGATGGTGCGCGGGGTACGTGCCCGCAGCCCGTCCCGGATGACCTGCTCGACCGTCGTGCCGTCGCCGAAGGCCAGGATCGCCTTGCCCGAGGCCGTGCAGTACGCCGGCTGGCGCCCGCCCGTCCGCGACGGCACGACGGAGTCGTCCGAACCGCCGATCCGCTCCAGATAGACCACCTCGGAGCCGTCGAGCACCGTGAGGTGCACCAGATGGCCGGTGGACTCGTGCAGCGCGTGCAGATGGGGCAGTGCCGCCCGGCGGAGCCGGTTGTGGTGCGAGGCCATGGCGCCGAGCTCCAGCATTCCCATGCCGAGCCGGTAGTCGCGGCCCTCGCGCTCCAGCCAGCGCAGCTGCACCAGCTGGTCGAGGATGCGGTGGGCGGAGGACCGGCGGATGCCCGAGCGCTGCACGACCTCGGTGAGGGTGAGCCGGGGCCCCGCGCTCTCGAAGGCGCTCAGCACCTTCGCCGCCTTCTCCAGCAGGGACAGAGGCGGCGCTCCGGTCTCGACGGGCTCGACAGCACTGGTCGTCATCGGCACCTCCCACACGGACAGCACGGCCGAAGGGCCCGTGGCTGGGTCCGTAATCTCCGGTATTGCGTGGAGATTGCCAGAGGATGACAGGCGCTGGGAAGGGGGAGTTCCGTCTCGGAACAGTAACGCGTAGGTTCCCTCTCGTCACGGCACGCCGGACCGGAATCCGAGAGGGACACCATGCGCGACCACGACGTCCTCACGGCGGTCCGCGCCCTCGCCCCCGCCCTGCGCGAGCGCGCGGCCGAGGCGGAGAGGCTGCGCCGGGTGCCCGACGCCTCCGTCGGGGAACTGGAGGCCGCCGGCTTCTTCCGGCTGCTCCGGCCCCGGGCGTACGGCGGACTCGCCGCCGACCCGGCCGTCTTCTACGCCGCGGTGCACGAGATCGCCAAGGCCTGCGGATCGACCGGCTGGGCGGCGTCGGTCCTCGGCGTCCACCCCTGGTACGTGGCCCAGTTCGACCCCCGGGTCCAGGAGGAGGTCTGGGGCGCGGACGCCTCCACCCGGATCTGCTCCTCCCACGCCCCCACCGGGAAGGTCACCCCCGTCGACGGCGGCTTCCGGCTCTCCGGCCGCTGGCACTTCTCCGCCGGCTGCGACCACGCCCGGTGGGCGCTGCTCGGCGGCCTCGTCACCGACGGCGAGGGCCGGCCGGTCGACATGCTGACCTTCCTGGTGCCGAGCACCGACTACCGCGTCGACGACGTGTGGGACACGGTCGGCCTGCGCGGCAGCGGCAGCAACGACATCCTCGTCGGGGACGCCTTCGTCCCCGCCCACCGGGCGCTCGGCTACGGCCCGGTGACCACGCTGCGCTGCCCCGGGCAGGAGGTCCACCCCGAACCGCTGTACCGGCTGCCGTACGCGGCCGTCTTCACCACCGCCATCTCCACCGCGATGGTCGGCATCGCCGAAGGCGCCCACGAGGACCAGGTCACCGCCGCCCGCGAGCGCCTCCGCGCCGCGCACGACCGGCGGGCCGCCGAGGACCCCTTCGCCCAGGTGCGCCTCGCCCGCTCCGCCGGCGAGATCGACGCCGCCCGGCTGCAGCTCGCCCGCAACATGACGGAGCTGTACGAGGTCGCGCGCGGCGGCGCGGAGATCCCGAGGGAACTGCGCGCCCGCACCCGCCGGGACCAGGCGCTCGCCACCGAACGCGCCATCACCGCCGTGGACCTGCTCATGGAGAACGCCGGCCGCGGACCGCTGCGCGTGGGCGACGACGTCCTGCAGAGGGCCTGGCGCGACCTGCACACCGGCCGCGGTCAGGCGGCCAACGACGTCGAGCGGGCCCTGGTCCTCTACGCCCAGGACGCCCTCGGCATGGACGTCCAGGACCCGATGCTCTGACGAGCGGACCGCCCCTTCGGACACGACGGCGGACGGCCCTGTTCCGAAACGACGCCGGACGGCCCTGTTCCGAAGCGGCGCCGGACGGGCCCCGCTCCCACGCGGCGGCCCGCCCCGTCGCTCTGCCCCCGTCGTCGCGGCCGCCGGCCCGCTCTCGCCCCGTCCCGGCGGACCCGCCCGCGCCCTCCCGGCGGAGCCTCCCCGCGGTGGTTCCCGCTCAGTGGGAGCAGCGCATTTCGCCGCCGTACGGCACGCCGTACGGTCCTGGCATTCCCCCACCACGACCCGAAAGGGGACGCCCCCATGGCCGATGACGTCCTGGCAGCGATCCGCGACCTCGCTCCCGCCCTGCGCGACCGCGCGGCCGAGGCCGAGACGCTGCGCCGCGTGCCCGACACCTCCGTCAAGGAACTGGAGGACGCCGGCTTCTTCCAGCTGCTCCAGCCCAAGGCCTTCGGTGGCCGCGCGGCCGACCCGGTGGTCTTCTACACGGCGGTCAAGGAGATCGCCAAGGCCTGTGGTTCGACCGGCTGGGTCGCCTCCGTGGTCGGCGTCCACCCCTGGCACGTCGCCCTGTTCGACCCCCGCGCCCAGCAGGAGGTGTGGGGGCGGGACCCCAAGACCCGCATCGCCTCCTCGTACGCCCCCACCGGCAAGGCCACCGCCGTCGACGGCGGCTTCCGGCTCTCCGGCCGCTGGCACTTCTCCTCCGGCTGCGACCACGCCCACTGGGCGCTCCTCGGCTGCCTCGTCACCGACGCCGAGGGCAACCCGGTCGACATGCGCACCTTCCTGGTCCCCCGGTCCGAGTACCGCGTCGACGACGTCTGGGACACGGTCGGCCTGCGCGGCACCGGCAGCAACGACGTCGTCGTCGAGGACGTCTTCGTCCCCGACCACCGCGCCCTGAGCTTCGGCCCGGTCACCGCCCTGAAGGTGCCCGGTCACGAGGTCAACCCCGAGCCGCTGTACCGGCTGCCGTACGCCGGGGTGTTCACCACCACCATCTCCACCCCGATCGTCGGCATCGCCGAGGGCGCCTTCGAGTCCTACGCCGAGGCCACCCGGCAGCGGTTCCGCGTCTCGTACGGGCAGAAGGTCGCCGAGGACCCCTTCGCGCAGGTCCGCATCGCCCGCGCCGCCAGCGACATCGACGCGAGCTGGCTGCAGCTGACCCGCAACATGGGCGAGATGTACGCCCTCGCCGAGCGCGGCGAGGAGATCCCGATGGAGCTGCGCACGCGCACCCGCCGCGACCAGGTGCTCGCCACCGAACGCTCCGTCGCGGCGGTCGACCTGCTCATGGAGAACTCCGGCGGCAGCGCCATGCGCACCGGCCCCGGGCTCGTCCAGCGCGCCTGGCGCGACGCCCACACCGGCCGCGGCCACGCCGCCAACGACCCCGAGCGGGCCCTGGTCATGTACGGGCAGAGCGCGCTCGGCATCGACATCCAAGACACCATGGCCTGAGAGGCGCCGACGATGGCAGAGCTCACCCGCGAGTCGACCTCCCGCACCGCCGAGGCGGCCGGACTCACCCTCCACTACCACGAGGCCGCACCCGTCGGCCGGGAGGCCGAGGCGCCCGTCGTGATCATGCTGCACGGCGGCGGCCCGGGCGCCTCCGCCTGGAGCAACTTCGGCCGCAACCTCCCCGTCTTCGCCGAGCACTTCCGCACCCTGCTCGTCGACCAGCCCTGCTTCGGCCGCTCGGACAAGCCGAAGCTCGACAAGGACTACTTCAGCTACAGCGCGGACGCCGTCGCCGCCCTCATGGACGGACTGGGCATCCGGCAGGCGCACTTCGTCGGGAACTCCCTCGGCGGCGGCACCGCCGTCCGCATGGCCCTGAACCACCCGGACAAGGTCGGCAAGCTCCTCCTGATGGGCCCCGGCGGGGTCTCCGTCAACCTCTTCGCCCCCGACCCGACCGAGGGCATCAAGCGGCTCTTCGAGTTCAACGCCGCCCCCGAGCCCACCCGTGAGCGACTGCGCGCCTTCCTCGGCGTGATGGCGTACGACCAGTCGATCGTCACCGACGAACTCGTCGAGGAACGCTGGGCCTCGGCCACCGACCCCGAGACCCGGCTCGGCAGCGCCCGGATGGCGGCCTCGTTCGCCGAGCCCGCCTGGGCCGGGGACACGATGCTCTGGCGCGAGGCCCACCGGATCACCCAGCCGGTGCTCCTCACCTGGGGCCGCGAGGACCGCGTCAACCCCCTCGACGGCGCCCTGGTCGCCCTCAAGACCATCCCCGACGCCCGTCTGCACGTCTTCCCGCACTGCGGCCACTGGGCCCAGACCGAGCGGGCCGACGAGTTCAACCGCCTCGCCGTCGACTTCTTCTCCCACTGAACCTTCCGAACCTTCTGGACCTTCCACCGAAGAGGTGCACACCATGGACATCCGTGCTCTCGGCTACCTGCGCCTGGAGACCACCACCCTGGACGAGTGGCGCCGCTACGCGCTCGACGTCCTCGGCATGGTGGAGGCATCCGGCACCACCGAGGACACCCTCTGCCTCCGCCTGGACGACCGCGTTCACCGCATCGTCATCCAGGCGGGCGAGAGCGACCGGCTCCTCGCGGCCGGCTGGGAGGTGGCGAACGCCGCCGCGCTCGCCGCCGCCGCCGAGGAGCTGGAGGCGGCCGGCGTCGCCGTCAAGGCCGCCGATCCCGCCGAACTCGCCGAGCGCCGCGTGCGGGGCCTGATCCACGTCACGGACCCGGGCGGCAACCCGCTGGAGATCTACTGGGGCCAGGCGCAGGACCACACCGCGCTCGGCACCCCGTACGGCAACCGCTTCGTCACCGGCGACCTGGGCCTCGGCCACGTCGTGCTCCCCGTGCCGGACATCGGGGCCGCGCTCGACTTCTACGAGAACCTGCTCGGCTTCCAGCTGCGCGACTCGATGAAGCTGCCGCCGCAGGCCGTCCCGACCGCCACCGAGCAGCGGGACTTCCACTGGATGCACTTCCTCAGCCCCAACCGCCGCCACCACAGCCTCGGTCTCTACCCGGGCGCGCTGCCCCCCGGCATCGTGCACTTCATGGTGGAGCTGGAGACCCTCGACGACGTGGGCCGCGGCCTCGACCGCATGCACGCCGCGGGCATCCCCATCGCGTCCAGCCTCGGCCGCCACACCAACGACCGCATGGTGTCCTTCTACGCCCAGGCCCCCGGCGGCTTCCAGGTCGAGTACGGCTGGGACGGCCTCGTCGTCGACCCCGCCACCTGGGTCGCGAAGGAGATCACCGCCGACAGCTTCTGGGGCCACCAGTGGAACGGCTGATCGCCCCCTCCGAGTTCCGGGACGTGCTCGGCCGCTTCGCCAGCGGCATCACGGTGGTGGCGACGCTCGACGCCGACGCCGGGGAGCCCGTCGGGTTCGCCTGCCAGTCCTTCGCCTCGCTCTCCCTCGACCCCCCGCTGGTCATGCTGGCCGTCGGCAAGAACTCCACCAGCTGGCCGAGGATCGAGCGCGCGGGCCGCTTCTGCGTCAACATCCTCGCCGAGGACCAGCAGGCCACCTGCGCCGCACTGGGCCGCAGCGGCCCCGACAAGTTCGCCGGGGTGCCCTGGAGCACCGGCGGGCACGGCACCGTGCGCGTCGACGGGGCCCTGGCCCATGTGGAGTGCGAACTCGACGCCGTGTACGAGGCCGGGGACCACCACCTGGTCACCGCGCAGGTGGTGGCGCTCGACGCCGGCGAGGACGGCCGGCCGCTGCTGTTCTTCCGCAGCCGCTACGCCGTGGGAGCCTTCTGATGCCGATCGACGCCGAGAAGGCGACCTCCGCGCCGCCGGTGCGCACCGACGCCAGGTGGGACGAGCGCGACGTACGGCTCTACCATCTCGCCCTCGGCGCCGGCGTCCCCGAGACCGACCCGCGCGAACTGCGCTACGCCTACGAAGGGCACGAGCGGGGCCTCCAGGTCCTGCCCACCTTCGGAGTCGTCGCGGGCGGCACCGGCGGCGTCGGCTTCCAGGTCTTCGACCACCCCGGGGTGGACATCGACCTGGCCGCCGTCCTCCACGGCGGCCAGGAGATCACCGTCCACCGGCCCCTGCCCGCCGCCGCCCGCGGCACCGCCGTCACCCGCGTGACGGACGTGTACGACAAGGGCAGGGCCGCCGTCATCGTCCAGGAGTCCACCCTCCTCGGCGAGGACGGCGAGCCGCTGGTCACCCAGCGCAACCAGATCTTCGTCCACGGGGAGGGCGGCTTCGGCGGCGACCGCGGCCCCTCCGAGCGCCTCCCCGCCCCCGACCGCGAGCCCGACCTGGTGGTCGAGATCCCGACGCTCCGTCAGCAGGCCCTGCTCTACCGGCTCACCGGCGACTGGAACCCGCTGCACGCCGATCCCGCCACCGCCCGGCGCGCGGGCCACGACCGCCCCGTCCTGCACGGGCTCTGCACCTTCGGGATGGCGGTCAAGGCCGTCACCGACCGGCTGCTCGGCGGCGACGCGAGCGCGGTCGCCGCCTGCCGCACCCGCTTCGCCGGGGTCTTCTTCCCCGGCGAGACCCTGCGGCTGCGCGTCTGGGACACCCCCGACGGCCACCGGCTGACGGCCACGGCCGCGGACCGCGAGGACGCGCCGGTCCTCACCGACGCGCGGATCACCGCGCGATGACCCGGCGGTCGGGGCGGGGGACGGCCCGCCCCGGCCGCCGACCCACCCAGGGCCTGCCCGACACGACCAGGGAGAACACGATGAACGACCAGTGGGACCACACCTACGACGTGGTGGTCGTCGGCTCCGGCGCCGCCGGCATGGCCGCGGCCATCACCGCCCGGCTGCGCGGACTGACCGCCCTGGTGGTGGAGAAGACCGACGTCTACGGCGGCTCGACCGCCCTGTCCGGCGGCGCGATCTGGGTCCCGAACAACTTCCACCTGGACGCCGCCGGCCTCGGCGACACGCCCGAGAAGGCCCGCGCCTACCTGGACGCCACGGTCGGCGACCGGGTCCCCGCCGAGCGCAAGGACGCCTACGTCACCCACGGGCCGCGGATGGTACGGGAGTTCCACGACCGCACCGCCGTGAGGTTCGTCTACACCCCCGGCTACTCCGACTACTACCCCGAGCGGCTCGGCGGCTACCCGCAGGGCCGCTCCGTCGAACCGGAGGTCTTCGACTTCAGGAGGCTCGGCCCCGAACAGCGCGCCACCATGCGCCGCGCCGGGCTGCCCACCTACGGCCTCACCATCACCTCCAAGGACTTCCGGCAGCTGAACATGGTGGGACGCACCTGGGCCGGCCGCCGCACCGCCCTCAAGGTCGGTGCCCAGGCGGTCGGGGCGAAGCTCACCGGCAAGGAACCGCTCTCCCTCGGCGAGGCGCTGATCGCCCGCATGCGGCACTCGCTCGACGCCCTCGGTGCGGACCTGTGGCTCTCCGCCCCGCTGACCGGACTGGTCGAGGAGGCCGGCCGGGTCACCGGCGTCCGGATCACCAGGGGCGGCCGTGCGCTCACCGTCCGGGCGACCGGCGGCGTCGTCCTCGCCTCCGGAGGCTTCTCCCACGACCAGCGGCTCCGCGAGAAGCACCTGCCGGCTCCCACCTCCACCGAGTGGAGCTCCGCCTCCGACGGCCAGACCGGCGACGCCCTGGAGCCGGCCACTGCCCTCGGCGCCGCGACCGACCTGATGGACCGGGTCTGGGGCGCGCCGTCGGTGGTGCCCCCCGACGGGAAGCCGTTCTTCCTCGTCGCCGACCGGGGCATCCCCGGCATGGTGATCGTCAACGCGGCGGGGGAGCGCTACGCCAACGAGGCCGCCCCGTACCACGAGTTCGTCGACGCCATGTACGCCAACGACAGGCCCGGGGCGACCACCGTGCCGTCCTGGCTGATCCTCGACGCCACCGCCAAGGCCCGCTACGTCTTCACGGGCCTCTTCCCGGGCCAGGCCTTCCCCAGGCCGTGGCTGGAGAGCGGCTTCGTCAAGAAGGCCGCGACCGTCGAGGAGCTCGCCGACCGGATCGGCGTCGCCCCGGAGCGGCTGCGGGCCACCGTCGACCGCTTCAACGGCTTCGCCCGCGCCGGCCGCGACGAGGACTTCCACCGCGGGGACAGCGTCTACGACCGCTACTACGGCGACCCGACGCTGCCCAACCCCAACCTGGCGCCGCTGGAGAAGGGCCCCTACTTCGCGGTCCCCGTCCACCCCGGCGACATCGGCACCAAGGGCGGCCTGGTCACCGACGCCACCGCCCGGGTGCTGCGGGAGGACGGCACGCCCATCGACGGCCTGTACGCCTCCGGCAACGTCTCGTCCGCCGTCATGGGGGAGACCTACCCGGGACCCGGCGCGACCATCGGCCCCGCCATGACCTTCAGCTGGCTGGCGGCCGGCCACATCGCCCGGACGCGCTCCGCCGAGGCGCGGTGAGCGGCCCGATGACGGACCTGCGGGGCAGAACGGTGATCATCACCGGCGGGGCGCGGGGGATCGGCGCGGAGACCGGCCGGGCCGCCGTCGAGTCCGGCGCCCGGGTCGTCCTCACCGACGTGCGGGAGGAGGAGGGGCGGGCCACGGCGCAGCGGCTCGGCGGCCACGCCCGGTTCGTCCGCCACGACGTCACCTCCGAGGACGACTGGCGCGAGGTCGTCGCCTTCACGGCCGCCGCGTTCGGCCGGGTGGACGGCCTCGTCAACAACGCCGGGATATCCGGGGGTTCCCACCTCCTGGAGGAACAGACGGCCGAGGACTTCCGGCGCGTCCTCGACATCGACCTCACCGGCGTCTTCCTCGGCATGCGGGCCGTGATCCCGCCGATGCGGGAGGGCGGCGGCGGGTCCGTCGTCAACGTCTCCTCCGCCGCCGGCCTCATGGGCCTGGCCAGGACCGCCGGCTACGGCGCGGCCAAATGGGGCGTGCGCGGGCTCACCAGACTCGGCGCGGTGGAGCTCGGCGCCGCCCGGATCCGCGTCAACTCCGTACACCCCGGCATGACCCACACCCCGATGACCGCCCACGTGGGCATCGAGCGCGGCGAGGGGAAGTACCCGGACACACCGATGGGACGGGTCGGCGAACCCCACGAGATCGCGCGGGCGGTCGTCTTCCTGCTCTCGGACGCCGCCTCGTACGTGACGGGCGCCGAACTGGCCGTCGACGGCGGCTGGACGACCGGCCCGGCCCTCCGACCGATCGAGGAGAACACCTGATGCCCGTCGACCTGACAGGAAAGGTCGCGCTGGTCACCGGCGCGGCACGCGGCATGGGCGAGGCCGAGGCCCGCCTGTTCGCCGCCCTCGGCGCGAAGGTCGTCCTCACCGACGTCCTGGAGCCGGAGGGAGAGGCGACCGCCTCCTCCCTCGGCACCGCCGCCCGCTTCGTACGCCACGACGTGACCGACGAACACTCCTGGACGGCCGCCGTGGCCACCGCCCTGGACGCCTTCGGCCGGCTCGACGTCCTCGTCAACAACGCCGCCATCCACTCCACCTCGCCCATCACCGAGGAGGACCCGGCCCGCCTGGAGGCGATCCTCCGCGTCAACCTGATCGGCCCGTTCCTCGGCGTCCGCGCCGTCGCCGGAGCGATGAGGGAGAGCGGCGGCGGGTCCATCGTCAACATCTCCTCGCAGGCCGGCCTCCAGGGCATCTGGGGACACGGCGCGTACGGAGCCGCGAAATGGGGACTGCGCGGCCTCACGAGAACGGCGGCCCTGGAGCTCGGCCCGGACGGCATCCGGGTCAACTCCGTCCACCCGGGAGCCATCGCCACGGCCATGACCGCACACCTGGAGACCAGGGAACACCCGGCCGCCCCGCTCGGACGGGTGGGGGAGCCCGAGGAGGTCGCCCGCCTCGTCGCCTTCCTCGCCTCCGACGACTCCTCCTACCTGACCGGCGCCGAACTCGCCGTGGACGGCGGCGCGTCGGCGGGCCGCATGCCGGTCCTCACCCCGAAAGGAGCCGACACGTGAACCGGCCCGACCCCGAGGTCCAGGCGGTCATCGACCTGGCCACCGCCGGCTTCCCCCCGCTGGCGACGGAGATGACGGACATCGCCGAGGTGCGCGCCTTCTTCGCCGCCCGCCCCGGGCCGGCCGTCCCACCGCCGCCCGTCGCCCGCGTCACGGACGAGGACGCCGACGGCGTGCCCGTACGCGTCTACGACCCGGCCGTCCACGAGACCGCCCCCGTGATCGTCTTCTGTCACGGGGGCGGCTTCGTCCTCTGCGACCTCGACAGCCACGACGGCTTCTGCCGCTCCCTCGCCCTGGCCACGGAGGCGATCGTCGTCTCCGTCGACTACCGCCGCGCCCCCGAACACCCCTTCCCCGCCGCCCCCGAGGACGCCTACACGGCCCTGCTGTGGGCGGCGGCGGTCCACCCGGGCCGTCGGATCGCCGTCGCCGGGGACAGCGCGGGCGCCAACCTCGCCACCGTCCTCACCCTGCTCTCCCGCGACCGGGGCGGCCCCGAGATCGCCTGCCAGGCGTTGTACTACCCGATGCTCGACCCCACCCGCTCCCGCCCCTCCCACCGGGAGAACGCCCAGGGCTACTTCCTCACCGCCGACCACCTGCGCTGGTACTGGGACGGCTATCTGCAGGCCCCGGCGGACCGCACCAGCCCCTACGCGGCCCCGCTGGCGGGCGCCGACCTGTCCGGGCTCCCGCCGGCCCAGGTCGTCACGGCCGGCTTCGACCCCCTGCGGGACGACGGCCTCGCGTACGCGGAGGCCCTCGCCGCCGCGGGCGTCCCCGTGGAGGCCCGCCACCACGCCGGGATGTTCCACGGCTTCCTCTCCATGGCGGGCGCCCTGCCCGCGGCGGCCGAGGCCCGCGCGACCGCCTTCGCCGCCCTGCGCGAGGCGCTCGCCCGGCGCTGACCGCCGGCACGCCTGCGCCCCGCCCCCACCTGACCGGTGGGGGCGGGGCGCTTTCCCTTGGGGGCTCGCATCAGCCCCGTATCAGCGTGAACCCCTTGTACCCCGAGGCCGCGACGTCCGCGATGATCTCCCCGTACACCCCGAAGCCCCCGATGAACGGCATGAACACCCGGGGCTTGCCGGGGATGTTGGCCCCCAGGTACCAGGAGTTCGCCGCCGGGAACAGCGTGGCCGCCGCCCGGTCGCGGCACTGCGCGACCCACTGCTCGACGGCCTCCTCGCTCGCCTCGATCGCGCGGTAGCCGTGCTCGTCCAGGTGGCGCAGACAGTCGGCGAGCCAGTCGACGTGCTGCTCGGCGCAGAGCACGACGTTGGCCATGACCGACGGGCTGCCGGCCCCGGTGAGGTTGAACAGGTTCGGGAAGCCGTCGACGCCCAGGCCCAGATAGGTGCGGGGACCCCCGCTCCACACCTCCTTCAGCCTCCGGCCGTCCCGCCCCCGGACGTCCACCCGGTCGATCGCCCCGGTCATCGCGTCGAAACCGGTCGCGAACACGATCGCGTCCAGCTCCACCCGGGTCCCGTCGGCCAGCACGATCCCGGTGCGGTCGATCCGCTCGATCGCGTTCTCCCGCAGGCTCACCAGGCGCACGTCGTCGCGGTTGAACGTCTCGTAGTAGTGCGAGTCGGTGACGATCCGCTTGGTGCCGATCGGGTGGTCCGTCGGCACGAGGAGGTCCGCGACGGCCGGGTCCTCGACGATCGCGCGGACCTTCTCCTCCCAGAAGGCGCGCGCCTCGTCGTTCGCCGCGCGGTCGGTGAGCTGGTCGGGGAACGTCTTGGAGTACAGGACGCCGCCGAGCTCCCAGCGCTCCTCGAACGCGGCCCGCCGCTCCTCGGGGGAGACGGCGAACGTCGGCGAGGGGTGCGCCGCGTGGGGCGAGCCGCCGCCGCTGAGCCGCGAGAGCCGCCGCCGCTCGGCGTAGCCGGCCTTCTGCCGGCGGCGCGTCTCCTCGTCCAGGGGCGCGTTCCCCGCCGGGATGCTGAAGTTGGCGCTGCGCTGGAAGACGGTGAGGTGCGCCGCCTGTTCGGCGATCAGGGGGACGGCCTGGATGCCGGAGGAGCCGGTGCCGATCACGCCGACGCGCAGCCCGCCGAAGTCCACGCCCTCGTGCGGCCAGGCACCGGTGTGGTAGGTGGCGCCGGCGAAGTCCCCGGCCCCCGGGATGTCCGGCATGTGCGTGCTGGAGAGGCAGCCGACGGCGAACACGCAGTACCGGGCCGACACCACCTCGCCGCCGTCCGTGCGGACCGTCCAGCGCAGCGTCTCCTCGTCCAGCTCGGCGGAGGTCACCGAGGTCGCGAAGGTGTAGCTGCGGCGCAGGTCGAAGCGGTCGGCGACATGACGCAGATAGCGGATGATCTCCGGCTGCGTCGCGTACTTCTCGCTCCAGTCCCACTCCTGCTGGAGCTCCTCGTCGAAGGAGTACGAGTAGTCCACGGACTCCACGTCGCAACGGGCGCCGGGGTAGCGGTTCCAGTACCAGACACCGCCCACGTCGTCCCCGCGCTCGAAGCCGCGCACGCTGTGGCCGAGACCGCGCAGCCTGTGCACGGCGTACAGACCGGTGACGCCCGCTCCGACGACGACCACGTCGACGGACTCGGTGATGCTGTCGTTCACGTTCGTACTCTCCTCATCGAGTGGTGGTGGTGTCCGCCGCCGACCGTCGCAGCGCCTTCTTGTCGACCTTGCCCGCCGCGTTGTGCGGCAGCGCCGGTACGGCGCGGAAGGCGCGCGGGACCTTGAAGTTGGCCAGCCGCTCGCGCGTGTACGCGGTCAGCCCCGCCGCGTCGATGCCGTCCTCGCCGGCCGGTACGCAGTACGCGACGCCGACCTCCCCGAGCCGTTCGTCCGGCGCGCCGACGACCGCCGCGTCCAGGACCGCCGGGTGGCCGCGCAGCACCTGCTCCACCTCCGCCGGGTACACGTTGAACCCGCCCACGACGAACATGTCCTTCAGCCGGTCGGTGATCCTCAGGAATCCGCGCTCGTCGAGCACCCCGACGTCCCCCGTGTGCAGCCAGCCGTCCGCGTCGACGACCCGGGCGGTGGCCTCGGGGTCGTCGAGGTAGCCGTGCATCACGTGGTAGCCGCGGGTGAGGATCTCGCCCGGCTCCCCGGGCGGGGCGTCGACGCGCAGCTCCGTGCCCTCCAGGGCCGTCCCGGAGGTGCGGGCCAGGGTCTCCGGGGACTCGTGCGGCGGACAGATCGCGACCACGCCCGTCGACTCGGTGAGGCCGTACGCGGTGTTGACGCTCCGCGCGCCGAGGGACGTCCTGATCTCCTCGATGAGCGTGGTGGGGATGTTCGCCGCGCCCGTGACCGCCATCCGCATCGAGGTCAGGTCGTACGCCTCGCGCTCGGGATGGTGGATGAGCGAGGTGAAGACCGTCGGGGCGCCGGTCAGGACGGAGATGCGCTCGTCCCGTATCCGGCCGAGCACGGCCCCGGCGTCGAAGACCCGTTCCGGGACGATCGTGGCCCCCCGCAGCAGACAGGCGAGGACGCCCGCCTTGTAGCCGAAGGTGTGGAAGAACGGGTTGACGAGGAGGTGGCGGTCGCCGCGCCGGAGGGTGACCGTACGGGCCCAGGCGTCGTACACGCGCAGGTTCTGCCCGTGGGTGGTGGGCACGCCCTTGGGGCGGCCGGTGGTGCCGGAGGTGAAGAGGACGTCGGCGGTGTCGGCCGGGCGCACGGCGGCGGTACGGGCGAGCCGCTCCTCCCCGGTCACCCGGTCCGCCGCCGACAGGAACCGCGGCCAGTCCGTCGAGTGCAGGGCCACCGTCCGCTCCAGGAGCGGGAGTTCCTCCCCGGAGGCCGCCAGCAGCGCGCGGTAGTCCGTACCCAGGAAGTCGTGCTCGGTGAAGAGCAGCCGGGCCCGGGAGCGGCGCAGGATGTCGGCGGCCTCGGCCGCCTTGTAGCGGGTGTTCACCGGGACCAGCACCCCGCCGGCAGCCACCGCGCCGAGCGCGGCCACCACCCAGCGCGCGCTGTTGGGGGCCCACACGGCGACCGGGTCACCGGGGCGCACCCCTCGCGCGATCACCGCCCGTGCCGCCCGGTCGATCCGGTCGCGGAGCTCCGCGAACGTCCAGCGCTCCTCGCCGAAGACGAGGGCCTCCTCATCCCCGTACCGCTCCGCGGCCCAGTCCGCGAGCCCGGCGATGGTCTGCGCGCCCCTCATGATCTGTCACGTCCTCCCTGCTGCCCCGCCCCCGGGCGGGGCGCGGGCGGTGGAACCACAGCGGGTCGGAGCCTGACAGGGAGGGGCGCCCCGGCGCAGGAGGAGGTTCCCGCTCACCGGGAAGGTGCGGGGACTTCTTCCGCCCCGGGCCGCGCGTCCCACGGAACGACCGCACCGCCGTCCCCGGAACGGGGAACGGCGGTGCGGTGGTGGAGCGGCGGTGGCGAAGGGGTCAGGGCACGATCAGATCGGGGACGACCTTCGCCAGCTCCGCGGCGGACAGGACGCCCTCCCGGACGAGGACCGGGGTGTCGCCGGTCAGGTCGACGATCGACGACGACACCGGCCCGGCGGTCCGGCCCCCGTCGAGGTACACCGCCACGGAGTCCCCCAGCATCCCGAAGGCCGCGTCGCAGTCCTCCGGCGAGGGCCGGTCGGTGAGGTTCGCGCTGGAGACGGCCATCGGGCCGGCCGCGGCCAGCAGGTCGAGCGCGAGGGGGTGATCGGGCATCCGCACGGCCACCGTCCCGCCGGTCTCGCCCAGGTCCCAGGAGAGCGAGGGCCGGTGGCGGAGCACCAGCGTCAGACCGCCCGGCCAGAAGGCCTCGATCAGCTCCTCGGCCTTTCGCGGCAGCTCCGCGACCAGGTCGCCGAGCGCCTCCCTGGAGCCGACGAGTACGGGGGAGGGCTTGTGCCGGCCGCGTCCCTTCGCGGCCAGCAGACCGGCGACGGCCTTCGGGTCGAAGGCGTCGGCGCCGATGCCGTAGACGGTGTCCGTCGGAAGGACGACGAGCTGCCCCTGCCCGAGGGCGGTCACCGCCGCCTCGATGCCGGCCGGGCGGGCCGACGGGTCCGAGCAGTCGAATCGCTGTGCCATGGGATCGTTCACTCCGTGCTCTCCACGCCGTGCGAGGTCACCAGCCGGGCGTTGCCCTCGGCGAGCTGGTAGGCCAGTCCCACGACCGCCACCTCGCCCGTCTTCACCTGCTCGGACAGGACGCGGGAACGGTCCATGAGCAGCTGCACCGTGTGCCTTATGTGCTCGTCGATGATGTCGCTGTCCTCGGTCAGACCCGCGGCGCGGGCCGCCAGGACGCTCGGCGTCACCCGCTCCACCACGTCCCGTACGAATCCGACCGCCGGCAGCCCGTCCTCCACCGCGGTGCGGGCCGCCGCGACGGCGCCGCACGAGTCGTGTCCCAGGACGACGACCAGCCGGCAGCCGAGCATGCTCGTGGCGTACTCGACGCTGCCCAGCACCTCGGACCCCAGCACATGGCCCGCGGTCCGTACGACGAACAGGTCGCCGAGTCCCTGGTCGAAGATGATCTCGGCCGCGAGCCGCGAGTCGGAGCACCCGAGGATGACCGCGAACGGCTCCTGCCCGGGTGCGAGCTGCGCACGGCGGGCGGCGTCCTGGTTGGGGTGTTCCGGGGTCCCGGCGACGAAGCGGCGGTTACCGGCGAGCATGGCTTCGAGAGCGGCAGAAGGCGAGGTACGAGGCATGCCCCCACTTTAACGAGCCGTCCTCGGCCGGCCCCCGGCCGGTCCCCCGGACGAGGGAGCGGGCCCGCGAGGGCGGCGCCCCGCCGGCGTGCGGTCCGGCAGCGGGACGGCGTGCCGTCCGGCAGCGCGACGCCGATGTACAACCGTGTCATGCGCACGTAGATTTTGCCCTCCCGTGGTTGCCGCCCCGGCGGGTCCGTCGGACTCTTGGTGACCATGCCCCTCGGGCAGCTGGTTCTGCTGGTCACGGGGGGTGCACGGGGCCCTCCGCCCTGAGCGGGGAAAGTTCATGCACCTCGAGTTCCGGCACCTCCGTGTCCTGCTCACCGTCGCCGAGGCCGGCAGCATCCGCAAAGCCGCCGCGCGCCTGCAGCTCTCCCAGCCCGCCACGAGCGCCCAACTGAAACGGATCGAACAGGAGCTCGGCGGTCCGCTCTTCGTCCGCAGCGCCGAGGGCGTGAGGCCGAACGAGAACGGCCAGTACGTCCTGCGCTGCGCGCGTGACCTCGTGGTCGGCTTCGACCGGCTGCGCGAGCACGCGCGATCGGCCGCCGGGACGGACGGCGGAACCGTCCCGCCGCTGCGGGCGGGCGGTACGGCCGGCCCCTTGGTGTCACTGCTCATATCCGCCCTCTTCGAGCTCGTTCCGGAGGGCCGGCTGACCATCGACGCCCGCCGCTCGGTGCACACCCTCGTGAAAGCGCTGAGCCGGTCGAAATGCGACATAGCGGTCTTCGGCGAGTTCCCCGGCTTCCCGCTTCCGGTCGGCGAGTCGGTCGTGACGCGCACGCTGGTGCGCGAGCCGGTCTTCGTCCTGCTCGCCGAGGACCATCCGCTGGCGCACCGGGAGAGCGTCGGCCTGGCCGACCTCGGGGGCGAGGAGTGGGTGATGCCGGAGGCCGACGAGAGCGGCGTGCACGCCTATCTCCATCTCACCTGCCAGTCGGCGGGATTCACCCCGCGCATCGCGCACGTGACACCGGACCTGTCCGTGGCGCAGATCCTGGTCGCCGGCCGGCGTGCCGTCTGCGGGGTGTGGCCGAGCGCCGAGGTGTCCGACCAGGGCACCGTGCAGCGACCGCTCGTGGACGTCCCGTTCCACCGGCGGCTGCAACTGGCCTGGAACCCGGAGTCGGTTCCGCCGGAGCTCGCCGACGCGGTGGGCGAGCGTCTGCTCGCGGAGTACCTGTCGCTGGTGAGGCGGCGGCCGCAGTACCTGGCCTGGTGGGAGGACGGCGGTGAGGAGTTCGCGCTCGGCGCGGACGGCTGACCGGCCGGGCCCCGTTCCGCCCCTATAACTCCGGGGCTGTACCCCATATGGGATCACGTCAGGAACATGTCACCTGGTGAACACTTCGCGTCAACGTCCAAGGACGTCGTCACCCCCCACGACGAGCGAAGGAACACCCCGTCATGTCCCGTCCTCTCCTTGCCCTCTCCACGATGGTCGCCGCCGCCGTCATCACCACGGGCGCGGTGGCCGTACCGGCGTACTCGCAGCCCGACGCGGCGCAGCACGGGAACTCCGTCCGCGACACGGCGATATCCCGGGCCGAGGCGAACGTGACCCGGCACGCCGACACCTTCGGCTTCGGTGCGGGCCAGGCGCTCCGGGTCAAGGACGTCGTGATCGACGCCGACGGGACCCAGCACGTCCGCTTCGACCGCACCTACCGCGGCCTCCCCGTCGTCGGCGGCG
Source organism: Streptomyces sp. NK15101 (assembly GCF_020400725.1). Lineage (GTDB taxonomy): Bacteria > Actinomycetota > Actinomycetes > Streptomycetales > Streptomycetaceae > Streptomyces. The sequence goes on along the minus strand of NZ_JAINVG010000068.1, from coordinate 17,697 downwards.
ACTTCGTCGTCCACCAGAAGGCCGACGGCTCGCTCAAGGGCTCCACCCACGCCAAGGCCCGCAAGGTGGCGCTCGCCTCCGTCACCCCCGCGATCGACGCCGAGGGCACCGCGGCCGGCGCCCTCGAGCGCGCGAACGGCCTGGTGCGCGACGCCAGGTCCACCCCCGAGCTGATCGTGTGGGCCGCCGACGGCACCCCCCGCCTGGCCTGGCGCACCACCGTGCGGGGCCTGGGCGACAAGGGCCAGCCGCACGGCGAGGTCTTCGTCACCGACGCCACCACCGGCGCCGCGATCGAGAACTACGACGCCGAGCACGAGTCGACCGGCACCGGCCACTCCGAGTACACCGGCGACGTCACCCTCGACACCACCCAGCAGGCCAACGGCACCTTCGCGCTGATCGACCCGCTCCGCGGCCACGTCACCAAGGACGCGCGCAACGTCTCGTCCTCGTCGCTGAACAGCTCCTCCGGCACCCTGTTCACCGACGCCGACAACATCTGGGGCGACGGCAGGAAGTTCTCCACCGACCGCGCCACCGCCGCCGTCGACGCGCACGCCAACACCGCGAAGACCTTCGACTACTACAAGAGCACCTTCGGCCGCAACGGCATCAAGAACGACGGCCGCGGCGCCACCGTCTTCGTCCACGTCGGCACCAACTGGGACAACGCCCAGTGGTCGGACGCCTGCTTCTGCATGATGACCGGCGACGGCAACGGCACGGTCGACCCCGAGCAGGTCGACCTCGACACCATGGGCCACGAGATGACCCACGGCGTCACCTCCGCCACCGCCAACCTGCGCTACAGCGGTGAGTCCGGCGGTCTGAACGAGGCCACCAGCGACATCTTCGGCACGATGGTGGAGTGGTACGCCGACAACGCGATCGACACACCGGACTACCTCTTCAGCGACCAGTCCACCCCGCCGTGGCTGCGCCGCATGGACAAGCCCTCCCTGGACGGCCGTTCCGCCGACTACTGGTCGAAGTCCGTCGGCCGGCTCGACGTGCACAACTCCTCGGGCGTCGGCAACCACTGGTTCTACCTGGCCTCCGAGGGCAGCGGAACCAAGACGATCAACGGCGTCGCCTACAACAGCCCGACGTACAACGGCTCCACCGTCGCCGGCATCGGCAACCAGAAGGCCGCCGCCATCTGGTACCGGGCGCTGACCGTCTACATGACCTCCACCACGGACTACAAGGGCGCCCGCGCGGCGACCCTGAACGCCGCGAAGGACCTGTACGGCGCCACCGGCCCCGAGTACGCCACCGTGGCCGCGGCCTGGACCGGGGTCAACGTCCTCTGACGCACCGGCACATCGCCCGGTCCGATCATCCTCCCGGCCCCCGCCGTGACGGCGGGGACCGGGAGCTCCGTACCGGCAGGAATACCCGGTTGGGTGACTGCGCCGTGACGCCGGGCGACGGCAAGATCATCAGCATGAGATCTTCTTTGACGCGCCGGGCGCTCGCCGCGGCCCTGCTCCTGACGTCGACGCTGGCCCCCGCCGTGGCCGTGGCCGCCCAACCCGGCGGAGAAGACCGCCCGTCGGAGCGCGCGGCACACGCCCGTCTGCTCGGTGAGAAAATCGTTCCGCACAAGCTCGACTTCCGGGGCACCACGGTCGGCGGCTTCTCCGGTGTCGACCGCAACCGGTGCACCGGCGAGTACGTGTTCATCAGCGACGACCGCTCGTATCTGCAGCCCGCCCGTTTCTACACCGCCGAGCTGGACGTGGACGCGGCCGGCGTGCACTCCGTCGACTTCACCGGCACCCACCCGTTCCTCCAGCCGGACGGCTCCGTCTACCCCTCGCCGTCCGTCGGGGACGGCAGGGCCGTCGATCCCGAGGAGATCCGGGTCGACCCGCGCAGCTGCCACTACTGGTGGGCACAGGAGGGCGACCGGCCCAAGGCGGCCGGAGCCGGACCGGTGATCCAGCCGTCCGTCCAGTTCGCCGACTCCACCGGCGCCCACCTGGGCCGGCTGCGGCTGCCGTCGAACTACGAGATCACCATGGAGGAGCGCGGGCCGCGCCGTAACCAGGCGATCGAGGCCATCACCTTCGGCGCCCGCGGCCGCGTGGTGACCAGCGCGGTCGAAGGCCCCCTGATCCAGGACGGCCCCGTACCCGACCTGCAGCACGGCGCCCTCGTCCGGGTCACGCAGCAGACGCGGGGCGGCCGGGTGCTCGGACAGTTCGCGTACCCCATCGAGAAGATCTTCGCCGAGTCCGACCCGACCAGCCCCTGGGGCCCGGACACCGGCGTCCCGTCGATCCTCGCCTTCCCCGACGACCCCGAGCGCTACCTCGTGCTCGAACGCACCTGGGTCGCCGGCTCGGGATACAAGATCCGCCTCTACGACGCCACCACGCGCGGCGCGACCGATGTGCAGACGATGGAGTCCCTGGCCGGACGGGCCGTGGTGGCGATGCGCAAGACGCTCGTCGCGGACTTCGACACCCTCGGCCTCTCCACCGTCGACAACACCGAAGGCATGACGTGGGGCCCGGACCTGCCGTCCGGCGAGCGGTCGCTCATCCTGGTCAGCGACGACAACTTCGACACGGAGGCGGTCACCCAGATCGTCGCCCTCGCCGTCCGCTGACCCCGGCACGAGCGCGGCCGGGCCGGCCGATCACCGTCGGCGGGTGCCGGATTCAGGAGGGCATGTTCTGCTCCGCCCAGACCACCTTGCCGGTGATCGTGCGACAGGAACCCCACCTGCGGCACAGCATGTTGATGAGCTGAAGCCCCCGGCCGCCCTCGTCGCTGAGGTCCGCGTGCTGGATCTGGGGGAGGTCGGGGCCGGTGTCCGAGACCTCCACGACCAGCCGCTCCCCGCGCAGCAACCGCAGCTCGCCCGGGCCGTTCCCGTAGCGCAGCGCGTTGCCCACCAGCTCGGAGACGACGAGCTCGGAGACGTCGGCCAGCTCCGCCAGCCCCCACGCGGCGAGCTGGTCGGTGACGAGGCCCCGGGCGACCGAGGCGGCCCGACCGTCCCGGGGCAGCTCCCACACCCGCAGGTCTCCGGCCGGGAGCGGGGAGCTCACCGTCACCAGGAGCACCGCCTCGTCGAAGCGGGCGGCGGCGGCCGGTGCGCACTCCACCAGACCGCCCTGCCCCAGCGCCTCGGGAGTCAGGCTCAGGGCCGCCGAGCTGAGCCGGTCCAGCTGGGCGTCCACGTCCTCCTCCCGCGACTTGACCAGGCCATCCGTGTACATGACCAGATGGGCGCCGTCCGGGACGCGCACCCGCAGCGGGTCGTACGGGATCACGCCCGCTCCCAGCGGCGCGCCGGTCGGCACCGGGACGTAGCCGGCGCCGCCCTGTCCGTCGAGCAGCAGCGGCGGCAGGTGCCCGGCGCTCGCCAGCGTGTACGTGGAGTCGGCGGGGTCGTAGACGGCGCAGAGGCAGGTGGCGACCTGCTCGTCCTCCAGGTCGCGGGTGGCCAGGTCCAGCCGGGCCAGGATCCTCTCGGGGGCCGTGTCCAGGGTCATGAGGGTGCGGGCGACGGTCCGCAGGCGCCCCATGGTGGCGGCGGCCGGCAGCCCGTGCCCCATCACGTCGCCCACCATGAGGGCCGTCCGCCCGCCGGGCAGCGCCATCACGTCGTACCAGTCCCCGCCCACGCCGTGGTGAGCCGCCGCGGGCGCGTACTCGGAGTGCACCAGCAGGCCCGGCGTCGCCGGGGTCACCCGGGGCAGCAGGCTGCGCTGCAACGAGACGACGTGCTCGCGCTCGCGCCCGTACAGCCGGGCGTTGTCGATGAAGACGGCCGCCTTGGAGGCGAGCTGCTCGGCCAGTGCCAGGTCGGTGGTGGAGAACGGGGGCGTCCCGGGGGCACGGACGAAGTCGGCGCTGCCGAGGAGCAGCCCGCGGGCGATGAGGGGCACGGCCAGATAGCTGTGCACCCCGGCGGCCCGCATCTTGGCCGCCGCACTCGCGGTGGGCGCGACACGCGTGAAGTCCTCGTCGCGCATACGGCTCAGCAGGACCGGTTTGCCCTGCCGGAGGCAGTACCGGTGGAGCAGGGTCTCGTGGGGCTGCTCGGCGTGGACGAAGGTCTCGCCCACCGGGGTCGGCTCCAGCGAGGAGAGCTCCTCGATGGCGCACAGCGCGGTGGCCCGCAGGGGTGGGATGCCCGGCTCCGTCCACCGGGACCCCTCGTCGCCCCGCAGGACGCTCTCCAGGATGTCCACGGCCGCCCCGTCGGCGAAGCGGGGCACGGTGAACTCCGCGAGCTCCTGCGCGGTGCGCTCCAGGTCCAGCGTCGTGCCGATCCTGGAGGTGGCGGAATTCAGCCAGGCGAGCCGGCTGCGCGTGGTGAACCGGTCCGGTGGCAGGACGCCTCTGCCCCGTCGGAACCGGGCGTTCTCCCCGGCCGAGCGGCGTCCCGCCGGGTCCCGCCCGGCCGAGCCGCGGCCGGGCAGGCGCCGTCCGCCGCTGCCGCCGTTCACTCTTTCGGCCCCCAACAGGACTCGATGCCATTTCGTGCCCAGTGTGCACCGGAAACGGCCGCCGCGCCTCCTGCTGCGCAAGATCTCCCCGCCCGCCGGCGGTGCGGGAAGCCCGATCCGTCCGACACGCGGAAACGCACGTCACGGGGTCCGGGCCGCCCGCGGTCCGGACCGCTGAGCACCGGGCACCCGTGTCCGCGCGATCACGACGGGTTCTTCGATGAGCCGCACGGTCGGTGGCGTCGCGGGCACCGGGCGCTGCCATGCGGCCGGGGTGTCCGGAACCTCGCGGAGGTCCCAGTCCCGGCAGGTGGCGTCGAGGGCCAGCGGGTAGAGGGTGAGCGTGCCGTCCGGCGCGATGCGCATCCGCACGAATCCCGTGCGGTCGTCGACGGACTGCCCGGACATCTGCCACTCGGCGACGAGGCCGCGGTCCGTCCACAGCACCCAGAGGGCGAAGAGCTGGGAGCCGAGGAACGCGCCCGGCACAACGGCGACGACGACGAGTAGCGCCAGGATCCAGACCCCGCTCCAGGCGGGCGGGACCGACCGAGCCACGGCGACGGCGACGGCGAGGGCCGCGGCGGCGACCGCCAACTGGAACAGCACCGCCACGATCGGGCCGGACGGTGTCCGGGGCCGCCGTCCGCGCAGCAACCCGTTCCCCCAGCCGAACACGAAGGGCAGCACGAAGAAGGCGGCACTCGCGCAGAGCAGGCCGAGCACGTCGTCACCTCCGGCCCCCCGTACGGCGCCGACGGGGTTGTGTCTGCCTTCGGCCAGGGCGAACGCGCCGCTCGTCATCAGGACGAGCAGCAGCTGCACCGCCCCGGCCAGTACCGCGAAGCCGGGGTTGCGCCGCGGCAGCCAGTACCGTGACCAGGGCTTGGCGATCGCGCGCGCGAGCGAGCGGGACTCCTCCGCATCGGGGTACGTGTGCTGCGCGAGGGCGAACGCCGGCGGCGGGTCGTCCTTCTTCCGCATCCGCGAGGCGGCCGGCGGCAGCGCCAGCGCCTTCGGAAGCCTGTGCGTGGAGGCCAGGAACGCGCCGCCCAGGCCGCACGTCACCATCTGGCGCCGCCGGGGGTCCGGAGGCAGGTCGTCGCCGGATCCGGCCGGATCGTCGGGCAGCCGTTCCGCGTAACGGGCGTAGTGGTGCTTGTCGCCGGTCAGCCACAGACGAACGGACGCGCCCGTGTCCTCGAGCCGCCCGGTCGCCGGGTCGAACCGCTTCCGGATGATGGTCCGGTCGAACCAGTGCAGGGAGTTGAAGGCGTCGGGCTTCTCGTCGCTCTGCACCCACGTGGGCGCGGCGGTGCAGACGATCACGCTGTCCCCCGGCAGCAGTCGCGGCGACAGGAAGGTCTCGAAGTAGCGCCGCTGCGGATCGTCGAAGTAGGAGCCGAGTTGGCTGTCCAGCCCGACGAGCCACCAGCGCTGCGGCAGCTCCACGGCGAAGTAGCTCCGGGTCTGCCGGGTCTCCCAGCCGCCGATGGGCGCTCCCTGGGCGAACATCCGCAGGAACGCGGTGAGTCCGTCGTACCAGTCGTGGTTTCCCGGCAGCGCGACCATGAGCGGCTGGTCCGGTGCCGACGGGAGCGCGGCGCGATAGGGCCCCTTCAACCGGTCCTCGTACGCCGGGGCCGACGCCACCGGGTACACCTGGTCCCCGCCGAGGACGAGCAGCGAGCCGCGAGGGCACGAGACGGATCCGTCGACGGCGAGCCGGTCCGCGGCCAGGGCCGATGCCACCGAGCACGTCGCCTCGAAGCCGTCGCCGAGGTCGGCGACGAAGTCGATCCAGATCTCCTCGGCGCCGGGATTCGCCAAGGGGGCCCGCAGCAGGACGGCTTCGAGCGCGCCCTGTATCTCGCGCTTGTCCGAGTAGTTCGCGAACACGGCGGCCAGCCCGACCTTGACCGCCGTGCGAGCCAGCTCCTTGGGCGCCAGCCAGCGCACCGGTTCCTGCGGGGTGAACAGGATCGCCGCCGCGTGCTTGCGCAACTCATGGAAGTCCACGATGGCTCCTCCGTCGGTCCGGGAGCGGTCACAGTGGTGACCAGGGCAGGACGTCCTGCGCGTACACGTCCCACAACTTGCCGAAGAAGAACTGTCCGAAGCGCCCCAGCGTCGTCACCCTGCCGGGCAGCGTCGCCGCTTCGGCCCGGAAGGTGGTGAGTTGCTTCAGGAAGTCGGTGGGGCGGATGTGGACGGCTCCCGACGCCACCAGCTCGGCCCCGGACTCTTCGTCGGCACCGACGTGGCCACGAACGATGCGCGTACGGAGGACGGACGTGTCCTTCCAGATCCCACGGCGGGAGTCCTCGCTGACGTCCTTGTGTCCGCTGAGCGTGAGCCGGTGACCGGCTCGATCGGTGAAGAACAACCGGTAGAGCATCCGCAGGTGTTCCGGGTCGGACTCCTCCACGAACAGCTGGAACGTTCCGTCCTCGACCGGAAGGCGTCCGCCCAGCTCCTGGCAGACGATCTCTCCCCGCAACGAGGCTTCGTGTTCCGGACCGGCGAGGAAGCGGTCCACTCCACGGATGTCGACGGTCAGGTGCAGGGCCAGGTCGGCGGTCGCTCCCTCCTCCGGCGGGGGAGCCTCCCGGGCGTCCTCCCGGCCGAAGGCGACGCGTCCGACCATGCGCTCGGTGAAGCGGATGCCGGTGGGGTCTTCAGGGCGGTCCGGAGGGGCGCCGGGCTTCCAGGGGATCCCCTGGGCCGTGCACCACCGGCGAGCGCGCTGGACCCCGAGTTCCACGGCCTGCTCGAAACGGCTCCTGCTGAAGTTGAAGAGGTAGTTGAGCGGGACCTCGGCGCTCAGGAGCCTGACGTCGATGAGGCGCCCGAACTCTCCTCGCTCTCCGCCGCGGATGGCCGCGTTGCTGGCCTCGATCCGGCGCAGCCAGTGCTTCAGCTGGCCGTTGGCCGTCGTCTCGATGATGTGGAAGTAGTTGGCCACGAACCCGTCCCGCCAGCGGTGCCGTCGGCTGACCGTCCAGATGATCCACAGTTCGTCACAGCCCCGCCGGATCGCCTCCTCGACGTTGCCGTCGGTCAGGTAGACCGGATCGATGTAGGTCTGCCCGTCGATGACGACGGGAGGGAACCACATGGGCAGCGAAACCCCGGCACAGAAGCGGTCCTCGTCCATGCGGTCGGCCGTCACGGTCTCCAGTTCGTTGGCGCTGAAGTTGTAGAGGTTGAACGTGGCCTCCCGGTCGGTGGCCCGGATCCTCTCCCAGTCCAGCCCCCACTCCGGGAAGACGTGGCGCCGGTAGCCGTCCAGCGTGAAGAGGGAACGGGCGTACGGTCCCTTCGGCAACTCGCGCCAGTTCGGGCTGACGCCCTTCAGCGGAGAGAGCGTGCGCCAGTTGTCCGCGATCTCGCGCCCGGACATCCCCTGGCAGTACATCGCGAGGTTGAACACGCCTCCGCTGGCGCCGTCGACGTGGTCGAACCGCAACTCGGCCTCGTCGAGCAGGACCTGGAGAACACCCGCCTGGAAAGCCACCTTCAGGCCGCCGCCGGCGAGGATGAGGGATCTGCGCGGGGAGGCGCTGCGGTGCTCGCTGTTCTGGCCGGACGTCATGAGGGCCTCGCGGAGTTCTGTCGGTGATCCTCGATGATGCGGTCGGCCGACCGGTCGGCCAGCGCCGCGATGGTGAGCGAGGGGTTCGGGCCCACGGGACCGGGCATCACCGAGCCGTCGGCTATCGACAGCCCCGGACAGCCGTACACGCGCCCGAAGGAGTCCACCACGCCTTCCCGGCCGCTGCGCCCCATCGGCGCGCCGCCCAGGGGATGCACGGTGATGAGACGGTTGAGCCACCACAGGGGATTCGAGGCGTAGCGGCCGCCCAGGCTGTGTGACACGTGCTCCATGGTGGCGTTCATCTGGTCGAAGTACTCGTCGGAGGCCGCCAGATGCCAGTCGAGGTCCAGATGTCCGTCCCGGAGGAACATGCGGCCGTTGGGCACGTCCCTTCCCATGCCGAGCAGCGGCACGGACGTCGCGGTGAACAGCCCCTTGCCCATGGCGTCACCGAGCTGTCGGCCCACGCGGCTCCTGGCGGTCCTCGTCAGCTGCGACCACCCCCGCCGCAGCAGGAACCTCGCGACCCTGTGCGACAGGGTGAGGACGTTGTCCTCGACGAGCCAGTTGAGGAATTCAGGGTAGCCGGCGTCCTCGATGTAGAAACCCCGGTCGGCCTCGCCGTTCTCCTCGCGGTCCCTGCGCATCGCACTCGTGATGACCGGGCCGAAGCTCGGTTCCAGCATGCGCGGCACCGTCTCCCCGGGGCGGTCCTGAAGACGTTCCCGCGCTTTGAACACCAGCCCGAGGAAATCCCCGTTCCCGGAGAAACGGGTGCCCAGCGCCGGACTGAGCGCGGGAAAGGCGCTGCGGTTCCTCAGCAGCAGATAGGTGGTGCCGAACGTGCCGGCGGAGAGCACGAGCCTTCTGGCCCTGACGGTGTGCCGCTCGGGAGGAGCGAGCGGATCCCCGTCTCCGGCGCCCCCGTGCTCGATGTACGAGACCAGGAACCCCTGCCGGACCGGTTCGAAGGCGCGGACCTCGCAGAGGGTCCGGATGTCCGCCCCGAGCCGGTCCGCGGCGCTGAGATAGGTGAAATCCAGACTGTTCTTGCTGCCGAAGTTGCAGCCCAGGTCGCATTCACCGACGAGTCTGCACGTGTAGCGCGGGCTGTGGTGCAGATTGTCCTCGCCGCCCTCGATGGGAACGCCGGGCACCGGAGGGTCTCCGAAGGAGACGGCCAGCAGGGGGAGTTCCCACGGGAGACCGAGCCGCGAGGCCGCCTGCCGCATGGCGACGGTCTTCGGCGTGTCCCGGTAGGGCTCCACGTCGAACGGGTACCGCTGCGCGCCCAGCATGCGCTCGACGCGGTCGTAGTGGGGATCGAGGTCCTCACGCGTGACGGGCCAGTCCTCGTAGCCCCCGTCGAACGACTCGTGCACGAACCAGCTTTCGGGCTTGCGGATCAGCACGTTCGCGTAGATCAGCGAGCCTCCGCCCAGCCCGCTGGACACCAGGGCGTCGAGCTTCGAGAAGCTCCACATGTCGTACATCCCGTACAGCCGGGAATCCGGGTCCCAGAAGTTCTTGGCGGCGTCATGGGGGCTCCGTGGAAAGGAGCCGGGCGGGAACGGTTTCCCCCTTTCCAGAAGACACACGCGCAGGCCGGCCTCGGCCAGGCGGAACGCGGTCACGGATCCACCGAAACCCGACCCGACGACGACGGCATCGAAAACGTCCACGCTCGCCACCTCCAGGAGCCGGAGCCCTTGCCCGGCCTTTCCCCGCATGCGGCTGCTGCACGCTCTTTTCCATGGTTCACCCGCGTGTCGTGACGCGCACGTCGAACCGCCGACCGCCGGTCGAGGACCGTACGGCGCGGACCGCGTCAGCCCGCGGGGCACACCGGGCCGGCCGAACGGTCCGGCAGGTACGTCGAGCGTTCCTCCGGGGTGAGGGCGCGGTTGACGGTGCCGCAGATCCTCTTCACCGCGTCTGCCGGCCGGGGGAGGTCCGCGTTCCACAGCCCACGGCCCTGTCGAGGCTCGCGGCGGCGACGGCGCGCCCCTCGGGAGCGACCGGCACCTCGTCGACCTCCCTGTCACCGTCAGGCGCTTCGCCGGGGTCCGCGGCCAGGTCGCGCAGCTCCGCGAGGGGGATCTGTGCCCGGATGGCGGGCACCTGGTGCCGGGGGCCGGCGGGCCGTACGAGCGAGGTCATCGTGCGCCGCACGACGGGCAGTTGGCCGGTCGGGGCGCAGCCGATCCAGGATGCCCCGCCCCCTCTCGTACGCGTCGGAAGCGGTGATCTCGGTGATCATGCCGATGACCGGACCGGTCACCTCGTCGAGCACCGGCCCGCCGCTGAAGCCGGTGGTGAGGTCGTCGGCCGCCGTGAGCCGCAGATGCGCGCCCCCGCTCCGGGTGGCCGGCAGCAGATCTCCCGCCACCCCGTAGCCGAAGCGCCCCTCCAGCGGAGCCTGGGCGGGGAAGCCGCGCGAGAGGTGCCACGATTCCTCCTCCGCTTGTCACACCCGGCGGCCGCGCCCGCCCCGTCGCCTCGTGGGCGCCCCGGAGGCATCCGGCCGGGACGCCCCGTCCGGCGTCCCGGCCGTCTCCCGGCCTATCCGATCTCGACGAGGAGGTCGCCGCCCTCCACCTGCTGGATCCGGGTGATGGCCAGGCGGGTCACCCGTCCGCTCCTCGGGGCGGTGATCGAGGCCTCCATCTTCATCGCCTCGATCGTGGCCACCGTCGCGCCGGCCTCGACCTCGTCGCCCTCGGCGACGGCCAGCGTGACCACGCCGGCGAACGGCGCGGCGACATGGCCGGGGTCGGACCTGTCGGCCTTCTCGGTCACCGGGAGGTCGGCGGCCGCGGCCCTGTCCCGCACCTGGATCGGCCGCAGCTGGCCGTTCAAGGTGGACATCACCGTGCGCATGCCGCGCTCGTCGGCCTCGCCGACGGCCTCCAGCTCGATGAGCAGCCGCACGCCGGGCCCGAAGTCGACGCCGTACTCCTTCCCGGGGCGCAGCCCGTAGAAGAAGTCCTTGCTGTCGAGCACGCTGGTGTCGCCGTACGCCTGGCGGTGCGCCTCGTACGCCTTCGTCGGGCCGGGGAAGAGGAGGCGGTTCAGCGTGGCGCGCCGGTCCTCGGCCAGGCCGGTGCGGTCCTCCGCCGTGAGCTCCCGCATCGGCTTGGGGCCGGCGCGGCCCTCCAGGGCCTTGGTGCGGAACGGCTCGGGCCAGCCGCCGGGCGGCGTGCCCAGCTCGCCGTGGAGGAAGCCGACGACCGAGTCGGGGATGTCGTACCGGTTCGGCGCCGCCTCGAAGTCCTCGGGCGCCACCCCGGCGCCGACGAGGTGCAGCGCGAGGTCGCCCACCACCTTCGACGACGGTGTGACCTTCACCAGCCGGCCCAGCATCCGGTCCGCGGCGGCGTACATCGACTCGACGTCCTCGAACCGGTCGCCGAGCCCGAGCGCGACGGCCTGGGTGCGCAGGTTGGAGAGCTGCCCGCCGGGGATCTCGTGGTGGTACACGCGTCCCGTCGGCGAGTCCAGGCCCGCTTCGAAGGGGGCGTAGACCTTGCGGACGCCCTCCCAGTACGGCTCCAGGTCGCCGACCGCCTGCAGGTCGAGGCCGGTGGGCCGCTCGGAGTGGTCGGTCGCGGCGACGATCGCCGACAGCGAGGGCTGCGAGGTGGTCCCGGCCATGGAGGCCACCGCGCCGTCCACCGCGTCCGCCCCGGCCTGGATCGCCGCGAGGTACGTGGCGAGCTGGCCGCCCGCCGTGTCGTGGGTGTGCAGGTGCACCGGCAGCTCGAACTCCCGGCGCAGCGCGGAGACCAGCTTCGCCGCGGCGGGGGCGCGCAGCAGACCGGCCATGTCCTTGACCGCCAGGACGTGCGCCCCCGCGGCGACGATCTCCTCGGCGAGCCGCAGGTAGTAGTCCAGCGTGTAGAGCTTCTCCGCCGGGTCGGAGAGGTCGGCCGTGTAGCAGAGCGCGACCTCGGCGACCGCCGTCCCGGTCTCCCGCACGGCGTCGATGGCGGGCCGCATCTGCCGGACGTCGTTGAGCGCGTCGAAGATCCGGAAGACGTCGATGCCGGTGGCGGCGGCCTCCTGCACGAAGGCGTCGGTCACCTCGGTCGGGTACGGGGTGTAGCCCACCGTGTTGCGGCCCCGCAGCAGCATCTGCAGGCAGATGTTCGGCACGGCCTCGCGCAGCGCGGCCAGCCGCTCCCAGGGGTCCTCGGCGAGGAAGCGCAGGGCGACGTCGTACGTGGCGCCGCCCCAGCACTCCAGGGACAGCAGCTGCGGCAGCGTGTGCGCGACCGCCGGGGCGACGGCGAGCAGGTCCTTCGTCCGGACGCGGGTGGCGAGCAGCGACTGGTGGGCGTCGCGGAAGGTGGTGTCGGTGACGCCGAGGGTCGGCGACTCGCGCAGCCCGCGGGCGAACCGCTCGGGACCCAGTGCCAGGAGCTTCTGCCGGGAGCCTGCCGGAGGCTCGCCCGCCGGCACCCGGGGCAGCTTGCCGGCCGGGGAGATCAGGTCGGGGCGCGGACCGTGCGGTTTGTTCACGGTGACGTCGGCGAGGTAGGTGAGCAGCTTCGTGCCGCGGTCGGCCGAGTGGCGGGCGGTGAGCAGGTGCGGCCGCTGCTCGATGAAGGCCGTCGTGACCCGTCCGGCCTGGAAGTCCGGGTCGTCGAGCACGGCCTGCAGGAAGGGGATGTTGGTGGACACGCCCCGGATGCGGAACTCGGCCACCGCGCGCCGGGCCCGGCCGACGGCGGTCTGGAAGTCCCGTCCCCGGCAGGTCAGTTTGACCAGCATCGAGTCGAAGTGGGCGCTGACCTCCGTACCGGCGTGGGTGGTGCCGCCGTCGAGCCGGATGCCGGAGCCGCCCGGGGAGCGGTAGGCGCTGATCATGCCGGTGTCGGGGCGGAAGCCGTTCGCCGGGTCCTCGGTGGTGATCCGGCACTGCAGGGCGGCACCGCGCAGGACGACGGACTCCTGCGTCAGGCCGAGGTCGGCGAGGGTCTCCCCGGCGGCGATGCGCAGCTGCGACTGCACCAGGTCGATGTCGGTGACCTCCTCGGTCACCGTGTGCTCGACCTGGATGCGCGGATTCATCTCGATGAAGACGTGGTTGCCCTCGCGGTCGAGGAGGAACTCCACGGTGCCCGCGTTCCGGTAGCCGATCCTGCGGGCGAACTTCACGGCGTCGTCGCAGATGCGCCGCCGCACCGCCGGGTCGAGGTTCGGGGCGGGCGCCAGCTCGATCACCTTCTGGTGGCGGCGCTGCAGCGAACAGTCGCGCTCGAACAGGTGGATGACCTCGCCCTCGCCGTCGGCGAGGATCTGCACCTCGATGTGGCGCGGGTCGACGACGGCCTTCTCCAGGAAGACGGTCGCGTCGCCGAACGCGGACTCGGCCTCGCGGGCCGCCGCCTCGATGGACTCGCGCAGCGCCGCCGGGTCCTCGACCCGCCGCATGCCGCGACCGCCGCCGCCGGCGACGGCCTTGACGAACACCGGGAAGCCGATCCCCTCGGCGGCCGCCACGAGTTCGTCCACGTCGGTGGAGGGCGCCGAGGAACCGAGCACGGGCACGCCGGCCTCGCGGGCGGCGGCCACCGCGCGCGCCTTGTTCCCGGTCAGCTCCAGCGTCTCCGCGGACGGCCCCACGAACGTGATGCCCGCCTCCTCGCAGGCGCGCGCCAGTTCCGGGTTCTCGGACAGGAACCCGTAACCGGGGTAGACGGCGTCGGCACCGGCCAGGCGGGCCGCCCGGATGACCTCCGCCACCGAGAGGTAGGCCCGTACCGGATGACCGGGTTCGCCGATCTCGTAGGCCTCGTCGGCCTTCAGCCGGTGCAGCGAGTTGCGGTCCTCGTGGGGGAAGACGGCCACCGTCCGCGCCCCCAGTTCGTAGCCGGCGCGGAACGCGCGAATCGCGATCTCCCCGCGGTTGGCCACCAGCACCTTGCGGAACATCCTGATCCCTTCACCTGGCCGGTGACGAGCACCACGGGCCGGCGACCGGCCCCGTGCGTCCGCGCCGTCCTCGGCGCGCACTCGTCCGGGTCGCGCCCGGCTCGTCACGGCCACGCTACGGGCTGTGCCGCGGCCTGCTGAAGATCGCGTGGCAGTGACATCGATCATCGCCGCCGGCCATGCCTCATCCGGCCGTGCCACCGCCCGCCCGCGGACGGGACGGGACGCCCGGCCGCGGGTAGACCCTGGACTGCTTGACGCTGCCGAAGGCGAAGCTCGACTCGATCGACGCGATGCCCGGGATGGCGTGGATCCGGGTGCGGACGAGCGCCTCGTACGCCTCCAGGCTCTCGATGACGACCCTGAGCAGGTAGTCGCTGCTGCCGGCCATCAGGTAGCAGTCCTGGATGTGGTCGATGAGGCCGACGTGCTGCTCGAACACGTTCACCGCCTCGGCCGTGTGCCGCTCCAGGCGGATCCGTACGAAGACGGTGATCGGCAGACCGAAGGCGACCTGGTCGACGGTGGCCGTGTAGCCGCCGATCAGCCCGGACTCCTCGAGGCGGCGCACCCTGCGCAGACAGGGGGAGGGGGACAGCCTGATCCGGTCGGCGAGGTCCTGGTTCGACAGGCGTCCGTCCGTCTGCAGCTCATGGACGATCTGGAAGTCCACGGCGTCCATCGACTCTCCTTCATGGATTTTGGCAGATTCTGCCCCCACGCTATGTCTGCAGGGCATAACTGGCAATCATCTGCCCCGGCAAAAGCTCTAGCGTTGCTCCTCGGGGGCGAGCCGGACGTCGGCTGCGCCCGAACGGCTTCGAGCGGGAGGAACGGCCGGTGGCCGCAACGCAATCGGTGGGGGCGAGGACGGGGGAGGCGCGGGACGACCGCACTCCGCCCGAGGGGCACGGCACCCCGTCCCGGGGGCAAGGCACCCCGTCCCAGGGGCACCACGGAAAGCCCCGCACCGGCCGGCTCCGGGGCCCCTCCCCGCAGGCCGTGGGCATGCTCGCGCTGCTGCTCACCGTGACCGTCTGGGCCGCCTTCGCGCTCAGCGCCCGCGCGCTGAGCACCTCCACGCTGCTGCCCGCCGACGCCGCCCTGCTGCGGTTCGGCGTGCCCCTGGTGGTCCTGGCGCCCGCCCTGTGGCGGCGCAGGCGCCGGCTGGCCGCCGTCCGGACCGGCCCCGCGGCCAAGATCATCTGTGGTGCGGGGGTCCCCTTCTTCCTCGCCGCCATGTACGGCGGCTCGCTGACCTCCGCGGCCTTCGTCGGGGCGATCGTGCCCGGCATGGTCCCGCTGTTCGTCTCCGCCCTCATGGTCGCCGGCGGCAAGAGCGCCCCGCGCGGCACCCAGGCGGCCGGCCTCGCCCTCATCGTGGCCGGCGTCGCGGCCCTGGTCTGGCGCCACACCGCGGCCCTCGACGCGGACGTCCTGCTCGGCACGGGCACGCTGCTCGTCGCCAGCGGCCTGTGGGCCCTCTACACCGTGGGCCTGCGCGAGGTGGACCTCGACCCCGTCGGGTCCATCGGCCTGCTCTGCCTGCCCTCCTTCGCCGTCATCGCGCTGTTGGTGCTGACCGGCGTCCTGCCCACCGGCCTCGCCGACGCGGCCGGCGGCGACATCGCGCTCTTCCTCGTCGTCCAGGGCCTGGGCGTCGGCCTGTGCGCGGGGCTGATGTACGCGTTCGCCATCCGCCGACTCGGCCCGGAGCGCAGCTCCGTCGTCGGCAGCCTCAGCCCGGTCGCCGTCGTCCTGCTCGCCGTTCCCCTCCTCGACGAGTCGCCGACCCTGCCCGTCGTGGTCGGCGTCCCCCTCATCACCCTCGGCGTCGCGCTCGCCAACCGACGCTCCCGAACCAAGGTCTCCGCCGATGCTTGAGCTCCTCCCCGCCCCGCCCGCCGACCCGCTCTGGGACCTGACCGCCGAGTACGCGGCCGATCCGCGCCCCGAGCGCCTCGACCTCGTCCTCGGCGTCTACCGCGACCACACCGGGGTCACCCCCGTCATGGCCGCGGTCAAGGAGGCCGAGATACGCCTGGCGGAACGCTCCGGCTCCAAGGAGTACCTCGGCCTGTCGGGCAACACCGCCTTCAACCGCGCCATGCTCACCACCGTCCTCGGCACCGAGGCCCTCACCGCGCGGGCGACGGCCGTCCAGACCGTGGCCGGGACCGGCGCCCTGCGCCTCCTCGCCGACCTCGTACGGCAGACGCGCCCCGGCACCACGGTGTGGGTCAGCGACCCCGCGTACGTGAACCACCGCCCCATCCTCGAAGGCGCGGGCCTCACCGTCCGCCCGTACCGGTGGCTCGACCCCGCGGAGCTGCTGGAGGACCTTCGCGCGGCGGGACCCGGCGACGTCGTCCTGCTGCAGGGCTGCTGCCACAACCCCACCGGAGTGGACCCCTCCCCCGAGACCTGGGAAGAACTCGCCGGGCTCGCCGGGGCGAACGGCTGGGTCCCCTTCGTCGACCTCGCCTACCACGGCCTCGGCGACGGCCTGGAGGCCGACCTGCGGCCGACCCGGATGCTGGCCGAGCGGCTCCCGGAGGTGCTGATCGCCGTCAGCTGCTCCAAGAACTTCGGCCTCTACAGCGACCGCACCGGCTGCGCCGTCGTCGTCGGCTCCTCGGCTCGGGCGCTCCGGCACGTCGAGACCGCCCTCCAGAACGCCGCCCGCACCCTGTACTCCATGCCGCCCGACCACGGTGCCGCCGTCGTCGCCACCGTGCTGGAGGACGAGCGCCTGAAGGCCGCCTGGCTCGCCGAACTCGACGAGATGCGCCGCCGCATCACGGCCAACCGGACGGACCTCGTCGCCCACCTGGGCGCCCTCGGCCACGAGGAGACGGCAAGCGTCCTCGGGCGCCAGAAGGGCATGTTCTCGATGCTGCCCCTCACCCCCGAGGGGATGCGCCGGATGCGCCGGCGGTCCGGCATCTACGGCACCTCCTCGGGCCGCATCAACATCGCGGGCGTCCCCGCGCACCGGATCCCCTTCCTGGCCCGGGGAATCGCCGACACCCTGCTGGCCCCGGCCGCCAGGGGAACCGTCTGACGTTCCACGGGGCGGCGCCTACGGCGTGCCGGGAAGCCGGACCGTGACGACGAGGCCGCCGGCGGGGCGGGGGACGAGGTCGAGGGTCCCGTCGTGGGCACGGACGATGCTGTGCACGAGGGCCAGGCCCAGACCGGCGCCGGCGTGCTCGTCGGTGCGCACCCGTTCCGTTCCGCGCCGGAAGGGCTCGGTGAGGGTCGGCACCAGGTCGGGCGGGAGCGGAGGGCCCGTGTTCTCGACCCGCACCACGCTCGCCCCGTCCCGTGTCCCGGTGTGGACCGTCACGGTGCCGCCGTCGGGGAGGTTGTGCACGACGGCGTTCTGGACGAGGTTCGTCACCAGCCGCAGCAGGAGTTCCGCGGAGCCGCTGGTCCGAGTCGTCCCGCCGGTGACGTCGAGCGTGATCCCGCGCTGTTCGGCCAGGGGGAGCAGGGTCTCGGCGGCCTCCTCGGCGAGGAGGGAGAGGTCGACGCTCTCGCGGTCGAAGGTCCCCCGGTCGCTGCGGCTGAGTACGAGGAGGGCCTCGGTGAGGTCGATCGCCCGTGCGTTGACGGCCTGCAGCCGTCCCAGGAGCTCGTCCCGGTCCCGTGTGGGGTCCCTGCGGGCGACGTCGAGCAGCGTCTGCG
>NZ_JAINVG010000067.1 GCF_020400725.1 Streptomyces sp. NK15101 | reverse complement strand
CGACGATCATGCGCTGCTCCTCGCCGTCCCAGGCGAGGGCCATGGTGCCGACCCTGAACTCCTCCTCGACGGGCACGTCGAGGGGGGCCGTGTCCGCGATCTCCGCGGGGGCGACGGCGGGCACGGGCGCGTTGCCCCCGGTGCGGCGGACGACCTCGTCGAGGAGTTCGTCGATGCGCTCGGCGAGGGCCGCGACCTGGGTCTTCTCCAGGGCGACGCTGGTGACCCGGCCGCCGGCGGAGGCCTGGAGGAAGAAGGTCCGGCGGCCAGGCAGCCCGACCGTGCCGGCCACGAAACGCTCCGGTGGGTCGTAGAGGAACACCTGACGGGACACGTTCCCGGCTCCCTTGAGTCTCGACAGTCGTACTACAACGGCGCGTCCACCCTACTGCGCGAGGGGATCACGGTGCGCCCGCACCGCCACCGACCTCCGCCGCCCCGTTGCCGCCGGGGTGCTCCCGGGGGGCGAACCCGGCGAAGTCCCCGGTGTCGCCGAGGCGGAGGAGGAAGGGACGCAGGCGCGTGTAGCGGATCGCGGTGACCGAGCAGGGGTCGACGTGGATGCGCTGGAAGAGGTCGAGGTGGAGCCCGAGGGCATCGGCGACGATCGCCTTCACGATGTCCCCGTGGGAGCACATGAGGTACGTGGCGTCCTCGCCGTGCTCGGCCTCGACGCGGGCGTTCCAGTCCCGTACGGCCTCGACGGCGCGGTCCTGCATGGCGCGCATGGACTCGCCGCCGGGGAAGGCGGCGGCGGAGGCGTGCCCCTGGACGACCTCCATCAGCGGCTCGTCGTTGAGCTCCGCCAGCTTGCGGCCGGACCAGTCGCCGTAGTCGCACTCGCTGATCCGGTCCTCGACGTGGAGCGGGAGGCCGGGGCGGGCGTCGAGGAGCGGCCTCAGGGTCTCCCGGCAGCGCTGGAGGGGGCTGGTGACGGCCGCGGCGAGCGGGACGTCCGCGAGGCGCCCGGGGAGGGCGGCGGCCTGGGCGGCCCCGCGCTCGTCGAGCGCGATCCCGGGCGTGCGCCCGGCGAGGACCCCGGAGGTGTTGGCGGTGGAGCGTCCGTGCCGGACGAGGATCAGCGTGGCCATGCGGGCCAGCCTAGGCGGTACGGGGGCGGCGGCGCGGGCGAGCGGGACGCCGCACGCGCGTGCGTGGCGGTCTCCGCCGGGACCGGTCGGCACACGCGGAAGCGGGCGGGAGCAGCACGACCGGTCGGCGGACACGGGCGCCGGGCGGCCTCCGCCGGGACCGGCTGCCGTCCGCGCATGCGTGACGGCGGCGTTCCGGGGCAGAATGCGCCGCGTGATCGTGGACTCTGCCATCTACCGGGACGGGCGCCGTACGGACGGACCCGCCGACCTCTCCGACGCCCTGGAGGAGGCGCGGGCGACGGGCGACGCGTTCCTGTGGGTGGGGCTGCACGAGCCGTCGGGGGCGGAGTTCGACCACGTCGCCTCGGAGTTCGCGCTGCACCCGCTGGCCGTCGAGGACGCCTTGAAGGCCCATCAGCGGCCCAAGCTGGAGGTCTACGACGACTCGCTCTTCGTGGTGCTCAAGCCGATCGTGTACGAGCCGGAGAGCGACCGGGTGTCCTCGGGCGAACTGATGGTGTTCATGGGCGACTCGTTCGTCGTGACCGTCCGGCACGGCGAGGGTGCGCCGCTCGCGGAGGTGCGCCGGCGCCTCGAGGCCGACCCGGAGGTCCTGAAGCACGGGCCGACGGCGGTGCTGTACGCGGTGAGCGACGCGATCGTGGACCACTACCTCGACGTGGCGGGCGAGCTCCAGGTCGACCTGGAGGAGCTGGAGGCGGACGTCTTCGCGCCCACCGGGGGCCATCCGGCCAACACGGCGGAGCGGATCTACACGGCGAAGCGGCAGGTCCTGGAGTTCCGGCGGGCGAGCGGTCCGCTGGCCGGGCCGATGGCCCGGCTGACGGCCGGCGTGGTGCCGTTCGTGAACGAGCGCTCGCAGCCCTTCTTCCGTGACGTCAACGACCATCTGCTGCGCTCCAACGAGCAGGTGGAGGGCCTCGACCGGCTCCTGTCGGACGTGCTGTCGGCCCATCTCGCGCAGATGGGGGTCCGGCAGAACGACGACATGCGGAAGATCTCGGCGTGGGCGGCCATGGCCGCGGTCCCCACGATGGTCGCGGGGATCTACGGGATGAACTTCGAGCACATGCCGGAGCTGCACTGGGTGGGCTCGTACCCGGCGGTGATCGTCCTGATGACGGGCATCGTCGTCGCGCTGTACCGGGTGTTCAAGCGACGCGGCTGGATGTGAGGCCCGCCCGCCCCGGGCGCGTTCAGAAGGCGGGGGCGGGCGTCGCGGGGCCGCCGAGGGCGTTCAGCCGCTCGGGCATCCGCAGGTCGACCATCTTGTGCCAGCCGGCGACGCGCTCGTACGCGTACATGGCGTGGATCCCGGCGGCGAGGACGGCCGCCTTGGGCTTCGGCCAGTTCAGGATGCGGCCCATGTGGCGCATCACGGCGAGGCTGACGTCGCGGTAGACCCGGATCTCGGCGAGGGCGGACTCGCGCAGGGTCCGCTGGATGAGCCGGCCGTGGCCCTGGCGGGCGAGCCGGAGCAGTTCCTCGTGGCAGTAGGCGAGGTGGTTCGCCTCGTCGTTGTCGATCATGTGGATGGCCTTGCCCAGTTCGGGGTGGTCCCCGAAGTGGGTGACGAGCATGTCCATCTGGTCGGCGGCGCGCTGCTCGGTGACCCGGCTGTGGGCGAGGTAGACGATGACGTCCTCCTCGGTCAGCGGCCGGTCGGCGCGGAGCTTGTCGTGCGCGAGGCCGATGCCGCGGCGTTCGAGCAGCATCGTGTAGTCGGTGTCGGGAGGCACGGGGACGGGTTCGAGGCCGCGCTTCTTCAGCAACGCGTTGAAGATCCGGCCGTGCTTGTCCTCGTCGGCGCCGTGCCGGGTGATCTTGGGCGCGAGGGAGCGCATGCCGGGCGCGACGAGGGCCGCGATCCGGGCGTTCTCCCAGCCTCCCTGGGACTCGCCGCTCGCGGCGATGGAACAGAAGAGCCGGAAGGACTCGTCGTTGTCGATGATTTCCTGGAACAGGCCCTTGGCCGTGAGCATCGCCGCCACCTCCGTGCGGACGCCCGCACTCCGGTACGTCCGGGAAGTACGAGTCAAGTCGGGTCCCGGTCGACGGGCAACAGGAGGGTGCGGCGACTCGGCCGAAAGAGTGAGACCCGAGGGCGTAACCGGGGGCCCGGTGGAGCGTTGTGCTGCATGACGGCCGTGGCGGGGAAGACCCCCGAGCCCCCACCACGGCCGCAGTGCTTCCCGGACAGGCCCCTAGGCCAGGCCCGCGCGCTCCATCGCCTCGACGCCCGCCCGCAGGGCCGCGAGGCGTTCGTCCAGGGTGAAGCCGGCCGGCGCGAGGGTGAGGGTGGTGACCCCGGCCTCCGCGTAGGCCGTCATCCGCTCGGCGATCCGCTCGACGGAGCCGAGCAGCGCGGTCTGGTCGATCAGGGAGTGGGGCACGGCGGCCGCGGCCCCGGTCTTGTCGCCGGCCAGGTACTTGTCCTGGATCTCGGCGGCCTCCTTCTCGTACCCCATGCGCTGGGCGAGCTGGTTGTAGAAGTTCTGCTTGCGGCTGCCCATGCCGCCGACGTACAGCGCGGTGTACGGGCGGAAGACGTCGGCGAGCGCGGTCACGTCGTCGCCGAGGGCGAGCGGCAGGGTGGGACAGACGTCGAAGCCGTCCATGGTCAGGCCGGCCTTCTCGCGGCCCGCGCGCAGGTGCCGCAGCGCGGTCTCCTCCAGGTGCTCGGCGGAGGGGAAGATCAGCAGGGCCCCGTCGGCGATCTCGCCGGTCTGCTCCAGGTTCTTCGGCCCGATGGCGGCGATGTAGAGCGGGATGTGCTCGCGCTGGGGGTGGACGGTGAGCTTGATCGGCTTGCCGGGGCCGCCGGGGAGCGGCAGGGTCCAGTGCTCGCCGTCGTAGCTGAGCCGCTCCCGGGTCATGGCCTTGCGGACGATCTCGACGTACTCGCGGGTCCGGGCGAGCGGCTTGTCGAACTTCACGCCGTACCAGCCCTCGGAGACCTGCGGGCCGGAGACGCCGAGGCCGAGGCGGAAGCGGCCGCCGGTGAGCGAGTCGAGGGTGGCCGCCGTCATCGCCGTCATGGCGGGCTGGCGGGCCGGGATCTGCATGATCGCGGAGCCGACGTCGATCCGCTCGGTCTTCGCCGCGACCCAGGCGAGGACGGTGGGGGCGTCGGAGCCGTAGGCCTCCGCGGCCCAGCAGACGTCGTAGCCGAGGCGGTCCGCCTCCTGGGCGACGGCGAGGTTGTCGCCGTCCATGCCGGCGCCCCAGTAGCCGAGGTTGATGCCGAGCCGCATTCCACGCACCCCTTACCCATCGGTAACGTCTCTTCGGCCGGACTCTAGCGCGGGGACGGGCCATCCGTCAGGACACGGTTGTCCACAGGCTCTCTCCGCGTGGTGCCCTGGCCAGTACTCTCGCGCCCATGGAGCAGAGGCATCTCGGACGTACCGGCCTGCGTGTGTCGCGCATCGGACTCGGCACCCTCACCTGGGGCCGGGACACCGACGAGCACGACGCCGCCGAGCAGTTGAAGGCGTTCTGGGAGGCGGGCGGCACGCTCGTGGACACCGCCGACGTGTACGGCGGGGGCGAGGCGGAGTATCTGCTCGGGCGCCTGATGGAACGCCTGGTGCCCCGGCAGGACCTCGTCCTGTCGACCAAGGCCGGCAGCGTCCCCGACCCCGACCGGCGCACGGACGGCTCTCGCGGGCACCTGCTCGCCGCGCTCGACGCCTCCCTGGCCCGCCTGGGCACGGACCACGTGGACCTGTGGCAGCTGCACGCCTTCGACCCGTACACGCCCCTGGAGGAGTCGCTCCAGGCCCTCGACATCGCCGTGCGCAGCGGGCGGGCGCGGTACGCGGGCGTGTCGAACTTCTGCGGCTGGCAGCTCGCCAAGGCGGGCACCTGGCAGCTGGGCGGCGACCGCACCCGGCTCGCCGGCGCGCAGCTGGAGTACTCGCTGCTCCAGCGGGGCGTCGAGCGGGAGGTGCTGCCCGCCGCGATGGACCTCGGCATAGGCCTGCTGCCCTCGTCCCCGCTGGGACGCGGGGTCCTGACGGGGAAGTACCGCAGCGGCACGCCGACGGACTCGCGCGGCGCCTCGGAGACGATGGCGCCCTTCGTGGAGCCGTACCTGGACGAGGCGGCGAGCCGGATCGTGGACGCGGTGGCGACGGCGGCCGACGGGCTCGCGACGACCCCGCTCCACGTGGCGCTCGCGTGGGTCCGCGATCGGCCCGGCGTGACCGCTCCGATCGTCGGGGCGCGCACGGCGCGGCAGCTCACGGCCGCTCTGTCAGTGGAGGCGCTTAGTCTTCCTGACGAGATCTGTCGGGCGCTGGACGATGTGTCGGCGCCCGTGCACCGCTATCCGGATCACGACTGGAGCACCTTGTGACCGAGCCTTCCGGGGAGACCGCGCCCGAGGCCGCGGAGCCCACCGAGGACCTGCGGGAGGAAGCCGCCGGGACCCCGGCCCCCGACACGTCCGGGGGACCGGATTCCGCCGAGGAGCCCGACGCCGGGCCGGCCGACGACGGGAAGGCGGAGGCCGCCGGGGACGCCGACGTGCCCGAGGTGAGCGAGGCGCAGGCCGAGCTCGCCGCGCAGCGCGAGCTGCGGGCCAGGATCGAGGCCCGGAAGGCCGGGAAGAGCGGCTCGGTGGCGAGCGGCGCCAAGCTGAGCGGCACCGCGGCCGACCTCCTCGCCGCCGTCCGGGCCGTCGAGGGCGGCACCGCCTCGGGCAGCGCGTTCTACGAGGCACCCGAGCCCGCGCCCCGCCGCCCCGCCGCCGGGCCGGCCCCGGCGACGGCCGTGCGGCCCCCCGCACCGGAGCGGCCGACGGCCCCGGCCCCCGGCACCACGGCCGCCGTCCGCGAGGTCCTCGCCGCGGGCGGCGCCCCGGAGGCGCTGGCCGGCCGGGTCGCCGCCGTCCTCGGCGAGGGCGCGGCCCCGGCGCTGCGCGAGGACCCGTGGCAGCTGCTCGCCGTGCCGGGGGTCCGGCCGGAGCAGGCCGACGGTTTCGCGCGGGCACTGCTCGGCCCCGCGTGCGGCCCCGGCGACCCGCGCCGCGCGGTCGCCCTGACCGTGTGGCTCCTGGAGCGGGCCGCCGTCCAGGGGCACACGGCGCTGGAGGTCGAGGCCGTGCGCGCCGGGCTCGCCGGTCACGCGGTGCCCGATCCGGAGCAGGCGGTCGAGACGGCGGTCTCCGAGGGTGCGGTCCTCCTCTTCCAGGAGGAGGAGACGGCGGAGGAGCCCGACGACGAGGACGTCGAGGAGGCGTCCGCGCCCGCCGCGGAGCGGGAGCCCGCCGCGCCCGTGCTGCTCGGACTCGACCGGTACGCGTTGGCGGAGGAGAGCCTCGCGGACGGTCTCGCCCGGCTGGTCAGGACGGCGACGGCCGAGGCCTGGGAGGGCGGCGAGCTGGAGCGCGCCGCCGGGGCGCACGGGCTCGTCCTGCACACGGGCGGGGAGGCCGCCCGCGCCGAGCCGGTGGCGCTCGCCGCGGCGGCCCGCGAGCGGGGGCTGCGCGCCCTGGTGGCCGTCCACACGGACGGCGGGCGCAGCGCGCTCGGCGCCGCCGGGGCCGAGGCGGTGACGGTCGCCGAGCTGCTGTCCGGCACGGCCGGTCCCGGCCGGGACGAGGACGGCGCCTTCGCCCTGGACCTGCTCGTGGTCCTCGACGCCCCGCAGCTGGACGTGGAGACGGGCGCGATGCTCGTGGAGTCGCTGCCGGACAGCTGCCGTCTGGTGCTGAGCGGCGATCCGGAGGTGCTCGGCGCGCCGGGCGCGGGCCGGGTCTTCGCGGACGTGCTCGCGTCCCGGGTGTGTCCGCGGATCGCCTCCCGCGTCCCCGACCCGGGACCGCTCGGCGAGCTGGTGTCGGGCATCGGCGTCGGCGAGCTGAACCGGGTCGAGGCCCCCGGCAAGGAGGTCGTGATCGTCCCGGTGCGGGACGCGGGCGAGGCCGTGCACCGCACGGTCCAGCTGGTGGCGGACTCGGTGCCCCGGGCGATCGGGGTGCCGTCCGAGCAGACGCAGGTCGTCACGGTCGGCCACGGCGGCTCCGCCGGCACGCGCGCGCTGAACGCCGCCCTGAAGCAGCGGCTCAACCCCGGGCCCGGCCGGTTCGGCGGCTACGACCCCGGGGACCGGGTGGCGTACGCGCCCGCGCCGGGACGCACGGTGACGGGGACGGTGCTCTCGGCCGACGCCGAGGGGCTGCGGCTGCGCTGCGGGCGCGACGAGCTCCTCGTACCGAAGGAGCGGGTGGAGCCGGAGCTGCGGCACGGCTGGGCGCTCACCGCACACCAGGCGGCCGGGACGCGCTGGCCCGCGGTGGTCGTGGTGCTGCCGGGGGACGCGGCGGCCGGCCTGAGCCGGCCGTGGGTGTACACGGCCTTCGGCCGGGCGGAGCGCCATCTGTCGGTCGTGCACGGCGCGGACCAGGCGCTGCCCCGCGCGGTGGCCGAGGGGGTGGCCCCGGAGCGTACGACGCGGCTGAGGCCGCTCCTGGAGGCGCTGCTGGCCGCCGACGGGGAGTAGACCCGGAACGACGGGAGGGCCGGGACACCATCCGCGGTGTCCCGGCCCTCCCGCGTTCCGTCAGGCGTCCGCGCCGCGGGCTCCCGCGTCCACGGGCTCGTCCTCGTCCTCCTCGTCGAAGACGGAGCTGACGTCGAAGCGGCAGACGATCCGCTCGGGGTCGGCGTGGTCGAAGGGGGCGGCCAGCCATTCCCCCGGTTCCGGGAGCTCCTCGGCGGCGGTGACCCAGAGCGTGGAGTCCCCCTCCTCCAGACCGAACTCCTTGTGCCGGGAGGCGATCTCGTCCGGCTCGTACTCGCCGAAGAGCACGCCGAGGGCGGCGAGCGGCGAGACGCCGGCCTTGGCGGCCGCGCGGGTGTCCGCGTCGTCGTCGAGCTCGGCGACGCGGCGGGCCTGGGCGAGCAGCCGCTGCGGTTCGGCGACGGCGTAGTCGCGGCGGATCAGAAGGCTGAGGGCGTGAGGTTCGTCAGGTCCGGCGTACGGCGGCAGGTTGCCGTCGGCGCCGGGGATCTCGAAGGGGGTGACCTCGTCGTAGCGGTCGTAGAGGAGTTCGTCGTACGTCTCGGCGGCCGCGGCGAGGGCGTTGAAGGCCTCGTAGACGGCCGTGTCGTCGTCTCCCGTGCGGCGTTCGACCGCCGCGAGGTGACGGTCCAGTGCGGTCTTGACCGCCTCGGCGGCGGCACGTACCTCGGCAGCGGTGGGCTGCGCAGCATCAGACATGGGACAGACGCTATCCGTACCGGGCCCGTGCCCGCACAATAGATGCGATGCCGGAATACGAATTTGTCGACGTGTACGTGCCGCGCGGCGTCTCCCGCAAGGAGGCCACGCGGCTGCTGACCGACCATGCCGAGTACGGACACTGGGAGTTGGACCGTCTGAGCCTGCACCGGGACGGGAGCCGCAGAGTGCGGCTGAAGCGGCGGATCATCCGCCAGGTCCGGGCGACCTGGTAGCCGGAACCGGACAACGAGAAGACAACGGGAAGGGGCCCCGCGGTGTGCGGGGCCCCTGTGCGTGGTGCGTGAGCGCGGCGGCTCAGGCGGCGCTGCGGGCGCGGCGGTAGATCAACGAGCCGGCGAGCAGCAGTCCGGCACCGGCGGGGACGATCACGCCGAGCGGACCGGAGCCGGTCTCGGCGAGCTCCTCGACGGCACGCGGCGGAGTGACCACGTGGGTACCGGGAGTGTTCGGCCCGCCCTCGTTGCCGGGGGTGCCGGGGGTGCCCGGGTGGCCGGGGGTGCCGGGGTTCCCAGGATTGCCCGGGTTGCCAGGGTTGCCCGGGTTCCCGGGGTTGCCAGGGTTGCCCGGGTTCCCGGGGTTGCCAGGGTTGCCCGGGTTCCCAGGGTTGCCAGGGTTGCCCGGGTTCCCAGGGTTGCCAGGGTTGCCCGGGTTCCCAGGGTTGCCCGGGTTCCCAGGATTGCCCGGCTCTTCCTCCCCGTAGCCCGTGTCCCCGCCGTTCGCGCAGTCGTTGCCCGTGACGGCGTTGCCCAGGCCGACGCCCGTGACGTTGTTGCCGCAGACGTTCACCGGGACGTCGACCGGCACCTCGACGGTGTTGCCGGAGCCCACACCGGGAGAGTTGGACGTGTGCCCACCGACGGAGGAGCCGCCGCCGGACGGGGAGGTGTTGGCGCACGTGTTGCCGAAGGCCGGATTGAGCAGCCCGATGACGTTGACGGTGTTCCCGCAGGCGTTCACCGGCGCGTGCACCGGGACCTGGACGGAGTTTCCGGACGCGACGCCCGGGGAATTCATGGCCGTACCGTTCGCACCGGAATCGGCGTGCGCATATCCGCCGCCGACGGCGGCGAAAACGCCTCCGGCGGCCGCGACGGTGATAAGGCCCTTGCGCGTGACCTGTCGCATAGCTTGTTCCCTGCCTGCTCGGCTTCGAAAGAGTGCCACCGGGCGGACGGCCCGGGGCGGAAATGGCCACCGGCCCCGGAGTGCATGGCACGCACTCCGGGGCCGGACCGGCTCACACCCTCACGGGGCGAGGCACGACGTCAGGCGTTGATGCAGGTGTTGCCGAAGGCGGGGTTCAGCAGGCCGATCACGGAGACCGTGTTGCCGCACACGTTCACGGGGATGTGAACCGGCACCTGGACGACGTTGCCCGAGAGCACGCCGGGGGAACCGATGGCGGCACCCTGGGCACCCGCGTCGGCAACGGCCATGCCCGCACCCGCGAGAACGAGACCGCCGGTGGCAGCCGCAGCAGCGACGACCTTCTTGATCATTATTCCTCCTAGTTGGCAATGCGGCCCCAGCCGCGGACCGCACCACCTGTAACGAGGGGGAATCATGAGGGCTACGAGCCCTTGAGTTCATTCACTCTTTCCGGTCACACGCAAACGCGTGGGCGAATTCAGCAGGCGTCGAGGAAACGGTCCAGGACGCGGACGCCGAACTTGAGGCCGTCCACCGGGACCCGCTCGTCCACGCCGTGGAACATGCCGGCGAAGTCGAGCTCCGGCGGCAGCTGGAGCGGGGCGAAGCCGAAGCAGCGGATGCCGAGGTCGTCGAAGGACTTGGCGTCGGTGCCGCCGGACAGCATGTACGGCACGGCGCGGGCGATCGGGTCCTCGGCGCGCAGCGCCAACTGCATGGCGTCCACCAGGGCGCCGTCGAAGCTGGTCTCCAGGGCCTTGTCGCCGTGCACGTCCTCGCGCTTCACACGGGGGCCGAGGATCCGGTCGAGGTCGGCCAGGAACTCCTGCTCGTAGCCGGGCAGGAAGCGGCCGTCGACGTGCGCCGTGGCCTGGCCGGGGATCACGTTCACCTTGTAGCCGGCGCCGAGCATCGTCGGGGCGGCCGAGTTGCGGAGGGTGGCGCCGACCATCTTGGCGATGCCGCCGAGCTTGGCGAGGGTGGCGTCCATGTCCTCCGGGTCGAGCGGGGTGCCGAGGGCGTCCGACAGCTCGTCGAGGAAGCTCCGTACGGTCTTGGTGACCCTCACCGGCCACTGGTGGCGGCCGAGGCGGCCCACGGCCTCGCAGAGCTCCGTGATGGCGTTGTCGTCGTTGGTCATGGAGCCGTGGCCGGCCGTGCCCTCGACGGTCAGCCGCATCCAGTGCATGCCCTTCTGGGCCGTCTCGACCAGGTAGAGCCGCAGGTTCTCGTTGACCGTGAAGGAGAAGCCGCCGACCTCGCCGATCGCCTCGGTGACGCCCTCGAAGAGGTCGCGGTGCTTGTCGACCAGGTGCCGGGCGCCGTAGGTGCCGCCGGCCTCCTCGTCGGCGAGGAAGGCGAGGACGACGTCGCGCGGGGGCCTGCGGCCGCTGCGCAGCCGGTCGCGGACGACCGCGAGGGTCATCGCGTCCATGTCCTTCATGTCGACGGCCCCGCGGCCCCAGACGCAGCCGTCGGCGACCTCGCCGGAGAAGGGGTGGTGGGTCCAGTCCTCGGCGTTGGCCGGGACGACGTCGGTGTGGCCGTGGATGAGCAGGGCCGGACGCGACGGGTCCTCGCCCTCGATCCGGGCGACGGTGGAGGCGCGCCCCTTGTGCGATTCGATGATCTTCGGCTCGAGTCCGACCTCCGCGAGCTTCTCGGCGACGTACTCGGCCGCCGCCCGCTCTCCCGGGCCGGAGTGGTCGCCGTAGTTGCTGGTGTCGATGCGGATGAGGTCGCGACAGAGGTCCACCACCTCGTCCTCGCCGCTGACGCTCCGGGCCGTGTTCGACTCGCTCACGCTGCTTCCTCCCACTACGTGCCCCACGTGATTGCTTGGTGGTCGCCTCCATCCTCCCGCGTGGCCCCCTCGGCGCCCAAGGGCGCCGGTCCCCCGACATGCGGCTGTCACATGACGGGGGCCGACCGGGGGTGGTGATCGACCACCCCGAATGTTTGCTATGGTTTTCCTCGTCGGAAGGGCCCAGCGGCCGGGAAGACAGACACCTTGTCCGGGTGGCGGAATGGCAGACGCGCTAGCTTGAGGTGCTAGTGCCCTTTATCGGGCGTGGGGGTTCAAGTCCCCCCTCGGACACCATGCGGAACGCGGGTCACGACACAGTCGTGACCCGCGTTCTGCGTTGCCCGGAAACGGTCCCGACCGACCCGGCACCCCGGCGTTGCCCCGCGGCAACGTCCCCTCTATGGTCACTCCCGCTTATTCGATCTTCACCGAATTCTCAGATTGTGAGCGAGGAAGAGTGACACCACGTAGGCATCGCCGCGGGGCGATGCGGGGGGCGACGGCGAGCGCCGTCGCGTTGCTGGCCGCCGGGAGCGTGCTGGGCGGGGCTCTCCTGGACGCCCAGGCGGCCACCGTGCCGGGGTCCTCCGCCGAGGCCCCCGAGAAGACGTCGAGCGTCCGCGCCGACGACGCCGCCCGGGGCAGGGCGTTCTGGCAGGACGACGAACTCCCGGAGCGGACCGCCGAACAGAAGGCCTCCGCCGAGGCCGTCGCCAAGGGGCGGCGGGTCGAGGTGGCGTCGCTGACGAGCGAGACCGACCGCGTCTTCGCCAACACCGACGGCACCTTCACGGTCGAGTCCTCGGCCGTGCCCGAGCGGGTCCGCAGGGGCGGGAGCTGGGTACCCGTCGACACCGCGCTGGTGGCGCGGGCCGACGGCCGGCTGGCGCCGCGCGCCGCGCAGGACGTGGTGCTCTCCGGCGGCGGCTCCGGCCCGCTGGCGACGATCAGCCGTGGCGGCAGGACGTACGAGCTCGGGTCGCCGTGGAAGCTGCCGACGCCGAGGGTGACCGGCTCCACCGCCGTGTACGGGTCGGTGCGCCCGGACGTCGACCTGGTGGTGCAGGTCCGTCCCGACGGCTTCACCCAGAACCTGGTCGTCCACTCGCGCAGGGCGGCGGCCGACCCGGCCCTGGCGGAGATACGTTTCCCCGTCCGCACGACCGGCCTCTCCGTCCGGACCTCGCAGGGCGACAGCGTGTCGCTGCTCGACGCCGGCGGGCGCCCGGTGTTCTCCAGCAGCGGCTCGCTCATGTGGGACTCGGCCGGCGCCGCGGCCTCCGGCACGGCGTCCGCCTCCACCGCGCGTTCCGCTCCGGCCGCCGCCGGGGCGGACCGTCCCGCCGGGCGCGGCGCCGAGCGGGCCGTGCTCCCCGAGCCGGGCTCCCGCACCTCCGTCGCGGACGTCTCCATGACCTCCGCGGCCCTGTCGCTGAGGCCGGACCGCGCCTTCCTGACCGCCGCCGACACCTCCTACCCCGTGGTCATCGACCCGCCGACGGTGAGCGCCTCGCTGACCGGCTGGACCACGATCTGGTCGAGCTCCGCGGGGACCTCGTTCTGGAAGACCTCGCACGCGCTGGGCGTCGGCTACGACGCCTACGTGGACATGAAGAAGGCGAAGTCGCTCTTCCAGTTCGACACCCGCAAGGTCGCGGGCAAGACCATCCTGAACGCGACGTTCACCGCGTTCGAGATCTGGTCGGCCAACTGCGAGAAGAGAGACGTCAACCTCTACCGCACCAACCCGATCTCCAGCTCCACGACGTGGAGCAACCCGCCGACCGGCTGGTCCTACGTCACCAAGGTGTCGGCGGCGAAGGGCTTCTCGTCCAGCTGCCCCGACGGTGACGTCGAGTTCAACGCCACCTCGGCGGTCGCCTACACGGCGAAGGCGAAGTCGACCACGACGACGCTCGGGCTGACGGCCAGCGACACCGATCCCATCGCGTGGAAGCAGTTCATGTCGCCCGCCGACGACCGGGCGACGAGCGACCGCAAGCCGCGGCTCTCCATCACCTACGTATCGCCGCCGACGGACGCCCCGTCGTCGGTGAAGCTGTCCGAGCCGAACGTGGCCTGCTCCGCGTCCACCGCCCCGGCGCTGATCCGCGACACCACGCCGCGCCTGACGGCCACCCCCACCTCGGTGGACGGTTCGAACGCCAGCCTGCGGCCGAACTTCGAGCTGTACGCGGGCTCCAGCACCACGCCGACGGCACTGAGCCCGAGCACCTGGACGGCGAGCGGGGTGGCCGGCTCGGTGCCGACCGCGACGCTGACGAGCGGCACCACGTACAAGTTCCGCGCGCGGACCCAGTACCGGTACACCTGGAACGGCGCCACCAGCTATCTGTACGGCCCGTGGTCGGGCTACTGCTACTTCAAGGTGGACGTCACCGCCCCGCCGCAGCCGACGGTCACCTCCGCCGAGTACCCGGAGTGCGCCGGGACGACGTGCGACGCGTCCCCGGAGACCGGGAGCGTCGGCCAGACCGGCACGTTCACGATCAACGCGGGCGCGACCGACGTCCGGCGCTACGACATCTGGCTCAACGGCGTCCTGCTGGAGAGCAAGACGTTCACCGCCGGCACCGCCTCCTACACGCGCAAGATCACGCCCACCAAGCGGCTGAGCAACACCCTGCGCGTGCAGACCTTCGACGCGGCGGGCAACCCCAGCGCGACCAAGGACTACCTGTTCAAGGTGGCCGCCGCCGCCAACCCGGTCGGCGAGTGGAAGCTCGACGCCACCGGTTACAACGCGGCCGGCACCGCGCACGCGCTGACCCTCGGCGGCGGAGCCTCCTGGACCACGCCGGCCCGCCTCGGCGGCGGCCTGCACCTCAACGGCACCGGCGCCTACGCGGCGACCCCGGGGCCGGTCGTCGACACCTCGAACAGCTTCTCCGTCTCCGGATGGGCGAAGCTGGACACCCGGGGCAAGATCAGCACGATCGCCAGCCAGGACGGCACCTCGATCGGCGGCTTCCAGCTGTACTACTCCGCCTCGTACGACCGCTGGATCTTCAACCGCTACACCTCCGACGGCGCCACCATCGTGCGCGCCGTGTCGTCGCGGCCCGGTGTGGTGGGCGCCTGGACGCACGTGCTCGGCGTCTACGACCGCGACGCGGCGCAGATCCGGCTGTACGTCAACGGCCGTCTGGAGGCGACGGCGGCGTTCACCACGCCGTGGTCGGCCACCGGCCCGTTCGAGATCGGCCGGTTCAAGGGCGCGAACGGCGCCATGGGCAGCTTCTTCCAGGGCGACGTGGACCAGGTCCAGGCGTGGAACCGGGTCGTCTTCCCCGACGAGCTGTGGTCCGAGGCCAACCTGGAGGACCCGGCGACGGGTCACCCGCAGGCGGGCCTGCTGGCGCACTGGACCATGGAGAACGCCTCGGGCACGACGGCCGCCGACCAGTCCGGCCACGGCAACACGCTCACCCTGGCCCCGGGCGCGGGCTTCGCCCTCGCGGACGAGTCGGCCCACGGCACGGTGCTGAACCTGCCGGCCGACCAGCAGGGTTCGGCGACCTCCCCGGTGGCGCTGGACGAGTCGGGCAGCTTCACGATCGCCGGCTGGGCCTATCTGGACCCGGCGCGACTGGAGAACAACACGTACGCCCAGTCCGCCACCGTGTTGGCGCACCCCGGTCTGCAGCGCAACGCCTTCCGGCTCTGGTACCGCCAGGAGATCGGCGAGACGGTCGGTGACTGGAACTTCGGCGTCTACGAGACCGACGTGATCGGCGGGCCGGCCGCGACCATGACGTCCGAGCAGGTCAACCCGCCGGGCAACTGGATCCACGTGGTCGCCGTGTTCGACTCGGCGAAGCAGTCCGCCAAGCTCTACCTGGCCGGCACGCGCGAGGGCGCCGAGGACGGCGTCTTCGTCAAGACCGTCTTCCAGTCCGACCAGCCCCTGATGGTCGCCGGCTCCCGGCGCCACGACAACGGCCAGTGGGGCAACAGCCTGGCCGGACAGCTCGACGACCTGCGGGTCTACGCGGGCGTGCTGTCCGAGTCGGAGATCACCCAGCTGGCGACGGTGGACGAGCCGCCCGTCGACATCGGCTGACCCGACCGACCCGGCGGAGCCTTCGGGGCCCGCCGGGCAGGAGCAACCGCTCCTTCCTTTCCTCGCGGTGGTGGGGCCGGACCGTCCGTCCGGGCCCCACCACCGCCCCCACGAACCCGGAGAGACCCCTTGACCGGCACAACACGCGTGCTGTCGTCATGGTCATGGCGGAAGGCGAGTCGCCGCCGCATAGCGGCGGTCGCCCTTCCGGTGACCACGGCCATCGTGACCACCCTGCTGGGAGCAGCCCCGGCACCGACGTTCGAACGCGACCACAGCGCCCTCGCGAAGCCCGACTACGGGCGGGCGAAGGCGTCCGGCCCCGGTCTCATGCGCCGGGCCGTTCCCGACCCGACGCGGCAGGCGTCGGCGAAGACCCGTGAGCGGGCCGAGAAGAAGATCGACTGGCCGAGCCCGGGCCGCGCGACCGTCACCGTACCGACCGGCGCGACCGGTGAGGTCCGGGCCGGTTCCCTGCCGGTCGCCCTGGGACGGCCGCAGCCCGCCTCGAAGGGCACGACGCGCCGGACCGCCGCCGCGTCCGCCCCGGCGGACACCGCGACCACCGCCCCGGCCAAGGCCGAGGTACGGATCCTCGACCGGACCGCGACGGCCCGGCTCGGCATCGACGGCGTCGTGCTCGCCGTGCGCCGGGCGGACGGCGCGACCGACCCGGCCGCGCTCTCGGTGGGCCTCGACTACAGCGGCTTCGCCGACGCCTACAGCGGCAACTGGTCCTCCCGGCTGCGCATGGTCCGGCTCCCCGACTGCGCGCTGACCACCCCGGAGAAGCCGGCCTGCCGCGCCACCACCCCCCTGCCGTCGTCGAACGACACGGCGGACCGGACGGTCACCGCGCAGGTGACCACTCCGCGGCAGGCCCCGCGGCGGACCACCTCGAAGCAGAGCGCGCCGGCGCCCACCGCGAGTGCCTTCACGGTGCTCGCCGCCTCGGCCGGCACCGCGTCCGACCAGGGCACCTACGAAGCCACCCCGCTGTCGCCGTCGGCGACGTGGAGCGGCGGCGGGTCCAACGGCGACTTCTCCTGGTCGTACCCGATGGACGTCGTCCCGGCTCCCGCGGGCCCCGCGCCGTCGGTGTCGATCGGCTACTCGGCGCAGAGCGTCGACGGCCGCACCTCCGCCACGAGTGCCCAGCCGTCCTGGGTCGGCGAGGGCTTCGACCTGCCGACCTCGTACATCGAGCGCTCGTACGGCTCGTGCGACGACGACGGCCAGGACGGCAAGTTCGACCAGTGCTGGAAGGAGGACAACGCCTCCATCGTCCTGAACGGCAAGTCCAGCACGCTCGTCCTCAAGGACAAGGCGACCGACACCTGGCGTCTCCAGGGTGACGACGGCGAGCGGGTCGTCCGCTCGACGGGCGCCGTCAACAGCGACGACAACGGCGAGTACTGGACCGTCACCACCACCGACGGCACCCAGTACGTCTTCGGCAAGAACCGCCTGCCCGGCTGGGCCACCGGCAAGCCGGAGACCAACTCGGTGTGGACGGTGCCGGTCTTCGGCGACGACTCGGGCGAGCCCGGCTACGACGCCGGCACCTCGTTCTCCGGCCGTGCCAAGACGCAGGCGTGGCGGTGGAACCTCGACTACGTGGTCGACCCGCACGGCAACGTCATGACGTACTGGTACGACAAGGAGCTGAACTCCTACGCCAAGAACGGCACCACGGGCAACGGCACCGAGTACGTCCGCGGCGGCTGGCTCAAGCGGATCGACTACGGCCAGCGCACCGACACCGTCTTCTCCACCACGCAGCCGGCCGCGGCCCGCGTGAAGTTCACCGTCGCCGAGCGCTGCGTCCCGGTCACGGGCGGCGAGACCTGCACCAGCCTCACCGCGAGCAACCGCACCGCGTGGCCGGACGTGCCGTACGACCAGATCTGCGCGAAGGACACCGTCTGCACCGACCAGCCGGGTCCCTCCTTCTTCACCCGCAAGCGCCTCACCGGCGTCACCACGCAGGTCTACAAGGGCACCGGCACCGGTGCCGACACCGATTACCGGGACGTCAACCACTGGGCGCTCGAACAGTCGTTCCCGGACCCGGGCGACGGCTCCAACGCCGGCCTGTGGCTCAAGTCCATCCAGCACACGGGCCGTTCGGGCAGCACCCCGATCACCCTGCCGGCGGTCACCTTCTCCGGCGTCCAGCTGCACAACCGGGTCGACAAGACCGGTGACGACGTGCCGCCGTTCATCAAGTGGCGCGTCCGCACCGTCACCTCGGAGACGGGCTCCGTCCTCACGGTGAACTACTCGGCGCCCGAGTGCGTCGCGGACACCAACGTCCCGGCCGCGCTCGACAGGAACACCAAGCGCTGCTACCCGGTCAAGTGGATCCCGCCGTCCAACCCCACCGGGGGAACGGACCCGCAGCCGCGCACCGACTGGTTCCACAAGTACGTGGTCACCCAGGTCACCGAGTCCGACCCGACCGGTGGCGCGCCGCTGAAGCAGACCGACTACACGTACCACGGCGGGGGTGCCTGGGCGTACGACGACCAGTCGCCGATCACCCCGGCCAAGTACCGCACCTGGGGCGTCTGGCGGGGCTTCCAGAAGGTCACCACGACGACCGGCGAGGCGGCCGGCGTCCGCTCGAAGTCGACCAGCCTCTACTACCGGGGCATGCACGGCGACAAGCAGCTCGACGGCACCACCCGCACCGAGACCGTCACCGACTCGCAGGGCACGGCGGTGAACGACGAGGAGCAGTACGCCGGCCAGCTGCGCGAGACCATCACGTACAACGGCACGGCCGGCGAGGAGGTCTCCGGCAGGATCGTCACGCCGTGGTCGCAGAACACCGCCACGGTCGCCCACTCCTACGGCACCGTGCGCGCCTACATGACGCGCACGGGCAAGGAGGTCACGCGGACGCCGGTCGCGGGCGCCGCGCCCATCACGTCCACCACCGTCTCGACGTACGACACGCAGAGCGGTCTGCCGCTCACCGTGGAGACCGAGGGCGGCGGCGTGAAGGACTGCACCCGCACCGAGTACGCGAAGAACACCACGGCGTGGCTGCTCACCGCGGTCAAGCGGGTGGAGAAGGTCTCCGTCGGGTGCGACGCCACGCCCGTCAGGACCGGTGACCCCGCCACCACGCAGGTCGTGTCGGACATGCGGACGTCGTACGACGGCCAGGCGTGGGGGGCGGCGCCGACGAAGGGCGACGTCACCGCGCAGGAGCGGGTCACGGGGTACGCGAACGGCGTCGCGCAGGTGCAGACCGTCAGCACGGCGAAGTACGACGCGCTCGGGCGCGTGACCGACGAGTGGGACACGGCGGGGAACCGCACCAACCACATCGACTACACGCCCGCCACCGGCGGACCGCTGACCGGGAAGAAGGAGACCAACGCCCTCAACCACGTGGTGACGACCGAGATCGCACCCGACTGGGGCTCCAACACGGTCAGCATCGACCCCAACGGCAAGCGCACCGAGAGCGCCTACGACGCGCTCGGCCGGCTCACCGACGTCTGGTTCGCCGACCGCGACCGGGCGACCCAGACGGCCAGCCGGAAGTTCGAGTACAAGATCCAGAAGACGGCCGCGTCCTGGGTGGCCACCAAGTCGCTCAACAACGACGGCACCACCTACCAGACGGCGTACGGCATCTACGACGCGCTGCTGAGGCCCCGCCAGACCCAGACGCCTGCGGCCGTCGGCACCGGCCGCGTCATCTCGGAGGCGACCTACGACACCCGCGGTCTCGAGGTCGAGTCCTCCGTGGACTACATCGACACGACCGCTCCGTCCGGCCAGCTCGCCACGCTGCTGACCGCGTCGCCCGCGGGCACGCGCAAGGTCTACGACGGCGCCGGCCGGGTCACCACCGAGATCGTCCTGACCCAGGGCCGGGAGCACTCCCGCACGACGACGACGTACGAGGGCAACGCGACCACGGTCGAACCGCCCGTCGGCGCGCCGGCGGTGCGCGAGGAGGTCGACAGCAGGGGACGGCTCGCGGAGAAGCGGGAGTACGAGGGGAACAGGGCGACCGGCGCCTACACCCGCCTGACCTACTCCTACGGCCGGGACGACGTCCTGACCAAGGTGCAGGACAGCGACGGCAACGCGTGGGAGTACGGCTACGACTTCCTCGGCCGCCAAACCGATGCCGTCGACCCCGACGCGGGGAGGACCCGGCGCGAGTACGACCGGTTCGACCGGGTCTCCGTCACGGAGGACGCCCGCGGCAACGTCCTCAGCCACACCTACGACGTGCTCGGGCGGCCGACCGGCCGGCTCTCCGGCCGCATCCCGCTGGTCAACGGGGTGCCGACGATCGACGACTCCAAGTACCTGGCGCGCTGGTCGTACGACACCATCGCCCTCGGCCAGCCCACCTCCTCGATCCGCTACGACGGCGGCAAGAACGGCAAGGTCTACGCGGTCACCAACGCCGCCTACGACCCGCTGTACCGGGTGCTGAAGGAGCAGTACACGATCAGCACCGGCGAGGGCCCGGTGGCCGGTACGGGCACGTACACGATCACCAACGCCTACAACCTGGACGGCACCCCGCAGAAGCGGACCCTGCCGGCCATGGGCGGGCTCGCCTCGGAGGTGCTGACCTACGGCTACAACGCGCAGCGCCTGCCGACCACGCTGGACGGTCTGACCGGCATCGTCCGGGGCACGGACTACCTGCCGGCGGGTGAGCGCACCAGGATCACGCTGGGCGTCTCCTCCACCGCCAAGTGGACCGAGATCAACAGCTCGTACGAGGACGGCACCAAGCGACTGGCCCGCCAGACCGTGGTGTCGGAGTCCAACAGCGGCACCGACGCGGACACGTACTACCGCTACGACCCCGCCGGCAACCCGGTCGAGATCGACGACCGCTCCACCGCCGCCGGTGACAAGCAGTGCTTCACCTACGACGGGCACCGACGTCTGAAGAGCGCGTGGACGGCGACGACCGACTGCGCGACGGCGCCGACCACGGCCGGCGTCGGAGGCGTCGCCCCGTACTGGCAGTCGTTCACGTACGACAGCGCCGGAAACCGCAAGACGGTGACCGACCACCTCGCGGCGGGCGGTCCGACGACCACCACGTACGCCTACGACCGCACCACGGCCGAGGGCACGGCGCGTCCGCACCTCCTGGGGTCGACCACGACCAGCCCGGCGAACGCGGCCAAGCCCGCCACCAGCTACACCTACGACGCGTCCGGCAACACCGAGACGCGGACCGTCGGGGGCAGGACCCAGAACCTCGCCTGGGGCCCGGAGAACGACCTCGCGAAGGTGACGGAGGCCGACGGCTCGGAGACGACGTTCCTGAACGACGCCGAGGGCAACCGGCTGATCCGCCGCGACGCCAAGGGCACCACGCTCTACCTCGGCGAGACGGAACTGCGCCACGACAAGGCGACCGGCAAGGTCGAGGCGACCCGTTACTACAGCCACGGCGGCGCGGTCGTCGCGGTGCGGACGCCGCAGTCGCTGACGTGGCTGAGCACCGACCACAACGGCACGGCGAACGTGCAGGTCGACGCGGCCACGCAGGCGGTCACACGCCGGCACTCGCAGCCGTTCGGCGAGTCCCGGGGCACCCAGCCCACCCGGTGGGTCGGCGACAAGGGATTCGTCGGCGGAACGCAGGACCCGACGGGGCTCACCCATCTCGGGGCGCGGGAGTACGACCCGGTGACGGGGCGCTTCATCAGCGCCGACCCGGTCACCGACCTGTCGGATCCGCAGCAGGTCAACGGCTACGCCTACAGCAACAACAACCCCGTCGCCTTCTCCGACCCGGACGGCCGGTTCTTCGGCTCGCTGATCCGGCTCATCCGGGCGGTCGTGCGGTACGTGGCGGCGATCGTGCACGCGTACGTCCGCTACCAGGCCAGCCAGCGCGCGTCCCGGACCGGGTCGCGGGCCGGTCTGTCCACCATGGGCAGCGCGAACTACGCGAGCGCGTCGGGCGACAGCTGCCCCGCGATCCAGCGCAACTACGGGATCTGCGACAACAAGGAGCCGTCGGATCCGAAGCCGCTGGGCGAGACGCTCAGGGACATGGCCGGCGGACTCGGCGACTTCGCCACCGGCACCCTGGACGCCATCGAGTACGCCACCGAGCCGTGGTGCTGGTTCGGCGCGGACTGCGGCGTGCAGGAGACCTACCGCGAGAAGGCCAAGGAAGCGGGCGTCGACGTCGGGTCCAAGGAGTACAAGGACACGGCCGAGGCGGCCGAGACGGTCTCGTGGCTGACCGGTATCGGCGGCCTGCTGAAGGGGATCGTCAAGAAGATCATCAAGGGCGGCACGAAGAAGGCGGACGTCCCCAAGACGGCACCCCCGCCGGTGCCGGGTCCGGCCCTCATCGGCGCCGAGGGCAAACAGCTCGGCAAGAAGTGGGGCAAGCACGCCGAGGACTACGGCAAGCACCCCGGTGACGCCGCGGCCCGCCAGTGGTACGAGCAGCGCATCAAGGACGTACGCTCGTCCCCCGACGAGGTGAAGCAGGGCCCGTACCGGCCCGGCCAGGGCGGCTCCGACGACTACTGGTTCTACAAGAAGGGCGACGACCTGGTGATCACCAAGAACAGCGGGGAGTTCGTCTCCATGTTCCCGCTGAGCGGCCCGAACAAGTGGTACGAGGGCGCCACCAAGAAGTACTGAGATGCACGGAGCGACGAGGAACAGGAGGTGCGGGCGTGGAGATCGACGACGTCCTCACCGGTAAGCGGGTGACGCGGATCACGGAGGTGCTCTTCGAGGACGGTGACGTCGTGGGTCTTCACCTCACGACGGCGTCCGGCGAGCACGTCGTGCTCACCGACTGGACGGATTGGACGCTCAGGGTCGACCGTCGTGCCGACGGCCGGCTGCCCGACTACTTCTGGCCGCCCGAGGACCACTCCGAGAAGGTGCTGTTCGAGGACGGGGACGGAGCGGAGGTGACGTCCGCCCGCAAGGACCTGGACGAGACGGGCGACCTCATCGGTCTCCGGTTCGCCCTCGACGGTTTCGGCCCCGTCGCCGTCCGCGCGGACGCCGACGGATTCTCCTGGCGCCGGGAGGACCGACCTCCGGCGTGATCCGGGCGGCCGCGGCCGCGCGTACGAAGGCTCCTCCCGCCCCTCGGGACGGGGGGAGCCTTTTCCGTGCCCGCGCGGTCTCCTCGTAGAGTGGGTCGTCGGCACCGGGGCACCGAACGGTCCGGCCCGGGCCGGGGACGACACGAAGGAAGCGGGCAGCACCGTGGGACGCGGAAGGAAGGCGCCCGAGGCGCCGCTCCCCCAGCGGGAGGGGATCGACCCGGTGCGGGTGCGGCTGCCCGAGGGGGTCTGGGGCACCGTCGGGGAGCATCTCGCCGAGCGGTACGCGGGGGCCGTGGGGGCCGGGCGGGTGCGGGCGATGCTGCGCGAGGGGCGGTTCGTGGGGGCCGACGGCAGGGCCGCGGCGGCGGACGAGCCGTACGCCGCGGGGCGGTACCTCTGGTTCCACCGGGACTTCCCCGCCGAGACGCCCGTGCCCTTCCCGATGGGGATCGTGCACCGCGACGAGCGGATCGTGGTCGTGGACAAGCCGCACTTCCTCGCGACGATGCCCCGGGGCCGGCACGTGACCGAGACCGCGCTCGCCCGGCTCCGGCGTGACCTGGGGCTTTCGCGCCTCCAGCCCGCGCACCGGCTGGACCGGCTGACGGCGGGACTCGTGCTGTTCGTCGTGCGGCCGGAGGACCGGGGGGCGTACCAGACGCTCTTCCGCGACCGGGCCGTGCGCAAGGCGTACGAGGCGGTGGCGCCGTACGACCCGGCGGTGGAGCTGCCGGTGACCGTGCGCAGCCGCATCGAGAAGGAGCGCGGCGTGATGGCCGCCCGGGAGGTGCCGGGCGAGCCGAACGCGGAGAGCCGGATCGAGCTCCTCGGGCACGCGGGAGGGCTCGGGCGCTACCGGCTGGTGCCCGTGACCGGGCGGACCCATCAACTGCGGGTGCACATGAACGGCCTGGGCCTGCCGATCCTCGACGATCCGGTCTACCCGGTGGTCCGCGAGGACGGGCCGGAGGACTTCACGCGTCCGCTGCGACTGCTCGCGCGGACGCTGGAGTTCACCGACCCGTTCACGGGCGACGAGGTGCTGTTCGAGAGCCGGCTGGCTCTCAGTGGCCCCTCTTGATCCACTCCTCCAGGTGCGGGGCCTCGGCCCCGATGGTGGTGGTGTCGCCGTGGCCGGTGCGGACGACCGTCTCCGGCGGCAGGGTGAGGAGCTTCCCGCGGATCGAGTCGACGATCGTCGGGAAGTCCGAGTAGGACCGGCCGGTGGCGCCGGGGCCGCCCTGGAAGAGGGTGTCGCCGCTGAAGACCGTGCCGAGCTCGGGGGCGTACAGGCAGACCGCTCCGGGGGCGTGGCCCGGGGTGTGGAGGACCGTGAGGTCCGTGCCGGCGATGGTGAGGACCTGGCCGTCGGCGAGCTCGCCGTCCGGGCTGTGGTCGGGATGGGTGAGCTTCCACAGCGGCTGGTCGGCCGGGTGGAGCAGGATCCGGGCGCCGGTGGCGGCCGCGAGGGCCGGGGCGGCGTCGATGTGGTCGTCGTGGGCGTGGGTGCAGACGATGGCGCGCAGGGTGCGGCCGTCGAGGGCCGCGAGGATCGCCCCGGCGTCGTGGGCGGCGTCGATGACGATGGCCTCGGAGTCGTCGCCGACGATCCAGACGTTGTTGTCGACGTCCCAGGTGCCGCCGTCGAGGCTGAAGGTGCCGGAGGTGACGAGGTGGTCGATGCGGGCGGCCATCAGAGGACCACCACCGAGCGCAGCACGTCGCCCTCG
This sequence comes from Streptomyces sp. NK15101, assembly GCF_020400725.1. Taxonomy (GTDB): domain Bacteria; phylum Actinomycetota; class Actinomycetes; order Streptomycetales; family Streptomycetaceae; genus Streptomyces. The sequence goes on along the minus strand of NZ_JAINVG010000067.1, from coordinate 18,794 downwards.
TGCATGCGGGCGAAGGCCTTCTCGACGTCGCCGAGGCCGATGGTCTCGGTGACGAAGGCGGCGAGGTCGATGCGGCCCTGCTGGTGCAGGTCGATGAGCATCGGGAAGTCGCGGGACGGCAGGCAGTCCCCGTACCAGGAGGACTTGAGGGAGCCGCCGCGGCCGAAGACGTCGAGGAGCGGGAGTTCGAGCTTCATCTCGGGGCTGGGGACGCCGACGAGGACGACGGTGCCGGCGAGGTCGCGGGCGTAGAAGGCCTGCTCGTACGTCTCGGGGCGGCCGACCGCCTCGATGACGACGTCGGCGCCGAAGCCGCCGGTGAGTTCGCGGATCGCCTCGACGGCGTCGGCGGTGCGGGAGTTGACCGTGTGGGTGGCGCCCATCTCGCGGGCCTTGTCCAGCTTCCGGTCGTCGATGTCGACGGCGATGATCCGCGCGGCTCCGGCGAGGCGGGAGCCGACGACCGCCGCGTCGCCGACGCCGCCGCAGCCGATGACGGCGACGGTGTCGCCGCGGCCGACGTTCCCGGTGTTGATCGCGGCGCCGATGCCGGCCATCACGCCGCAGCCGAGGAGGCCCGCGACCTCGGGGGCGACGGAGGGGTCGACCTTGGTGCACTGGCCGGCGGCGACGAGGGTCTTCTCGGCGAAGGCGCCGATGCCGAGGGCCGGGGAGAGCTCCGTGCCGTCGAGCAGGGTCATCTTCTGCTTCGCGTTGTGGGTGGCGAAGCAGTACCAGGGGCGGCCCCGCGTACAGGCGCGGCAGGTGCCGCAGACGGCGCGCCAGTTGAGGATCACGAAGTCGCCGGGGGTGACGTCGGTGACGCCCTCGCCGACGGACTCGACGATTCCGGCGGCCTCGTGGCCGAGCAGGAAGGGGAACTCGTCGTTGATCGCGCCCTGCTTGTAGTGGAGATCCGTGTGGCAGACGCCGCAGGCCTGGATCTTGACGACGGCCTCACCGGGGCCGGGGTCGGGGATCACGATGGTCTCGACGCGTACCGGTTCGTTCCTGCCGGGGGCGACGACCCCCTGGACGTGCTGCGGCATCGCGAACTTCCCTTCCTCCGACCGGATCTTGTAAGGCTCTTGCGTACCACTATCTCCTGACAAAAGGCGAGACCCCCGCAGGCCGTGCCTGCGGGGGTCTCGCCGCCTCCCGTGGGGGAGCCTCAGCCCTGCTGCGCCGAAGAGGTCGCGCGGACCCGGCGGCGGACCAGGAACCAGCCGCCGACGAGGGCCGCCGCGATGAGCGGCAGGCAGTTCACGGTGGTGCGGCTGATGCCGCCGTCCATCCACATGAGGACGAGGACGGAGGCGAGGAAGCCGATGGTCACGATCTGGGTGTACGGGGCCCAGGGCAGGTTGTAGCCGGGGCGGGTGAGCTTGCCCTCCTTGGCGCTGCGCCAGAAGAGCAGCGAGCAGACCATGATCATGGCCCAGGTGCCGATGATGCCGATGGAGGCGAAGTTGAGGACCAGCTCGAAGGCCTCGCCGGGCATGACGTAGTTGAGGGCGACGCCGAGGACGCCGAAGGCCGCGGTGAGGAGGATGCCGCCGTAGGGGACGCCGCCCTTGTTCATGACGCCGGTGAACTTGGGCGCGGAGCCGGAGAGCGACATGGAGCGCAGGATGCGGCCGGTGGAGTAGAGGCCCGAGTTGAGGCTGGAGAGGGCGGCGGTGAGGACGACGAGGTTCATCACGCCGGCGGCGCCGGGGATGCCCAGCTTGTCGAAGACGGTGACGAAGGGGCTCTGGTCGCCGGAGTACGCGGTGTACGGAAGGATCAGGGCGAGCAGGACCACGGAGCCGACGTAGAAGAGGCCGACGCGCCACATGATCGAGTTGATCGCCTTCGGCATGATCTTCTCGGGGTTCTCGGTCTCTCCGGCGGCGACGCCGCAGAGCTCGACGGAGGCGTAGGCGAAGACGACGCCCTGGATGAGCAGCAGCATCGGCATCATGCCGTTGGGGAAGATGCCGCCGTTCTCGGTGATGTTGGCGAGGCCCGGGGTGTGGCCGCCGACGTCGTGCGAGGTGACGACGAGGAAGATGCCGACGAGCATGAAGGCGACCAGGGCGGCGACCTTGATGATCGCGAACCAGAACTCCATCTCGCCGAAGTACTTCACGGAGATGAGGTTGGCGGTGAGGACGACCGCGAGGGCGATCAGGGCGAGGACCCACTGCGGGATGTCGCTGAACATGGCCCAGAAGTGGGCGTAGGTGGCGGCCGCGGTGATGTCGGCGACGGCGGTGGTCGACCAGTTGAGGAAGTACAGCCAGCCGGCCGTGTAGGCGCCCTTCTCGCCCATGAACTCACGGGCGTAGGAGACGAAGGCGCCGGAGGAGGGGCGGTAGAGCACCAGCTCGCCGAGGGCGCGGACCACGAAGAAGGCGAAGACGCCGCAGACGGCGTACGCGATGAAGAGGGACGGCCCCGCCTGGGACATGCGGCCGCCGGCGCCGAGGAAGAGGCCGGTGCCGATGGCGCCGCCGATGGCGATCATGTTGATGTGCCGGGACTTGAGGTCCTTGCGGTAGCCGGCGTCGCCTGCGTCGACGTGGGGGGCTGCGGCCGGGTTCGCCGGAGCGGCGGACAGCGGCTCGGCCGCGGTGACGCGGTCAGTCATGGAGTTGTTCGCCTTCGTGAGGGGGTCTGTGCGGTACCCGGCCGCACCTGAACGGGGGGTGTCCCCGGCACGGCCAGCGCACATCCTCACGGCAACGACGCCCGGCTGACTGTGGCGCATATCACTGAACGCCCATATTTGAGCTAGTTCAGAGCTTTACGGGCGGGTAACAGCCGGTGGACTACGGAGCGAGGACGTCCAACTCCCGGAGGGCGCCGACCGCGATCTGACGGGTGAGCTCCTCGGCCCGGGCCGCGTCCCGCTCCCGCACGGCCTCGGCGACCTGGACGTGGAGGGTGACGGCGGCCGGATCGGGGTCCTCGAACATCACGTGGTGGTGGGTGCGGCCGGTGAGCACCTCGGCGACGACGTCGCCGAGGCGGGCGAACATCTCGTTGCCCGAGGCGTTGAGCACGACCCGGTGGAAGGCGATGTCGTGGACGAGGTACTCCTCCAGGCGCCGGCCGCGTGAGGTGGCGACCATGCCGAGGGCCTGCTCGGTGAGCTCGCGGCACTGCTCGGGGGTGGCGTTCAGCGCGGCCAGACCGGCGGCGACGGGTTCGACGGCCGAGCGGAGCACGGTGAGCGAGCGGAGCTGGCGGGGGCGGTCGGCGCCGGCGAGCCGCCAGCGGATGACCTGGGGGTCGTACACGTTCCAGCTGGCCGTGGGGAGCACGGTCACGCCGACGCGTCGGCGGGACTCGACGAGGTGCATGGACTCCAGGACCCGCACGACCTCGCGGACGACGGTCCGGGAGACGTCGAAGCGCTGGGCGAGCTCGTCGGTGCGCAGCACGATGCCCGGCGGGTACTCCCCGGCGGTGATCGCGAGGCCCAGGGTGGCCAGGACGTGTGAGTGGAGCCCCTGGGCCGGTGTCGTCATGGTGATCAGCCTATGCGCGCGGGTCCGTGTGATCACACCCGGGAATTAAAAGTACGACTTTTATGTCACAGCCTCTTGAATACGTCGTACCCAATGGGTTTCATGAGCGCGACGGATTCACCGAATCGATGTCGACGAAGACAGCGAGGCACCCCCCATGAGCACCACCCCCCTCACCGCTCCCCCGGTCGTCGTCGTGATGGGCGTCGCCGGGACCGGCAAGACCACCATCGGTCCGCTGGTCGCGGAGGCGCTCGGCCTGCCGTACGCCGAGGGCGACGACTTCCACCCGGCGGCCAACGTCGCCAAGATGTCGGCCGGCATCCCGCTGGACGACGACGACCGGGGGCCGTGGCTCGACGCCATCGGGGAGTGGGCGCACGGCCGGGCCGGGCTCGGCGGGGTCGTGAGCAGCTCCGCGCTCAAGCGGGCCTACCGGGACCGGCTGCGTGCCGCCGCGCCCGGAGTCGTCTTCCTGCATCTGACCGGTGACCGGGAGCTGATCGAGGGGCGGATGGCCGCACGCAAGGGCCATTTCATGCCCACCGCGCTCCTCGACTCCCAGTTCGCCACCCTGCAACCCCTGCAGGACGACGAGGCCGGCGTCGCCGTCGACGTCTCCGGCACCCCGGAGGAGATCACCGCCCGCGCGGTCGCCGCCCTGCGCGGCCTGACCGGCTGACCCTCCCCCGCCCCGCCCCCACCCTGCCCGTACGAAGGACACCACCGTGACCAGTCTCAGCGTCGAGATCCTGGCAGCGGACGCCGCCGAACCGATCACCTCGGCAGGCAACGCCCAGCTCGGGATCGCCGTGCTCGCCGGCATCGCCGTCATCGTCCTGCTCATCACCAAGTTCAAGCTGCACGCGTTCCTCGCGCTGACCATCGGCTCGCTGGCGCTCGGCGCGTTCGCCGGTGCCCCGCTCGCGGACACCATCAAGTCCTTCAGCACCGGACTCGGCAACACCGTGGCCGGCGTGGGCGTGCTCATCGCGCTCGGCGCGATCCTCGGCAAGCTGCTCGCCGACTCCGGCGGCGCCGACCAGATCGTGGACACGATCCTGGCGAAGACCGGCAAGCGGGCCATGCCCTGGGCGATGGTCCTGATCGCCTCCGTGATCGGCCTGCCGCTCTTCTTCGAGGTCGGCATCGTGCTGCTGATCCCGGTGGTGCTCATGGTCGCCAAGCGCGGCAACTACTCGCTGATGCGGATCGGCATCCCGGCCCTGGCCGGCCTGTCCGTGATGCACGGCCTCATCCCGCCGCACCCCGGCCCGCTCGTCGCGATCGACGCGGTCGGCGCCAACCTGGGCGTGACCCTCGCGCTCGGCCTGGTCGTCGCCGTCCCGACCGTGATCATCGCCGGTCCGGTCTTCTCCAAGTACGCCGCCCGCTGGGTGGACATCCAGGCCCCAGAGAAGATGATCCCGACCCGGCCCTCCGAGGACCTGGAGAAGCGCCCCGGCTTCGGCGCCACCGTCGCGACCATCCTGCTGCCCGTCGTCCTGATGCTGGTCAAGGCGCTCGTCGACATCGTGGTCGACGATCCCGAGAACGGCGTGCAGAAGGTCACCGACGTCATCGGCTCGCCGCTGATCGCGCTGCTCGCGGCCGTCATAGTCGGCATGTTCACCCTGGGCCGCGCGGCCGGCTTCACCAAGGAGCGGCTGAACTCGACCGTCGAGAAGTCCCTCGCCCCCATCGCCGGCATCCTGCTGATCGTCGGCGCGGGCGGCGGCTTCAAGCAGACCCTGATCGACATCGGCGTCGGCCAGATGATCCTCGACTTCTCGAAGGACTGGTCGATCCCGGCCCTGCTGCTCGCCTGGCTGATCGCGGTCGCCATCCGGCTCGCGACCGGCTCGGCCACCGTGGCGACGATCTCGGCGGCCGGCCTGGTGGCCCCGCTCGCCGAGGGCATGTCGACCGGTGAGGTCTCGCTGCTCGTCCTCGCGATCGGTGCCGGTTCGCTCTTCTTCAGCCACGTCAACGACGCCGGATTCTGGCTGGTGAAGGAGTACTTCGGCATGAACGTCGGCCAGACGATCAAGACCTGGTCGGTGATGGAGACGATCATCTCGGTCGTCGGCATCGTGTTCGTCCTGCTGCTGTCGCTGGTGTTGTAAGGCCCCCCGGGCCCACGCCGGAGCCCCGGACGTCCTGCGGGACGTCCGGGGCTCCCGTGCGTTCAGCCGCGCAGCAGCGAGAGGACCTCCACGCCGAGCTCCAGGGCCTCGCCCGGCTCGTCCACGCACTGCTGGAGGTCGACGAAGCAGCCCTCGGCGCCGGTCTCGCGGACGCCCGCGAGGACGGCGGCGACGGACTCCGCCGTGGCGCCCGGTGCCGGGTTGTGGCGGATCTCGCGGCGCAGGGCGTCCGGGTCGCGGCCGGCGTCCTCGGCGGCGCGACGGGCCTCGTCCCACAGGTGCCCGGCCACGTCGGGCGGCAGCACGGCGCCGACCCAGCCGGCGGCCCGGCGGCCGACCCGGCGCAGGGCGGCGGGGCTGAAGCCGCCCAGGTAGACGGGCGGACCGGCGGGGCGGACGGGGCGCAGGCCGACGTACGAGGCGGGGATGGTCCACCGCGGCCCCTCGTGGCCGAACTCCTCCTCGGTCCAGGTGCCGTGGAGGACGTCGAGGAGTTCGTCGAGGAGGGCTCCGCGGCGGTGGAAGTCGGCACCGACGGCGGTGTACTCGTCCCGCAGCCAGCCGATTCCGAGACCGACGTCGAGGCGCCCGCCGCTCACCCGGTCGAGCGAGGTCAGCGAGCGCGCCAGCAGGACCGGCGGGTACCAGGGGCCGTTGAGGGTGCTGGTGCCGAGCCGGGCGCGGCCGGTCGCGGCGGCGGCGACGGTGAGGACGGTGAGCGGATCGAGGAAGGTCTTGTACTGGTGGGGGTACGGGTTCTCGGGGGTGTGTCCCGGATAGAGGTCGCTGGGGACGACCGGGGTGAGGGCGCGGTCGCCGACCCAGAGCGAGTCGAATCCGGCCTCCTCGGCGTCACGCGCGAAGGCGGCGACGAGGTCGGCGCGGGCATGGGTGCCGTACTGGGGCAGTGCGATGCCTGTCTCCATGGCCTCATCCTGGGCAGCGGGGCGGCCCGCGACACGAAGGGCCCGGGGCGTGACCCGCACCACATGCCGGGCGGGGCCCCGTCGGCCGCCTCCTGGCCGCGCCCCCGCCGTCAGCCGACGGCTCTCGCCGCCGCTCGGCCCGCCGCCCGGCCCGAGAAGACGCAGCCGCCGAGGAAGGTGCCTTCGAGGGAGCGGTAGCCGTGGACTCCGCCGCCGCCGAAGCCGGCCGCCTCCCCCGCCGCGTACAAGCCGTCCAGGGGCTCGCCGCCCTCCGTCAGGACGCGGGAGTCGAGGTCGGTCTCCAGGCCGCCGAGGGACTTGCGGGTGAGGATGCCCAGGCGTACGGCGACGAGCGGGCCGGCCTTGGGGTCGAGGATGCGGTGCGGCGCCGCCGTACGGATCAGTTTGTCGCCCAGGTACTTGCGGGCGCCCCGGATCGCCGTGACCTGGAGGTCCTTGGTGAAGGGGTTGGCGATCTCGCGGTCGCGGGCGGTGATCTCGCGGCGCAGGGCGGCCTCGTCGATGAGCGGCTCCTCGGTGAGCGCGTTCATGCCGCGGACGAGGGCGGAGAGGTCGTTCTCGACGACGAAGTCGACGCCGCGGTCCATGAAGGCCTGGACGGGTGCCGGTACGTCGGCGCGGGCGCGGCCGAGGACGTCGCGGACGGACTTGCCGGTGAGATCGGGGTTCTGTTCGGAGCCGGAGAGCGCGAACTCCTTGCCGATGATGCGCTTGTCGAGGACGAACCAGGTGTGGTCGTGGCCGGTCCGCATGATGTGTTCGAGGGTGCCGAGCGTGTCGAAGCCGGGGAAGAGCGGGACGGGCAGCCGCTTGCCGGTGGCGTCGAGCCAGAGGCTGGAGGGCCCGGGCAGGATGCGGATGCCGTGCCGGGCCCAGATCGGGTTCCAGTTCTCGATGCCCTCGGTGTAGTGCCACATCCGGTCGCGGTTGATGTGGCGGGCGCCGGCCTTCTCGGCGATTCCGAGCATCAGTCCGTCGACGTGGGCGGGAACGCCGGAGAGCAGTCGGGCCGGCGGGGTGCCGAGCCGGGCGGGCCACTGCGCGCGGACGAGGTCGTGGTTGCCGCCGATGCCGCCGGAGGTGACGATCACGGCCTGGGCGCGGAGCTCGAAGGCGCCGGTGACCTCGCGGCTGCTGGCGGTGCCACGGGCGGCGGCGGAGGGGGCGAGGACCTCGCCGGAGACGGTGTCGACGGCTCCGGCCGTGCGGCCGAGGCCGGTGACGCGGTGGCGGAAGCGGAGGTCGACGAGGCCTCGGGCGGCGCCTTCGCGGACCCTGCGCTCGAAGGGGGCGACGAGGCCGGGTCCGGTGCCCCAGGTGATGTGGAAGCGGGGCACGGAGTTGCCGTGGCCGTTCGCGTCGTAGCCGCCGCGCTCGGCCCAGCCGACCACGGGGAAGAAGCGCACCCCGCGCGCGTGGAGCCAGGCGCGCTTCTCGCCGGCGGCGAAGTCGACGTACGCCTCGGCCCACTTCCGCGGCCAGTGGTCCTCGGTGCGGTCGAAGCCCGCCGTGCCGAACCAGTCCTGCAGGGCCAGGGCGTGGCTGTCCTTGACGCGCATCCTGCGCTGTTCGGGCGAGTCGACGAGGAACAGGCCGCCGAAGGACCAGTGGGCCTGGCCGCCGATGGACTGTTCGGGTTCCTGGTCGAGGAGGATCACGGAGCGGCCGGCGTCGACCAGCTCGGCGGTGGCGACGAGGCCGGCGAGGCCCGCCCCGATCACGATCACGTCAGCGTCGTAGGACATGGACCGCATCTTGGATACACGGATGTATCGAGTCAACCGTCCGGCCTTCCCGTTTTCTAATGTCGAGCATTAACATGAGGGCATGGCAAGGACGTCAGGACCCGAGACCCGGGAGAAACTGATCCGCGCGGCGGAGGAGCTCTTCGCCGCGCAGGGCGTCGACGGCGCACAGCTGCGGGACGTCGTGGCACTCGCCGGACAGGCCAATCCCTCCGCGGTGCAGTACCACTTCGGCTCGCGCGCCGGGCTGCTCGACTCGGTCATGGCCGGCCGCCAGACCCGTACGGAACAGGTGCTCGCCCCCCTCCTCGGCGACGCGGGCGACGACCTGGCGCAGCTGGTCGGCGTGCTCGTCACCGCCGAGGCCAGCGAGCTGCGCACCGACCGGGGCCGCCGCTGTCTGCGGATCTCCGCACAGCTCAGCCACGAGAGCGGCGTCCGCACCCGCACCCCCCATCCCACGCTCGCCGGCACCGCCTACTGGCGCCTGATCGAGCGGATGGCGGAGCGTCTGGCCGCCGACGGACTGCCCGAGCCGCTGCTGCTGGAGCGCCTCGACCTGGCGCTGACCGTGGTGGGCGCGGCGATGGCGGACCGGGCCCGGCAGTACCTCGACGGCACCGAGCCCCTCACGGACGAGCCGCTCTTCCTCGCCGACCTCGTCGAGACCACCACCGCGCTTCTCCGGGCCGCGCAGCCCCGGAGCGTCTGAAGACCCCAAGCCCCCAAGCCCCCAAGCCCCCAAGCCTGAAGATCCCGAAGGGACCTCTCATGAACGACCTCTCCGGCAAGACCGTGCTCATCACCGGCGGCGCCCGCGGCCTGGGCGCCGAGGCCGCCCGGCAGGCCGTGGCCGCCGGGGCGAACGTCGTCGTCACCGACGTGCTCGACGAGGACGGCAAGGCCACCGCCGAGGCGCTCGGAGAGCGGGCCCGGTTCCTCCACCACGACGTGACCTCCGAGGAGGAGTGGGCGGCGGCCGTCGCCTTCGCGGTGGCGGAGTTCGGCGGGCTGCACGGTCTGGTGAACAACGCCGGCATCTCGACCGGCGCGTTCCTGGAGAGCGAGTCCGTCGAGCACTTCCGCAAGGTCCTCGACATCAACCTGACCGGTGTCTTCATCGGCATGAAGGCCGCGATCCCGGCGATGAAGGAGGCCGGCGGCGGCTCGATCGTCAACATCTCCTCGGCCGCGGGCCTGATGGGCCTGGCCCTGACCGCCGGATACGGCGCCTCCAAGTGGGGCGTGCGCGGCCTGACGAAGATCGGCGCGGTGGAGCTCGGCACGGCGGGGATCCGCGTCAACTCCGTCCACCCCGGCATGACCTACACCCCGATGACGGCCTCCGTCGGCATCGAGCGCGGCGAGGGCAAGTACCCGAACACGCCCATGGGCCGGGTCGGCGAGGCCGACGAGATCGCGGGCGCGGTCGTCTTCCTGCTCTCGGACGCCGCCTCGTACGTGACGGGCGCGGAGCTCGCCGTGGACGGCGGCTGGACCACCGGCCCGACGGTCAAGTACGTCATGGGGCAGTGACGGTTTCCCGCACGGTGATTTGATGGGCGCATGAGCGCCTCCGAAGAGATCCTCGACGTCGTCGACGAGCAGGACCGGGTGATCGGGCAGGCTCCGCGCGGCGAGGTGTACGCGCGGGGCCTGATCCACCGCTGCGTCTTCATCCGGGTCCGGGACGCCGAGGGCAGGGTCTTCGTCCACCGCAGGACGCCGACGAAGCTGGTCTTCCCCTCCCTGTACGACATGTTCGTCGGCGGGGTCGTCGGCGCCGGCGAGTCCTACGACGAGGCCGCGCTGCGGGAGGCCGAGGAGGAGCTCGGCGTGTCCGGGCTGCCCCGCCCCGAACCGGTGACGCGGTTCCTGTACGACTCCGGGGGCGTGGCCGGGAAGTGGTGGTCGGCCGTCTACGAGGTCCGCTGCGAACTGCCGGTCAGCCCGCAGGTGGAGGAGGTCGCCTGGCACGGCTTCCTCACCGACGAGGAGCTGGCCGCACGGCTGCCCGGAACGGCGGGCGCCTGGGAGTGGGTGCCGGACGGCCTCGCCGCGTACGAGCTGCTGCGGGCGGGCTGAGGGCCTGCGTAGAGCGGGCCCGGAAGCCGGTGCCGGGCGGGCCGATCATCCGGCCGTTAGGGTGCACACGTGAGCGATTTCGTGCAGAGCCTGCGGCTGTGGTTCGCGCCGCAGCGGATCCGGGACGAGGGCGAGACGCCCGACTACCGCTTCTCCCTCGCCAACGAACGGACCTTCCTGGCCTGGATCCGGACCGCGCTCGCCCTGGTCGGCGGCGGTTTCGCCGTCGACCAGTTCCTGCCGGACCTGCGCTGGGGCGTGCGCGTCGGGCTCGCGCTCGCGCTGCTCGCCGCCGGTGTGCTGTGCGCCCTGCGGGCGGTGAACCACTGGATGCGCTGCGAACGGGCGATGCGACGCAACGAGGACCTGCCGGTGTCCCGGTTCCCTGCGCTGCTCAGCCTCTCGGTGGCCGCCGTGGCCCTCGCGATGGTGGCGCTCGTCGTCTTCGGCTGGGCCGGGCGGTGAGTTCGGCCGACGAGGCCCGGGATCCCGGGCTCCAGCCGGAGCGGACCCGACTCGCGTGGCGGCGTACGACCCTGTCGTGCACGGTCGTCACGGTGCTCGCCGTGAAGCTCGTGGTCAGCGACGAGGTCACGGCGCGGGAGCTGACCGGCCTCGCGCTCTCGGCCCTGGTGTGGGTCGCGTTCCTGGCCGTGGCGCACCGCCGGATCCGCTCCCTGGGCGCGGCGCGGCCGCTCCCGCTCTCCCACCGGGGCGCGCTGCTCGCGACGGTGTGCACGATCGCACTCGCCGTCCTCGGGGCGACGGTGATCTGGTGAGACCGCGCCAGGGTGGCCGGCCGTGATCCGCCGGACGGGCCGGACACGACGGGAACGGTCGGACAGGCCCTAGGGGACGGTCACCACGACCTTGCCGTTCAGCCCGCCCGCCGCGTTGGCGCGCTGGGCCTCGGCCGCCTGCTCCAGCGGGAACGCCCTGGCCACCCGTACGGTGAGGACGCCCGCGTCGGCCAGGTCGGCGAGGACCGCGAGGTCGGCGGCGTCGGGGCGGACCCAGAAGTAGCGGCCGCCGAGGGCGAGGACCTCGCCGTCGGCGATCGAGGCCAGGCGGCCCCCCGGCGCGAGGAGCCCGGCGGAGAGCTTCAGGAACGGGCCTCCGATGGTGTCGAGGACGGCGTCCACGCCCTGCGGGGCGAGGGCGCGGACCTGGTCGGCGAAGGTCTCCTCGTCGTAGCGGACGGGCTCGGCGCCGAGCTCCGCGACCCGCTCCAGGCCCGCCTCCCGGGCCGCGCCGATCACCCGGCAGCCGAGGTGACGGGCGATCTGCACGGCCATCGAGCCGACCCCGCCGGCCGCCGCGTGCACGAGGACCGTGTCGCCGGGGCGCGCCGCGAGGGCCTGGGGCCGTTGGAGCACCTGGTACGCGGTGAGGCCGACGAGCGGGAGGGCCGCGGCCTCCTCGAACCCGAAGGTGCGGGGCTTGCGGGCGAGGGTGCGGACCGGGGCGGCGACGTACTCGGCGAAGGTGCCGTGCGCGAGGACGTCCTCGCGGACGTACCCCATGACCTCGTCCCCGACGGCGTACTCGGGGACGGAGACGCCGAGCCGGACCACGACGCCGGAGACGTCCCACCCCGGGACGACCGGGAAGACGGCGTCGAGCATGCCGTCGAGATACCCGGCCTGCGCCTTCCAGTCGACGGGATTGACGGCGGCCGCCCGCACCTTGACCAGGACCTCGTCGGGGCCGACCTTCGGGTCGGGCAGCTCGCCGTACTCCAGCACCTCGGGACCGCCGTACCGGCTGTAACTGATCGCCTTCATACCCCCGACCTTCGACGCGACCCGGCCGGCCCGCAAGCCGGGGCGTCAGCCGCCGAGCGCCGCCGGCGGCGGGAGCATGGCGCGCGGGTCGCGGCCCGAGGTCCAGAGACCGATGAGGAACGCGGTGGTCGCCTCCAGGAGGTCCGCGTGGGCCGGCGGGCCGGCGACTAAGGGGGCGCAGCCCAGGTCGGCGGCGAGGGCGGAGACGAGCGCGAGGGCCTCCTCGTCGTCCCCGCACAGGGGGACGGCGACCGGTCCGTCCGCGAAGACGGGCGGGGTGCGGCTCCACACCGCCGGCGTGACGTGGTTGAAGGCCTTCACCACCCGGGCGCCCGTCGCGGCGGTGAAGGTACGGGCGGCCCCGGGGCCCCCGCCGGTGGTGAGGACGGGGCCCGGACCGACGGCGTTGGTGCAGTCGATCAGGACCCGGCCGCCGAACGAGCCGACGGGGCCCGCCGTCTCGAGCGCCGGCAGGACCGCGTCGTACGGCAGGGCCAGAAGGGTCGCCGCGCCGAAGCGGGCGGCCTCGGCGAGGGTGCCCGGCCGGGGAGCGGCTCCTCCTGACCGCCCCTCGGCCGGGGGGCGGTCCGTTCCGGCTTCCCCTCGGCCGGGGAGTGCCCCGTGTCGCTTCCCCTCGCCCGGGAACAACCCGTTCCGGCTTCTCCCGGCCCTGGAGTGGTCCGTTCCGGCTTCCCCTGGCCCGGGAGTGGTCCGCTCCGGCTTCCCCCGGGCCTGGACCGACTGGCAGTCTTCCCCTGTCCAGTCGGGCTCTCATCCGGGGGAATCCCTTTGTCTGCCACCGATCCCTATGTCGTCACGCTCGCTCCGCACGTGCACGCCTTCGTCCAGCCCGACGGCGGCTGGTGCCTGAACAACGCCGGGTTCATCGGCGACGCGGACGAATCGCTGCTCGTCGACACCGCCGCCACCGAACGGCGCGCGAAGCTGCTGCGCGAGGCGGTGCTCGCCGAAGGGCTGCCGCTGCCCCGCACCATCGTCTCCACCCACCACCACGGCGACCACACCTACGGCAACGGGGTGTTCCGCCCCGAGGCGCGGATCGTGGGGCACGAGAACTGCCGGTCCGAGCAGCTCGCGGCCGGACACCAGCTCCATCTGCTGTGGCCGCAGACCGACTTCGGGCGGGTCGACATCCTGCCGCCCTCCGTGACGTACAGCGAGCGGCTCACCCTGTACGTCGGCGGGATCGAGGTGCGACTGCTCCACCCCGGTGCCGCGCACACCACCGGCGACTCGATCGTCCATCTCCCTGAGCAGGGCGTCGTCTTCACCGGTGACCTGGTCTTCCACGGCGGGACGCCGTTCCTGCCGATGGGTTCGCTCGCCGGGTCCCTGCGCGCCCTCGACCTGCTGCGCTCCCTCGACGCGGCGACGGTGGTGCCGGGGCACGGACGGGTGACCGACCCCACTGCCTACGACACCACGGAGCGGTACCTGCTCTGGGTGCGGGAGCTCGCCGTCGAGGGGTACGCGAAGGGGGCGACGCCGCTGGAGACGGCGCGGCGGGCGGAACTCGGCGAGTTCGCCGCGTGGCGCGAGAGCGAGCGGCTCGTGGCGAACCTGCACCGGGCGTACGCGGAACTGGAGGGGCTGCCGGAGGGGTCCCCGCTCGATCCGGTGGCGGTCTTCGGGGACATGGCGGCGATGAACGGCGGGGTGCCGGTGGCCTGCCACGCGTAGCCGACGCGCCCTTCTGGGCGGTGCCACCCTGTGCCCCGTCGTGGGCGGTCGTTCCGCCGGGGCAAGGGGGTCCCCCCCTGCTCGAGCGGAGCCGAGAGCTCGGGGGAGGGTGGGCACGACGGAACGGCGCCCTTGCCGGCGCCCGAGGCTTCTGCGCCTGGACCCGCACCGGATGCGCATTGCACACGTGGTGCGGGTCCAGGCGCGGGACGCGGAGGCGCCGCTATGGGCGCCGTCCCGTGTGCCCACCCGTCCCGCCCCGCGGGACGATTGCCCACACGGCGGGTGGGCCGGGGCACCGCCCCGCCGGGCGGAGGCGCGTCACCAGTCGCGTGGGGTCCAGTCCGGGTGCGCCGCCCGCATCGCCGCCCCGTCGTCCCGGTTCCGGAACGTGCCGTCGTCGCCGAGCCAGCGGTCGTGGAGGACCGCGAGCGCCTCGCGGTCCAGGTCGACGCCGAGTCCGGGTGCGTCGGAGACCGTGAGCCGGCCAGCCCGGAAGACGGGCCGGCCGGTGACGACGTCCTCGGTCTGCCACGGGTAGTGGGTGTCGCAGGCGTGGTGGAGGCCGGGCAGCGTGGCGGCGACCTGGGTCATGGCGGCGAGGCTGATGCCCAGGTGGGTGTTGGAGTGCATGGAGAGCCCGACGCCGTAGGTCCGGCAGAGCGCGGCCAGTTCGCGGGTGCGGTGGAGTCCGCCCCAGTAGTGGTGGTCGCAGAGGACGATCCGTACCGCGCCGGCGGCGAAGGCCTCCGGGACCTCCTCGAAGGTCGTCACGCACATGTTGGTGGCGAGCGGGACGTCCGTGCGGGCGGCGATCTCGGCCATGGCCGCGGTGCCGCTCGCCGGGTCCTCCAGGTACTCCAGGACGTCCTTCAGTTCGCGGGCGACGGCGAGCGAGGTCTCCACGGACCAGGCGCCGTTGGGGTCGAGGCGGAGCGGGCGGCCGGGGAAGGCCTCGGCGAGCGCCCGGATCGCGGCGATCTCCCGCTCGGGCTCGAACACCCCGCCCTTGAGCTTGAAGGAGCGGAAGCCGTACTCGCGGTCGAAGCGGCGGGCCTGGGCGACGATGCCGGCGGGGTCGAGGGCCGCGCCCCAGTCGTCCGTGCCGGCCCACTTGTGGAAGAGGTACGCGCTGTACTCGACCTCGTCGCGGACCTTGCCGCCGAGGAGGGCGTGGACGGGCAGGCCGAGGGTCCTGCCGAGGGCGTCGAGGCAGGCGGTCTCGAAGGCGGAGACGACGGAGAGGCGGAGCTTCTCGGCGGTGCGCACTCCGCGCAGGCCGCTCGCGTCGACCCCGGTGTCCGTCCCAGAGCTCGGGACGTCCCCCGTCTCCTCCGCCAGCGCGAACAGGCTGTTCACATCCGTGACCGATCGGCCCGGCAGCGACTCGGCCAGCGGCCGGGCGATGTCCAGGTAGACGCCGTCGCCGTAGGTCTCCCCGAGCCCGCCCACCCCTCCCCTGGTGACCACTTCGACCACGAGCCGTGGCGTGTAGGGCTGGTGGACGCCCTGGGTGTTGAGGAGGGGCGGGTCAGAGATGAGGATCGGGGTGAGCCGGACTTCGTCGACGATCAACTTCGCATCCATATGTGAACCCTATTCATGCATACGACCAGCCGCCAGAGTGCGTCACACGCTTTCCCGCCACCCCCTGGACTGCATACCGACTGGTCGGTCATCATGAACGCCGACGAAGCCGATCCGGAGGTACGCACCCATGAGTTCCGCCCCGCCGCCAGGACTCGACCCCGAGCAGCTGCGCCGGTTCCTCGACCGCGAGCGGCCCGGGCTGCTCTCCGGGCCGCTGGAGGCCCGGCTGATCGAGGGCGGCCGGTCGAACCTGACCTACGTCGTGAGCGACGGCACCGGCCGCTGGGTGGTCCGCCGTCCCCCGCTCGGCCACGTCCTCGCCACCGCCCACGACATGCGGCGCGAGCACCGCGTCATCAGCGCCCTGGGGGCGACGGGGGTGCCCGTCCCCGGGACGGTCCTGTTCTGCGAGGACGAGTCGGTGCTCGGCGCGCCGTTCTACGTCATGGACTTCGTCGACGGGACGCCGTACCGCTCGGCCCACGAGCTGGCCGCGCTCGGCCCCGAGCGCACCCGCGCCACCGTCCTCGGCCTGGTCGACACCCTCGTCGACCTGCACGCCGTCGATCCGGAGGCCGTGGGACTCGGCGACTTCGGCCGCCCGGACGGCTTCCTCGACCGGCAGCTGCGCCGCTGGGGCAAGCAGCTCGACGCCTCGCGCGGCCGCGAGCTCCCCGGGATCGACGAGCTGCACGCCGCCCTCGGGCGCGCGCTGCCCGCCTCGCCGCCACCGACCGTGATCCACGGCGACTACCGGCTCGACAACGTCCTCGTCGGCGAGGACGGCCGGATCCGGGCCGTCCTCGACTGGGAGATGTCCACGCTCGGCGACCCGCTCACCGACCTCGGCCTCCTCGTCATGTACAGCACCCCGCTCGACCTGCCGGGCTCCCCCATCTCCACGACCGCCACCGCCCCCGGGCACCCGAGCGCGGCCGAACTGGTCGAGCGCTACGCGGCCCGCTCGGGCCGCGACACCTCCGGCCTCGCCTGGTACACGGCCTTCGCCTGGTTCAAACTCGCCGTGATCCTGGAGGGCATCCACTACCGGTGGACCCTCGGGCAGACGGTCGGCGCCGGCTTCGACCGCATCGGCGAACTCGTCCCCGTCTTCATCGAGCACGGCCTCACCACCCTTCAGGAAGGCTGATCCGCCATGGACTTCGCGTACGACGCCCGCACCGAGGAACTGCGGGCGAAACTCCTCGCCTTCATGGACGAGCACGTCTACCCGGCCGAGGCCGTCGCCGAGGAGCAGCGCGCCCGGCTCGCCTCCCCCTGGGACACCCCGCCGGTCGTCGAGGAGCTCAAGGCGGAGGCGAAGCGGCAGGGCCTGTGGAACCTCTTCCTCCCCGACGCGGAGTACGGTGCCGGGCTCACCAACCTCCAGTACGCGCCGCTCGCCGAGATCACCGGCCGCAGCCCGCACCTGGCCCCGACGGCCCTCAACTGCGCCGCGCCGGACACCGGCAACATGGAGGTGCTCGCCCAGTTCGGCGACGAGGCGCAGAAGAAGCAGTGGCTGGAGCCGCTCCTCGCCGGCGAGATCCGCTCGGCCTTCGCGATGACCGAGCCCGAGGTCGCCTCCTCCGACGCGACCAACATCGAGACCCGGATCCGGCGGGACGGGGACTCGTACGTCGTCGACGGGCGCAAGTGGTACATCTCCGGGGCGATGAACCCGGACTGCAGGATCTTCATCGTCATGGGCAAGACCGACCCCGACGGCCCCGACCTCCGCCGCCAGCAGTCGATGATCCTCGTGCCGCGCGGCACCCCGGGCGTGGAGGTCCGGCGCGCGATGCAGGTGTACGGGTACGAGGACCACTCCCACGGCGGCCACGCCGAGGTGGTCTTCGACGGGGTCCGGGTCCCGGCCGCGAACATCGTCGGCGAGGAGGGCGGCGGCTTCGCCATCGCCCAGGCCCGGCTCGGCCCAGGCCGCATCCACCACTGCATGCGGCTCATCGGCATGGCGGAGCGGGCGGTCGAGCTGATGTGCCGGCGCGCCGTCTCCCGCACGGCCTTCGGCAAGACGCTCGCCCAGCAGGGCGTCGTGCAGAACTGGATCGCCGACGCCCGGGTCACCATCGAGCAGCTGCGGCTCCTCGTCCTCAAGACGGCCTGGCTGATGGACACCGTCGGCAACCGGGGCGCGCACACCGAGATCCAGGCCATCAAGATCGCGACCCCGCGCGCCGTCGTCGACATCATCGACAAGGCCGTGCAGGCGCACGGGGCGGGCGGTGTCTCGCAGGACTTCCCGTTGGCAGAACTGTGGGCGGCGGCCCGGACGCTGAAGCTGGCGGACGGTCCGGACGAGGTGCACCAGCGGTCGCTGGCGCGCCGGGAGCTGAAGAAGTACCTGTAGGGGACGGCTCAGGGACGGAGGGCCCGCAGGAGGAGGTCGGCGAGGTGGGCGGCGACCTCCTCGGGGGTGAGCGGGCCGTCCGGGCGGTACCACGTGGAGAGGTGGTGCACGGAGCCGAAGTGGTAGTCGACGACGAGGTCGGCGGGCGTGGCGGAGGAGAAGACGCCCGTCCGCTGGCCTTCCTCGATCAGGGCCCGGAAGCGCTCGTGGTAGCGGCGCCGCTCGGCCCGCACCTGCTTGTGCTTCTCCGGGCTCAGGTGGTGCATGGAGCGGAAGAAGATGGACGCGTCGTCGAGGTTCTCGATGGTGGTGACGACGACGTCCGCCGCGGCGTCGCGCAGCCGGTCCTCGACGGGCGCGTCGGCGTCCGCGTAGGCGTCGAGCCGCTCCTGCTGGAGGCGCAGCACACGGGAGTAGACCTCCTGGAGGAGGTCCTCCTTGGAGCCGAAGTAGTGGTAGAGCGCGCCCTTGGTGACCCCGGCGGCCTCGACGATCTCCTGGACGGAGGTGCGGTCGTAGCCCCGCTCGGCGAAGAGCCGGGTGGCGGCGGCGAGGAGTCTCTGGGGAACGGGGGCGCCGCTCCCGTCCGTCGTCCTGGCCATGCTCCGCCGCCTTCCTTGGTGATCGTTTTCGGTCACGGGAACGCGTTCCCGCCGCTAGATCTTCCCATCTGCCGGGACTACGGACGACGGGTGCCCGTCTCCCAGGCCTGCTGGACGTTGTTCATCGTGCCGAGCCACCGCTCGGGGTCGGTGGCGCGGTTGCGGTAGTAGCCGGCGACCTCGGGGTGGGGCAGGACGAGGAAGCGGTCGGCGGCGATGGCGTCGAGGAGGGCGTCGGCGACGTCCTCGGGCTCGATGGCGGTGGGGGCGAGGACGAGCTCGCCGGCGGATCCGGCGGCGGTGAGCA
>NZ_JAINVG010000066.1 GCF_020400725.1 Streptomyces sp. NK15101 | reverse complement strand
GGGGGGGCGGGGGGGGGCGGGGGGGGGGGGGGGGTGGGGGGGGGGGGGGGGGGGGGGGGCCGGGGGGGGGGCCCCCCCGCCGGTCTCCTTCTGTTCCCCCGTTCAGCCGAACTGCTGCTCCAGATCCTTGAGCTTGCGCTCCAGGGAGTCGAGACGGGGCAGCGCCTGGGTGTCGTCCTCGGCGGTGAGGTCCACCGTCCGGGACTCGCCGGGGCGGGGCTCATCGCCCCTCACGGCTTGGAGGGAGGGCCGGGGTCGAAGCGGCAACTGTCCGGGGTCCGCTATGGCGGGCTCCGCGACGGCTGCCTGCACGGCCGCCGTCGCGGAGCCCGAACCGCTGCCCGCACCCGGGCCGGGACCCGTACCGGACGAGGTGCCGAGGGCCGCCATCTCGACCTGGCGACCGCCGCCGCGGCCGAGCCCGAAGGCACGGTGCTGACGGTTGATCGCCTTGAGCCTGGCCCGGTCCAGCTTGACCTGGTCGCGCCGGCGGAGCCGGTTCTGCTCCTTCTCCCGCCGGTCCTCGCGCACCTCGTCGACCGCCTCGTCCAGGGTCCGCACGCCCTCCAGGAGCATCAGCGACCAGGCCGCGAAGGTCTCCCGGGGCGCCCTCAGCCACCGCACGATGCGGATCTGCGGCAGCGGGCGGGGCACCAGGCCCTGCTCGCGCAGCGCGGCCCTGCGGGTCTGCTTCAGCGCCCGGTCGAAGAGGACCGCCGCCGAGAGGGACATGCCGGCGAAGAAGTGCGGAGCGCCGTCGTGGCCCAGACCGCGCGGTGCGTGCACCCAGTTGAACCAGGCCGCCGCGCCCGCGAACAGCCAGACGAGCAGGCGCGAGCCGAGGGCCGCGTCGCCGTGGCTGGCCTCGCGGACCGCGAGCACCGAGCAGAACATGGCGGCGCCGTCGAGGCCGAAGGGGACGAGGTACTCCCAGCCCCCGGCGAGGTTCAGGTTCTGCCGGCCGAAGCCGACGAGACCGTGGAAGGAGAGCGCCGCCGCGACGGCCGCGCAGAGGAAGAGCAGACCGTACGAGGCGAATCCGTAGACGGCCTCCTTGCGTCTGCGGCGCTCCTCGCTGCGTTCCCAGGAGTCGTCGGCCGCGGCCTGGTCACCGGCGCGCTTCCCGCGCGCGAGCACCGCCACCGCCGTCAGGACTCCGGCCACCATCACGCCACCCGGAAGCAGCCAGTCCAGCGATATGTCGGTCAGTCTCATGCGGTGTCCCTTGCATCGCAGTAGGGCGTTTGGCGGCCCATACTGGCCGACCCCGTGGGGTGCTCAAGGGGTTTCGGGGCAAGAGCACGCCATCGGGGTCGCGGGGCGCACGAATAGGTGCGATCTGGTCGAACACCCGTACAGGGAGGGGTGATTGAGTTCGATTCGAGCCACTCGAACGGGTGGCGTAATCGAGGTCGTGGCCCAGGAGCCTCAGGCGGGCGCGGCCAGTCGGCGGACGCGCTCGGCGTCGCAGGTGCGCGGACAGGTGAGACAGGTGTCCTCGGGGCGCAGCGTGTAGAAGAAGCAGCACGTGGCCCGGTCGCGGGTGACGCGCGGGGCGCCGTCCGCCCCCTCGGTGCCGGCCAGCTCGCGGAAACCCGCCCCGCCCGCGTACGGCTTGTACGGCTTGGGGGTGCCCGGCAGGAGGAGTTCGAGCTCGGCCATCGCCCGCCGCTCCTCGCCGAGCAGGGCCGCGACGTACCAGAGGCCCTCGACGATCTCGTCCGTGGCCATCCCCCACAGGGCCCGGCGGCCGCGCCGCATCCGGGGACCGAAGCCGTCGAGGACGGCCTCGAAGTGCTCGGCGAGCGAGGCGCGCACCTCGGCCCGCAGCGCCTCCTCGTCGGCGACGACCCGGGCGCCGGGGAGGGCGGCCGCGGGGTCGCCCGGCAGGCAGGCGAACTCCTCCACCCGGACCGCCATGCGGCCGATCGCACGCTGGAAGGCCACGTTCCGGACGGGCAGGCGGGGCACCCTGCGGTCCAGGAACCAGGGGAGGGTGACGAGGAGACAGGCGGGCCAGGCGTACCGGTGCAGCCCGAAGCTCGCGACGACGTCGGGGCGGGCGCGGGTGCCGTGGTCGCGCAGCACCTGCGCGTCGTCCCAGGCGAGGAAGGCGTCGAGGCGGGGGCCGCCGGCCGCGAGCTCGTCCGCGCCGACCCAGCCCACGCCGCTCGGCAGCAGTTCGCCCCGGGCGTGTTCCTCCATCCGCAGGCCGGAGAAGACCTCGGAGAGCCGGGCGTAGGAAGCCGCGACGGGCGAGGCGAGGGGAGCGGGCAACAGGGCGGGGACGGTCATGCGGACCACCGAATCGCGAGCGTTGGCAGGTTAGCCTTACCTTACCCGATTCGGGGTGGTCTCTCACCACCGGAGAACCCCTCCCACCTGCGGGGCAGCCCGTATGCCCCGGATGTCGGTCCGTTCGCCTATGGTGCACAGAGGGCCCTGGCGACGCGAGCCGGGCCCGGCACGAGGCCGCAGGAGGACCCGGGTGGAGCAGGGCGCAGCGCGCGAGCGGGCGACGGAGAGACCGTCCCCGCCCTTCGGCGACGCCGCGGGGACCGTACGTCCGGAGTCCGCGCGCACGGCGTCCGTACGTCCGGAGCCGCCGCGCGCGGAGTCCGCACGGGTCCCGGAGCAGACGCGCGGCACGGAGCCGGGCCGTGGCCCCGAGCACGCCCGCGGTGAGCACACCCACGACGAACCGGCGGGCCCCGGCCCCCGCACCGTGCGCAGGCACTCCGTCCGCGGCCAGATCCTCGAAGCGCTCCGCACCGCCCTCGTCGGCGGTGAGCTCCGCCCCGGCGAGGTGTACTCGGCCCCCGTCCTCGCCGAGCGCTTCGGCGTCTCGGCCACCCCCGTCCGCGAGGCCATGCAGCGCCTCGCCGTCGAGGGGGCCGTCGAGGTCGTGCCCAACCGCGGCTTCCGCGTCACCGAGCGCACCCCCCGCGAGCTCGCCGAACTCGCCGAGGTCCGCGCGCTCATCGAGGTCCCCGTCATGCTGCGGCTCGCCCGCACGGTCCCGGCCGCCCGCTGGGCCGAGCTCCGGCCGCTCGCCGAGGCCACCGCGACCGCCGCCGCCCGGGGCGACCGCGCCCACTACGCCGAGACCGACCGGGCCTTCCACCGGGCCGTCCTCTCCCTCGCCGGGAACGAGCAGCTGCTCGCCGTCGCGGACGACCTCCACCGCCGCTCGCAGTGGCCCCTGATCAGCGCCCCCGCCCTCCGCCACGGCGACCTCGTCGCCGACGCCGCCGAGCACACCGCCCTGCTGGACGCCCTGATCGCCCAGGACCTGACCGTCGTCCAGGCCCTGGTGCGAGAGCACTTCACCGGCTCGGAGTGCTGAGACCCTCCCCGCCGACCGGACAGGGCATGATCCGGTCCTGATCGACGGGGCTCCCCGCGGCCCCGGGACGACTAAGGTCGGAGGCGTCAGCCGTTCGCCGTACCGCGTCACCCGTGAGGTGTCCCATGCCGTCCGCGAGTCCGCCCCCGGCATGGGGCGGTACGGAACCCGAGGCCGCCGCGCTGCTCGGCTGGCTCACCGATCCCGAGGCGCCCCGGCTCTGTCTCGTCACCGGCGCCCCGGGCAACGGCAAGACGGCGCTCCTCGGCTGGCTCGCCGCCCACGGCCCGCGCTCCGGACGCTCCCGCCGCCGGGCGCCCCGGGCGCTCGTCCCGCTCGCCGGGCAGAGCGCCCTCGGCGCGGCCTGGACGATCGCCGACCGCCTCGGTGTCGTGGCCCGGTCGCCCGGCGACCTCGTCCACGCCCTCGCCACCAGCGAGCCGCGGCCCGCCGGCCGGGCCGTCCTCCTCCTCACGGACCTCCACGCGGCCGCCGAACCCGCCGCGCTCACCCGGCTCATCGTGGAGCTCGCCGAAGTCGGGAGGATCCGCCTCGTGGTCGAGGCCCGGAGCGACACCCCGGCCCCGGCCGCCCTGCGCGCCGGACGCCGGGTCACCGTCGTCGACCTGGACGGCGGCCCCGAGTCCGCCGACGGCGTCCGGGCGGAGCCGGCCCCGCCGCTGCCGGACCTCTCCGACCCGGCCGCCGTCTGCGCGGCCGACCCGCTGCTCGTCACCACGGCGTACGTCACCGGCGCCGCCCTCGCCGGGGTGCCCGGCACCCTCGACGGGCCCGAGCCGTCCGCCCGGCCCGGCGAGGGCACCGTCGACGAGCACGGGGGGCTCCGCACGGCCTGGATGCGCGCCGGGCAGTCGCTCTGCCGCGACCAGGACCCCTCGGACAGGGCGCTGGTCCTGCTCGCCGCGCTGGGCGACGGTGCCGACCCCCGGCTCCGCCCCGCGCTCGCCGACCTCGCGGCGGCCGCGCCGTGGCGGCTCCGGTGGGCCCGTCACCGCGGCGACCTGACACCGCCCTGGCCGGGCCCCGTCGCCGTGCTCGGCGCGGCGGGCGGCCCCCTGGAGGGCACCCTCCTCGTCGGCGACCCCACCGGCACCGTGCGTCTGCTCCACGAGGCCGACGCGAGCCCGGCCGGCCGTCTCGCGCACACCGTCCCAGGCCGGATCACCGCGCTGGCGCCCGCGCCCGACGGCACGGTGCTGCTCCTGGACGACCGGGGCCGGCTGCACGCCGTACGCGGAACGGTGCCCAGGCCCCCGTACCTGGAGCGGCTGACCGAGGCGGTCTCGGCGACCCTGGCCCGCCACCCGGGCACGGCCCTCGCGGCGATCGCCGGCTCGGTGGTGGTGGGGGACCGGCTGGGCTCCGTCCACGCCTTCGGCCTGACGGGACTTCACCAGTCGGCCGCGCACAGCGGCCGGGTCACGGCCGTCGCCGCGGTCGAGTCCGAGACCCCGTTCGTCTGCTCCGGCGGCGCGGACGGGAGCGTCCGGCTCTGGACGCCGGGCCGCACCGCGCGCCCCGAGCCCCTCGCCGAACGCCCCTCGCCGGTCGTCTCCCTGCACGCGACCGAGACCCCGCACGGGCCGCTGGTCGCCGCGGCCTGGGCCGACGGCCTGGTCGAACTCCACCGGCCGGAGGGCGGTCCGACGCTCTCCTTCCGCCCGGGCCCCCCGGTCCGCGCGGTCGCGGTCACCGGCGCGGGCTCCCTGCTCGTCGGAACCGACGAGAGCCTGGTGTGCCTCGCGCCGCGGAACTGAACCGTGACGGGACGTCAGCAGCCGCCCCGTACGGGCGGCTTCAGGCGGCGGGGCGGGGTGTCAGCTGGGCCGAGAGCCAGGTCGGCACCCCGCCGAGCAGCTGGAAGAGACGCCGGGCCTCGGCCCGCAGACGACCCGCCTCCGGTTCGGTCTCCGTGGTCGCCAGCGCGGTGAGCGCCGGGGCCGTGCCGACCAGGTAGCCCAGCTCCTCGCGGATCCGCAGGGACTCCGTGAAGCCGTGCCGCGCCTCCGCCAACTCCCCTTCGCGCAGGGCGAGTCCGGCGAGGTGCCGCCAGGTGAAGGAGAGCAGGAGCGAGTCGCCCTGGGCGGTCGCCCCCTCGTGCGCCCTGCGGTACGCGGCGCGGGCCGCCTGCGGTGAGTCGCCGAGGTTCTGGGCGATGAGCCCGCGCCGGAAGTCGAGCAGCGGCCGGCCGGCCGCCGCGGGGCCGATCAGCGCCGCCGCCCGGCCCAGCGCCATCCGGGCCTCGTCGGCCCGGTCGCGCACCCCCAACAGGGTCGAGGCGTAGGCGAGATAGCCGCGTTCGCAGGCCGCGGCCCCGCGTTCCTCGTCGGTGCCGGCGACGGCCTCGGCCGCCCGCAGCGCCTCCTCGGCGTCGGCCCAGCCCTTCTCGGTGTAGAGGCAGCGCTCGATGAGCAGCGCGGCCCGTTCGAGTGCGGCTGCCGGTTCGGACGCGTGCGGCGCGAGCAGCGCGGCCGCGTCCGTCCAGCAACCCCGGGAGCGGAGCCGCCATATGGCGGTCTCCACGGGTGTCTCCTTGCCGTAGGCGAGGGACGGATCTTCGCCACCCCTTGATTCGGAACCAGACATGGCGGTATCCGCCACATTGCCCTCCCCGAGCGCGCCATTGAGCTGTTGAGTAGGACGGCATCTCAGCACGGATGGGAGCACCCGGCCAAGGGGTCGGGTGAAAAATTTCACAAGACTCCGGAGGGGGCGCCGACCCCCGTCGCGGGCGGTTCGGACGGAGCGCCGGACGGCCGATCGGCCCGTGATCACGCCGGTGATCAGGCCCGGGCCCGGTCGGCCGGCCCCACGCCGGAGGGCCCGCCGCGGCCCCGGTCGCCACTCCTCCGGACTCGCCCGAAGGAGTGAATCACCGGAGCCCCGCCGGGCCCTCGTGGATCCGGTCCGGTTCCCCCGGACGGCTCAACCGGGCCGAACGGATCGGCCCGACCGGACGGGCTCGCCCCGTCCGGCTCAGCTCATCCGCAGCGCCAGGAAGAAGTCGAGCTTGTCCTCCAGGCGGGAGAGGTCACGGCCGGTGAGCTGCTCGATCCGGCCCACCCGGTAGCGCAGCGTGTTCACGTGCAGGTGGAGGCGGGTCGCGCAGCGGGTCCAGGAGCCGTCGCAGTCCAGGAACGCCTCCAGGGTCGGGATGAGCTCCGCCCGGTGGCGCCGGTCGTAGTCGCGCAGCGGGTCGAGCAGCCGGGCCGTGAAGGCGCGCCGGACGTCGTCCGGGACGAACGGCAGCAGCAGCACGTGCGAGGCCAGCTCGTGGTGCCCGGCGGCACAGACCCGGCCCGGCCGGGCGGCGGCCACCCGGCGGGCGTGCCGGGCCTCCTCCAGGGCCCCGCGCAGGCCCTCCGCCGAGTGCACGGCGGCGCTGACGCCCAGCGTGAGGCGTCCGTCGCCGTCGAGGCCCGCGGAGAGCGGCGCCCGTACGGAGGCGAGCAGCACGTCCGCGTGGAGGCCGAGGGCGGGGGCCGGGCCCTCGTCCTCGCTCTCCGGCAGCGGGCCCGTGGCCAGCGGCACCAGGGCGATCGCCTCGTCGCCGCTGTGCGCGACCGCGATCCGGTCGGCCGACTCGGCGCCGACGGCCGCCGGGTCGACGAGGACCTCCTCCAGGAGCGACTGCGCGACCGGTCCGCTCTCCACGGGAGCCTGACCGGCCTCCTGGTCCCACTCCACGCGGGCGACGACCACCTGCCAGTGCGGGGCCGTGCCGAGCCCGGGCAGCAGCACCGGGGCGGCGACCCGCAGCCGGGCCGCGATCTCGGCGGGCGCGGCCCCCGTCTGCACCAGCTCCAGGACCTCCTGGGCGAGCCGGCGCCGTACCGTACGGGCCGCGTCGCGCCGGTCCCGCTCGACGGCGATCAGCTGGGTGACGCCCTGGAGCAGGTCGAGCCGGGCGGCGGGCCACTCCCCGGCGTCCGCCTCGACGGCCAGCAGCCAGTCCGACAGGACCGTCTCGCGCACGTCCCGGGCGGCGGGGGCGGCGCCCCGGCCCGCGTTCCGGATGGGGAAGAGCGAGTACGCGGTTCCGGCGACGCTCAGCCGGTGCGGGCCGCGCCGGCCGGTCCGGGTGGCGGCCAGGTGCTCACCGGCCAGGGTGGCGGCGAGGCCGGCCTCCAGGGGCTCGCCCGCGCCCGCGATCTGGCGGCCGGTGGGGGAGAGGACCCAGGCCCGCAGGTCCAGGTCGGAGCCGAGGAGGTCGAGGACGACCTCGGGCCCGCCGCCCGCCGGTCCGGAGGTCATCAGCCGCCGGTGCCGGTCGACGACGGCCGCCAGGTCACCGGCCCGCTCGCCGGAGACCTGTCGAACAACGTGCTCGGTGATCGTCGCGAACGCAACGGACTCGTTCACGGCGAACAGCGGCAGCCGGTGGCGCAAACACGCCTCCACGAGATCGTCGGGGATGTCCCCCAGCTCGGCCTCGCCCGCCGCGAGCGCCGCCACTCCGGCCGAGGCCAGGATCCGGACGAAGGGCTCGGCGTCGGCCGGGTCCGTCCGCCAGGCGAGGCCGGTCAGCACCAGCTCGCCGCCGGACAGGTACCGGCTGGGGTCCTTGAGGTCCGTCGTCATGACGCCTCGGACGGTCCGGTCCAGCTCGTCCTCGCCGCCGAGCAGGCGCAGCCCGAGCGCGTCGTTCTCCAGCAGTGCGCGCAGCCGCATCGTGTCGCCGCCGTTCCTTCGTTCGGTGATGGTGGTGTCGCGTTGTCGACGGTGGCGCGGTGCCACCGTTTCCAGGGGGAAACGGAGAGGTTTCTGTTTCCCGTCGTTCGTTCGAATCTACAAGACGACGACGGGCACCAGCCAACTCCTTCATGTTTTCGGTGACTGCACCCCGGGCGACCGTGCCTTGTGTACTAGGCCACACACCGCGTGAACAGCACATGAACACGACGTCGAGGGCCGGCCGTCCCCCCGGACCCACTAGCTCGACCCCCGATCACCAGAATCACTAGAAGAGAGCCACCATGGACTTCCTTCGCCCCGCCAGCTGGGAGGAGGCGCTCGCCGCCAAGGCCGAGCACCCCACGGCCGTGCCCATCGCCGGTGGTACCGACGTCATGGTCGAGATCAACTTCGACCACCGACGCCCCGAGTACCTCCTGGACCTGAACCGTATCGAGCTGCTGCGCGAGTGGGAGGTCGGCGAGGAGAACGTCCGCCTCGGCGCCTCCGTCCCGTACACGCAGATCATGGAGAACCTGCGCGCGGAGCTCCCGGGTCTGGCACTGGCCTCGCACACGGTCGCCTCCCCGCAGATCCGCAACCGCGGCGGCGTGGGCGGCAACCTCGGCACCGCGTCGCCCGCCGGCGACGCCCACCCGGCCCTGCTCGCCGCGGGCGCCGAGGTCGAGGTCGAGTCGGTGCGCGGCAACCGCTTCATCCCGATCGACGAGTTCTACACGGGCGTGAAGCGCAACGCGCTCCAGCCCGACGAGCTCATCAAGACCGTCCACATCAAGAAGGCGGACGGCCCCCAGCAGTACTCCAAGGTCGGCACCCGCAACGCGATGGTCATCGCCGTCTGCGCCTTCGGCCTGGCCCTGCACCCGGAGACCCGGACCGTGCGCACCGGCATCGGCTCCGCCGCGCCCACCCCGATCCGCGCCAAGGAGGCCGAGGCCTTCCTGAACGCGGCTCTGGAGGAGGGCGGCTTCTGGGACAACGGCAAGATCATCACCCCTTCGATCGCGAAGCAGTTCGCCGACCTCTGCTCGGCCGCCGCCAACCCGATCGACGACGTCCGCGGCACCGCCAAGTACCGGCGCCACGCCGTCGGCATCATGGCTCGCCGCCAGCTCGGCTGGACCTGGGAGCAGTACCGCGGCGCCGGCCGCACGCTTGAGGGAGCTGCATAACCATGCGCGTCAATTTCACGGTCAACGGTCGTCCGCAGGAAGCCGACGACGTCTGGGAGGGCGAGTCCCTCCTCTACGTTCTGCGTGAGCGCCTGGGTCTGCCCGGCTCCAAGAACGCGTGCGAGCAGGGCGAGTGCGGCTCCTGCACGGTCCGCCTCGACGGCGTGCCGGTCTGTTCGTGTCTGGTCGCCGCCGGTCAGGTCGAGGGCCGCGAGGTCATCACCGTCGAGGGCCTGGCGGAGTACGCCAAGGAGCGCGAGGCGCACGGCGGTTGCGCCTCCGGCGCCTGCGGCACCTCGGTCGACGCCGCCAAGAAGTGGGAGGCGAAGCCCGCCCAGGACTCGCAGACCGGCGAGGGCGTCGAACTCTCGCCGATCCAGCAGGCGTTCATCGACGCGGGCGCCGTCCAGTGCGGTTTCTGCACCCCCGGTCTGCTCGTGGCGGCCGACGAGATGCTGGAGCGCAACCCGTCCCCGACGGACGCGGACATCCGCGAGGCGCTCTCCGGCAACCTCTGCCGCTGCACCGGTTACGAGAAGATCCTCGACGCGGTCCGCCTCGCGGCCGCTCGCCAGGAGCGTCAGGGAGAGGCGGTCTGACGATGGCTCAGAACACACTTCCGGTGGGTACGCCCACCAACGTCACCCAGAACCACGTCAAGGGCGGCGTCGGCGAGTCCACGCTCCGCCCGGACGGCACCCTCAAGGTCACCGGCGAGTTCGCCTACTCCTCGGACATGTGGCACGAGGACATGCTGTGGGGCCAGATCCTGCGCTCCACCGTCGCGCACGCCGAGATCGTGTCCATCGACACCTCCGAGGCCCTGACGATGGACGGCGTCTACGCCGTCCTGACCCACGAGGACCTGCCGGCCGCGAAGAACTACGGCATGGAGTTCCAGGACACCCCGGTCCTCGCCTACGGCAAGGTCCGTCACCACGGTGAGCCGGTCGCCCTCGTGGCCGCCGACCACCCGGAGACCGCCCGCCGCGCCGCCGCGAAGATCAAGGTCGAGTACCGGGAGCTCCCGCTCATCACGGACGAGGCCTCCGCCCTCGCCCCGGACGCGATCCTGGTCCACGAGAACCGCGACGACCACCACTCCGGTCACGTCCCGCACCCCAACATCGTGCACCGCCAGCCGATCATCCGCGGCAACGCCGCCGAGGCCGCCAAGCGCGCCGACGTGATCGTCAAGGGCGAGTACACCTTCGGCATGCAGGACCAGGCCTTCCTCGGCCCCGAGTCCGGCCTCGCCGTACCGGCCGAGGACGGCGGCGTCGACCTGTACGTCGCCACCCAGTGGCTGCACTCGGACCTCAAGCAGATCGCCCCCTGCCTCGGCCTGCCCGAGGAGAAGGTCCGCATGACCATGGCGGGCGTCGGCGGCGCGTTCGGCGGCCGCGAGGACATCTCGATGCAGATCCTCGCCTCGATCCTCGCGCTGCGCACCGGCAAGCCGGTGAAGATGGTCTACAACCGGTACGAGTCCTTCTTCGGCCACGTCCACCGGCACCCGGCGAAGCTCTACTACGAGCACGGCGCCACCAAGGACGGCAAGCTCACGCACGTCAAGTGCAAGATCGTGCTCGACGGCGGCGCGTACGCGTCGTCCACGGCCTCGGTCGTCGGCAACGCCTCCTCCCTCTCGATCGGCCCCTACGTCGTCGACGACGTGGAGATCGAGGCGATCGGCCTCTACACCAACAACCCGCCCTGCGGCGCCATGCGCGGCTTCGGCGCGGTCCAGGCCTGCTTCGCCTACGAGGCGCAGATGGACAAGCTCGCGGCCAAGCTGGGCATGGACCCGGTGGAGCTGCGCCAGCTCAACGCCATGGAGCAGGGCACGATCATGCCGACCGGCCAGGTCGTGGACTCGCCGGCCCCGGTCGCCGAGCTGCTGCGCCGGGTCAAGGCCCGCCCGATGCCCCCGGAGCGCCAGTGGGAGACCGCCGGCGAGGGCGCGGACGTCCGCGCGCTGCCGGGCGGCCTGTCCAACACCTCGCACGGCGAGGGCGTCGTCCGCGGCGTCGGCTACGCCGTCGGCATCAAGAACGTCGGCTTCTCCGAGGGCTTCGACGACTACTCGACCGCCAAGATCCGCATCGAGGTCATCAACGGCGAGGCCGTCGCCACGGTCCACACCGCCGCGGCGGAGGTCGGCCAGGGCGGCGTCACCATCCACGCCCAGATCGCCCGCACCGAACTCGGCGTCCAGCAGGTCACCATCCACCCCGCCGACACCCAGGTGGGCTCGGCCGGTTCGACCTCCGCGGGCCGCCAGACGTACATGACCGGCGGCGCCATCAAGAACTCCTGCGGGATCGTCCGCGAGAAGGTCCTGGAGATCGGCCGGCGCAAGTTCGGCTCGTACCACCCGGCCTGGGCCAACGCCGAACTCCTCCTGGAGGGCGGCAAGGTCGTCACCGACGGCGGCGAGGCCCTCGCGAGCATCGCGGACGTCCTGGAGGACCAGGTCGTGGAGGTCGAGGAGGAGTGGCGGCACCGTCCCACCCAGGCCTTCGACCTCGTCACCGGCCAGGGCAACGGCCACGTCCAGTACGCCTTCGCCGCGCACCGCGCGGTCGTGGAGGTGGACACCGAGCTCGGTCTCGTGAAGGTGATCGAGCTGGCCTGCGCGCAGGACGTCGGCAAGGCGGTCAACCCGCTCTCCGTGGTCGGCCAGATCCAGGGTGGCACCACCCAGGGCCTGGGCGTCGCGGTGATGGAGGAGATCATCGTCGACCCGAAGACCGCGAAGGTGCGCAACCCCTCCTTCACGGACTACCTGATCCCGACCATCCTCGACACGCCGACCATCCCGGTCGACTACCTCGAGCTGGCCGACCCCAACGCGCCGTACGGCGTCCGGGGCATCGGCGAGGCCCCGACCCTGTCGTCCACCCCGGCCGTCCTCGCGGCGATCCGGGCGGCGACGGGCCTGGAGCTCAACAAGACGCCGGTCCGCCCCGAGGCGCTCACCGGCACCCTGTAGGACTCTCCGGGCGGTGTGTGCCTCCCAGGAACGTCACACTTCCACCGCCCGCACCGCCCGGAGCACTCCCTCTCGGGAAACCCGCATCACCGCAGTACCCCGCTTCACGGCAGTACCCCGTTCGTCTCGGGCCGTCCCCCGGGTCGTGCAGCCAACGAAATATCCCAAATCCCGCAGCTTCACCGTCAGAGCTTCGAAGTCTGATGCGGGTGCCCCTTTGAACCTTGGGAGTAGGCCCCATGACCCAGTCGTCTGTGGAGCCCAAGACCACCGCGGAGGACGCGGGCTCCGGCTCGCGCAACCCCGCCGGGCGTTCTTGGCTCGACCGGTACTTTCACATCTCGGAGAGAGGATCCACCGTCGCGACGGAGATCCGCGGCGGCGTCACCACCTTCATGGCGATGGCGTACATTCTCCTGCTCAACCCGATCCTCCTCGGCGGCCCGGACGTCGACAAGCACGTCCTCGCCACCTCCGCCGTCATCACGGCGACCGCCTTCGCGGCGGCGGTGACCACCCTGCTGATGGGCTTCGTCGGCAAGGTCCCGCTCGTCCTCGCGGCGGGGCTCAGCGTCTCCGGTGTGCTCGCGACCCAGGTCGTGCCGCAGATGACCTGGCCGCAGGCCATGGGCATGTGCGTCGTCTACGGTGTGGTGATCTGCCTCCTGGTGGTCACCGGTCTCCGTGAGATGATCATGAACGCGATCCCGCTGCCGCTCAAGCACGGCATCACCATCGGCATCGGCCTCTTCATCGCGCTGATCGGCTTCAACAAGGCCGGCTTCGTGGGCGCCGGCCCGCAGTTCGGCCCGCCCGTCACCATGGGCGCCGGCGGCGAACTCGTCGGCTGGCCGGTGCTGATCTTCGCGGTCACCCTGCTCGCGATCTTCGCCCTCCAGGCCCGCAAGGTCCCGGGCGCCATCCTCATCGGCATCGTCGCCGGCACCGTCATCTCCCTGATCGTCAACGCGGTCGCCGACATCCCGGCCAAGGGCCCGGGCGCCTGGGCCAACGGCGCCCCGGAGCTCAAGGGCAGCGCGGTCTCCAGCCCGGACTTCTCGCTCTTCGGCGACGTCTCCTTCGGCGGCTGGGGCGACGTCGGCTACATCACCGTCGGCGTCATCGTCTT
Source organism: Streptomyces sp. NK15101 (assembly GCF_020400725.1). Taxonomy (GTDB): domain Bacteria; phylum Actinomycetota; class Actinomycetes; order Streptomycetales; family Streptomycetaceae; genus Streptomyces. Next base: position 29,721 of record NZ_JAINVG010000066.1, on the reverse strand, counting down.
CACCCTCGTCCTCGCCGGCTTCTTCGACGCCATGGCCACCATCATCGGCGTCGGCACCGAGGCCAACCTCGCCGACGACAAGGGCCGGATGCCCGGCCTGTCCAAGGCGCTGTTCATCGACGGCGCGGGCGGCGCGATCGGCGGCGTCTCCGGCGCCTCCGGCCAGACCGTCTTCGTGGAGTCCGCCACCGGCGTCGGCGAAGGCGCCCGCACCGGCTTCTCCTCGGTCATCACCGGCCTGTTCTTCGCGGCCTGCCTCTTCTTCACGCCGATCACCCAGATCGTGCCCCGTGAGGTCGGCTCCGCCGCCCTGGTCGTCATCGGCGCGATGATGATGATGAACGCCAAGCACGTGAACTGGGGCGACAGCTCCGTCGCGATCCCGGTCTTCCTGACCGTCGTCCTGATGCCGTTCACCTACAGCATCACCCCGGGCGTCGCGGCCGGCGTCATCGCCTACACCGTCATCAAGGTGGCGCAGGGCAAGGCGCGCGAGGTCGGCGCGTTCATGTGGGCCCTGACCGCGATCTTCATCGTGTTCTTCGCCCTTCACCCGATCGAGGGTTGGCTGGGCGTCAGCTGACGCCCGACCCCCCTCCGTACACACCCAAGGAGACCGACATGCTGGACATCGCCGAAGAGCTGCACCGGTGGGTCGAGCAGGGACGCACGTTCGCCGTCGCCACCGTGGTGGCCGTCGGCGGCAGCGCGCCCCGGCAGCCGGGAGCCGCCCTCGCCGTCGACAGCGACGGCACGGCGATCGGATCGGTCTCCGGCGGGTGTGTGGAGGGGGCGGTCTACGACCTGTGCGTCCAGGCCCTCGAAGACGGGAAGACCGTCGTCGAGCGCTTCGGCTACAGCGACGAGGACGCCTTCGCGGTCGGACTGACCTGCGGCGGCATCATCGACATCCTCGTCACCCCGGTCCGCGGCGGGGTCCTCCCCGCCGCGTTCGCGGCCGCCGTCTCGGGGGAGGCGGCGGCCCTGGCCCGGATCGTCGGGGGCCCCGACGAGCTGATGGGCCGGGCCCTGCTCGTCCGCCCCGACGGTTCGTACGAGGGGAAGCTCGGCGGCCACCCCGAGCTGGACCGCACCGCGGCCGCCGAGGCCGGGGCGATGCTCGACGCGGGCCGCACCGGCACCGTGGAGATCGGCGAGGACGGCAGCCGCTGCGGACAGCCGCTGACCCTCCTGGTCGAGTCCTCCGTGCCCGCCCCCCGCATGATCGTCTTCGGCGCCATCGACTTCGCCTCCGCCCTCGTCCGGGTCGGCAAGTTCCTCGGCTACCACGTCACCGTCTGCGACGCGCGGCCCGTCTTCGCGACGCCGGCCCGCTTCCCCGAGGCCGACGAGATCGTCGTCGACTGGCCCCACCGCTACCTGGAGTCGACCGAGGTCGACGGCCGGACCGTCCTCTGCGTCCTCACGCACGACGCCAAGTTCGACGTGCCCCTCCTCCAGGCCGCCCTGAGGCTTCCCGTCGCCTACATCGGCGCGATGGGCTCCCGTCGCACCCACGAGGACCGCAACGAGCGCCTCCGCGAGGTCGGCGTCACCGAACTCGAACTCGCCCGCCTGCGCTCCCCGATCGGCCTCGACCTCGGCGCGCGCACGCCCGAGGAGACCGCCCTCTCGATCGGTGCCGAGATCGTCGCCAACCGCCGCGGCGGCAGCGGCGTCTCCCTCACGGGCGCCCACACCCCGATCCACCACGACGGGCCCCGCGAGCCGGACGGGCGCATAGGCTCCGTCGCGTAGCTCCACTTCCCCCTCTGAGCCCCGGACCGCACGCAGGTCCGGGGCTTCCGCGTGCCCGGCACCTTCGTGAAGCCCTCGCCGGTATCTATCTCGACGCTTAATGCAAGCCAAAAGAAAAGTCGTGTCGGAGGCCTTGACCCTCCTACGGGCCAACCGTCAGCATCTGCTGCGGAGTGCGCGCTCCCTTTCCCCAACTCCCCCGCATGCCCGAGGAGATCGAGCCATGCCCGCTGCCGGCACCCGTCCCGCGCCACCCCCACGCCCGGGCCCCCGCGCCACCGCCGCCGTCCTCGTCACCGCCCTCCTCGCCGGGCTCCTCGCGCTGGTCGCCGCACCGCCCGCCGCGGCCGCCCCCGTCCTGCTCTCGCAGGGCAGGCCCGTCACCGCCTCCAGCCAGGAGAACGCCGGCACCCCCGCGAGCGCCGCCGTCGACGGCGACCCCGGCACCCGCTGGTCCAGCGCCTTCGCCGACCCGCAGTGGATCCAGGTGGACCTGGGCGCCCCGGCCGCGCTCAGCAGGGTCGACCTGCGCTGGGAGACCGCCTACGCCAAGGCGTACCGCATCGAGCTCTCCGGCAACGGCACCGACTGGACCACCGCCTACAGCACGGCGAGCGGCCCCGGCGGCAACGAGTCCCTGCCCGTCACCGGCACCGCCCGCTACGTCCGCGTGTACGGCACAGCCCGGGCCACCGGATGGGGCTACTCCCTCTGGGAGTTCCAGGTCCACGGCACCGCCGACGGCGGCCCGGCCCTGCCCGGCGGCGGCGACCTCGGACCGAACGTGCACGTCTTCGACCCGTCCACGCCCGGCATCCAGGCCGAGCTGGACGAGGTGTTCGCCCAGCAGGAGTCGGCCCAGTTCGGCAGCGGCCGGCACGCCTTCCTCTTCAAGCCCGGCACCTACGACGGCCTCAACGCCCAGCTCGGCTTCTACACCCAGATCGCCGGCCTCGGTCTGCGTCCCGACGACACCACCGTCAACGGCGACGTGACCGTCGACGCGGGCTGGTTCGACGGCAACGCCACCCAGAACTTCTGGCGCGGCGCCGAGGGCCTCGCCCTCAACCCGGCGAACGGCACCGACCGGTGGGCCGTCGCCCAGGCCTCCTCCTTCCGCCGCATGCACGTCAGGGGCGGGCTCAACCTCGCCCCCAGCGGTTACGGCTGGGCCAGCGGCGGCTACATCGCCGACTCGAAGATCGACGGCCAGGTCGGCAACTACTCGCAGCAGCAGTGGTACACCCGCGACAGCTCGATCGGCGGCTGGTCCAACAGCGTCTGGAACCAGGTCTTCTCCGGCACCGAGGGCGCCCCCGCGCAGGCCTTCCCCGAGCCGAAGTACACCACCCTCCACACCACCCCGGTCTCCCGCGAGAAGCCGTACCTCATCTGGGAGGACGGCCAGTACAAGGTCTTCGCCCCGGCCAAGCGGACCGACGCCCGCGGCACCACCTGGGCGAACGGCACCCCGCAGGGCGAGAAGATCCCCCTGAGCCGGTTCTACGTCGTCAGGCCCGGCACCACCGCCGCAACCGTCAACCAGGCGCTCGCCCAGGGCCTGCACCTGCTCCTCACGCCCGGCGTCTACCACGTCGACCGGACCATCGAGGTGAACCGGGCCGGCACGATCGTCCTCGGCCTCGGCCTGGCCACGATCATCCCGGACAACGGCGTCACCGCGATGCGCGTCGCCGACGTCGACGGCGTCCGTCTCGCCGGCTTCCTGATCGACGCCGGCCAGGTCAACTCGCCGACGCTCCTGGAGGTCGGGCCGCAGAACGCCTCCGCCGACCACGCCGCCGACCCCACCACCGTCCAGGACGTCTACTTCCGCGTGGGCGGCGCCGGTGCCGGAAAGGCGACCGTCGCCATGGTGGTCAACAGCGACGACACGATCGTCGACCACACCTGGGTCTGGCGCGCCGACCACGGCGAGGGCGTCGGCTGGGAGACCAACCGCGCCGACTACGGCGTCCGCGTGTACGGCGACGACGTCCTCGCCACCGGACTCTTCGTCGAGCACTTCAACAAGTACGACGTCGAGTGGTTCGGCGAGCGCGGCCGCACGGTCTTCTTCCAGAACGAGAAGGCGTACGACGCCCCGAACCAGGCCGCCGTCCAGGACGGCCCCCACAAGGGCTACGCCGCCTACCGCGTCGACGACTCGGTGACCACCCACGAGGGCTGGGGGCTCGGCAGCTACTGCTACTACAACGTGGACCCGACGATCCGTCAGGACCACGGCTTCCGGGCCCCGGTGAAGCCCGGGGTGAGGTTCCACGACCTGCTGGTCGTCTCGCTGGGCGGCAACGGCCAGTACGAGCACGTCATCAACGACGTGGGCGCCCCGACCTCGGGCACCGCCACCGTGCCGTCCACGGTGGTCTCGTACCCCTGATCCCCGCCGGGTGGGACGGAGGGCGGCGCGCGTTCAGTGCGCCGCCCTCTCCCGTACGGTCGACGCCCACGCCGGCTGCTCCTCGGCCGGCTGCTCCTCGGCCCGCCGCCCGCCCCGGGCGAAGAAGTCCGCGAGCGGCAGGATCGCCGCGCCGACCGTCACCGCGTCGGGGCCCAGGGTGCCCATGTCGATGCCGACCCGGGCCGCCGGGTACCTCAGGGCGTACTCGGCCGCGTACCCCTTCACCGTCTCCAGGAAGCGGGCGCCGAGCTGGAGGCCCGCCCAGCCGCCGACGAGGATGCGCTCGGGCTGGAAGAGGTTGATCAGGTCGCCGAAACCGGCACCGAGGTACTCGGCGGTCTCCTCCAGGACCGCGACCGCGGTCGCGTCGGGCTCCGTCCCCGCCTCGGCCGGGTACGCGGCCGCCAGCATCGCCGTCAGGGCCGTCTCCTCGTCCGCGCCCGCCGGAGGCCGCCCGCCCGCCTCCCGCCAGCGCTCCAGGAGCGCCTCCGCGCCCGCGTACGCCTCCAGACAGCCGCGGGCGCCGCAGCGGCAGCGGCGGCCCCGGACCCGTACCGTCAGATGGCCCCACTCCAGCGCCCGGCCGGGCCCCATCGGGTCGGTGACCACACAGGCGCCGACGCCCGACCCGAAGAGCACGACCACGGCACTGCGCGCGCCCCGGCCGGCACCGAACCACATCTCGGCCTGGCCGAGGGTCTTGGCGCCGTTGTCGATCCAGTACGGCACCGAGGCCGGCAGGTCCACGCTCCCGCGCAGCAGCCGCTCCAGCGGGACGGCGTCCCAGCCGATGGTCTGGCCGTGCACCACCGCGCCCTCCTCGGCGGTGCGGGCGACGATGCCGGGCACGCCGACGCCGACGCCGAGCAGCCGCTCGGCGGGGACGCCCGCGGTCCGCAGCACCTCCGCGATGCCGGCCCGCACGTGGTCGACGACGACCCCGACCTCGTAACGGTCGTGCGGGTTGGGCCTCTCGACCGCCAAGGGGCGCTCGGTGCGGGCGAGTTCGGTGAGGGTGAGGTCGAACAGCTCGATCCGGACCCGGGTCTCGCCGACGTCCACGCCGATCATGCAGCCGCTGCCGGGAGTGATCCGCAGCAGGGTGCGGGGGCGCCCGCCGGCCGAGTCGACGCTGCCGGCCTCCTCGACGAGGCCCTCCGCGACGAGCTCCGCGACCACGTTGCTGACGGAGCCGGAGCTCAGCCCGGTGGCCGGGCCCAGGGAGAAGCGGCTCATGGGGCCGTCGAAGTACAGGCGCTGGAGGACGGCGGTGCGGTTCTCGCGTCGCAGGTCACGCACGGTGCGGCCGTTCCGCATGGTCACTTGGGCCCCCTGGGGAAGTAGTCCTGACCGCAAGATACCGCTGCCGGGACCCTTGACGCGACCTTCTCTTGAGGTTTAACTCACGTCCTGAAATAAGCCGGGGAGGGGCCGTCGGAGCCTTCACCTCCTGAACGCGGGACGCGACCTCCGCCCCGCCCTCCCCAGCTCCCCGCCACTCCCCGAAAGGGCCATGAGGAGCCATGCGCAGAATCAGAGCCGCGGCCGCCGGTGCCGTCACCCTCTCCCTCGTCCTCACCGCCGCGGCCTGCACAGGCGGCTCCCCGGCCGACGGCTCCGGCTCCGGCGGCGGCAAGACCCTCACCTACTGGGCCTCCAACCAGGGCGCGAGCCTGGAGGTCGACAAGAAGGTCCTCCAGCCCGAGCTCGACCGCTTCGAGAAGGAGACCGGCATCAAGGTCAAACTGGAGGTCATCCCCTGGTCCGACCTGCTCAACCGCATCCTCACCGCCACCACCTCCGGACAGGGCCCCGACGTCCTCAACATCGGCAACACCTGGAGCGCCTCCCTCCAGTCCACCGGCGCCCTGCTGCCCTGGGACGCGAAGAACTTCGAGGCCATCGGCGGCAAGGACCGCTTCGTCGACTCCGCGCTCGGCTCCACCGGAGCCGCCGGCCAGGACCCCGCCGCGGTGCCGCTCTACTCCATGGCCTACGCGCTCTACTACAACAAGAAGATGTTCGAGGACGCCGGCATAGCGAAGCCGCCGGCCACCTGGGACGAGCTGATCGCCGACGGCAAGAAGCTCAGCAAGGGCGGCAAGTCGGCCATCGGCGTCGAGGGCGGCAGCCTCGCCAACAACATCCACCAGGTCTTCGTCATGGGCAAGCAGCACGGCGCCGACTTCTTCACCCCCGACGGCAAGGCCGACTTCACCTCCGACGGCGCCGTCGCCGCCGTCAAGCAGTACGTCGACCTCATGGCCGCCCACAAGATCGTCGCGCCCGGCAACGCCGAGTACGCCCAGAACCAGTCCCTCGCCGACTTCGCCAAAAACCGCACCGCCATGGTCCTCTGGCAGACCCCCGGCACCACCTTCGCGGCCCAGGGCATGAGCCCCGACGAATGGGGCGTCGCCCCCGCCCCCGTCCCCTCCGGCACCCCCGGACAGGGCAAGCAGATCAACTCCATGGTCGCCGGCATCAACCTCGCCGTCTTCAAGAACACCCGGAACCAGGACGGCGCCCTGAAGTTCGTGAAGTTCATGACGAGCGACGCCGAACAGAAGACGCTCAACAGCGCCTACGGCTCCATCCCCCCGGTCAAGGCCGCCCAGCAGGACCCCGCCTTCGCCGGCCCCACCGTCACGGTCCTCAAGCAGACCCTCGCCACCAGCGCCGCCGCCCTGCCGCAGGTCCCCGAGGAGTCCCAGTTCGAGACCGTCGTCGGCACCGCCGTCAAGGAGCTCTTCGCCGACGCCGCCGCGGGCCGCCCGGTCACCACCGAGTCCGTACGCGCCAAGCTCGACAAGGCCCAGCAGCAGATGCCCAAGAAGTGAGCCGGACGCCACCATGACCACCACCGCCATCGAGAGGCCCCACGGGCGGACCGGGCAGCGGCACACCCCCGGGGCGGCCCCGCGCCGGCGCCGCCCCGGACGGCTCCGGGCCCGCGGCCTGCCCTACCTGCTGCTCCTCCCGGCCCTCCTCCTCGAACTCCTCGTCCACCTCGTGCCGATGCTCATCGGCATCGTGATGAGCTTCAAGGAGCTCACCCAGTTCTTCATCCGCGACTGGACCTCCGCCCCCTGGGCCGGAACCGACAACTACACGGTCTCGGTCGACTTCGACGCCCCCGTCGGCGAAGCGCTCCTGAAGTCGTTCCTCACGACCTGCCTCTTCACCCTCTGCTCCGTCGGCCTGTGCTGGCTCCTCGGCACCGCCGCCGCCCTCTTCATGCAGGAGACCTTCCGCGGCCGGGGCTTCCTGCGCGCCCTCTTCCTCGTCCCGTACGCCCTGCCGGTCTACGCGGCGGTCATCACCTGGGCGTTCATGTTCCAGCGGGACAACGGTCTGGTGAACCACGTCCTCCACGACCAGCTCGGCATCGGCGACGGCCCCGCCTTCTGGCTCATCGGCGACAACGCCTTCGTCGCCCTGCTCGTCGTCTCCGTCTGGAAGGGCTGGCCCTTCGCCTTCCTCGTCCTGATGGCCGGACTCCAGAACATCCCCCGGGAGGCCTACGAGGCCGCCGCCCTCGACGGCGCGGGCATGTGGAAGCAGATCCGCCACATCACCCTGCCGTCCCTGCGGCCGGTCAACCAGGTCCTCGTCCTCGTCCTGTTCCTGTGGACCTTCAACGACTTCAACACCCCCTTCGTCCTCTTCGGCAAGGCGGCCCCCGAATCCGCCGACCTGATCTCCCTGCACATCTACCAGTCCTCGTTCCAGACCTGGAACTTCGGCACGGGCTCGGCGATGTCGGTCCTGCTCCTGCTGTTCCTGCTCGCCGTCACGGGGGCCTACCTGCTGCTCACGACCCGGGGAAGGAAGGCGAGCGATGCCTGAGACCGCACGCAGGCCACCGCGCTCGCCCATGGCCGCGCCCCGCTCCTTCCTCTGGAGCCGGCGGATCTTCCTGACCCTGCTCACCGGCTTCGTCCTGCTGCCGGTGTACGTGATGGTCTCCAGCTCCCTCAAACCGCTCGCGGACGTCTCGGGGAAGTTCCAGTGGATCCCCTCCGGCCTCACCCTCCGCCCGTACCTCGACATCTGGCGGACCGTCCCGCTCGCCGACTACTTCGTGAACTCCCTGGTCGTCGCGGGCACCGCCACCGTCTGCTCCCTCGTCGTCGCGGTCTTCGCCGCCTACGCCGTCAGCCGCCACGCCTTCCGCGGCAAGCGCGTCTTCACCGTGACGGTGCTCTCCACCCAGATGTTCCCCGGCATCCTCTTCCTGCTGCCGCTCTTCCTCCTCTACGTCAACATCGGCAACGCCACCGGCATCGCGCTCTTCGGCTCGCGCGGCGGTCTGATCCTCACCTATCTGACGTTCTCGCTGCCGTTCTCCATCTGGATGCTCATCGGCTACTTCGACGCCGTCCCGCGCGACCTCGACGAAGCCGCCAAGGTCGACGGCTGCGGTCCGCTCGGCGCCCTCCTCCGGGTCGTCGTGCCCGCCGCGATCCCCGGCATCGTCGCCGTCGGCGTCTACGCCTTCATGACGGCCTGGGGCGAGGTCCTCTTCGCCTCCGTCATGACGACCGACGCCACCCGCACCCTCGCCGTCGGCCTCCAGGGCTACGCCACCCAGAACGACGTCTACTGGAACCAGGTGATGGCCGCCTCCCTCGTGGTGAGCGTCCCCGTCGTCGCCGGGTTCCTGCTCCTCCAGCGCTACCTCGTCACCGGCCTCACCGCGGGCGCGGTCAAGTGACGGACCCCCGGCTCGAAAGGACCCCCGTGTCAGAACCGCTCGACCTCGCCGTGTCAGAACCGCTCGACCTCGCCGCCTTCCCGGCCTCCTTCGCCTGGGGCACCGCCACCTCCGCCTACCAGATCGAGGGCGCCGTCGCCGAGGACGGCCGCGCCCCCTCCATCTGGGACACCTTCTCCCGCGTCCCCGGCGCGATCGACAACGGCGACCACGGCGACACCGCCTGCGACCACTACCACCGCTGGCCCGAGGACGTCGCCCTCATGAAGGGCCTCGGCACCGACGCCTACCGGCTCTCCGTCGCCTGGCCCCGCGTCGTCCCCGGCGGCGACGGACCCGTCAACGAGGCCGGCCTCGACTTCTACGACCGGCTCGTCGACGGACTCCTCGACGCCGGGATCACCCCCTCGGTCACCCTCTACCACTGGGACCTGCCGCAGGCCCTCCAGGACCGCGGCGGCTGGACCGTCCGCGAGACGGCCGAACACCTCGCCGCGTACGCCGGCGTCGTCGCGGGGCGCCTCGGCGACCGCGTCACCCAGTGGGCCACCCTCAACGAACCCCTCTGCTCCGCCTGGATCGGCCACCTGGAGGGCCGGATGGCGCCGGGCCTCACCGACCTCACGACCGCCGTCCGCGCCTCGTACCACCTGCTCCTCGGTCACGGCCTCGCCACCGCCGCCGTCCGCGCCGCCGCCCCCGGCGCCCGGGTCGGCCTGGTCACCAACCACTCCACCGTCACGCCCGCCAGCACCCGCCCCGAGGACGTCGCCGCCGCCGTCCGCATGGACGGCCACACCAACCGCTGGTGGCTCGACCCGGTCCTCGGCCGCGGCTTCCCCGCCGACATGCGCGAGCTGTACGGCGTCGAACTCCCGGAGCGGCAGGGCGACACGGAGGTCATCGCCGCCCCGCTCGACTGGCACGGCCTGAACTACTACTTCCCGGTCACCGTCGCCGACGACCCGAGGGGCCCCGTCCCGCACGCCCGCGAGGTCCGCCTCCCCGGCGTGCCCCGCACCGGCATGGACTGGCAGATCGACGCGGGCGGCCTGGAGGCCTTCCTGCTGCGACTCACCGAGGACTACGGCGTGCGCAGGCTGTACGTCACCGAGAACGGCTCGGCCTTCCCCGACACCACCGGCCCCGACGGCGAGGTCCACGACCCGGAGCGCACCCGCTACCTGGAGGAGCACCTCGCCGCCTGCGCCCGCGCCCTGCGCAAGGGCGTCCCGCTCGCCGGGTACTACGCCTGGTCCCTGCTCGACAACTTCGAATGGGCCTACGGCTACGACAAGCGCTTCGGGCTCGTCCACGTCGACTACGCGACCCAGCGCCGCACGGTGAAGACGAGCGGGCGGCGGTACGCGGAACTGATCGCCGCCCACCGCGCGCTGCACGCCCGCTAGGCCCTGCCGCCGGACTTCCGTCCAGGTCCTCTCGCCGGACTCCCGCCGTCGCCCGCGGGAGTCCGGCGACAGGGGTCCGGCGCCCCGCAGCCCCGGAGGCGGGCGCGGGGGACCGGTCCGTACGAGCCCGCCCGTACGAGCCGAGGCCCCCGGCCGTCCCCGCCCGCCCCGGTCGTCCGCGCCCGGCCCCGTCCCGCGAAGGACGGAGCCGGGCGCGGTCCGTGTGCGGGGTGGCCCCTCAGGCCTTCCGGAGGCCGCTGAGCAGCAGCTCGGCCAGCTGCTCGTAGGCCTCGGCGTCGGCGAGGCCGGTCGCCGCGGCCACCTGGCGCCGCTGGATGCGGACCATCACCGAGGAGATGACGTCGGCCGCGAAGGTCACGTGCACCTCGCGGAACACACCGGCCCGCACGCCCTCCTCGATGAGCTGCTGCACCCGGCCCGCCGCCGCCCGGGTGTTCCGCTCGTACACCTCAGCCGCCGGCTCGAAGGCCGCCACGTCGTCGAAGAACTGCGGCGACACGGGTGCCAGCTCGGCGGAGACCGCCCGCAGATAGGCGGAGAGCCGCTCGGCCGGATCCGACGCGGCGGCGAGCACCGCCTCGACCCGGGCCGTGGCGCGCCGGAAGAAGTGCACGACCGCGGCCCGGACCAGCTGCTCCTTGCTGCCGGCCAGACCGTACAGGGTCCGCTTCGAGCAGCGCAGCCGCGCGGCGAGATCGTCGAGCGTCAGCCGGGCGAAGCCCTCGCCGACGAGGAGGGCGACGAGGTCCTCGAACAGGGCGGAGCGGCGTGCCGCTCCGCGGCCCGTCAGCTTGGGGGCGTCGGCGGAGGTCTCGATCACCCCGTCAGTATTCCAGGCCGCCCTTCCGGGGGGTTACGGCGACACCCTTCTGCGCTACGCTAAGCGGTACTGCAGTACCCTTCCCAGTACCACTTTGCGCGCCGCTGGAGTCGCCATGGATGTCGACCGCCTGCTTCCCACCCCCGAGGCAGCGGACCTCATCGCCCTCACCCGGGAGATCGCCGACAAGGAGCTCTCTCCTCGGGTGGACGAACACGAGGCCGCCGAGAGCTACCCCGAGGGGCTCTTCGCCACCCTCGGCGAAGCCGGGCTCCTCGGCCTCCCGTACCCCGAGGAGTACGGCGGCGGAGACCAGCCCTACGAGGTCTACCTCCAGGTCCTGGAGGAGATCGCCGCGCGCTGGGCCGCCGTCGGCGTCGCCACCAGCGTCCACACCCTCGCCTGCCACCCCCTCCACGCCTTCGGCACCCCGGAGCAGAAGGAGCGCTGGCTGCCCGCGATGCTGGAGGGCCGGAGCATCGGCGGCTACAGCCTCTCCGAGCCGCAGGCCGGCTCCGACGCCGCCGCCCTCACCTGCAAGGCCGAGCGTCAGGACGACGGCAGCGGCTACCGCGTCACCGGCACCAAGGCCTGGATCACCCACGGCGGCAAGGCCGGCTTCTACGCCCTCTTCGCCCGCACCGCCCCCGGCAGCCGCGGCGTCTCCTGCTTCCTCGCCCCCGGCGCCACCGAGGGCCTGAGCTTCGGCGCCCCCGAGCGCAAGATGGGCCTCCAGGCCGTGCCGACGACGGCCGCGTACTGGGACGGCGCCCTCATCGAGGAGGACCGGCGCATAGGAGACGAGGGCCAGGGCCTCCAGATCGCCTTCAGCGCCCTCGACAGCGGCCGCCTCGGCATCGCCGCCTGCGCCACCGGTCTCGCCCAGGCCGCGCTGGACGCCGCCGTGGCGTACGCCAACGAGCGCACCACCTTCGGCCGCCGGATCGTCGACCACCAGGGCCTCGGCTTCCTCCTCGCCGACATGGCCGCCGCCGTCGACGCGGCCCGCGCCACCTACCTGGACGCGGCCCGCCGCCGCGACCTCGGCCGCCCCTTCAGCCGCCAGGCCAGCGCGGCCAAGCTCATCGCCACCGACACGGCGATGAAGGTCACCACGGACGCCGTCCAGGTCTTCGGCGGCTACGGCTACACCCGCGACTTCCCGGTCGAGCGCTACATGCGCGAGGCGAAGATCATGCAGATCTTCGAAGGCACGAACCAGATCCAGCGGCTGGTCATCAGCCGGGGGCTGGCGCGTTCGTAGGACCGGCAGGACGATCTCGAGCCCCATGCCGAGCGTCGTGCGGGAGCGCGTCCCCCCGACGCCGGGAACCTCGTGCCCACCGCGCCGGGCACCGGCCGGACGCGCCAGGACGGGCGCACGGTGTCGCCACCGTGCGCCCGCGGCGTTCACCGATCAGTCGATGGCGTCGACGACCTCGCCGAGGTCGACGAACTTGAAGCCGGTGGCCTCGCGGTCGCCGTCGCCGGGGGTCTCCTGGCCGTCCTGGACGACGAGCAGGCCGTTGGGGTAGCGCGTGCCGAGCGGGGCGTTGAGGGCGGCGGCGCCGTCGCAGACCTCGGAGCCGTCGAGGGTGGGGGAGGCCGCGGCGACGCGGAAGGCGTTCTCGTACTCGTTGTCCTCGTCGCGCTCGCGGTCGTAGGCGACGAAGGTGTCGTCACCCTGGCTGGAGGCGAGCAGGTAGCCGTCGCCGTCCGGCTCGTTGACCAGGGTCAGGCCCTCGACGTCGGCCGTCAGGTGCGTGCCGCCGAAGCCGGGGTCGACGCCGGGCGTGCACTCCTCGGTCTCCTCGTCGTACGTGCCCGGGACGCCGTACTCGCGGACCTTGTCGATCAGGGTCGGCGTGCCGGTCAGGCCCGCCCCGATGCGCCAGATGCCGACGTCCTCCTGCCCCGCGTACAGGGTGCCGTCCACCGGGTCGACGACCATGCCCTCGACCTGCGGCAGTTCGCCCGGCTCGGCACACGGCGTCCAGGCGGCGCCGTTGGGCAGGCGGAAGGAGGAGGGCAGGTCCAGGGTGCGGACCTGACGGTAGTCGACGGTGCCGGCCGCGGTGGCGACCAGTTCCAGCAGGGCGATCCGGGTGCGGTTGCGCCGGCTGACCAGGGCGTAGGAGCGGCCGGTGCTGCGGTCGGTCCAGGTGGCCAGGCCGTACGCGGTCTGCTGCTCGTTGATCTCGGCCTGGTCGGCGGAGAACACGGGCCGCACGCCCGGGTCGGTGACGTCGGTGAGCGGGCCGCCGGGCCTGTCCCGGTCGATGCGGTAGATCCGCAGCCGGTCGTTGCCGCGGTCGCTGACCACCGCGACGTCCGTGCGGACGCCGCCCAGGCGCAGGCCCTGCACCAGGTCGATGTTGTTGAAGCGGCCGGGCTTGTCGTCGGCGCTCGGCCCGGCCGGGGCGGGGATCGACTGCACCTGGCGCGCGTCCAGGTCGTAGGCCCGCAGGCCACCCTGCTTGGCGGTGGCGATCACCAGGCTGCGGCCCGGGTCGGCGGCGTTGCGCCAGATCGCCGGGTCGTCCGCGTTGGCGTTGCCGCCGGCCTCGTCGTCGAACAGCGGCGCGGTCTCGGCCTTCGGCTGGACGCTGTCGATCCCGGAGGCCTGCGCCGGGAGGGCGAGCGAGGCCGCCAGTGTCGTGCAGAGAACGAGCGTGGAGGCACGAACCGCCAGACGTATCGTCATGTTTCTTCCTTGTATGAGGGGGTTTGCCCTGACAGGGAAGACATTCGTGGTCATGTCTGTCATGTACGCGACAGAATGGTGGACGGCGGTTGAACACGCCGCGAAACCCGCGGAGTGAAGACCGGGTCGCTCCTGCGCATGCGGTGGCTCCCGCGGCCGGAGCATCCGAACAGGGGCTCCGGCCGCAGGAGTACCGGCGGTGGGCGGGTCCGGTCAGCCGATGGCGATGCCGTCGAGGAGGAAGATGGTGGACAGGTAGGTGTCTTCGGTGCCGGCGAACTCCAGCTTCACCGTCTGCCCCTTGTAGGCGGACAGGTCGACGGTCTTCTGGACGTATCCGGAGCTGGCGTCGGCGTTGGAGTGGGTGGCCAGTGTGGTGCCGTTGACGTTGATCTTGAGGGTGTCGTAGGCCGTGGAGCCGGACTCCTGGGTGGAGACCTTCAGCCAGAAGGTGAGCTTGGGGGTGCCGGTGGAGGGCACCGCGATGTTCGACTGGGACAGGGACTCGACGGCGTCGGCGCCGTAGCCCATCATCCAGGCGTACCAGGACCCGTCGCGCGCGGTCTGCAGGGACGAGTTGGTGATGATGCTGTCGCTCTGGGTCCAGCCGCTGGTGCCCTGCTCGAAGCCGCCGTTGGCCAGTGCGTTCCCGCTGGGGGGCGTGGTCGGCGAGGGGGTGGGGGTGGACGGTGAGGGGGTGGGGGTGCCGGGGTCGGGCAGGGCGGTGCCGACGCTGACGGCGGCCCAGGCCTTGGAGACGAGGTAGCGCTCCTGGGAGTTGGTGCCGTACAGGTCGGCGGCGGCCTGCAGGGTGGCGGTGCGGGCGCCGGCGTAGTTGGTGGTGGAGGTCATGTAGGTGGACAGCGCGCGGTACCAGACGGCGGCGGCCTTGTCCTTGCCGATGCCCGTGAAGGTGTCGTTGTTGCAGGTGGTGCCGGTGTGCGAGCGTCCGCCGATGGTCTTCGCCCCGGTGCCTTCGGCCGCCAGGTAGAAGAAGTGGTTGCCGATGCCGGAGGAGAGGTGCACGTCCACCGAGCCGGCGCTGGAGTTCCAGCAGGACAGCGATCTGCCGTCGGCGGCGGGGTTGTCCATCCGGCGCATGTAGCCGCCCGACATGTTGAGCTTCTCGCCGATGTAGTAGTCGCCCGGGTCGCCGGTGTTGTCGGCGGAGAACTCGACCATGGTGCCGAAGATGTCGCTGGTGGCCTCGTTCAGGCCGCCGGACTCGCCGGAGTAGGTGAGGTCGGCGGTGGCGGCGGTGACGCCGTGGCTCATCTCGTGCCCGGCGACGTCGAGCGCGGTGACCGGGGTGTTGCCGTTCTGCGAGGAGCCGTCGCCGAAGTACATGCAGAAGCAGTTGTCGTCGTAGAAGGCGTTGAGCAGCCCGGTGTCGACGTGCACGTAGGCGGGGGCGCCTCGGCCGTCGTTGCGGATGCCGGAGCGGTTGAAGGAGTTCTTGTAGTAGTCCCAGGTCTTCGCCAGGCCGTAGGAGGCGTCCACCGCTGCGCTCTCGCGGCTGGAGCTGGTGCCGTTGCCCCAGGAGTTGGTGGTCTTGGAGAAGGCCCGGGCGTTCTGCCGGGGGTTCGACTGCGGGCTGTTGTACGAGTCGTAGACGATCGTGCCGCCGTGCGCGGCGTCGGTCAGGGTGTAGCCGCCGGCGGTCTGGGTGGTCTCGAGGGAGACCTGTCCGACGGTGACGCCGTTGCCGGTGCCCGTGATGCTCTGGTGCAGCTCGTACTGGTCCAGCGGCGCGCCGCTGGACGCGTCGACGATCACCGCCTGACGCGAGGCCGGGCCGGCCTCGCCCTCGCCGGTGACGGTCGAACGGTAGGCGAGGACGGGGAACTTGCCGACCGCGTACACCACCAGGGTGCTGTCCTTGCTGCCGGCCTTCGCCTTCTTCACGTGCTTGGCGTGCTTCACGGCCTTGGCCGAGGCGTCGGTGGCCGTCAGCTTCGGCGTGGTGCCGGCGATCCGGATCGCGCCCTGGTGCGCCAGGTCCGAGCCGGTGATCGTGCCGTCCTCGGCGAGGTGCACCACCAGGTCGCCGCCGATGACGGGCAGGCCTTTGTAGGTGCGGTCGTAGCGCACGTGCCGGGAGCCGTCGGCGTCGATCAGCACGTCCTTGGCCACCAGGCGCTCGTCGGGGCCCAGGCCGAGCGCGCGGGCGGTGGCGGCGGCGTTCCGGTCGGCCGTGCGTATCGCCTCGCCGCGCGCGTCGGCCGTCATCGCCCGGAACCCGGCGCCGGGTTGGGCGGCGGAGTTGCCGGCGGCCGCGGTGGGCCGGGGGGCAGCGGTGGACTGGGTGGCCACCACGGTCACGGTGCCCAGGGCGAGGGCTGCGGCGACAGCGGCTGCCAGGGCTCTCTTGCGGTTCATCGCGATCCTTCCGCCGGGCCTTGTCGGGGAAATGCCGCAGGACGTCATCTGGGGTGCGGGGGGCGTTCGGCGGCAGTCGGCTCGGCTGTGGCCATGAGGCTAGGGACGCGGGGGGCGGCCTACATCAGGGCAACCCCTTGACCTGGACCGGGGAGGCCCGGTGGGCGCACCATGGCCCGATGCCAGACTCTGCGATGTGGGTGAACGCGTCCCACGAGGCCGGTCCCGTGCTGCCGGTGGTGCCGGAAGACGTGCACGGCACCCGCCGGGTGGTCCTGTTCGGGCCGCCCGGAAGCGGCAAGACCACCGCGGCGGAGACCCTGGGGCGACGGCTGGGCCTGCCCGTCCTGCGGCTGGCCCCGCGTCCGCAGGACGCCCGGGTTCCCCATGCCGGGCTGCTCGAACTCGCGCTGGCCCTCCAAGCACTGCCCGCCGCGCGGGAGCTGACGGCGGGACTCGACGAGGCCGCCGGCCGACCGGGTTCCCCGGACGGTTCCGGCGTGGCCCTGCGGCTGCGCCGGCAGACCGCCGCCCTGCTGCGGGACGCACCGCCCATGACGCTGGTGGTGGACAACGCCCAGTGGCTGGACGCGGCCAGCGTGGCCGTCCTGGGCTGGGCGCTGCGCCTGACCCCGGACCTTCCCGTCATCGCGGCCGAACGCACCTGGCGTCCGGGGGCCGCGGGTCACTGGTGCGGGGAGGACACGCGCGCGGTGCGCGTCCCGCCCCTGACGGCCCTTCAGGTCGCGACTCTGCTGTCCCCGTACCGGCTTGCCCCCCGCGAGGTCACGCGTATCCATGCCCGCAGTGGGGGGAACCCTGCGCTGGCCCTGGCACTCGCCGAGGTTCGCGGCCACACCGCCGCCGTGCCGATCGCCGGGGACGCCGAGGACGACCCGGCGCTCCCTCCCCCCGCCCGCCAGTTGGTGGGCGAATGGCTGGGCACCGTGTCGGGGGAGGTCCAGGAACTGTTGACGTTCGCCGCACTCGACGACCGGCCCGACCTCGACCTGCTGAGCCGTCTCGCCGGTCCGGCAGCCGAGAGCCTCCTGGCCGAGGCCGAGGCGGCCGGGCTCATCGACCTCGTACAGCCCGGCGGGACGATGCGGTTCACCGCCTCCGCGATCGGCACCGAACTCGCGGCCCGGCTGCCGGGCCACGCGCGCAGGCTCCTGCACGCCCGCCTGGCCGAGGCCAGCCGTGACAGCGTCCGCCGCGACCGGCACACCGCGCTGGCGGCCGATGACGCCGACCCGCGGTCGGCCCGCCACGCCGCCCGCGCCGCCGTGCGCGCCCGGCTGCGCGGCGACCACGCGCTCGCGGCCGAGCTCTCCCTCCTCGCCGCCCAGCGCACCCCGCACGACGACAGCGACCTGCTCACCGAACGGGCCCTGACCGCCGTGCGCGCCGCCGCCCACTACGGCGACCTCTCCCGCGGCCGGGCCGCCGCCCGGCTCGTCCTGGGCCAGGACACCACCCCCGCCCAACGCGTCGACGCCCTCATCGCCCTGATCGACGCGAGCGGCCAGCACCTGCACAGCGCGGACGAACTGTTCGCCGACGCACTCCACGCGGCGGCCGGACGATCCGACCTCACCGCGCAGATCCTCATCCGCCAATCCATCTGGGCCAACGTCAGCGAAGGCGACCCCCACCGGGCGTGTGCCCTGGCCGGCCGGGCCGCCGACCTCGCCGAGGCCGTCGGCGACACCACCGCCACCGTCATGGCCCTCACGATGCAGGCCCGCGTCCAACGCATCCTCGGCCACCCCGACGCCGAGACCACGCTCGGCCGCGCCCTGTCCCTGCCGTCCACCGCCCCCCTCCACGTCAACGGCACACCTCAGCACCTCGCCGCCCGGCACGCCCTCTTCGACGACCGCCCCGAGGAGGCCCGCACCGCGCTGCTCCCCCTGCTCGTCGAAGCCGAGCGGACGGGAGACGCCGAGGGCACCGTGGACATCCTGCGCGGCCTCGCCGAGGCCGAGCTCCGCGCCGGACGGTGCGCCAGGGCGCTCGACCACGCCCACCGCGCCCAGGCGCTGACCGACGGGACCGCGCTGTCACCCGCACCGGCGTGCTACACCTCCGCCCTCGTCGAGGGCACCGCCCGGCGCACCGACCTCGCCCTCGGCCACGCGCGCCGCGGAGTCGACACCGCCCGACAGGAGGACAACAAGGTCTTCCTCTCCCGCAACCTCTTCGCCCTCGGCCACCTTCTCCTGGCCACCGGCCGCCTCAAGGAAGCCCTGGAGGCTCTGGAGGAGGTCCGCGTCCTGGAGGAGCTCCAGCAGGTCCGCGACCCGTCCGTCCTGCGCTGGCATCCCGAACTCGCCGAGACCCTCGTCGCCCTCGGTCACCTCGACCAGGCGCAGAGCCTGCTGGACGACACCCGCCGCACCGCGACCTGCCTCGGCAGGGACGCGGTCCTCCCTCCGCTCGAACGCGCCCAGGCGCTTCTGGACGCCGCCCGTGGCGACTACGACACCGCGGCCCGGCGCCTCACCGAGGCAGCCGACCGCCTCCGCCACCTTCCCCTCGAACGCGGCAGGACCCTGCTGGCGCTCAGCCACACCGAACGACGCGGGCGCCGGCGCGCCAGCGCCCGCACCGCCGCGCAGAGCGCCGCCGACCTCTTCGCCGCCCACCGAGCACATCCCTGGGCCGAAACCGCCGCACTGACCCTCAGCCGGCTGGAAGCCGTCCCCGCAGGCGGCAACACCCATCCCCGCCTCACCTCCGCCGAACAACGCTGTGCCGAACTCGCCGCCGCCGGAGCGAGCAATCGCGACATCGCCACCACCCTCACCGTCAGCGTCAAGACGGTCGAAGCGACACTCACCCGCGTCTACCGGAAACTCGGCCTGCACTCACGCTTCCAGCTCGCGCACACCGTCACCCCAGCACGTGAGTGACCCGTCGGAGGTCCGGGCTCGTGGCGGGGCGAGCACCGTTGGGGACGCCGCCTCGGCACACCCGCCCCCGCTCCTCGGAGCGGGGCGCCTCTGTGCGGGGGAGAAGGGTGGGAGAAGAGCGGGACAGGGCGCCCGCGGGCTGCGCCTTCGCGCGAGGACTCCTGGATCGCGCAGGCCTTCGAAGGGGCGGACCGGATCCAGCGCCTGGCGATCAGCCGGGGACTCGCCCGGACGGCGTGACCCCGGAGCCGGTCCGCTCCCGCCCGCCCCCGACCGCCGCGAGCAGCGCCGTGGCCGTCGCCGCGGCCAGGGCTGCCGGGAGCGACCGTGCCGCCAGGGGGCCGGCGGCCGCGGCCCCCAGGGCGAAGCCGGTGATCTTGAGGCTGGCGCCGGTGGTGAAGACCTGGGCGCGCAGACGCTCCGGGGACTCCCGGTGCCGGACCGCGAACAGGGCGGTGAGCTGGGGGCCTTCGCCGAGGCCCGCGACGAGGAAGGCGGCCACCGGGCCCACGGGCCCGCCCGTCAGGGCGAGGGCGGGCGCGACCGCCTGGACCAGTGCCCCGGCCCGTACGACCGTGTCGGGGGACAGGGCGAGTGGGAACCGGGCGAGCAGGGCATCGGCCGCGAGGGCGGAGACCGCCGCGCAGGAGAACAGCACCGCTCCGCGGCCGGCTCCGCCGAGGACCCGCTCGCCCAGGAGCGGGACGCAGGCCGTCAGCATGCCCTGGGCGACACAGGAGACGACCGAGACGCGGGTCGCCCGGGCGAGGCGCGGGTTCCCCAGGACGGCTCGTGTCCCGGAGACCAGGGCGCGGACCACCGGCGCCGGACGCGGGCGTCGGGCCGGGCCGGCCCGGACGGGGAGCACCCATGCCGCAGGGGCTGCCGAGGCGATGAGGGCCGTCGCGAGGACCACGGCCGTCGGCGCCCCCAGCGCCTCCGCCGTCCCGCCCGCGAGGGCCGGTCCCGCCAGGGCCGCCGCGCCGAAGGTCATCGTGTCGAGCGCGTTCGCCCGGAGCAGCCGTTCGCCCGTCGCCACCCGGGGCAACTGGGCCGACCAGCCTCCCGAGAGGGCCGGACCGAGCAGGCCCGTGAGGACCGCCGTCGTCACGGTGACGGCGAACGGCAGCCGGCCGAGCCCCGCGAGGACGAGCGCCAGGCCCGCCGCGTACAGGACGAGCGCCCCGGCGAGCAGACGGCCCGGTCGTGCGGCCCCGTCCAGGAGCGTGCCGAGCACGGGGCCGCCGAGCGCGGCGGAGAGGCTGACGCCCGCGAGCAGTGCCGATGCCTCGGCGGTGGAGCCGGCGAGCGCGAACCCGGCGAGGAGCAGCGCAGGTCCGGCCGTCTCGTCCCCGATCCGGGCCATCAGGGCTCCGGCCAGACAGATGCCGGCCCCGTCGTGTCTTCTCACCGGCAGGACGGTACGGAGGTAACTCAAAACTCCGCAAGATGCGTTACATTCCCGAGGTGCCCGCCACCGAGGACGACTGGTCCACCCGCCACTCCGTGCTGACGACGGCCCGCCGCGCCGCCGCCCTCGTCAACGTGCTAGCCGACGACCGGCCCGACCCGGGCGAGGTCGCCGCCGTGCTCCTGGCCCACGGGGAGACCGGCCCCCTCGCCCTCGACCCCCGCGAGGTCGCCGGGATGCGCGCCGCCGCCGCCCTGCTGCGGGAGGTCTTCGCCGCCGCGACCGCCGACGAGGCCGCCGCCGTCCTCAACCGGCTCCTGCGGGAGCACACCGGGCCGCTCCGGCTGACTTCGCACGGCGGCACCGGCCCCTGGCACGCCCACGTCGACCGGGACGACGACGCGCCCTGGGCCGAGTGGCTCCTCGCCTCCTCCTGCATGGCGCTCGCCGTCCTCCTCTGGGACCGGCAGCGCCCGCCCGGCAGGACCTGCGCGTCCGGCGGCTGCCGGAACGTCTTCGTGGCCCGGGGCAGCGGGCCGGAACGCCGCTACTGCTCCCGTCGTTGCGCCACCCGCGAGCGCGTCGCGGCCCATCGGGGGCGGCACTCAGGCGGCCCCGTGGAGGGCCCCGCGTGAGGCGGCCGCCCTGAGGAGGGCCGCGATCCCGGTGAGGCCGTGGCGTTCGGCGTGGTGGAGTGCCGTGCGGCCGTACGGGTCGGGGAGCTCGGGATCGGCGCCCGCCGAGAGGAGCAGCGGGCGCCCTGGCCGGCGCGGCGGGCGGCCTGGGCGCGATCCCGGCCGACTGGGCCTCGGCCATCGCCCCGGTCACCGGCAGCTGCCTCCCCTCGATGCGCGGCTACCACGTCCTGGACGTGGCGGACCTGCTGACCCCGGAGGGAGAGTCCTGATGAGCGCGGACCTGACGACCACGACGCACGGCGCCGGCGCCGGCCCGGCCGCCGAGCCCCTCGCCGCCGACGCCGCCGCGGCAGGCGCACCCCCGACGACGAACGCCCTCGCCACCCCTGCGGCGGGCACCGCGGGCACCGCCCCGGCTGCGGGCACCGCCCCGGCTGCGGGCGATCGTCCCGCGGGGCGAGGGGGGTCCCCTCTGCTCGAACGAAGCCGAGAGCCCGGGGGAGGGTGGGCACGGCCCCTGAGGCCGGGCACCCTCCCGGCGACCGACGCCCCGCGGAACCCGGCCCCGGTGCCGGCCGGCACCCCGGCGGCCGACGCGCTCCAGGCCCCGCCCCCGGAACACGGCACCGCGTCGGCGGTCGGCACGCTCCCGGCCCCGGCCCCGGCCCCGGCCCCGGAACACGGCACCGCCCCGGTCCGCGGCACCGGCTCCTGGGGCGGCGCCCACGAGGCTCCGGTGCCGGGCGCGCAGAGCGGGACCCGCCCCGGCCGCGACGCGGTCGAGGGCCTGCTCCTCGGGATCGCCGCGGGCGACGCCGCCGGCTGGCCCGCCGCACGGCACCGCGCCGCCCGCATGCCCGAATGGACCCGCCGCCTCACCCGCGAACTCGACACCTTCGCCGAGCAGAACGCGACGACCACCCTCCCCGTCCCCATCGCCCTCAACCAGCCCCCCGAGCCCCTCCGTCTCGGCCCCTCCGACGACGCCGAGTGGGCGGTCTTCACCGCCGAGGCCGTCCTCGCCGCCTCCGGCCCGGTCTTCGCCGGGCTCCCCCCGGACCGCCGACTCCGCGCCGCCGTCGACCTCGCCTGGAACGCCCTCGCGGGACAGGTCGCCGCCGCGGCCGACCGCGCCCCCGAGGTCGAGTCGGCCGTACTCCCCCTCCGCGCCCGGATCTCGGTGCGCGCGGGTCTCGGCAACCTCGCCACCGGTCTGCGCCCGCCCGCCACGGGCCACGACAACCCGCACTACTTCGACGACGCGGCCTGCGTCCGGGCCGCCGTCCTGGCCCTGGTCCACCCGGGCGACCCCCGCGCCGCCGCCGAACTCGCCGAGTTCGACGCCCGGTACACGCAGGACGGCGACGGCGTCCACGGCGCCCGGGCGACGGCGGCGGCCGTCGCCGCGGCGCTCGGCGGGGCGACGGTCGACGGGGCCGTCGCCGCGGCGCTCGCCGAACTCCCGCCCGGCACCGAGATCGGCCGCAACGCCCGGCACGCCGTGAAGCTGTCCCAGGCCGCCGCTTCGGCCTTCGAGCTCGTCCCGCTCCTGGAGCACCAGATCGTGGACCACGTCTACAGCTACGGCATCGCCGCCGCCGAGACCGTCCCGGTCGCCCTGGCCCTCGTCACCGCCGCCCGGGGCGAGATGACCGCGGCGGTGCCGGCCGCGGCCTGCCTCTCCCGGGTGGCCGACTCGGCCCCGGCACTGGCGGGCGCGCTCACCGGCGCGCTGGGCGGCGGCCGTTCGGTCCCGGGGAGCTGGCGCGAGGCGTGCAGGACGCTCGCGGGCTGTGCACTGCCCCGGCTCGCGGGCACGGACCTGGTGGAACTCGCCGGGCTGCTCGGAGCCACGGAACCGGCCGCCCCAGGTGGACAATTCCGACATGACACCCACACTGGATGACCGGATCACCGGCAGTCTCGTCGGGGCCGCCGTCGGCGACGCGCTCGGCGGCCCCGTCGAGGGCTACACTCCCGAGCAGATCCTGGAACGCCACGGCGGCCGCGTCACCGGCATCGTCGGCCCCTGGAACGGCGGCGACTGGCGCACCGCCCGCCCCATCGCGCCGTACCACAAGGGCGACGGGCACGTCACCGACGACACCTTGATGACCCACGCGCTGATCCGGGTGTACGAGAAGGTCCGCGGCCACCTCGACGCGTACGCGGTCGCGGACCACCTCGTCCCCGAACTCATGGGCGCCCCCGTCTGGATCCCGGAGCTGGAGGCCGAGGCGCTCCCCCTCCAGCGGGTCTTCCTCGCCGAGAAGTGGATCGTGACCCGGCTCCACTACGGCCACGTGGACCCGCGCGAGGCCGGCAACGGCAACGTCGTCAACTGCGGCGCGGCGATGTACATGGCGCCCGTCGGCCTGGTCAACGCCGCCCACCCGGCGGCCGCCTACGCCGAGGCGATCGACCTGACGGGCGCGCACCAGTCCTCGTACGGCCGGGAGGCGGCGGGGGTCTTCGCGGCGGCGGTCGCGGCGGCCTGCGCGCCGGACGCCACGCCGGCGTCCGTGGTCGGGACGGCCCTGGCCCTGGCGAAGGACGGAACGCGCGCGGCGATCGAGGCGGTCGCCGAAGTCGCCTCCCGTCACACGGACTTCGAGTCCGCCCTCACGCCCCTCCGCAGGGCGGTCGCCCCCTTCGACACGGTCGGGTCCGACTACCGCGCCCCCTCCCTCGGCGCCCGCCGCCCCTCCCGGCTGCACTCGATCGAGGAACTCCCGATCGCCCTCGGCATGCTGCTCGTCGGCGGGGGCGACTTCCGCCGCACGGTCCTGGGCGCGGTCAACTACGGCCGCGACTGCGACTCGATCGCCACGATGGCGGGCGCGATCGTGGGCGCGCTGCACGGGGAGCCGGCCGTCCCCGCCGAGTGGGCGAAGCAGGTGGCGGAGGCGAGCCGCCTGGACCTGCACGCCCCGGCGAGGGCGCTGGCCCAGGTGGCCCGTGAGGTCTTCGCCCGGGACGCGGAAGCGCGCCGGGCCCACGAGTCGGCCTTCGCGACGCTGACGAGCGGCGACCGGTGACCCTCCGCCTGACCTGGGTCCAGCCGGAGGACCTGGTGGGCCACGAACTCCGCCAGGCGACGGAGGACGGCCGCGACGCGAGCGCCCTGGCGGCCCGCTGGAAGGCGGCGGGCGGCCCGCCCGCCCCGGAGACGGCCGGCGCCTCCCCGGTCCCCCGCCCGGACCTCCGCCCCCTGGCGGAGGAACTCCTGGACGCCCTGGCGTCCCTCCCCTGCCCCCTGTCGGCCCGGGAGCCGACCGCCCTCGCCGAGATCCAGGCGTCGACGGCCCCTGCCATCTGGGCCCGCGCCCGGCTGGACGGTGCCCCCTCCCGCCCCCGTGTGGGCAATCGTCCCACGGGGGCAAGGGGGTCCCCCCTGCTCGAGCGAAGCCGAGAGCTCGGGGGAGGGTGCGCACACGGGACGGCGCCCCTTGCCGGGCCTGGGCTCCCGCGCCTGGACCCGCACCCGGCGTGCGGCACCGTCGTGGGTTGTGCCCACCCGTCCCGCCCCGGCGGAACGCATGCCCACAACCGGACCGGCCAGGACACGGGCCTGCCCACAACGGTGCAGGACACCGCCCTCCGGGACCGGCTGCACGCCGCCTGGCTCGGCCGCGCCGCCGGCTGTCTCCTCGGCAAGCCCGTCGAGAAGCTCCCCCTCCCCGCCATCCGCGCCCTCGCCCGCGCCGCCGGCGACTGGCCCCTCACCACCTGGTTCACCGCCCGCGGCGTCCCGCCGGAGCTGCTCGCCGCGCACCCCTGGAACCGCCGCTCCGCCGCCACCTCCCTCGCCGAGAACATCGACGGCATGCCCGAGGACGACGACCTCAACTACCCCCTCCTCAACCTGCTGCTGCTCCAGCGGTACGGCCGCGACTTCACCACCGCCGACGTCGCCCGCCTCTGGCTCGACGAACTCCCCGCCGGCCGCACCTTCACGGCCGAGCGCGTCGCCTACCGCAACCTCCTGGACGGCGTGGAACCCCCGCTGACCGCCGTCCACCGCAATCCCTTCCGCGAGTGGATCGGCGCCCAGATCCGGGCCGACGTCCACGGCTGGACCCACCCGGGCGACCCGGTCGCCGCCGCCGCGCAGGCGCACCGGGACGCGGTGCTCACGCACACCGCGAACGGCGTCTACGGCGCCATGTTCGTCGCCGCCGCCCTCGCCACCGCCGCGACCGGCACCGCCGACGTCCACCAGGCGCTCGCCGCCGGCCTCGCCGTGATCCCGCCGCGCTCGCGCCTGGCGGCGGCCGTCCGCCTCGCCATCACGGCGGCCCGCGCCACGGCCGACTTCGACACCGTCGTCGACCGGCTGCACGCCGAACTCGGCGGGTACCACTGGGTGCATGCCGTCCCCAACGCCGCGCTGCTCGCCGCCGCCCTCACCCACGCCGACGGCGACTTCTCCCGTTCCGTCTGTGCGGCGGTCTCGGGCGGCTGGGACACCGACTCCAACGGCGCCACCGCCGGCTCGCTGGCCGGGCTGCTCGCCGGGCACCCGGACCGGCTGCCGGAGCGCTGGACCTCCCCCCTCAAGAACCGGCTCGCGACCTCGGTGCCGTCCTTCGACGGCATCGGCTTCGACACCCTGGCCGAACTGACACACCTGGAGGCAGTACGCCCATGACCAGCATCGTCGTGCTCGGCAGCACGAACATGGACCTCGTCGTCTACGTGCCGAAGGCCCCCGCCCTCGGTGAGACGGTCACCGGCCGCTCCTTCCGTACGATCCCCGGCGGCAAGGGCGCCAACCAGGCCGTCGCCGCCGCCCGCGCGGGCGCCGAGGTGGCGATGATCGGCGCGGTCGGCGCGGACGACTACGGGCCACGGCTCCGCGCCACCCTGGAGCACTGCGCGGTGGACACCGATCTCCTGCGCACCGCCGAGGGCCCCTCCGGCACCGCCCATGTCGTCGTCGACGACGAGGGCGGCAACGCGATCGTCGTCGTCCCCGGCGCCAACGGCACCGTCACCTCCCTCACCCACGGCGACGAGGCCCTGATCGGCACCGCCGACGCCCTGCTCCTCCAGCTCGAACTCCCCCTCTCCGTCGTCGTCGAGGGCGCCGTCACCGCCCGTCGGCTCGGCGTCCGCACCGTCCTCACCCCCGCTCCCGCACAGCCGCTCCCGCCGGAACTGCTGGCCGCCACCGACCTGTTGGTGCCGAACGAGCACGAGGCCGCCGCGCTCACCGGCCTCACCGACCCGCGCGCGGCCGCCCAGGCCCTGCTGCGGGACGTCCCCGAGGTGGTCGTCACACTGGGCGCGGCCGGCAGCCTGTACGCGGCACGCGACGCCGAGCCGGTCGCCGTGCCCGCGCCCCGGGTCCGGGCCGTGGACACCACGGGAGCGGGCGACACCTTCGTCGGCGCCCTCGCGGTGGCCCTCGGCGAGGGCCGTCCCGCCCCGGAGGCCCTCGCCTGGGCGCAGACGGCCGCCGCGCTCTCCGTCCGGCGCGAGGGCGCGTCGACCTCGATGCCGTACCGCGTCGAGATCGAAGACGCCTTCCGCTCCCCCGGCATCCTGGAGGCCGACGCCGTATGACCGTCCACGCACCGGCCACCCCGCCGGACCCCGCGGCCGCCGGGAACCCCGCGGCGCCCCTGCACGGGCTGCGCGTCCTGGATCTCGCGACCCTCTTCGCCGGCCCCCTCGCGGCCATGATGCTGGGCGACTTCGGCGCCGACGTCGTCAAGGTCGAGCATCCCCGCAAGCCGGACCCGTCCCGCGGCCACGGTCCCGCCAAGGACGGCATCGGCCTGTGGTGGAAGGTCCTCGGCCGCAACAAGCGGGCGATCACCCTCGATCTGGCCTCGCCGGGCGGCCGCGACACCCTCCTCGCGCTCGCCGCCGACGCGGACGTGATCGTGGAGAACTTCCGCCCGGGCACCCTGGAACGCTGGGGCCTGGGCTGGGAGGAGCTGTCCGCCGTCAACCCTCGTCTGGTCCTGGCCCGGGTCACCGGCTTCGGCCAGTTCGGGCCGTACGCCCACCGTCCCGGCTTCGGCACCCTCGCCGAGGCGATGAGCGGCTTCGCCTCCATCACCGGCGAGCCGGACGGCCCGCCGACCCTGCCGCCCTTCGGCCTCGCCGACTCGATCGCCGCCCTCGCCACGGCGTACGCGGTGATGACCGCGCTCACCGCCAGGACGACGACCGGACGCGGCCAGGTCGTCGACATGGCGATCATCGAGCCGATGCTCTCCGTCATCGGACCCCACCCCCTCTGGTACGACCAGCTCGGTTACGTCCAGCCCCGGACCGGCAACCGCTCCCGCAACAACGCCCCGCGCAACACCTACCGGACCGCCGACGGCTCCTGGGTCGCCGTCTCCACCTCCGCCCAGTCGATCGCCGAGCGGGTGCTGCGGCTCGTCGGCCGCCCGGAGCTGATCGACGAGCCGTGGTTCGCCGACGGCACGGGCCGGGCCGAGCACGCGGAGGTCCTCGACGAGGCCGTCGGCTCGTGGATCGCCCGCCGCACCCGCGACGAGGCGATGGCGGCCTTCGAGAAGGCGGAGGCGGCCATCGCCCCCGTCTACGACGTCCGGGACGTCATGGACGACCCCCAGTACCGGGCGCTCCGCACCGTGACCGAGGTGCAGGACCCCGAACTCGGCCCGATCAAGATGCAGAACGTCCTCTTCCGCCTCTCCGAGACCCCCGGCGCCATCCGCTGGGCCGGCCGGCCGCACGGCGCCGACACCGGCGCCGTCCTCTCCGAACTCGGCCTCACCCCCGCCGAGATCGACGCCCTCCGCGAGCAAGGAGCGGTATGAGCCCCCTCAGCGGCCCCGCGGAGGACGAACGGACGCGCGGCGGCGAACCCGCCGGCGCGCCCCCCACGACACACTCCGTCGCCCCCCTCACCTGGCTGTACGCCCCCGGCGACCGCCCCGAGGTCGTCCGCAAGGCCCTCGCCTCCGGCGCCGACGTCGTGATCGTCGACCTGGAGGACGCGGTCGCCCCGCACCGCAAGGCGTACGCCCTCGACGCCACGGCCGATCTCCTCGCGGACGTCCACCCCGTCCCGGTCCACGTCCGTGTCCACACCCCGCGCGACATCCCCACCCTGGCCCCCCTCCGCGGCCTCTGCGGTCTCCGTGTACCCAAGGTGACACACGCCACTGACATCCACCGGATCGCCCGTCTCGCCCCGGGCCTGTCCCTCTATCCGCTCCTGGAGAGCGCCCTCGCCGTGGAGCACGCCCACGCCATCGCCGCCGCCCATCCCTCCGTCCGCGGCATCGCCCTCGGCGAGGCGGACCTCCGCGCCGATCTGGGGGTGCGGGAGGACAGCGGACTCGACTGGTCGCGCGGGCGCGTGGTGGTCGCGGCCCGCGCGGCCGCCCTCCCCCCGCCGGCCCAGTCCGTCCATCCGGACGTCCGCGACCTGGACGCGCTGGCGGCCGGCTGCGCCCGGGGCCGGGCCATGGGCTTCTTCGGCCGGGCGGCCATCCATCCACGTCAGCTCCCGGTCATCGAGCGGGCCTACTTCCCCACCCCGGAGGAGGTGGACGCGGCCCGTGAGGTCGTCGAGGCGGCCACGACCGGGCAGGGGGGAGCCCTCGCCCTCCCGGACGGCCGCTTCGTCGACGCGGCGGTGGTGGAGGGCGCCCACCGGGTCCTCGCCCTCGCGGCCCGCGCGGGCTGACCCGTACCCCCGCATGCGAGAGGGCCGCCGGAACCCCTCGGTCCCGGCGGCCCTCGACGTGCGGCCCGGTCAGCTCTTGGCGGCCGACCCGGCGCCGTGGTCGGCGCCGTCGTCGGTCTTCCCGTCCTCGTCCCCGGCTCCGCCGGCCTTGTCCCCGGCGGTCTCGGCCGCGTCGGTGACCTCGGCGGTCCCGGTGCCCTCGACGGCGTCCGTCTTCTCGGCGTCCGTCTTCTCGGCGGTCTTCTCCGCGGCCCTCGGCTCCACGATCTCCTCGCGGCCCGGCCGGAGGCGGGCCGAGAGCACCATGTAGACGACGGCCAGCAGGCCGACGACGATCGCGGTCCAGACGTTGAGCCGCAGGCCGAGAACGTGGTGGGCCTCGTCGACGCGCAGGTACTCCGTCCACACGCGGCCCGAGCAGTACGCGGCGACGTACAGGGCGAAGGCCCGCCCGTGGCCGAGCTTGAAGCGGCGGTCGGCCCAGATGACCAGGAAGCCGACGGCGACGCACCAGAGCGACTCGTACAGGAAGGTCGGGTGGTAGAGGCCGGCCTCGCGGTTCGTGCCCTCGGTGATCTTCAGCGCCCACGGCAGGTCGGTCGGCTTGCCGTACAGCTCCTGGTTGAACCAGTTGCCCCAGCGGCCGATGGCCTGCGCGAAGGCGATGCCGGGGGCGATGGCGTCCGCGTACACGGGCAGGGAGATCCCGCGCCGACGGCAGCCGATCCAGGCGCCCACCGCGCCGAGCGCGATGGCGCCCCAGATGCCGAGGCCGCCCTCCCAGATCTTGAAGGCGTCGACCCAGTTCTCACCCTCGCTGAAGTACAGCTGGTAGTCGGTGATCACGTG
>NZ_JAINVG010000065.1 GCF_020400725.1 Streptomyces sp. NK15101 | reverse complement strand
CCGGATGACGACCGAGCGGTTCATCCTCATGGGGCCGGCGCCGAGCTCGCCGCGGAGGCCGGCGGTGCCGAACTGCAGGGTGCCGCCGAAGCGGACGGCGAGCTCGTCGGTGGCGTTGCGGTCGAGGAGCGCGGCGAGTTCGTCGCGGGTCTCCTGGTCGGGGTCCTCGGCGAGCCACGCCTGGGCCCGGGCGAGGAGGTCGTCCTGCGTCACGGTGGTGTGCCTTTCGGGGTGTGCGGGCGGGAGGGGGAGCGGTGCGGTCCGGTGGCCGGGGCGTGCGGGCGGCCGCTGCGCGGAGCCTTTCCCCACCCCGCCCCTTCCCGAACGGGGGGCGGGCCCCCGGCCCCCGTACGGCCTGCGGCCGTGGCCCCGGACTCGCCCGCGCCCGGCGGCGCGGGGCCCGGGAGGGCCGGACTCCGGCCCCGCCGGAGTCCGGGGCGCGGATCCCGGGGCGGAGCCCCGTTTCGGGAAGGGGCGGGGAAGCCCCGTGCGGCGGGTCCCGGCGGGCCGGACGGCCCGGCGGTCGGGGCCGCCGCAGCGCTCCGAAGCCCGGCCGGCCCCGGGGGACCGACCGGTGCGAGGAGCGCCGGGAGAACTCAGATCCGGTCGAGGACCCGGGTCAGCAGCTCGCCCATCCGCGCTGCCGAGTCGCGCCCCGCCTGGAGCACTTCCTCGTGGTTCAGCGGCTCGCCCGAGAGCCCCGCCGCCAGGTTGGTGACGAGGGAGATGCCGAGGACCTCGGCGCCGGCCTCGCGGGCCGCGATGGCCTCGAG
Source organism: Streptomyces sp. NK15101 (assembly GCF_020400725.1). Taxonomy (GTDB): domain Bacteria; phylum Actinomycetota; class Actinomycetes; order Streptomycetales; family Streptomycetaceae; genus Streptomyces. The sequence continues at coordinate 43,368 of NZ_JAINVG010000065.1, read as the reverse complement.
GACGGTGGACATGCCGACGAGGTCGCCGCCCATGACGCGGACCATGTTGATCTCGGCCGGGGTCTCGTAGTGCGGGCCGGGGAACTGGACGTACACGCCCTCCTCCAGCGTCTCGTCGACCTCCTTGCACAGCGCGCGCAGGCGCGGCGAGTACAGGTCGGTGAGGTCGACGAAGTTCGCGCCGACGATCGGCGAGGCGGCCGTCAGGTTGATGTGGTCGCTGATGAGGACGGGCTGGCCGGGGCGCATGCCCTCGCGGAGGCCGCCGCAGCCGTTGGTCAGGACGACGGTCTTGCAGCCGGCGGCGACGGCGGTGCGGACGCCGTGGGCGACGGAGGCGACGCCCCGGCCCTCGTAGAAGTGGGTGCGGCCGAGGAAGACCAGCGCGCGCTTCTCACCGATCTTGTACGAGCGGACCTTGCCGCCGTGGCCCTCGACGGCCGGCGGGGGGAAGCCGGGGAGCTCGGTCACCGGGAACTCGGCCTCGGGGGCGCCGAGGGCGTCGACGGCGGGCGCCCAGCCGGAGCCCATGACCAGGGCCACGTCGTGGTTCTCGACACCGGTCAGCTCGCGAAGACGTGCGGCAGCGGCCTCGGCGGCCTCGTACGGGGTGGCAGTTGCGTTCACTGACTCTCTCGCCTCGGGGAGGGGGGTCCGAGGGGAACCCCGGACGGATTTGGTACGCGAAGCAGCGTAGCCGGAGAATTCCTACGCGCGTAGATGACGATGCTGACGGACATGCGATCGTTGTCTTGTCGTTTCCGACGAACGGCGGAAATCGGCCATCCGGACGGAGCGACAGGCCCCCCGGCGGCCGGCCCGGATCAGCAGGGGCGCTTGCGCAACTCCATCACGTAGTCGTGCGGCGCGCCCGCCGACTCGGCCGCGTCGGCGACCTCGCCCAGGTACCGCGCGGACGGCAGCCCGCCCTCGTACGCGTTGAGGACGTACACCCAGGCCGGCTCCTCCCCGTCCAGGGTGTGCACCCGCACCCGCATCCGCCGGTAGATGTCGAGGCCCACGCCCTCCCACCGGTCCATGGCGTCCTCGTCCATCGGCGCGATGTCGTACAGCGCCACGAAGACCTGGGAGCGCGGGGCCTCCACGATCGTGGCGAGCGCTCCCTCCCAGCCCATCTGCTCGCCGCCGAAGGTGAGCCGCCAGCCGTTCAGCCAGCCGGTGCCGCGCAGCGGGGAGTGCGGTGCGCGGCGGCTCATCAGCCGCGCGTCGAGGTTGCCGGCGAAAGCGGCGTAGAGCGACATGGGACCGAGGGTACGGGAGGGGACGGGGTGCCCGGCGAAACCCGAGGTGGGGCCGCCCGGGCCCGGGCGCGGGGCCCGGGCGGGACCCCGCGGGTCCCGGGGGCGGGCCGCCCGGGTGTCCGCGCGCCCCCTTCGGCAGGCCCCGACGCGAGGCCGCGCCGGGAGTGCGGGAGAATGGGCTACGCACTTGAAGCGTGCGGGACAATGGCGTACGCACTGCACCCCAGCGGGGGGACCCCCCGGCAGAACGAGAGCGCGAGGCGTAGATCCCAGTGACCCGGATCGTGATCATCGGCGGCGGACCCGGCGGATACGAGGCGGCCCTGGTGGGCGCCCAACTCGGCGCGGAGGTGACCGTCGTCGACACCGACGGCCTCGGCGGCGCGTCCGTCCTGACCGACTGCGTCCCCTCCAAGACCCTGATCGCCACCGCCGAGGTGATGACCACGTTCGACTCCTCCTACGAGGAGCTGGGCATCATCGTCGCGGACGACACCCCGCACGTCGAGCAGGCGGCCCGGGTCGTCGGCGTGGACCTCGGCAAGGTGAACCGACGGGTGAAGCGCCTCGCGCTCGCCCAGTCCCACGACATCACCGCCTCCGTCACCCGGGCCGGCGCCCGGGTCCTGCGCGGCCGCGGCCGGCTCGACGGCCGCCAGGCGGTGGACGGTTCCCGTCAGGTGGTCGTCACCGCCGCCGACGGCACCGAGGAGACGCTGACCGCCGACGCGGTGCTGATCGCGACCGGCGGCCACCCGCGCGAGGTGCCCGACGCCAAGCCGGACGGCGAGCGCATCCTGAACTGGACGCAGGTCTACGACCTGAAGGAGCTCCCCGAGGAGCTCATCGTGGTCGGTTCCGGCGTCACCGGCGCCGAGTTCGCCGGCGCCTACCAGGCGCTCGGCTCCCGGGTCACCCTCGTCTCCTCCCGCGACCGCGTCCTGCCCGGTGAGGACCCGGACGCCGCCGCCGTCCTGGAGGACGTCTTCCGGCGCCGCGGCATGAACGTCATGGCCCGCTCCCGCGCCGAGTCCGCGAAGCGGGTCGGCGACCGCGTCGAGGTCACCCTCTCCGACGGCCGGGTCATCTCCGGCACCCACTGCCTGATGGCCGTCGGCGCGATCCCGAACTCGGCCGGAATGGGCCTGGAGGAGGCCGGGGTCAAGCTGAAGGACTCCGGTCACATCTGGACCGACAAGGTCTCCCGTACGACCGCCCCCGGCGTCTACGCGGCCGGCGACGTCACGGGCGTCTTCGCGCTCGCCTCGGTCGCCGCCATGCAGGGCCGGATCGCGATGTACCACTTCCTCGGCGACGCGGTGGCCCCGCTGAACCTGAAGACGGTCTCCTCGAACGTCTTCACCGACCCCGAGATCGCCACCGTCGGCTACACCCAGGCCGACGTGGACGCGGGCAAGATCGACGCCAAGGTCGTCAAGCTGCCGCTGCTGCGCAACCCCCGCGCGAAGATGCAGGGCATCCGGGACGGCTTCGTGAAGATCTTCTGCCGTCCGGGCACCGGCATCGTGGTCGGCGGCTGCGTCGTCGCGCCGAAGGCCAGCGAACTGATCCATCCGATCTCGATCGCGGTCGACAACAATCTGACGGTCGAACAGATCGCAAATGCTTTCACCGTGTACCCCTCCCTGTCGGGCTCGATCGCTGAAGTGGCACGGCAGTTGCACACCCGAAAGGCGACCGGCGAGGCCTGAGGCGCCGCCCCGTTCGGGTCCCCGCCTGCGGGAACGGTTCGCCGACTCGGACAACCCCCGGCAAGGCGGGGCATACGACGATCAACGACGGGGTCTCCCATACCACTTGGAGGCCCCGTCCGTGCGCATCTTCTGCAATTCGGCGCATAGTGCTGAAAAGTATCGGCCGGTCACGTTACTGTCAGTTTCGTGTTCGCTGCAGAACGTCGCCAGTTGATCCTCGAAATGGTGCGAGCCAATGGGGCCGTGTCGCTCCGCGAGCTCGCCCGCGTCGTCCAGACCTCTGAAGTGACCGTACGGAGAGACGTACGGGCCCTCGAGGCAGAAGGACTCCTCGACCGCCGCCACGGCGGTGCGGTGTTGCCGGGCGGATTCACGCGAGAATCCGGCTTCCCGCAGAAATCCCATCTCGCCACGGCGGAGAAGACGGCCATCGCCGACGTCGCCGCGAGCCTCGTCGAAGAGGGCGAGGCCATCGTCGTCGGCGCCGGGACGACCACGCAGGAGCTGGCCCGCCGGCTCGCCCGCGTGCCCGGCCTGACCGTGGTCACCAACTCCCTGCTCGTCGCCCAGGCACTCGCCCACGCCAACCGGGTCGAGGTCGTCATGACCGGCGGCACCCTGCGCGGCTCGAACTACGCCCTCGTCGGCAGCGGGGCCGAGCAGTCGCTCCAGGGGCTCCGGGTCTCCCGGGCCTTCCTCTCCGGAAGCGGTCTGACCGCCGAGCGCGGCCTGTCCACGTCCAACATGCTCTCCGCGAGCGTGGACCGGGCGCTCGTGCAGGCGGCGGCCGAGGTCGTGGTCCTCGCCGACCACACCAAGCTCGGCTCCGACACCATGTTCCAGACGGTGCCGACGGACGTCATCACCCGCCTGGTGACCGACGAGCCCCCCGCCCACGACGAGCGGGCCGCCACCGAGCTCCAGGCCCTCGCCGACCAGGGCGTGCAGATCGCCGTCGCCGGTACGGGCACGGCCACCGGGCCCGCCGGTGGTGAGCAGGTCCCCCCGGGCGCCCGGCCCCGCCGTGACGTGCCGCTCCCCGTCCAGCGCGGACGGATGGCGGCCGGTCAGTTCCGGGGGCCGGGCGGCGGAATGGCCGCGGAGACGCTGGAGCGCACGGCCCGGGTCGCGGACATGCGCCGCCGCTGAAGCAGCCCGAGGGACCCTCCCCCAGGGGTCCCACGCCGTCCGGCCACTCCGTTCACCCCTTGAGTCCCCGAAGCGTCAGCGCGAGCAGGCGGTCCGCCAGAAGCGCGTCCTCCGGGCACTGCTCCGCCGCCAGCGCGATCGCGTTGGTCAGTTGCATCAGGTCGCCGATCGACACGTCGGCGCGTACCTGCCCCGCCTTCCGGGCCCTTTCGAGCAGCCGCTCGCCCGCCGCGCGCAGCGGATCGCTGCACCGCGCCAGGGCCGAACTCCGGTCGTACGAGGCGGACATCAGCGCGTGTGCGAGCCCCCGGTACTCACCCGCGTGGGCGATCAGGGCCCGCAGCCACTCCACGAGCGCCCGGCACGGCTCATCGGCCCCGGCCAGTTCCCGCGAGCGGTCGAGCAGTTCGGCCAGCGCCTCCTGGAAGACCGCGTTCAGCAGGTCGGCACGGGTGGGGAAGTGGCGGTAGAGGGTGCCGATCCCGACGCCCGCGCGGCGCGCGACCTCCTCCAGGGGCGCGTCCGCGCCCTGCTCGGCGAAGGCGGCGCGGGCTTCGATGAGCAGTCGCTCGTGGTTGCGGCGTGCGTCGGCGCGCATGTGCGAGGTCCCCTCGACGAAGGGCCCGCAGGCGACTGCCTGCGGGCCCTTCGTACCGTACTGGTCGCGACGGATCAGTCCTTGATGTCGCAGATGGCGGCACCGGAGGTGACGGAGGCGCCGACCTCGGCGCTCAGGCCCTTGACGGTGCCGGAGCGGTGGGCGTTGAGCGGCTGCTCCATCTTCATGGCCTCCAGGACGACGATCAGGTCGCCCTCCTTGACCTCCTGGCCCTCCTCGACCGCGACCTTCACGATCGTGCCCTGCATCGGGGACGCGAGGGTGTCGCCGGAAGCGGTCGGGCCGGACTTCTTGGCCGCGCGCCGCTTCGGCTTCGCACCGGCCGCCAGGCCCGTGCGCGCCAGCGTCATGCCGAGCGAGGACGGCAGGGAGACCTCCAGGCGCTTGCCGCCGACCTCGACGACGATCGTCTCGCGGCCCGCCTCGTCCTCGTCCGACTCGGCGCCGGCCGGGGCGAACGGCTTGATCTCGTTGACGAACTCCGTCTCGATCCAGCGCGTGTGGATCTTGAACGGGTCGGCGGTGAAGTCGGGGTCGACCACGACGGCCTGGTGGAACGGGATCGCCGTCGCCATGCCCTCGACCTTGAACTCCGCCAGGGCGCGGGCGGCGCGCTGCAGCGCCTGCTCGCGGGTGGCGCCGGTGACGATCAGCTTGGCCAGGAGCGAGTCCCAGGCCGGGCCGATCACCGAGCCGGACTCCACGCCCGCGTCGAGACGGACGCCCGGGCCGGTCGGCGGCTGGAAGAGGGTGACCGTGCCGGGGGCGGGCAGGAAGTTGCGGCCCGGGTCCTCGCCGTTGATGCGGAACTCGAAGGAGTGACCGCGGATCTCCGGGTCGCCGTAGCCGAGCTCCTCGCCGTCGGCGATGCGGAACATCTCGCGCACCAGGTCGAGGCCCGTGACCTCCTCGGTCACCGGGTGCTCGACCTGCAGACGGGTGTTGACCTCCAGGAAGGAGATCGTGCCGTCGAGACCGACGAGGAACTCGACCGTGCCGGCGCCGACGTAGCCGGCCTCCTTCAGGATCGCCTTCGACGCCGCGTACAGCTGCTCGTTCTGCTCCTGGGTCAGGAACGGCGCGGGGGCCTCCTCGACCAGCTTCTGGTGACGCCGCTGCAGCGAGCAGTCACGGGTCGAGACGACGACCACGTTGCCGTGCGAGTCGGCCAGGCACTGCGTCTCGACGTGACGGGGCTTGTCGAGGTAGCGCTCGACGAAGCACTCGCCGCGGCCGAAGGCGGCGACGGCCTCGCGGACGGCGGAGTCGTACAGCTCCGGCACCTCTTCGAGGGTGCGGGCGACCTTCAGGCCGCGGCCGCCACCGCCGAACGCGGCCTTGATCGCGATCGGCAGGCCGTGCTCCTCGGCGAAGGCCACGACCTCCTCGGCACCCGAGACCGGGTCCGGGGTGCCGGCGACCAGCGGGGCGCCGGCGCGCTGCGCGATGTGACGGGCGGCGACCTTGTCGCCCAGGTCCCGGATCGCCTGCGGCGGCGGGCCGATCCAGGTCAGACCGGCGTCCAGCACCGCCTGCGCGAACTCCGCGTTCTCGGAGAGGAATCCGTAACCCGGGTGGACGGCGTCCGCGCCCGAGTCCTTCGCGGCCTGCAGGACCTTGGCCATGTCCAGGTAGCTGGTGGCCGGAGTGTCACCGCCCAGGGCGAACGCCTCGTCGGCCGCCCGGACGTGCAGAGCGTCCCGGTCCGGCTCGGCGTACACGGCCACGCTGCCGATACCCGCGTCCCGGCACGCCCGGGCCACACGGACAGCGATTTCGCCACGGTTGGCGATGAGCACCTTGCGCACGATGGCTCCCTCCTTGAAACAAGCTGAGTTTAGGGACTGCCGACACGGCCTTTCGACCCGTCCCCAGTGGTGAGCTTGCCCACACGGAGCGTGACCACGGGCCCGCTCGGGTCGTGAATTCCCTTGTCGCACCACGGTACGCAGGGTTCCTTGACGGCACAGTAGCTCCGAGGTGTGGCGCAGGTCTCTGTTCATGCGGCCAGGGCCCATTCGGGTTTCTTTGTGGAGTCCCTACGAATGGCCCAACGATTCTTTGCCCGACCGTCCGTCAGCTCCCCGCCGTCGCCCGCCGTGTGCGAACCCTTGTCCGAGGGTTTACCGGCCAGTAGCCTTCGCGCTGTCGACCGTACTGCCGGTAACAGGTGAATCCAGGGGGTGGCCGAGGTGGCCCGCAGACCGATAGCGCTCGTGACGGCCGCGGTGCTCTTCCTCGAGGCGCCCGGCATCGTCGCGATCAACGCCGTCATGGCGGGCTTCCTGGAGGCCCAGTCGATGTCCCTCGACGGCATGGACCCCGACGCGATGGTCGCCGGCACCTGGGGCCTCGGCATCGCCTCCGGCGTCGCCCTCGCCCTCTGCGCCCTCGTCGCCCTCCTCGCGGGCGTCCGCGACCGCCGGCCGGGCCGCCTCGGCCGGGCGCTCCTCATCGGCTGCGCGATCGCCCACGGCGTCCTCGGCGCGGTCGCCGTCGCCCTCCTCGGCTGGGGCGTCTTCGCCTTCCTCGTGACCGTGCTCGGGCTGGTCGTCCTCACCCTGGTGGCGTACGGCGAGGGGTACGAGAAGGGCACCGACGCCGCCGAGGAGGCACCGGCGCCCGCGTAGGCCCCGCCGTCGAACTCCCGTCCGTCCCGCGAGGGCAGGACACCCCCTGGCGCCCTCGCCGGCCGTCAGGCCCAGAGGTCGGTGATCTCCACGTCCAGCTTGCGCAGGAGCCGGCGCAGGAGCGGCAGGGACAGGCCGATCACATTGCCCGGATCGCCGTCGATGCCGTCGATGAACGGCGCCGAGCGGCCGTCCAGGGTGAACGCGCCCGCCACGTGCAGCGGTTCGCCGCTGGCCACGTACGCGGCGATCTCCTCGTCCGTCGGCTCGCCGAAGCGGACCACGGTGGAGGCCGTCGCCGACTCGAAGCGCTTGGCGGCCGTGTCGTAGACGCAGTGGCCGGTCTGGAGGATGCCGACCCGGCCGCGCATCGCCTTCCAGCGGGCGGTGGCCTCCTCGGCGTCGGCCGGCTTGCCGAGGGCCTGCTTGTCGAGCTCCAGGACCGAGTCGCAGCCGATGACGAGCGCGCCGAACACCTCGGGCCGGGCGGCGACATGAGCGGCCTTCGCCTCCGCGAGGGCCAGCGCGAGTTCGGCCGGGGTCGGGGCGTGGACCTTGTCCTCGTCGACGCCGCTCACGATCACCTCGGGGGCGAGTCCGGCCTGCCGGAGCAGACCGAGCCGGGCGGGGGAGGCGGAGGCGAGCACGACACGGCGCGGATCAGCAGTCATGGGGGCAGCGTAGCCAGTGGCGGGGTACGCGCGCGCGTGGCGGACCTCGTGGCACACGCACGCGCGCGTGACCGGACCGCGCGCACGCGTGCGTACGGCTGTGCGAGCGGTCAGCGGGCGCTGGCGACGAACATCGCCACCACCATCGCCAGCGCCAGCAGCACGCCCGTGCGGCGGAGCATCGCCTGCATGTCGCGCAGGAACTTGGGCGGCTGGTTCTTCGGGTCGGACCACAGCATGCCTCCGATCCTGCGCGCGGGGCGGGCGGGGCGCCTGAGTACGGATACTCAGGCCCCCCGGTGCGGAAGGACTATTCGGGGCGGACGTCCCGTCCCCGGGAGGTTCACGTCCGTACGAACACCCCGTCCCGCGCGGCCGCGAGCGCCGCCGTCACCGCCCTTTCCGCGACGGCCGCGTCGAGCTCCTCGCGGGTGACCGCGAAGCGGTAGTAGAGCGGCGCGGAGACGGCGCGGAGCAGTTCCACGGGGTCCGTCCCCGCCGGGATCTCGCCGCGTGCCGTGCCCTTGGCGACGACCGGGGCCCATTCGGCCAGCCGGGTCCGGTAGAAGCCGGCGAGGGCGCGGGCGCACTCCTCGTCGCAGGCCGCGGCGGCGATGACCGCGCGGAAGACGGCGCCCATCCGGGGGTCGGCGAGGGTGGCCCGGACGAGTTCGGCGTTGGCCCGCAGGTCGCCCGCGAGGCTGCCGGTGTCGGAGGCGGGGAGCGACTGCTCGGCCATGTCGTGCAGGAGGTCGGTGACCAGGCCGACGGGGGATCCCCAGCGGCGGTAGACGGTGGTCTTCCCGACGCCGGCGCCCGCGGCGATCCGGTCCATGTTCAGGGCGTGGAAGCCGGTGGCGGCGAGGGCCTCCAGGGTGGCGTCGAGGACCGCCCTGCGGACCTTCGCGGTGCGGCCGCCGGGGCGCGTGGTGCCGGGCGTGGCCGGCCGGCTCTCAGTCAAACGGGTCTCCTGTTCCATTAACGCCATCGACTCTGCTACGGTACGGGACATCTTAACGGAACTAATCTCCCATTAAGGGGTCGTACGCATGGCCGCCCTCGATCTCCCAGCGTCCACATCCGCCTCCACGACCGCGTCCACCTCCACACCCCCGGACCGCGACGGCGCGCGGATGACCGGGCGGATGCGGCTCGTCCTCGTCGTCCTCCTCCTCGCCCAGTTCATGCTGGCCGTCGACTTCTCGATCCTGAACGTCGCCCTGCCCGTCATCGGCGAGGGGCTCGGCTTCACGCTCGGCGGCCTCCAGTGGATCGCCACCGCCTTCGCCCTGGCCGCCGCCGGATTCACCCTCCTCTTCGGGCGCGTCGCCGACCTGGTCGGGCGCCGCCGCCTCTTCCTCGGCGGCATGGCCCTCCTCGGCGCCTCCTCCCTCGTGGGCGGCCTCGCCGGCGGCCCCGAGACGCTGATGGCCGCCCGCGTCGCCCAGGGCCTCGCCACCGCCGCCGTCACCCCCGCCGGGCTCTCCCTGCTCACCTCCTCCTTCCCCGAGGGCCCGCTGCGGGCCCGGGCGCTCGGTCTGAACGGCGCCCTCATGTCCGCGGGCTTCACCACCGGCGCGATCCTCGGCGGCGTCCTCACCGACCTGCTCTCCTGGCGCTGGGCCTTCCTCGTCAACGTCCCGGTGGCCCTCGCCGTGCTCCTCGTCGCCCCCGCCGTACTGAAGGAGAGCCGCCCCGTCGTCCGGCCCCGCCTCGACGTGCCCGGCGCCGTCACCGTCACCGGCGGACTCCTCGCCCTCGTCTACGGCCTGGCCGTCACCGGCGAGCACGGCTGGACCGACCCCACGGCGCTCACCGCCCTCACCGCCGGCGCCGCACTCCTCGCCGCGTTCCTGCTCGTCGAACGGCGGGCCGCCTCGCCCCTCGTCCCGATCCACGTCCTGAAGCGCCGCACGGTCGTCTGGGGCAACCTCGCCGGGCTCGTCGCCTTCGTCACCGAGACCTCGCTGGTCTTCCTGATGACCCTGTACCTCCAGGACGTCCTGGGCTTCTCGCCGCTCGCCGCCGGGCTCTCCTTCGGCGTCCTCGGCGCCGGCACGGTCCTCGGCGGAGTGGCCGCCTCCCGCTTCATCGGCCGCTTCGGCGCCCGCGCCGCCCTCGTCTCCGGCGGCCTCCTCCAGGCAGCCGCCACGCTCGCCCTGTACGGCCTCGGCGACGACCGCGGCGGCCTCGCCCTGCTGCTCGCCGCGACCTTCGCCGGCGGCGTCGGCAACATGCTCGCGATCGTCGGCTTCATGGTCACCGCCACCTCGGGGCTGCCCGACGCCGAGCAGGGCATGGCGACCGGACTCGCGACCATGACCCAGCAGATCGGCATCACCATGGGCACGCCGGTCATGAGCGCCGTCGTCGTCACCGCGCCCGTGCTCCTCGACGGCATCGGCCGCGCGGTCCTCGTCAACGCCGCCGTCGTCGCCGCCGGAGCCGTGCTCTCCGGCCTCTTCCTCCGCCCTGCGCGGACGTGAGGAGCGGCATGCGAAAGGCCGGACCTCCCGCACAAGGGGTCCGGCCTTTCCCGTACCGCGACGTCTACACGGGCCAGTACGACCGCGCCCAGGCCCGCGGGCCCGGTCGCTGCCGTACCGCCCGTGCGATACGGGAGGGGTCCGACCACCCCTCCGGTACCGCCGGGCCGCCCGCCTCGGCGGACGCCGCCGCCGTGGCCGCGGCCCGGGCTTGAACCACCGCCAGTGCGGCGGCCAACTCCTCCGGAGTCGGGTTGCCTCGTACGACCTTGATCATGTCGGCTCCTTGAGGGTCCGGAGGGTCTAGAGCGGGATGTTGCCGTGCTTCTTCGGAGGCAGGGATTCCCGCTTCGTGCGGAGCTGACGCAGGCCCTTCACGATCTGCGGGCGCGTGTCCGACGGCAGGATCACGCCGTCGATGTAACCGCGCTCGGCCGCCGTGTACGGGTTGAGCAGGGTGTCCTCGTACTCCCGGATGAGCCGGGCGCGGACCGCCTCCACGTCCTCGCCGTTCGCCTCCGCCTCGGCGATCGTCCGGCGGTGCAGGATGTTCACCGCGCCCTGCGCGCCCATGACCGCGATCTGCGCCGTCGGCCACGCCAGGTTCAGGTCGGCGCCCAGGTGCTTGGAGCCCATGACGTCGTACGCGCCGCCGAAGGCCTTCCGGGTGATGACCGTGATCAGCGGGACCGTCGCCTCCGCGTACGCGTAGATCAGCTTCGCGCCGCGCCGGATGATGCCGCCGTACTCCTGGTCCACGCCCGGCAGGAAGCCCGGCACGTCCACGAACGTCAGCACCGGGATGTTGAAGGCGTCACACGTCCGGACGAACCGCGCGGCCTTCTCCGAGGCGTTGATGTCCAGGCAGCCGGCGAACTGCATCGGCTGGTTGGCGACCACGCCCACCGGGAAGCCCTCGACCCGGCCGAAGCCGGTCACGATGTTCGGCGCGAACAGTGCCTGGGTCTCCAGGAACTCGCCGTCGTCGAGGACGTGTTCGATGACCTTGTGCATGTCGTACGGCTGGTTCGCCGAGTCCGGGATCAGCGTGTCGAGCTCCCGGTCCTCGTCCGTCACCCCGGTCTCCGCGACCTCCGGGAAGGCCGGCGGCTCCGAGAGGTTGTTCGACGGGAGGTACGAGAGCAGGGACTTGACGTACTCGATCGCGTCCTTCTCGTCACCCGCCAGGTGGTGCGCCACGCCGGAGGTCGAGTTGTGCGTCCGGGCGCCGCCCAGCTCCTCGAAGCCCACGTCCTCGCCGGTCACCGTCTTGATGACGTCGGGACCGGTGATGAACATGTGCGAGGTCTGGTCCACCATCACGGTGAAGTCGGTGATCGCGGGGGAGTACACCGCGCCGCCCGCGGCGGGGCCGACGATCAGGGAGATCTGCGGGATCACCCCGGAGGCGTGCGTGTTGCGGCGGAAGATCTCGCCGTACATGCCGAGCGCGCTCACGCCCTCCTGGATGCGGGCGCCGCCGGAGTCGTTGATGCCGATGACCGGGCAGCCGGTCTTCAGCGCGAAGTCCATCACCTTGATGATCTTCTGACCGTACGTCTCGCCCAGCGCGCCGCCGAAGACCGTGAAGTCCTGCGAGAACACGGCGACCGGACGGCCGTCCACCGTGCCGTAACCGGTGACCACACCGTCTCCGTACGGCCGGTTCTTCTCCAGGCCGAAGTTGGTCGAGCGGTGCCGGGCGAGCTCGTCCAGCTCCACGAACGAATCCTCGTCCAGGAGGAGGGCGATCCGCTCGCGCGCGGTCAGCTTGCCCTTGGCGTGCTGCTTCTCCACCGCGCGCTCCGAGCCGGCGTGCGTGGCCTCGTCGATACGGCGCTTGAGGTCCGCGATCTTGCCCGCGGTCGTGTGAATGTCGATCTCGTACTGCTCTGCCGGCTCGGACATCGGGATGCGGCTCCCTGCCTGGTCACGGGGGGTTCGTTGACTACGAATGGGCTACTGCTGGCCTACTGACCCGTAGAGTATCGACGGCGATACGGTTCGGCACTGCGGTCTTTGCCACACCTAGTCTGGCTTGCATGACGACCTCCCAAGGCTCCGGCGGACCCTGGTCCGACCTCGACCGGCCCCCGCTGAACGCCACCGCGCTGCGCCGTGCGCTCGTCCTCCCCGACAGCCTGTGGACCTCCCTCGACGTGGTCACCGGCACCGGCTCCACCAACAGCGATCTCGCCGCCCGGGCCGACGAACTGCCCGAAGGCGCGGTGCTCGTGGCCGAGGAGCAGACCTCGGGCCGCGGCCGGCTCGACCGCACCTGGACCGCGCCCGCCCGCTCCGGGCTCTTCCTCTCCGTCCTCCTCAAGCCCGCCGTGCCCGTCCACCGCTGGGGCTGGCTCCCGCTGCTCACCGGCGTGGCCGCCGCCACCGGCCTCGCGAAGGCCGCCGGCGTCGACATCTCCCTCAAGTGGCCCAACGACCTCCTGGTTTCCGTCGCGGGCGAGGAACGCAAGACCGGCGGCATCCTCGCCGAGCGCGCCGGCGCCGACGCCATCGTCGTCGGCCTCGGCATCAACGTCACCCTCCGCGAGGACGAGCTGCCCGTTCCGGGAGCCGGCTCCCTCCTCCTCGCCGACGCGGTCTCCACGGACCGCGACACCCTCCTGCGGGCCGTCCTGCGCTCCCTCGCCGACCACTACGGCGACTGGGTGCGGGCCGACGGCGACCCCGCCGCCTCCGGCCTCCAGGAGGCCTACGCGGCCGGCTGCGCCACCCTCGGCCGCCGCGTCCGCGCCGAGCTGCCCGGCGAGCGCATGCTGGAGGGAGAGGCCGTGGCCCTGGACGGCGACGGACGCCTGGTCGTCGCCACGGAGGGCGGCGGCACGGAAGCGGTGGGAGCGGGCGACATCGTCCACCTGCGGACGTAGACGCAGGTGCGGGCGATCGTTCCGCGGGGCGGAACGGGTGGGCACGCCCCTGACGGGCGCGGCGCCCTCCAGGCCGTTCACCAGGAGGGCCCGGGCGTCGCGCGGCACCCGGCGGCGACCGTTCGCGCGTGACCCAGCGCACAGCTGCCGTATCGTTGACCGCGATCGATGGCGACAGATCGGCAGGACAAGTGGGCAGGGAACGGGCAGGAGGCGGCCGGTGACCGTCGACGACGCGAACGCGGGAGGCGGCGACCAGCCGGCCGAACCGCCGACCTATCCCACCCCCCACCACGAGGTCGACCACACGGTCGAGCCCACCCACGACCCCCTCGCCATCCGCCTCGAACAGCTCATCCTCGGCGCCGACCGCCGCTACACCCCCTTCCAGGCCGCCCGCACCGCCGGCGTCTCCATGGAGCTGGCCTCCCGCTTCTGGCGGGCCATGGGCTTCGCCGACATCGGCCAGGCCAAGGCGCTCACCGAGGCCGACGTCCTCGCCCTGCGGCGGCTCGCCGGTCTCGTCGAGGCCGGGCTGCTCAGCGAGCCGATGGCCGTGCAGGTCGCCCGTTCCACCGGACAGACCACCGCCCGGCTCGCCGAGTGGCAGATCGACTCCTTCCTGGAGGGCCTCACCGAGCCGCCCGAGCCCGGCATGACCCGCACCGAGGTCACGTACCCGCTGGTCGAGCTGCTCCTGCCCGAGCTGGAGGAGTTCCTGATCTACGTGTGGCGCCGGCAGCTCGCCGCCGCCACCGGCCGGGTCGTCCAGGCCGCCGACGACGAGGAGATGGTCGACCGCCGGCTCGCCGTCGGCTTCGCGGACCTCGTCGGCTTCACCCGGCTCACCCGCCGTCTGGAGGAGGAGGAGCTCGGCGAGCTCGTCGAGGCCTTCGAGACCACCTGCGCCGACCTGGTCGCCGCGCACGGCGGCCGGCTCATCAAGACCCTCGGCGACGAGGTGCTGTACGCCGCCGACGACGCCGGCATCGCCGCCGAGATCGCGCTGCGGCTGATCGAGACCCTCAGCCACGACGAGACCATGCCGGCGCTCCGGGTCGGCATCGCCTTCGGCACGGTGACCACCCGCATGGGCGATGTCTTCGGCACCACCGTGAACCTGGCCAGCCGGCTCACCTCCATAGCGCCGAAGGACGCCGTCCTGGTCGACAGCGCGCTCGCGGAGGAGCTGACCCGTACGGGCGAGGCGCCGGTCTCGGAGACGGAGGCGGCCGAGGAGGCGGCCCGCGCGGAGAAGGAGGGCCGCCGGCCCGCCGCGTACCGCTTCGCGCTCCAGCCCATGTGGCAGCGCCCGGTCCGCGGCCTCGGCGTCGTGGAGCCCTGGCTCCTGAGCCGCCGCCCGACCTAGGGCCTGGCGGCCGGATCCGGCCGCCAGGCCCTAGGATCTCCCGGTGAACGCCTGTTAACACCCGTTAACAGGCCTGAACCGGGAGGGTGTGCGGTCATGTCCGAGCAGCGCTTTGGTGAGTTCGTGGTGGTCCGGAAGGACGGTCACGTCGCGGAGCTGGTCCTCGACCGGCCCAAGGCCATGAACGCGGTCTCCTCCGAGATGGCCCGCTCCATCGGCGCGGCCTGCGACGCCCTCGCCGCCGACCCCGGGGTCCGCGTCACCGTCCTGACCTCCTCGAACGACCGCGCCTTCTGCGTCGGCGCCGACCTCAAGGAGCGCAACTCCTTCACCGACGCCGAGCTCGTCCGCCAGCGCCCCACCGCCCGCGCCGCCTACACCGGCGTCCTGGAGCTGCCGATGCCGACCGTCGCGGCCGTGCACGGCTTCGCCCTCGGCGGCGGCTTCGAGCTGGCGCTCTCCTGTGACGTCATCGTGGCCGACGCGACCGCCGTCGTCGGCCTCCCCGAGGTCTCCGTGGGCGTGATCCCCGGCGGCGGCGGTACGCAGCTGCTCCCGCGCCGGGTGGGCGCGGCGCGCGCCGCCGAGCTGGTCTTCACGGCCCGCCGGGTGGAGGCGGCCGAGGCCCGCGAGCTCGGGCTCGTCGACCTCCTGGAGGAGGACGCGCGGACGGCGGCCCTGGAGCTCGCGGGGCGGATCGCGGCGAACTCGCCGGTCGGCCTGCGCGCGGCGAAGAAGGCGATGCGGCTCGGCCAGGGCCTGGACCTGCGGGCGGGCCTGGAGGTCGAGGACGCGGCCTGGCGTTCGGTGGCCTTCTCGGGCGACCGGGCGGAGGGCGTGGCGGCCTTCAACGAGAAGCGGAAGCCGAACTGGCCGGGCGAGTGATTCTTACCGTTTTGTATCAAATGTGACTTACCGTGACGTCTCGGTAGGGAAAACGGATCAAACCTCCCTAAGCTGGAGGAATGGGTGAGGACGGACGGCTGCGGGCCGTAGTGGCGCTGGCGCAGGCGATGGCGGCGGCGCACACCCCGCGCGAGTTCTGGCGGGCGGCGGCGCTCGGGGCCCGCGCGGGGCTCGACGGGAGCTTCGCCGCCCTGTCCGTCTGGGAGCGGGACCACGGCCGCCTCAAGGTCCTGGTGAACGCCGGGGACCGGGCCGTGGGCGAGGAGGAGTTCCCGGACTCGGAGACGTATCCGGTGCACCAGTTCCCCGAGATCACCGAGTTCCTGCACGAGCAGTGGGCGGGCGGCGGCGAGCCCGACGCCTGGGTGGAGACCGCCGCCGACCCCGTCCCGACCAGCCGGGTGACGGGCCTGCGGCGGCGCGGGCGAGGCTGCTGCGTGGTCGCCCCGATCGTGCTGCACGGGCGCGCGTGGGGGGAGTTGTACGTGGCCCGCCCACCGGAGCAGAAACCTTTCGGTCGTGCGGACGCCGACTTCGCGACCGTCCTCGCGGCGGTCGTCGCCGCCGGCATCGCCCAGGCCGAGCGCCTGGAGGAGGTCCGCAAGCTGGCCTTCACCGACCCCCTGACGGGGCTGGCCAACCGGCGGGCCGTCGACACCCGTCTGGACGAGGCCATCGAGCGCTATCGGGTGGACGGCTCCGTCGTGAGCCTCATGGTCTGCGACCTGAACGGCCTCAAGCGCGTCAACGACACCCACGGCCACGCCGTCGGCGACCGCCTCCTCGAACGCTTCGGCTCGGTCCTCTCCCGCTGCGGCGCCATGCTCCCCGGCGCCCTCGCGGCCCGCCTGGGCGGCGACGAGTTCTGCCTCCTCACCGTCGGCCCGACGGCGGACGAGGTCGTCGCGGTCGCCGAGGAGCTGTGCGTACGGGCGGCGGAGCTGGAGCTCGGCGAGGGCGTGGCCTGCGGGGTCGCGTCCACCGGCGACCCCATCGGCCCCCTCAGGTCCGCCCGCCGCCTCTTCCGGCTCGCCGACGCCGCCCAGTACCAGGCCAAGGCCGACCGCTCGCGGAAGCCCGTCGTCGCGGGCCGCGACGGCACGGTCATCCGGCTCGCCGACGCTCCTCCGGGCGCCCGTGACCGCCGTCGTTTCCGCGACGCCCCGACGGCCGGCCCGCCCCGGGTGGAGCCGGACGCCCCGGGCGAGGAGCACCCGTAGGGGCGCCGTCCCGGCGACGGTGCCAACGTCGTCCCGGTGGCGGTTCCGGCGCCGTTCCGACGGGCTTCGGGAGGCGGACCGGAAGGCCGGTGGCGAGCTACGAGCCGGTAAGGGGCCGTCCCGTGTGGGGACGGTGACAAAATCGGCTAGTGACATGTTGGTCTTCAGTCCGTAGGGTGCTGAATATGGATATGCAGACAGTCGTCCTCGGCACGTCCGGCACGACCCCGCAGGACGTCATCGACGTCGCCCGCCACGGCGCCCGCGTCGAGCTGTCGACCGAGGCCGTGGCCGCCCTGGCCGCCGCCCGGGACATCGTCGACGCGCTCGCCGCCAAGCCCGAGCCCGTCTACGGGGTCTCCACCGGTTTCGGCGCACTCGCCACCCGGCACATCAGCCACGAGCTCCGCGCCCAGCTCCAGCGCAACATCGTCCGCTCGCATGCCGCCGGCATGGGCCCGCGAGTCGAGCGCGAGGTCGTGCGCGCCCTGATGTTCCTCCGCCTCAAGACCGTGGCCTCCGGGTACACCGGCGTCCGCCCCGAGGTCGCCCAGACCATGGCCGACGTCCTCAACGCCGGCATCACCCCCGTCGTCCACGAGTACGGCTCCCTCGGCTGCTCCGGCGACCTCGCCCCGCTCTCCCACTGCGCCCTCGCGCTCATGGGCGAGGGCGACGCCGAGGGCCCCGACGGCGTGGTGAAGCCCGCCGGCGAGCTCCTCGCCGCCGCCGGCATCGCCCCCGTCGAGCTCAAGGAGAAGGAGGGCCTCGCCCTCCTCAACGGCACCGACGGCATGCTCGGCATGCTGATCATGGCCCTCGCCGACCTCGACGTCCTCTACAAGTCGGCCGACATCACCGCCGCCCTCTCCCTCGAAGCCCTCCTCGGCACCGAGAAGGTCCTCGAGCCCGAGCTGCACGCCGTCCGCCCGCACCCGGGCCAGGCCGCCTCCGCCGCCAACATGCTGGCCGTGCTCAAGGGCTCCGGCCTCACCGGCCACTTCCAGGCCGGCGAGGCCCCCCGCGTCCAGGACGCCTACTCGATCCGCTGCGCCCCGCAGGTCGCCGGCGCCGGGCGCGACACCATGGCCCACGCCCTGCTCGTCGCCGAGCGCGAGCTCGCCGCAGCCGTCGACAACCCGATCGTGCTGCCCGGCGGCGAGGTCCGCTCCAACGGCAACTTCCACGGCGCCCCCGTCGCCTACGTCCTCGACTTCCTCGCGATCGCCGCCGCCGACCTCGGCTCCATCGCCGAGCGCCGCACCGACCGGCTCCTCGACAAGAACCGCTCGCACGGCCTCCCGCCGTTCCTCGCGGACGACGCCGGCGTCGACTCGGGCCTGATGATCGCCCAGTACACCCAGGCCGCCCTGGTCAGCGAGATGAAGCGGCTCGCCGTCCCGGCCTCCGCCGACTCCATCCCGTCCTCCGCGATGCAGGAGGACCACGTCTCCATGGGCTGGTCCGCCGCCCGCAAGCTGCGCACCGCGATCGGCAACCTCAACCGGATCATCGCGGTCGAGCTGTACGCCGCCACCCGCGGCATCGAGCTGCGCGAGGGCCTCACCCCGGCGCCCGCCTCGCAGGCCGCCATCGACGCCCTGCGCGCGGCCGGCGTCGAGGGCCCCGGCCCGGACCGGTTCCTCGCCCCCGACCTGGCGGGCGCGGACGCCTTCGTGCGCGAAGGGAAGCTGGTCGCGGCCGTGGAGCCGGTCACCGGCCCGCTCGCGTAACGACGAGCCGTACGGAAGGGCCGCCCCCGGCATCCGGGGGGCGGCCCTTCACGCGTACGGACGGACCGTCAGAAGGCGCGGCCCCGGCGCCGCATCGCGAGCGCCACGAAACCCGCCCCGACCCCCAGGAAACCCGCCCCGCCGAGCAGATACGCCGTGGTGTTCCGTCCCCCGGTCTCGGCCAGGTGCCCGTCGTCCGTGAGGGGACCGCTCCGGCTCACCCCGATCCGGGCCCCGCCCTCCCGGTCGGTGGCGTTCGCGGACGGCACGAACCACAGGGCGCACAGCAGCGCCCCCGCGGCGAGGGCGGTCAGCAGTGGGCGTGGGGCGGCGGACACGGAAATTTCGATCCCCCTTGCGGAAACCGCGAATTGGTCGGTGCGCAGATGCTACGGAACACAGCGGGTCGCGGGAAAGCCGAGGCCCTCCGGCCCCCTACGCTCCGACCCATGAGCACAAGTGAGTCCACACGCTATGTCCGCCTTCGCGTCGATGTCGTCCTGGAGATCGACGGTCCCGCCGAGCTGACCGAGGCCGCCGAGGCCCGGATCGACGGCGACGAGTTCATGCCCGAGGAGGAGCGGGCGCACGCGCGCGAGGCCGCGCGCGAGGACAGCGCAGAGGCGCTGGCCTACCTCGTCGAGCCCTTCGACCTGATCCGCGACGTCCCCGGCATCGAGATGGTCCAGGCCTCCTGGAGCAGCGAGGAGATCGATTACGACCCCGATGCGCTGGAGTGGGACCTCGGCGAGGAAGATGGGGCCGAGGAAGACGACGACCGCTGAGGCGGGAACCGCACGAGCGCGGGCCCCGGGACGCCGTCCCGGGGCCTTTTTCGCGGCTCCGGGAACCGGAGGCCGGGCCCCGTGCGTGTGGACGAGTGGTGTTCCCCGTGGATCAGTGGCATTGCCCACAAACCCTCCGGTCACGGAACCGGACGGGGTGTCATGGGCGTTCATAGAAGAAGTTGGCAGGGAACCGGCGACGATGGAGAAGCGTGTGATGACGGTCGGCAAGCGCCGCAGGAGCCTGGCGGCGGCGGCCGCGGTGCTCAGCGGCGTACTCGTGCTCTCGGCGTGCAACGACGGGGACAAGGACGGCAGTGCCTCCGGTTCCGCGACGCCGCAGTCACAGGCCCAGGTCGACGAGGCGGCCGCGCAGAAGACCTCCAAGGCGCAGATCACCATCTCGCCGAAGAACGGCGCCCAGAACGCCTCCATCAACAACGACGCCAAGGTCACCGTCACCGAGGGCAAGCTCACCGAGGTCACCATGACCTCCGCCGAGGGCGCCACGGTCAAGGGCGAGATAGCGGCCGACGGGCTCAGCTGGAAGCCGAGCGAGCAGCTCAAGCGGGCCACGGTCTACAAGATCGCCGCCACCGCCACGGACGCGGAGGGCCTGGAGGCCCACGAGAACTCCTCGTTCACCACCGTCTCGCAGGCCAACAGCTTCATCGGCAACTTCACGCCCGAGGACGGCTCGACCGTCGGCGTCGGCATGCCGGTCTCGATCAACTTCAACAAGGCGATCACCGACAAGAAGGCCGTCCAGAGCGGCATCACGGTCTCCTCCAGCTCCGGCCAGGAGGTCGTCGGCCACTGGTTCAACTCGACGCGTCTCGACTTCCGCCCCGAGACGTACTGGACCGAGGGCTCGACCGTCACGCTGAAGCTGAACCTCGACGGCGTCGAGGGCGCCGACGGCGTCTTCGGCGTCCAGCAGAAGACCGTCACCTTCAAGATCGGCCGCAACCAGGTCTCCGTCGTCGACGCCGCCGCCAAGACCATGAAGGTCCAGCAGGACGGCAAGACGATCAAGACCATCCCGATCTCCGCCGGCTCCCCGGAGAACACCACCTACAACGGTCAGATGGTGATCTCCGAGAAGTTCAAGGAGACCCGGATGAACGGCGCCACCGTCGGCTTCACCGACGACGACGGCAAGGGCGAGTACGACATCAAGGACGTGCCGCACGCCATGCGCCTGTCCAGCTCCGGCACCTTCATCCACGGCAACTACTGGGGCGCGCGGTCGATCTTCGGCAACGTGAACACCAGCCACGGCTGCGTCGGCCTCGCCGACGTCAAGGGCGCAGGCGACCCGAACCAGACGGCCGCCTGGTTCTTCGACCACTCGATGATCGGCGACGTCGTCATCGTCAAGAACTCCAACGACAAGACGATCAAGCCGGACAACGGCCTCAACGGCTGGAACATGAGCTGGTCGGAGTGGAAGGCCGGCTCGGCGGTCTGACCCCGGCACGTCCGTACGCGCGTCACGAAGAAGGCCCCCTCCCGCACCGGGAGGGGGCCTTCCCGTCACTCCCGTACGTCCACGGGCTCGTCCACGCCCCACTGCGCGAGCAGCCGCAGCGCGTCCGCCGAGGGCGTCCCCGGCTCCGCGTGGTACGTGACGATCATCAGGTCCGGATCGTCGCCCGCGACCTTCAGGGACTCGTACGACAACGTCATCTCGCCCACCAGCGGATGCCGTATCCGCTTCGTCCCGTGCCCCTTGTCGGTCACCGTGTGCGCCGCCCACAGCGATCGGAACTCCTCGCTCCGGACCGACAGCTCGCCGACGAGCGCGAGCAGCTCCTTGTCGTCCGGATAGCAGCCCGCGTACAGCCGCAGCGCGCTCACGACCTCGACCGCCTTGCACTCCCAGTCGACGTAGAGATCGCGCGCGTTCGGATCGAGGAAGACCATCCGGGCCATGTTCCGCTCGGCCGGCTCCCAGGCCGCGAAGTCGCCCATCAGCGCCCGCGCCATCCGGTTCCAGGCCAGGATGTCGAGCCGCCGGCCCAGGACGAACGCCGGTACCCCGTCCATCGAGTCGAGCAGGTACGAGATCCCCGGCCGGACCCGCTGCGGACGCGCGATCGCCGCCCGCTGCCGCTTCTTCACCGTCGGCTTCGCCAGATGCGTCAGATGCGCCCGCTCGGTGTCGCTCAGCCGCAGCGCCCGGGCGATGGAGTCGAGCACCTCCATGGAGACGTTCCGCCCGTTGCCCTGCTCCAGCCGCGTGTAGTACGCCACGGACACCCCGGCCAGCTGCGCCAGTTCCTCGCGGCGCAGGCCCGGCACCCGCCGGTGCCGCCCGAACTCGGGCAGGCCCACGTCCTGCGGCTTCAGCCGGGCCCGGCGGGAACGCAGGAATTCGCTGAGTTCGGCACTGAGGTCCATACCGCCCCATTATCGCCGCCGGACCGCGCGCACGGACGTGCGTTCCTGACCCTGCCAGTGGTAGGCACGCCGGACGTAGGCAGAGCAGGTGGCTGGGTGGCGCCGCCGCCCTCCGGCAGGCTTGCGTCCATGACCACGAACGTGACCACCGTCCCCGCGTACGCCGCACCCGCCGCCAACGCCCCGCTGGAGCGCACCACCGTGCCGCGCCGGCCCGTCGGCGAGCACGACGTCCTCATCGAGATCAAGTACGCCGGAATCTGCCACTCCGACATCCACCAGGCCACCAACGGCTGGGGCGAGGGCATCTTCCCGATGGTCCCCGGCCACGAGATCGCCGGAATCGTCGCCGAGGTCGGCCCCGGCGTCACGAAGTTCCGGGTCGGCGACCGGGTCGGCGTCGGCTGCTTCGTCGACTCCTGCCGCGAGTGCGAGTACTGCCTGCGCGGCCTGGAGCAGTACTGCGTCACCGGCGGCACCGGCACGTACAACGCGCTCGACAAGAACGGCGAGCCGACCTACGGCGGCTACTCCACCCACATCGTCGTCGACGAGAACTACACCCTGCGCATCCCCGAGGGCATCGGCCTCGACGAGGCCGCGCCGCTGCTCTGCGCCGGCATCACCCTCTACTCCCCGCTCGCCCACTGGCAGGCCGGCCCCGGCAAGAAGGTCGCCATCGTCGGCCTCGGCGGCCTCGGCCACATGGGCGTCAAGATCGCCCACGCGCTCGGCGCCGAGGTGACCGTCCTCAGCCAGTCCCTGAAGAAGCGGGAGGACGCCCTCAAGCTGGGCGCCGACCACTACCACGCCACCAGCGACCCGGAGACCTTCGCCGCCCTCCGCGGCACCTTCGACCTGGTGATCTCCACCGTCTCGGCGCCGCTCGACTTCAACGCCTACCTGAGCCTGGTCAGGACGGACGGCGCCCTGGTGAACGTCGGCGCCCCCGAGGAGCCCGTCCAGATCGGCCTCTTCTCCCTCATCGGCGGCCGCAAGACCCTCGCCGGCTCGATGATCGGCGGCATCGCCGAGACCCAGGAGATGCTCGACTTCTGCGCCGAGCACGGCCTGGGCGCCGAGATCGAACTGATCCGCGCCGACCAGATCAACGAGGCGTACGAGCGCGTCCTCAGGAGCGACGTCCGCTACCGCTTCGTGATCGACACGGCCACGATCTGATCCACCCGGCGGCGGGGCATGACGTCCGAGGTAATCGACCCGGACGCCGTGCCCCGGCACGCTGTCCTCATGACCGCATACGCCATCGGAAACCTGCACCCGGAGCCCGTCCTCAACGACGAGGTATTCGTCTACATGGAGCACATACAGGCCACCCTCGACCCCTTCGGCGGCCGCTTCCTCGTCCACGGAGCCCCCGCCCGCGAGGTCCGTGAGGGCACCTGGCCCGGTGCCGTCGTGATCATCGGCTTCCCGACGTTCGAAGACGCCCGCGGCTGGTACGACTCCGACGCCTACCAGGCCCTGATCCCCCTCCGCACCCGCCACATGGCCGGCGACATCCTCCTCGTCGACGGCACCCCGGAGGGCTACGACCCCGTACGGACGGCGGCCCACCTGCGTGGCACTCGGGCGGCCGCGGCGGGCGACGTCCGACCTGACGAAGATTGACGTATGAGCCCGGCCCGTGCAACGACACCGCCCCGTGCCACGACACCGCACAGCACGGAACTCCGCGCGTACACCGGCTCTGTGCGGGCGGAGGCCGAGGAACTGCGGCAGACCGTAGCCTGTTCGGAAGCGCGCCTCGACCTCGTGGTGGCGAGCCGGACCGCTTTCCGGACCGACCTCGACACGGAGGAAGCCGAGTCGCACCGGACCCTGGCCGACCGCTACGCCAATTTTGTGGAGCAGAGTCTCTACGGCATTGCGCGGAAGGCCGTGAGGGAGAAGCACGGCGATCTTCCGCCCGACAAGACGGCTCGTGTGGTGGCGGCACTGTGCGGCGAACTGTTCGGACGGGCCGATGTCAGCGAGCGGCGCGTCCGTCGCGTTCTGGGGATCAGGGCGGACCACGAGCCGGCTCAAACCGTGCAGCGTGTGGTGACCCGGGCGCGAGGGATCGTGGCGGAGTCGGTCCGCATGAAGACCAGAGGATCCTGGGAGTTCGACCGCATTCCGGGTGCCCCCTTGGACGAAGGCCGCCAGCAGCCGTGGGCGAGGTGCGATCGATGAGCTCGGGCCCCACCGGGCAACGGGGCCCCGGGGTCCTACTCGGCCTTCGTGAGGCCGGACAGGACAGGCCCCTGCCGCCGGTGCCGCACAGCCTGCCGGGTTCTTGTCCGGGTACCGCTGGTGGTGGGCCTCGGCCGGAGGACGCGGACGGTGATCACCCCGCGCGGCGGACGACCCGGCTCCCGGTCCGCCCGCCGCGCCCCCGTCAGGCGACCTTGTCGCAGAGGGAGTCCGTGGAGCCGCGCAGCACGGTCAAGGTCTTGTACCCGGTCGCGGAGACGTCCAGCGTGTAGGCGCCGTCGACCGTGTAGAGGCCGCGCGGCACGTTCCCGCCGCCCTCCCCGAAGCCAGCCAGGATCGGCCCCACCACGTACCAGGTCTGCGAGCGGTCCGGCCGGATCTCGACGACCGCCCGGCCGCTCGCGTCCGCGTCGTACGAGGCGCCGGTCGCGGAGTTGACGACCCGCACCACCAGATCGCCCTTGTACTCCACGACCTTCGTGCCGTCCTCGTACGCGGCGAGGGTGCGGCGCGCGACCTCGTCGACCACCGGCGAACCCTGCACGGCGAAGTCGCACCGCGCACCGGCCGGATAGGACCAGGCGGGGGAGGGAGCGGGCTCCCAGCCGTCGCCGGTCTCGCCCGCGGTGGCGGGCGCGGCGGTGGCGCACACGATGCCGACGGCCGCGAGAACCAGGGGAACACGTCGCAAGGGAATCTCCTCACAGGGATGTGGACCGGAACGGAGACCACCCTCCACGCACCCCCTGACCACATCCTGACCACGGCCCCCTAGGGTGTCCGGCACCATGGACTTCACCCTTCTCGGCCCGTTCGAGGCCCGCCACGAAGGGCGCCGCGTGCGGCCCGGAAGCCGCCGCCAGGAGCGGTGCCTGCTCGCGATCCTCCTCCTGGAGGCGGGCCGTCCCGTCCCCACCGACCGGCTCGCCGACCTCCTGTGGAACGGCGCCCCGCCCGAGACCGCCCGAGCCACCCTCCACACCTACGTCGGCCGGCTGCGGGCCGCGCTCAAGCCGTACGGCGTGGCCGTCGAGACCCGCCACGACGGCTACGCGGTCGACCCGACCGGCCACACCGTGGACGTGCGGGAGTTCCTCGACCTCGTCGGCCGGGCCGCCCTCGCGGCCGACCCCGGCGAACAGGTCCGCTGCCACGACACCGCCCTCGCGCTCTGGCGCGGTCCCCTCCTCGCCGACACCCTCGACGACACCCAGCGGGACCGGCTCGGCGGCCGGCTCACCGAGCTGCGCCTGACCGCCCTCGAACAACGGGCCGAGGCCCAGCTCACCATGGGCCTCCACGAACGGGTCCTCGCCGACCTCGCCCCGCTCGCCGGCGAACACCCCGGCAGGGAAAGGCTGGTGGCCGCCCACATGACCGCCCTCTACCGGGCCGGCCGGCAGACCGAGGCCCTGGAACTCCACCGCGCCACCCGCGAGCACCTCGTCACCGAGCTCGGCATCGAACCCGGCCCGGCCCTCACCACGCTCCACGAACGCATCCTGAACGCCGACCCCCGCCTCGACCGCCCGCCGGCCCCCCTCTACGCGGTCCGCGTCCGCGAGGAGTGGCTGCCCTGGTCCACCGGCGGCCACCCGGCCCTGGAGTTCTGCAACACCTACGCGGGCTGGCACCGCGCCCCCGCCGTGCCCGGCTCCGACTGGCTCCGCACCTACCGCACCCTCGCCGTCTGGGCCGGCCACCAGGCCCTCGCCGACGACCCCCTCGTCGACCGGCTCCTCGACCTCGCCCGGACGCGGCCCGCCGAGGCCGCCGACGCCCTCGCGGAGGCCAAGGCCTTCCGCACCGACCTCTACGCCTGCCTCACCGCCCCGTCCGACCTCCGCGCCTTCCGCGCGGTCGCGGCCGTCGCCGAGGACGCCGCCCGCGCCGCCGTCCTCGACCTCGACGAGGACGGCCTCGCCCACTGGCGGCTCCCACCCGCCACGGGCCTGCGCCTCCCGCTCCTGGCCGCGGCCCGCGCCGCCGCCGACCTCCTCGCCGACCCCCGCCGCCTCACCCTCCGCGCCTGCCCGAGCGACGACTGCGGCTGGCTCTTCCTGGACACGACCGGCCGCCGCCGCTGGTGCTCGACGGCGACCTGCGGCGGCGGCCGGTCCTGAGCCCCGCCCCGGCGTCCTACTCGGCCTTCGCGACCCCGATCGGGCAGGAGAGGCCCGTGCCGCCGATGCCGCAGTAGCCCGCCGGGTTCTTGTCCAGGTACTGCTGGTGGTAGGCCTCCGCCGGGTAGAAGGGGCGGGTCTCGTCGGCCGGGAGGACGGTGGTGGTGATCTCGCCGTAGCCGGAGGCCGTCAGGACCTTCTGGTAGGCCTCGCGGGAGGCTTCGGCCTGCCGTGCCTGCTCGGGGGAGTGGGTGTAGACCGCCGAGCGGTACTGGGTGCCCACGTCGTTGCCCTGGCGGAAGCCCTGGGTGGGGTCGTGGGACTCCCAGAAGAGCTTCAGGAGCGACTCGTACGACACCTTCGACGGGTCGAAGACGACCCTCACGACCTCGGTGTGCCCGGTCAGGCCGGAGCAGACCTCCTCGTACGCCGGGTTCGGCGTGTAGCCGCCCTGGTAGCCGACGAGGGTCGTCCAGACGCCGTCGGTCTGCCAGAACTTGCGCTCGGCCCCCCAGAAACAGCCCAGCGCGAAGTCGGCGACCTCCAGGCCCTCCGGGTAGGGGCCGAGGAGCGGGTTGCCGAGGACGGTGTGGCGCTCGGGCACGGAGAACTCCGGCTCGGGACGGCCGCGCAGGGCCTGCTCGGGGGTGGGGAGGACGGGGGTGCGGGACAGGAACATGCTGCATCTCTCCTCGACGGTCGGCAGTTTCGTCAACGCCGGGGGTACGGGCCCGATTCCCCGCCCGTGACGTGCTCCGCGCACGCGTCGCGGGCCCGGCAGAACTCCTCCGCCGGGTCCGCCTTGTACCGCCAGGGCAGGGCGCCGACATGACCGTCCACGAGCCGGAACTGCCCCATCGCCTCCTCCCACCGGTCCTGCAGCCACAGGTAGTACGCGAGCAGGTGCCGGGCCTCCGGCAGGCGCGGATGGGCCGGGTCGGCGGCCGCCACGTCCGCGAGCAGCGCGTCCACGGCGGCGAACATCTCCGGAGTGCGGTCGACGTCCGTCGAGTCCGACACGTCGTGCTCGAAATGCGCGATCAGCGGGAGCGCCGTCATCAGAGTGCCGGGCGGCGCCCCGGCCGCCGCCCGCACGGCGAACGCCCGCGCGAGCTCCGCCGAGCCGCTCCACTTGCCGCACCAGTACTGGAGCGCCGCGAAGTGGGCCTCGTAGTGGTGCGGGGCCCGGTCGACGACCTCCCGCCAGAGCCGGCGCAGCTCCTCGTGGGGCAGCCCGAGGCCGAGCGCCGTCCAGATCTCGGCCACGTACGGAGAGGGGTCGTCGGCCGGGGCGAGTGCCACCGCGCGCACGTGCTCCTCCCGGGAGCGGGCCAGCACCCGGCGGAAGCCCTCCTCCTGCTCGGGCGACGTGTCCTCGTCCCGTGCCCCGCCGCGTACGTTCCACGCCAGGAACACCGTCCCGCGCGCCCGCACCAGGGCCGCCCCCGGATCGCCCGGCCGGGCCTCCTCCCACTCCCGAAGCCAGCCGTCCTCCTCGGCGGCCAGGTCCGCGAGCCGCTCGGAGAACGCCGAACGGCCCTCCCAGTCGCCTGCCTCCAGGGTCGCGTCGAGCAGTTCGGCGGCCGGCCCCCAGTCGCCGGCCCGGGCGGAGACGAGCGCCACCGAGAGGGCCGGCGACAGCGGGGCGGCCAGCTCGGTGTGCTGCCGCTCGGCGGGCAGCAGCCCCAGCGCGGCGACGCGGGCGGCGGTCGCGTCGGTGTCCGGATCGGTGCGCACGTCCCTGAGGAGGCCGCGCACGATCGCGACGAGGAACACGAGGGCGACGGCGGCCACGCACAGGGCGAGCGGGGTCAGGACGACCCAGAGCAGGACGGTCATGACGCGCCGGCGATCGCCTTCTCGCGGGCCCGCACGTAGGCCCCCGCCGGATCGCTCTGGTAGTTCCACGGGAACGCGCCGATGAAGCCGTCCACGATCCGGAACTGGGCGAGCGCCTCCGCGTGCCGTTCGAGCCGCACCAGGTACCAGGCGAGGAGCAGCCGTGCCTCCGGCAGGTGCGGGTCGTCGGGCCGGGCGGCCGCGACGTCCGCCGCGAGGGCGTCGACGAGGGCCGACACCTCGGGGCCCGTGAAGCCCTTCTTCGTGTGGCCGAAGGACTCGTGCTCGTACCAGCTGATCAGCGGGAGCGCCGTCAGCAGGCTGCCGCGCGGGGCGGTCGCCGCCGCGCTCGTGGCGAACCCGGTGGCCAGCTCGACGGAACCCCGCCACTTCTGGCACCAGTACTGCAGCGCGGCGAAGTGGGCGTCGTAGTGGTGCGGGGCCCGGTCCACGATCCGCTTCCACAGCTCCCGCATCTCCTCGTGCGAGGAGCCGAGGGAGAGCGCCACCCAGACGGCGCTGACCAGCGGGGTCGGGTCGGCCGGGTTCAGCTCGGCGGCGCGGGTGATCTCCTCGTCGGCGCGGGCCATCATCCGGTGGAAGTCGTCGAACTGCTCGCGGCTCGTCTCGGACGCGCGGGCCGAGCCCCGCAGCTTCCCCGCGAGACCGACGGTGCTCCAGGCGCGGACGGCGGCGGCGCTCGGGTTCTCCGGCTCGGCCTTCTCCCACGCGGTCAGCCAGGCGTCGTCGTCGACGGCGACGTCGCCGAGGGCGCCGACCAGACCGGTGCGCAGCTCCCAGTCGGGGCCGTCGACGGTGGGGGCGAGCAGGGCGGCGCCGGGCTCCCAGTCGCCGGCCCGGGCGGCGGCGACGGCGGCCGCCACGTGGGGCTCCCGGGGGCGGCTGCGCTCGGTGTCGAGCCGGTCCTCCGGCAGGAAGCCGAGTTCCAGGGCGCGGGCGGAGACGCGCGGGGCTTCCGCGGCGGGGGCGGCCGCTCCACGGCTCCGGCGGGACTTCCACCAGAGGTAGAGGGCGACCGCTATGACGATCAGGGGGAGGAGACGGGGCATGGAGCGACTTTCTCGGGAGGGCGGGAGGGGACAGGTGGACAGGTGGGAGGGGACGAGGGGGGTACGGGGTCACGGGTAGCGGGCCGCGGGTCGCGGCCGGTCACGCAGCGGCCAGCAGCTTCCGCAGTCGCCCCGTGTCCGGCCGGTCCGCGATCGCCGCCTCCAGCGCGGCCGGGAGCTCCTCCGTGAACCCGTCGGGCAGGCGCAGGGACGCGGGGGCCGACCAGGAGAGCTGCCAGCGGGCGCGGCCGTCCTGGGCCAGCGCGGTCGTCAGGAGGCGGGCGAGCTCGCGCCGCAGGGAGGAGCGGGCGAACTCCCGGGCGGCCCGCCCGGTCGCCGCGGCGGCCTCGTCGGACTTGGGCAGCCGCTCGACGAGGTCCCAGACCGTGCCGGCGTCGACGGCGTCGAGGAAGGCCTCGACCTCGGCGACGAGGCCGGGGGCGCGGGAGGTCCCCGCGTCCGGCAGCTCCACGATCGCCGCGCGCAGCGGCTCCGTGTCGCGTACGTACCTCGCGGTCATCGCCTCGTGGACCAGGTCCGGCCAGTCCAGGCGGCGCATCCGGAGCGCCTCCGGGGCCAGGGTGGCGTCCTCGACCCGGCACAGCGCCGCCTCGGGCGAGGCGAGGAGGCCGAAGGCCGGGAGGGTCTCCTCGGCGGCCCGGCCGTCGTCGGGCAGGGCCTCGACGGCGGCGACGCGGTCGGCGGTCGGCGGGTGCGAGTCGTACGGCGAGGCGGGCTCGGCGGGCAGTTCGGCCCGGAGCTCCGCCAGCTCCTCGGCGCGGGCGTCGAGCAGGTGGCGCACCCCGCCGAAGACCTCACCGCGCGGCGGCAGCATCCCGAACTCGACGCCGAGGGTGGCGTACGAGTCCAGGTAGAAGTCGTGTGCGCTGCCGAGGGCCGGGAGCGCCCGCAGCGCCGACGCGGTGGCGTCGCGTCCGGCGATCCGGGCGGCGGCCAGGTCGGCGGCGACCTCCTGGCGGCGGGAGCCGCTCTGGGTGGCCCGCATGGAGAAGCGGCCGTACGCCGTGTAGATCCGGGCCGTCGCGCGGTAGGTGAATCCGGCGCCGGTGGTGTCGACCTCCTTCGGCGACTTGCCCCTGGCGACCCGCTTGGCGGACCTGCGTTCCTGCCGGGCGCGTTGCTTGGCGACCTTGTGGCCGGACTTCTCCTCGAGCCGGTCGACGGTACGGGCGACGTGGAGGCGGCTGCGTTCGGTGATCCCGGAGAGCCGGGTGTCGGAGTTGGCGTAGTGCCCGAGCTCATGGGCGAGCACGGCGCGCAGCTGGGCCTCGGAGAGGCCGGCCATCAGGGGCAGTCCGAGGTAGAGGCGGCGGGTGCCGCCGAGGAGGCCGAGGAGGCGGGCGTCCTCGGTGACGGAGGCGTTCATGTCGGCGGTGAGCCGGATCTCGTCGGGCGCGCGGGTCCCGACCCG
This sequence comes from Streptomyces sp. NK15101, assembly GCF_020400725.1. GTDB lineage: Bacteria > Actinomycetota > Actinomycetes > Streptomycetales > Streptomycetaceae > Streptomyces. The sequence continues at coordinate 12,851 of NZ_JAINVG010000065.1, read as the reverse complement.
CTCGGCGAGATCCCGTACGGCCGCCCAGAGCCGGGGCTCCGCTTCCTCGGTGACGGGGACGCCCGCGGTGCCCTCGTCGCGGGGCGTGCGCAGCATGACCATGCCGCGGACGACGGGGACGGCGAGGACGAAGCTGACGACGTACATCCTGAGCGCCCACACGGCCGGAGCCCACCGGTAGGCCGCCCAGTCCAGCGTGCCGAGCAGGGCGAGCAGGACGAGGCCGAGCATGTGGAAGCCGGCGAGCAGGACGAGGGCGCGCAGCGCGCGCAGAGTGGCGCCCATCGGGCAGGTTCCCCCCACGGGAAAAGCGTGATGACGATCTTACGAGCAGTGGGGGGCACCCGGATCATGGCCCACCGGAACGGACGCCGTCCACACGGTTTCCGCAGGTGGGCCGGGCGCTGACGACAGCGCGGCGATGTCGTCGGCGTCAGCGCGGCAGCGTCGCGGACGTCAGCGCGGCAGCGTCGCCGGGCTGCCGCCGTTCGCCTCGTAGCCCGCGACCGCCAGGTTCCGGAAGACCGTGAACTCCGCCGCCGGGTCGCCGCTCAGCGTCCACGGGACCGCCCCCACGTGCCCGTCGACCCGCACCAGCTGGTGCATGGCCTCCGCCCAGCGCTCCGAGCGGACGAGGAACCAGACGAGCAGATGGCGGACGTGCGCCAGCATCGGGTCGTCGGGGCGGGCCGAGTGGACCGCGTACAGCGCGCCGTCCATCGCCTTGGACACCACCGCCGTACGCCAGAAGTCCTGCACGATCACCACCTCCGGCACGTGCTCGAACACCGCGAACAGCGGCAGCGCGGCGAGCAGCGACCCCTGGGGGGCGCGCGCCGCCGCCGTCGTCGCGAAGTGGTCGGCCTCCTCGCGCGAACCGTGCCACTTCTCGCACCAGTAGTGCAGGGCCGCCAGATGCGCCCCCATGTGCTGCGGCGCGCGGTCGATCACCTTCGCCCACACCTGGTCGAACTGCTCGTGCCCGTAGCCGAGTCCGCGCGCCACCGCGAGCCGCGTGATGTACGGAACCGGGTCGCCGGGGGCGAGCAGCGCCGCCTCCTCGGTGACCTTCAGCGCCTCCTCCAGGATGATCCGGAAGTCGTCCGTCCCGGCCGTCGAGGAGCGCCACGCCTGCTGCACCAGGAACTCGGCGTGCACGGCCGCGCCGCCCGCGTCCTTCGGCTCCTCCGCCCGCCAGGTCCGCAGCCACGCGCCGCCGGCGCCGGGCCGCTCCTGGAGCTCCAGGGAGGCCGCGCCCGCGAAGGCCTGCACCCGCTGCCAGCGCACCTCGCCCTCCGTGCCGGTGGCGGCGAGCAGCCGCGAGGCCGGCCGCCAGTCCTGGGTGGCCTGGACGACGTCGAGGACGTGCAGGAGTTCGTCGTCGGCGCCCGGCAGCCGCACGTCCTGCTCCTCCTGCCGCACGAAGCCGTACGCCTCCGGGTCCGCCGCGTCCGGGGCCCCCGGCGCGACCTGCCGGATCCCCCCGGCGCCCCGCCGGCGCAGCACGAAGGGACCGAGGACGCCGAACAGCAGGCCGAGCGCGATCAGCAACCAGAGAATGTCCATGTGTCCATTGTCCAGGACACCCGGTGAGACGATCGAAGCGGCAGGAGGCGTACGGGACTACGCTCCTGACCCATGAGCGACCAGCACTCCCATCAGAGCTTCGAGACCCGCGCGATCCACGCGGGCAACACCGCCGACCCGCTGACCGGCGCGGTCGTCCCGCCCATCTACCAGGTGTCCACCTACAAGCAGGACGGCGTGGGCGGGCTGCGCGGCGGTTACGAGTACAGCCGCAGCGCCAACCCCACCCGTACGGCCCTGGAGGAGAACCTCGCGGCCCTCGAAGGCGGCCGTCGCGGCCTCGCCTTCGCCTCGGGCCTCGCCGCCGAGGACTGCCTGCTGCGCGCGCTCCTCGCGCCCGGCGACCACGTGGTCATCCCGAACGACGCCTACGGCGGCACCTTCCGGCTCTTCGCCAAGGTCGTGCAGCGCTGGGGCGTGGACTTCTCCGTCGCGAACACCTCCGACATCGAGTCGGTGCGCGGCGCGGTCAACGACCGCACGAAGCTGATCTGGGTCGAGACCCCCTCGAACCCGCTGCTCGGCATCACCGACATCGAGGCCGTCGCCGGCGTCGCCCGCCAGGCCGGCGTGAAGCTCGTCGTCGACAACACCTTCGCCTCGCCGTACCTCCAGCAGCCGCTGGCGCTCGGCGCGGACGTCGTCGTGCACTCGCTCACCAAGTACATGGGCGGCCACTCCGACGTCGTCGGCGGCGCCCTGGTGACCGCGGACGAGGCGCTCGGCGAGGAGCTCGCCTACCACCAGAACGCGATGGGCGCGGTCGCCGGTCCCTTCGACTCGTGGATCGTGCTGCGCGGCATCAAGACCCTCGCCGTGCGCATGGACCGCCACAGCGAGAACGCGACGAAGATCGCCGAGATGCTGACCCAGCACCCGAAGGTCACCCAGGTCCTCTACCCGGGCCTCCCGGAGCACCCGGGGCACGAGATCGCGGCCAAGCAGATGCGGTCCTTCGGCGGCATGATCTCCTTCCGCGTGCAGGGCGGCGAGGAGGCGGCCGTCGAGGTCTGCAACCGCGCGCAGCTCTTCACCCTCGGCGAGTCGCTGGGCGGCGTCGAGTCCCTCATCGAGCACCCGGGCCGGATGACCCACGCGTCCGTCGCGGGCTCCCTCCTGGAGGTCCCGGCCGATCTGGTCCGCATCTCGGTGGGCATCGAGAACGTCGACGACCTGCTCGCCGACCTGCGCCAGGCGCTGGGCTGACGGCACCGGTGGTGACGGCCGGGATCCCGGCCGTCGCCCTGTGGCGGAGGCGAGCTCACCACCCTTCAAGCGGCGGTGTCGTCTCTGCCGGCGGGACCTCCCACGGGTGGGCCGTCGACGCCCACGCGACGAAGGCGAGCACGGCGACCGCGCCCAGGACCCACAGCACGCGCCGGACCCGCCGGGCGTGGTGGAGCCGCCGGGCCCCGCGCGCGGCGGCCCGCAGCGCGAGGTCGCGGGGGACCGGCGGGTGCTGCGTGTCGAGCAGCCGCCGCACCGCCGCCTCCTCGTCCTCGTACCGGCGCCGGCTCATGCCGCCGCCCGGGCGGCGGATCCGAGCGTGCCGACCGAGCGGGCGCACACCGCGCGGACGCGGGCCTCGGAGAGGCCCAGCAGGGCCGCGACCTGCTCCTCCGCGACCCCCTCGTACAGCCGCAGGACGACGACGAGCCGCTCCTGCGGGGAGAGTGCGGCGAGCACCCCGCCCCGCCCGCCGTGGTGACGCCAGGCGGTGCGGGCGAAGCGGGCGGCGATGTCGCGGCGCGCGAGGTCGTACGGGTCCTCGTCGCGCAGCCGGTCCCACACCGCGTACGTGTGCGCGAGGGCGGCGGTCAGCAGGCCCTGGGCGTACGGGTTGTGGGCGCGGGTCTCGGCGGTGAGCAGCGTCGCGGCGTGCAGCAGCCGCCCCGCCGCCCCGGCCACGAACGCCTCGAACTCCCGGGTGGGGTGGGCGGGTTGGGCATCCCTTCCGCGCTGCCGCTCTCGCACCTCCTCATCTGAGGACAGCGCGGGTGCGGGGTCAAGAGGTCTGCGTGGACCCGGTCCCGGCCGGTGCGTGGCCCGTGTGCGCCGACTGCCGTGCGGACAGGGCGGTGTTGAAGCGGGTGAGGAGGGTGCAGAAGGACTCCCGCTCGTCCGGGGTCCAGCCCTCCGTGACCTCGGCCATCAGCTGCCGGCGCGAGGAGCGGACCTCCTCCAGGCGCGCGAGGCCGCGCGGCGAGAGCTGGAGGACGACCGCCCGCCCGTCCTCCGGGTGCGAGGTCCGCTTCACCAGGCCGGTGTCGACGAGCGGGGCGACCTGGCGGGTCACGGTGGACGAGTCGATCCCCATGCCCGCCGCGAGCGCCTTCACCCCCATCGGGCCTTCCTGGTCGAGGCGGTTGAGGAGGAGGTAGGCCGCGCGGTCCATGGAGTTGCGGAGCTGGCCGGTGCCGCCGAGGCGGGTCTGCTCGGCGCGGCGGGCGAAGACGGCCACCTGGTGCTGGAGGGCATCGAGGAGACCGGGGTCGAGCGCAGTCGTCATGTCCTGAGAATTGGGCATGGCTGTGGGTCTCTCTCGTGCGGGGGTGGTCGGTCGGTGGGGGACAGAGTACGCGGCCCCGCCGGGGTCCGTACCGGCGCTGCGCAAACCCGTTCCCCGACCCGCCCGCCGGGCGGCCACGGGGGTCGTGAGCTGCGAGACTTGCTGTCATGAGCTTCCGTACGCCATACCCCTTGCACCGGCTGATGCTCGACGACGTACGGGGGGCGCAGAAGATGCTGGCCGGGGTGGCCAGGGTGACGGCGATGGAGGGCAGCCGTCACCTGTCCTCGCTGGTGGGAGCCCCGGTCCACCTCAAGTGCGAGAACCTCCAGCGCACCGGTTCCTTCAAACTGCGCGGGGCGTACGTGCGGATCGCCGGGCTGCGGCCCGAGGAGCGGGCCGCCGGGGTCGTCGCGGCCTCCGCCGGCAACCACGCGCAGGGCGTCGCGCTCGCCTCGAAACTGCTCGGGGTGCACGCCACCGTCTTCATGCCGGTCGGCGCCCCGCTGCCGAAGGTCGCGGCGACCCGGGAGTACGGCGCCGAGGTCCGGATGCACGGCCACGTCGTCGACGAGACGCTCGCGGCGGCGGAGGAGTACGCCCGCGAGACCGGCGCGGTCTTCATCCACCCCTTCGACCACCCCGACATCATCGCCGGGCAGGGCACGGTCGGCCTGGAGATCCTGGAGCAGTGCCCCGAGGTGCGGACGGTCCTCGTCGGCATCGGCGGCGGCGGACTCGCGGCCGGCATCGGGCTCGCGGTGAAGTCGGTGCGGCCGGACGTGAAGGTGATCGGCGTCCAGGCGGAGGGCGCGGCCGCCTATCCGCCCTCGCTGGCCGCCGGACACCCGGTGGTGATCGATTCGCCGGTGACGATGGCGGACGGGATCAAGGTCGGACGCCCGGGCGACGTGCCGTTCGCCCTGATCCAGGAGTACGTCGACGAGGTCCGTACGGTCTCCGAGGACGCGCTCTCCTCGGCGCTGCTGCTCTGCCTGGAGCGGGCGAAGCTGGTGGTCGAACCGGCCGGGGCGAGCCCGGTGGCGGCCCTCCTCGCCGACCCGGAGGCCTTCCGGGGCCCGGTCGTCGCGGTCCTCTCCGGCGGGAACGTCGACCCCCTGCTGCTCCAGCGCATCCTGCGGCACGGCATGGCCGCCGGCGGCCGCTACCTGAGCCTGCGGCTGCGCGTCACCGACCGGCCGGGGGCGCTCGCGACGCTCCTCGCGGTCCTGACGGTGGTCGACGCGAACGTCCTGGACGTGAGCCACGTACGGACCGATCCGCGCCTCGGACTGACGGAGGCGGAGGTCGAGCTGCACCTGGAGACGAAGGGCCCGGAGCACTGCCGGGAGGTGGAGGAGGCGCTGCGGGACGCCGGGTACACGGTGCTCGGCTGACGGCCGCGCGTACGCCTCCTCCGTACGCCCCCGTACGTCTCCTCCCGGGGCCCGTCGTGCGCGGCGGCCGGTCCGGCCACGGCACGCCGACAGGCGCGCGGACCCGGCCCGGGACACCCGGGACGGACGCGGGGGGACGCGGGAGGATGCGAGGGGGACGCGAGACGTCGCCCGGCGGAGCCTCCGGGGCGGGCGCCCCCGGCGTCGCCCTCCCCGCCCGATCGTGCGCTCCGCGTCACGGATTCACCGGGCGGGGGCCGTTCCGGAATCCTAGGATCGGTAGGAAACGCCCGAATCTCCTTGGGAGAATCCACATGCCAGGCGCGATATACGCCGAGGGTCTGGTGAAGACCTTCGGGGACGTACGAGCTCTGGACGGGGTGGACCTCGACGTGCCGGAGGGTACGGTCCTCGGTCTGCTCGGCCCGAACGGCGCGGGGAAGACGACCGCCGTGCGGGTCCTGACGACACTGATCAAGCCCGACAGCGGAAGAGCCGTCGTCGCCGGGATCGACGTCCTGAAGCACCCCAACGAGGTCCGCCGCTCGATCGGGCTCTCCGGCCAGTTCGCGGCCGTCGACGAGTACCTCACCGGCCGCGAGAACCTCCAGATGGTCGGGCAGCTCTACCAGATGAGGGGCAGGGCGGCGAAGGCGCGGGCCGACGAGCTGCTCGAACGGTTCCACCTCGTCGACGCCGCCGACCGGCAGGCCAAGACGTACTCCGGCGGCATGCGCCGCCGCCTCGACCTCGCGGCGGCCCTCGTCGTCTCCCCGCCGGTCATGTTCATGGACGAGCCGACCACCGGCCTCGACCCGCGCAACCGGCAGGAGCTCTGGGACGTCGTCAAGGAGCTCGTCGCCGGCGGTACGACCCTGCTCCTCACCACCCAGTACCTGGAGGAGGCCGACCACCTCGCCCACGACATCTGCGTCGTCGACCACGGCCGGGTCATCGCCCGCGGCACCTCGGACCAGCTCAAGGACCGGACGGGCGGCGAGCGCGTGGAGGTCGTCGTGCACGGACCGGAGATGATCGACGACGCCCGGGACGTCCTCGCCCGCTACGGCGTCGCGGGGATCGGCCACGGCGAGGTGTCCGTCGAGCAGCACACCCGCAAGCTCACCGTCCCCGTCACCGGCGGCGCCAAGCTGCTCGCCGAGGTCATCCGCGACCTGGACGGCGTCGACGTCGAGATCGACGACATCGGGCTGCGCCGCCCGACCCTCGACGACGTCTTCATCTCCCTCACCGGCCACGCCGCCGACCGGGGCGAGGAGGAGGGCGAGCGGCGCGAGCCGGCGGCCGGGGACCGGAAGAGCCGGAAGGAGGCCGTGAGGTGACCACAGCCCTGGGGTCGGCCGACGAGCCGACCGCCCCGCGCCCGCGCGGGGGGATCGTCCAGTCCGTCAACGACTCGCTCGTGATCGCGCGCCGCAATCTGATCAGAATGTCCCGCATACCCGAAATGATCATATTCGGGCTCGTCCAGCCGATCATGTTCGTGGTGCTGTTCAGCTACGTCTTCGGCGGCTCGATGCAGATCGGCGAGTCGACGGACCCGACCGTCTACCGCGAGTTCCTGATGGCCGGCATCTTCGCCCAGACCGTCACATTCGCCACGGCCGGAGCGGGCGCGGGGATCGCCGACGACATGCACAAGGGCCTGATCGACCGCTTCCGCTCCCTGCCGATGGCCCGCGGCGCGGTCCTCACCGGCCGCACGCTCGCCGACCTGGTCCAGACGACGCTCACCCTCGTCGTCCTCGCGGTCGTCGCCCTGCTGGTCGGCTGGCGCATCCACGAGGGCGTCCCCAAGGCGCTGTGCGCCTTCGCCCTCCTGCTCCTCCTCGGCTACGCCTTCTCCTGGATCGGGGCGCTGATCGGCCTCTCGGTCCGCACCCCGGAGGCGGCGACCTCGGGCGGGCTGATCTGGCTCTTCCCGGTCACGTTCATCTCGAACGCGTTCGTGGACTCCAGCAAGCTGCCCTCCTGGCTGCAGCCCATCGCCGAGTGGAACCCGTTCAGCGCGACCGTCCAGGCCTGCCGCGAGCTCTTCGGGAACCCCGGCGTCTCGACCTCCGACGCATGGCCGATGCAGCACGCGGTGTGGGCGTCGCTGCTCTGGTCGATCCTGATCATCGCGGTCTTCCGGACGCTCTCGGTCCGCAAATACCGCTCGGCGACGGCGTGACCCCCGGGGCCTTCGGCCGCCGGACACGACGAAGGGCCGGCCCCCGCGGGGGCCGGCCCTTCGCTCGCGGAGTGCGGCTCAGCCGGTGTACGGCTTCGCGCTGAGGATCTTCACCGTGGCCTTCTTGCCGTTCGGCAGCTCGTACTCGGCGTCCTCACCGACCTTCTTGCCGTTGACGCCGACGCCGAGCGGCGACTGCGGCGAGTAGGTCTCGATGTCGTCGCTCGCGTACTCGCGGGAGGCGAGCAGGAAGTCCAGCGTGTCGTCCTCGTCGCCGTCGAAGGCGATCGTGACGACCATGCCGGGCGCGACGACGCCCTCTTCCGCCGGGGCCTCGCCGACCTTGGCGTGCTCCAGGAGCTGGGTGAGCTGGCGGACCCGGAGCTCCTGCTTGCCCTGCTCCTCCTTGGCCGCGTGGTACCCGCCGTTCTCGCGCAGGTCGCCCTCTTCGCGCGCCGCTGCGATCTTGGCGGCGATCTCGGTACGCGCGGGACCAGTCAGGTACTCAAGCTCGTCCTTGAGCTTGGTGTACGCCTCCTGGGTGAGCCAGGTGACGTTGTCGCTGGTCTGGGTCACGGGTGCTCCTCGTAGGTACTGGGAATACAAAGCATCGCCCTACACGGAAAAGCGGTGCTGTCCCGGGTGGGCGAAACCACGAGCCTAACAATGAGTGGCGAAAAGCGGGAGGACATAAACCACCGGAATGGCGTCTCCCCAGGTCACCGAGGTGACTCGCCGGGACTCGACACCCCGTCCCTACCCACCGCTACCGCGCCGTACACCCGATGAGCTCGGCGCTCGTCGCGCGGGCGGTCGTACGGAGCGAGAAGACCCGGTCGACCCGGGTCGCGGCGTCGTCGATCCGGACGTCCTTGCGGGCCACCTCGGCCCCGTCCTCGGAGCGCGAGCGCAGCGTGCAGACGCCCTTGACGCCCTCGTCCTTGCGGATCTCCAGGTGCACCTGGACCTCGTCGGCGCTCACCACGTCGAATTTGATCAGCTCGGCGCTGATCTTGCTGTCGACGACGTAGTGCCAGCCGAACCAGCCCATCATGCCGAGGAAGAGGACCCCGAGCACCGCTCCCGCGATCTTGAGCTTGCGGTCGGCCCGCTCATCCGCGGAGCGCCCGTAGCGCCCCTCGGGCAGCTGCTCTCGCACCGCGCTCATGGGAATCCTCTCGAAGCCGGGGGTGGCGGAATTTTCGCTCCCCCGATTCCGTCACTATAGAGACCACCCTCCGCGTCGAATCACTGAGGATCGAGTCTTGACTGAGCAGCTGCGACTGATGGCCGTTCACGCCCACCCCGACGACGAGTCGAGCAAGGGTGCGGCCACGATGGCCAAGTACGTGTCCGAGGGGGTGGACGTCCTGGTGGTGACGTGCACGGGCGGCGAGCGCGGCTCGGTCCTGAACCCCAAGCTTCAGGGCGACCCCTACATCGAGGCGAACATCCACGAGGTGCGCCGCAAGGAGATGGACGAGGCCCGCGAGATCCTCGGCGTCTCCCAGGAATGGCTCGGCTTCGTCGACTCGGGCCTGCCCGAGGGCGACCCGCTGCCCCCGCTGCCCGAGGGCTGCTTCGCCCTGGAGGACGTCGACACGGCGGCCGGGGCGCTGGTCCGCAAGATCCGCTCCTTCCGTCCCCAGGTCATCACGACCTACGACGAGAACGGCGGATACCCGCACCCCGACCACATCATGACCCACAAGATCACGATGGTGGCCTTCGACGGCGCGGCCGACGCCGAGAAGTACCCGGAGGCCGAGTTCGGCCCGGTCTGGCAGCCCCTGAAGCTCTACTACAACCAGGGCTTCAACCGCCCCCGCACCGAGGCCCTGCACAACGCCCTCCTGGAGCGCGGCCTGGACTCGCCGTACGGGGACTGGCTGAAGCGCTGGGACGAGTTCGGCGGCAAGGCGCGCAACCTCACCACGCACGTCCCCTGCGCGGACTTCTTCGAGACCCGCGACAAGGCCCTGATCGCCCACCGCACCCAGATCGACCCCGACGGCGGGTGGTTCCGGGTCCCGATGGAGATCCAGAAGGAGGTCTGGCCGACGGAGGAGTACGAGCTCAGCAAGGCGCTGGTCCCGACCTCCCTCCCCGAGGAAGATCTCTTCGCGGGCATCCGCGACAATGCCTGACATGAGCGCACACCTGGCACTGACCCAGCTTGTCCCCTTCGCCGCCCAGGAGCTGGACAAGAACAAGGTGACCCCCGGCGTCCTCGGCTTCGTCGTCTTCGCGGCACTGGCCCTCGCGGTCTGGATGCTGATGAAGTCGATGAACCGCCACATGGGCAAGGTCTCCTTCGAGGAGGCCCCGAACCCGGCCGCGGCGGGGGACACCCCGGCGAAGCCGACCACCAAGGGCAAGTGACCACCCGCCCCCTGGGCCGTACCGCGGAGGTACGGCCCAGGGGGCGGCCCTGTCCCCTCCCCGGGACACGCCGGCGCGCGGGGCACGGCCGGGCGCCGTCCCCGCACCCCGCACCCCGCACGTCCGGGCCCCGGACGTGCGGGGTGCGGGGGCCCCGGGCGCCTACGGCGCCCCCGGCCCTCCCCGCACGCCCAGGACCTCGCGGGCGTGACGGGTCGGGACCAGGCCCAGGTCCCAGGCCTGCCAGGGGGTCGACGGGGCGATGCCCCGGTCCAGGAGCAGGCCGTGGGCCTCGACGCAGTCGTCGAGCCTCGGGTCGCGGGCCGGGTGCCGGTCAGCGGCCAGCGCCGCGAGCTCCTCGCGCGCCGACGCCGCCCCCGGCTCCGGGTTGCCCGGGACCGCGTGCGGCAGCAGCCCGCAGCGCAGCAGACGGGCCCAGTCCGAGCCCCGCCGGTCGCCGTACCCCTCGAAGAGCGACCGCGCCTCCTCGCACAGCGCGAGCGCCTGCGGGACCCGCCCGTTGCCCGCGTCGACGATCGCGAGCTCCAGACAGGCCCACGCCTCGCCGTGGGCGACCCCGATCCGGCGGAAGTCCGCCCGCGCGTCCACCAGGAGCTGCCGGGCGAAGCCCGAGTTGCGCAGGTTGCCCGCCCGCGCCGCCTGCTGGTCCCGGGTGACCCGCCCCAGGTGGTGCCGGGCGCACGCGAGGCCGTACAGGTCCCGCATCCGCGAGAACATCGACCGCGCCCGCCCCAGCTCCCGCACCGCCTCGTCCCGGTCGCCCCGCTCCTCCAGCGCCTGCCCCAGGTAGTACAGCGTCCACGCCTCGCCGCGCGCGTCCTCCTGCTCCCGGTGCCGGGCGAGCGCCCCGCGCAGCTCCTCCACCGCCGGCTCCGCCTCCCCGGCGGCGAGCCGCGCCCGGGCCAGCTGGGTCAGCGCCCAGGCCTCCCCGCGACCGTCGTGGACCCGTCCGTACGTCTCCAGGGCGCGCCGCAGCTCGCCCTCCGCGCCCGCCGTGTCGCCCCGGACCAGCAGCACCTGCCCGCGCTGGAAGTGCGCCCACGCCTCGCCGTGCAGCGACTCGTGCTCCCGGTGCAGGACGAGCGACCGTTCGAGCAGCGCCGTCGCCTCGGCGAGGTCGCCCCGGTCGCGCTCCACGGCCGCGAGCGCGTGCAGCGTCCAGCCCCGGTCGGCGGCCAGGGACTCCGGCTCCTGGAGCGCGAGCGCCTCCCGCAGGCGCGTCGCGGCCTCCGTGAGCCGCCCCTGGTGGTGCAGGGTGATCCCGAGCGAGCAGAGCGCGAGCGCGGCCCCGGCGTCCTGGTGGGCCTCCTGGTAGAGGGAGACGACCGAGGTCAGCGTCTTGTGGGCCTTGTCGAGCTCGCCGAGCTGCCGGGCCGCGATGCCGGTCCGCCACCGCACCGAGCGCGTGAGCAGCCCCTGCCCGACGGATTCGGCCAGCTCGTTGATCTCGCCCAGCCGGTAGAGGTCGCCGCGCAGCAGGCAGTAGTCGCAGAGCGCGCTGAGCAGGCCGAGGACGGTCTGCTGGTCGACGCCCTCCGCGTGCCGCAGGGCCGCGGTGATGAAGCTGGACTCCTCGTCGAGCCAGCCGAGCGCCGCCTCCAGGGAGCCGAAGCCGTGCCCGTCGAAGCGGTCGGCCCGGGTGGACATCTTGCCGTCGACCATCCGGATCACCGCGTCGGCGAGCTCCGCGTGGTTCCGGACGAGCCGCTCCTGCGCCGCCGCGACCTCGGCCGCGTCCTCCTCGTCCAGGAGCCGGCCGGCCGCGAAGGCGCGCACCACGTCGTGCAGCCGGTAGCGCTCCCCGCGCACGTGGTCGAGCAGCCCGGCCGCGGAGAGCTCCCGCAGCCGCCGGGCCGCCTCCGGGCCGCTCCCGTCGAGCAGGGCGGCGGCCGCCGCCGCGCCGAGGGACGCCCGCCCGGCCAGCGCGAGCCGTCGGAGCAGCTGCCGGGCGTCCTCGTCGAAGTCGAGGAAGTACCGTACGGACAGGGCGCGTCCGACGGGGTCGTCGCCCCATCCGGGCCGGGCGAGGACATGGCCGACCTCGTCCATGGAGCGACGCCCGAGCAGGGAGCCGACGACCCGCAGCGCCAGCGGCAGTCCGCCGCACAGCTCCCGTATCCGCTCGAAGGCCTCGGCGTCGTACGGGCCGGGGTCGGGCGCGTCGGCCGCCGCGCGCAGCAGCTCCTCGGCGCCCGCCGCGTCGAGCGCGGCCACCGGCAGCGCGTGCACCCCGGCCGGGGCGTCCGCGCCGAGGTCCAACGGCTCCCGGCAGGTCACGAGGACCAGGCTGTCGGACCGCTCCGGCAGCAGGGCCCGCACCTGGGCGGCGTCGGCGGCGTCGTCGAGTATGAGCACCACGGGCACCCCGCTCAACTGCCGCCGGTACAACTCGGAGAGCCTCCGCACCTGTTGCTCCGCCGAGGCGCCCTCGCGGAAGAGCAGCCGGTCGCGCGGGGCGCCGAGCCGGTTCAGCAGGTGCAGCAGCGCCTCCCGGGTGGTCACGGGCCGCTCGCCGGCCGCGCCGCCCCGCAGGTCCACCACGCAGGCCCCGCGGAACTGGTCGCGCAGCGCGTGGGCGGCCCGCACGGCGAGGGCGGTGCGGCCGGAACCGGGCTCGCCGTGCAGCAGCACGACGGTCGGCCGGGTCACCGCCGAGGCCCGCCCGGCCTGGACCCACCGGGTGATGCGGGCCAGCTCCTCGCGCCGGCCGGCGAACACCCCGCCGGGGTCGGGCAGATGCCCGAAGGACCGTTCCAGCACG
>NZ_JAINVG010000064.1 GCF_020400725.1 Streptomyces sp. NK15101 | reverse complement strand
GGCCGGTGCGCTTCTGCTCCAGGATGTGCGCCGACCAGCCGGCCGTCCGCGCGCACGTGAACATCGACGTGAACATGTGGGCCGGGACCTCGGCGAAGTCGAGGACGATCGCCGCCCAGAACTCCACGTTCGTCGCCAGGACCCGGTCCGGGCGGCGGTTGTGCAGCTCCTCCAGGGCGGCCTTCTCCAGCGCCTCGGCGACCTCGAAGCGCGGGGCCGCCAGCTCCTTGGCCGTACGGCGGAGCACACGGGCGCGGGGGTCCTCGGCGCGGTAGACGCGGTGGCCGAAGCCCATGAGGCGCTCGCCCTTGTCGAGGGCCTGCCTCACGTACGCGGTGGCGTCGCCGGTCCGCTCGATCTCCTCGATCATGCCGAGGACGCGGGAGGGCGCGCCGCCGTGCAGCGGGCCGGACATGGCGCCCACGGCACCGGAGAGCGAGGCGGCGACGTCCGCGCCGGTCGACGCGATGACCCGCGCGGTGAACGTGGACGCGTTCATGCCGTGCTCGGCGGCGGAGGTCCAGTAGGCGTCGACGGCCTTGACGTGCTTCGGGTCGGGCTCGCCGCGCCAGCGGATCATGAAGCGCTCGACGATGGACTCCGCCTTGTCGATCTCGCTCTGCGGGACCATCGGCAGGCCCTGGCCGCGCGCGGACTGCGCGACGTACGAGAGGGCCATGACGGCCGCGCGGGCGAGGTCGTCGCGGGCCTGCTCGGCGGAGATGTCGAGGAGCGGTTTGAGACCCCACACGGGCGCGAGCATCGCGAGCGCGGACTGCACGTCGACCCGGATGTCACCGGAGTGGACGGGGATCGGGAAGGGCTCGGCGGCCGGGAGACCGGGGTTGAAGGCGCCGTCGACGAGCAGCCCCCACACGTTGCCGAAGGAGACGTGACCCACGAGGTCCTCGATGTCGACCCCGCGGTAGCGGAGGGCACCGCCCTCCTTGTCGGGTTCGGCGATCTCCGTCTCGAACGCGACGACTCCCTCGAGCCCGGGTACGAAGTCGGACATCAGGCGGCTCCTCTATCGATGATCGATCAACCGTGTCGGTCGATGGTGGGGAATCAACAGTCATCCAGCGGAAGAGTCTGTACGGTTCCGATGATGCGGGGAAGCGTGACATCCGGCACACTGCGCCGATCCGGCGAGAGAGGATTAACGCCCCGTGGTGCCGGGCAGACTGGGGCGCTGCGGCAGGATGGCCCTGTGACCGACGCCCTGGATCCCGCCGACATGCGCGAGCAGTACCGCACCACGGAGCTGTCCGCGGCCGACCTCGCCCCCGAACCGATCGGGCAGTTCGCCCGCTGGTTCAAGGAGACCGCCGCGAACCCGGCGATCCACGAACCGAACGCGATGATCGTCTCGACGGCCACCCCCGAAGGCCGCCCCTCGTCCCGTACGGTCCTCCTCAAGCACTACGACGTGGCCGGCTTCGTCTTCTTCACCAACTACGAGTCCCGCAAGGGCAGGGAGCTGTCGGCCAACCCGTACGCCTCGCTGCTCTTCCCCTGGCACCCGCTGGCCCGCCAGGTCATCGTCACCGGCCGCGCGGTCCGCGTCGGCCGCGACGAGACGGTCGCCTACTTCCGCACCCGCCCGCACGGCTCCCAGCTCGGCGCCTGGGCCAGCCCCCAGTCCGCGGTGATCCCGTCCCGCGAGGACCTCCTCGCCCGCTACCGGGAACTGGCCGCCCGCTACCCGGACCACGAACAGGTCCCGGTCCCCCCGTCCTGGGGCGGCATCCGCGTCGTCCCCGAGACGGTCGAGTTCTGGCAGGGCCACGAGAACCGCCTCCACGACCGCCTGCGCTACGTCCACGAACCCGACGGGGCGTGGCGGGTGGAACGGCTGGCGCCCTGACGGGTCCGGACCTGACGGGCCCCGGAAACGCAGACGACCCGTGAGTCTCGGCTCCGTCCGCCTAGGTTCGGACGGAAACCGGCCGGCCGGACTTGCCGGCGACTCACGGGTCGGGTGACTGCTTGGGTTTTCGGCAGAAGGCCTGCCGAGGTGCACAGAGTGCGACTGGCAGGCCTCAGCCCGCAGTCACCTCACGAGTCCGAAAAGAAACCATTTTTTCGGATCACCTCCTTTCGCGTGTACCCACACCCTACGAACGGTCCGTCCCCCGCTCAAGCGATTTATTCGGGTGATTCGAAACGAGTGATTGGGGCGAAGGTGATGTGCTCTGCGTCACCTTCCAGTTGAATGGTCGCAGCATGGGGGGTGCCTGGATGAGCGCATTCACAGAGGCCACGAGCGGCGCCGTGTCCGTCCCGGGGGCGGGGGCCGATCTGCTGGCCGCGCTGCTCGACGGGATGGACGCGGCGCTCTGCGCGTTCGACGCCGACGGGACGATCACGCACTGGAACCGGGAGGCCGAGCGGATCCTCGGCTGGTCCGCCGCCGAGGCGGTCGGGCGGCGAGGGTTCGAGGGATGGGCGGCGCGGAGCGCGGACGCCGAGGAGACCCTGGGCCGGCTGATGCGGGCCATGAAGGGCCCAGGGCGCCAGGTCCACGAGTTCGTGCTGCTGCGCAAGGACGGCGGCCGGGTGCTCGTACGGAGCCAGGCCGCGGGCGTGCGCGGCGCGGACGGCAGCCCGGCGGGCGTGTACTGCGCGTTCAGCGAGGTCCACGTCCAGCTCGACCTGGAGCGGTCGGTGGCCCTCAGCGAGGCCCTCTTCGAGGACGCCTCCTGGGGCGTCGTCCTCGTCGACGCCGACCTGCGCCCCGCCATGGTCAACGCCCACGCGGCCCGTGCCTTCGGGACCGGGCGCACGGCCCTGCTCGGCCGGCCCCTCGGCGACGTCGTCGTGCACGGCGCGGAGGAGCTGGAGGCCGCCCTCCAGCACGTCCTGGCCGAGGGCACGCCGCCCGCGCCCGCCGAGGTGTGGGTGACGCTGCGGACGGCCTCGGAGGAGCGGCGCCGGTGCTGGCGCAGCGGTTTCCTGCTGCTGGCCTCGCCGATGGCGGAGGAGCCGGTGCCGCTGGGCGTGGCCTGGCTGTTCCAGGACGTCACGGAGGAGCGGCTCGCGGCGCGCGAGGCCGACCGGCTGCGGTTCCGGTGGAGCCAGCTGCACCGGGCGGGCGCGGCGGCCGCGGAGTGCGAGGACCCGGTCGAGGCGGCGACGGTCCTGCTCGACTTCGCCCTGGCCGGGTTCGCCGACCACGCCCTGGTGGACCGCCCGGCGGGGGAGCGGCGCCTCACCCGGGCCCTGGCCACCCCGGCGGGCGCCGCGCCGGGCCCGTCCTCGCCCGTCGTGGGCGGCGGCATCCCGCTGCGGTACGGGCCCAGGCATCCGGCGCTCCAGGCATGGGACCGGGTGGGCACGGTGCGGGCGAGCGCGGGCCGTACCGCCGAGGTGTGGGCGGAGGCCCACCAGTGGCCGGGGGACGCGGCCCACGCCCTGTGCGCGGTCCTGCGCTCCCGGGGCCGGACCCTCGGCGTCCTGACGTTCCTGCGGGCCGCCTGCCGCGCCCCCTTCGAGCGCGAGGACGTGGCCCACGCGGAGGCGGTGGCGTCCCGGGTGGCGGCGCTCCTGGACCTCGGCGACACCGCCTAGCCCCCGTACACCCACTTTTTTGTGGGTACTTGTCGGGGCCGGGTGCCCGGGAGAACCTGGTGGCGGCCCGGGAGGAGAGGGGAGGGCGGGCCTCAGGAGGCGGCGGCCGCCTCCGTCATCCGGTCCAGTCGGCGGTGGCCCCAGTCCGACAACGGGCCGAGCAGTTCGGAGAGTTCGCGCCCGGGCTCCGTCAGCGAGTAGACGGTCTTCGGCGGCAGCACGTCGTGCACCTCGCGGTGCACGAGACCGTCCGTCTCCATTTCCCGCAGCGCCTGGGTCAGCACCTTCTCGCTGATCCCGGGGATCCTGCGGCGCAGTTCGCCGGGCCGGTGCGGTCCTGACTCCAGCAGCCACAGCAGCAACGTCTTCCACTTGCCGTCGATCACGGCGATCGCGGCCGTCACGCCGCAGACGTCGGTGTCCTGGGCCCTGAGGCGTGTCATCCGCGTCCCTCTCCGTCGTCGGTCATCTCTGTGTAACCAAACTTATGTGCAAGGGAGTTCCGTCATGTCTTCTTCCCGCCAGCCTTCCCCCGCCTCCGCCTCCGCCTCCGTCACCGTTCTCGGTCTCGGGCCCATGGGCCGGGCGCTGGCCGGCGCCTTCCTGGACGCCGGGGTGCGGACCACCGTGTGGAACCGCACGCCGGGCAAGGAGGGCGACCTCGGCGCGCGGGGCGCGGTCCTGGCGGCGAGCGCCGAGGAGGCGGTCGCCGCGAGCGCGCTCACGGTGATCTGCCTGGTCAACTACGACGCCACGGACTCGGTCCTGCGGCAGCCGGCCGTCACGGACGCGCTCAAGGGCCGGACCGTCGTCAACCTGAGCGCCGACACCCCCGAGCGGGCCCGGGACACCGACCGCTGGGCGGCGGAGCACGGCGTCGGCTATCTGGAGGGCGCGATCATGACCCCGACGCCGACCATAGGGACGCCCGCGGGGGTGTTCCTGCACAGCGGGCCCGAGGCGCTGTACGGCGAGCACCGGGCGGTGCTCGACGCGCTGGGCGGTTCCCACACCCACCTGGGGGAGGACATCGGCCGGGCCGCCGCGTACGACGTGGCGCTGCTCGACATCTTCTGGACGTCGATGACGGGGTACGTGCACGCCCTCGCGGTGGCCCGGGCGGAGGGGATCTCGGCGCGGGAGCTCGCGCCGTTCGCCCAGGGCATCGGGGCGATCCTGCCGCCGCTGTTCCAGGAGTGGGCCGAGGACGTGGACGGCGGCTCGTACTCGGGCGAGGGCAATCCGCTCACCTCGGCCGTGTCGACGATGGGCCACGTCGTGCACGCCGCCGAGGCGCACGGCATCGACGCGAGCGTCATGCGCGCGGCGGAGGCCCTGGCGCGGCGGGCGGTGGAGCGGGGGCACGGCGCGGACGGCTTCACGCGGGTGACGCAGGTCGTGGAGCGCGGCTGACCGGCAACGAGGGGGGCCGGACGCTGCCGGGGTCCGGTATGGACGGTCCCGGTGCGGCGGGACGACGATGTGCCCACGTCCGGAACTCTGTGGGGGCCGTCATGGTGGGGTGGATTCTGGGTGCGACCGTGCCGTTCGGCGTGGCGGCGATCGCGATGGGCGTGGTCGCGTTCCGTACGGGATGGATGATGGTTCCGGCACGCCGGAGCGGCGTCCTGCAGCCCCGGGTCTACGGCGTCGGCATCGCGCTGGCGGGCCTGGGTCTGCTCATCTCGGCGGCCACCTACTTCAGCCTCCCGAGCGATGTCGTGTCGCGTGACCCGTGGCTCGCGTTCGTCGGGAACTTCCTGGAGCTCATGGGCATCGCCCTGATCGCGTCGAGCCGGCGGAGCCCGCGGCGCGGACGGGCCCCGCGCACCAAGGTCCAGGGGGTGTCGTTCGGATCGTGCCGGGCCCCGCTCCCTGATCCGGCCCGATCCGGAAGACGGGTTCTAGCGCCGGTAGAAGATCCGGTCCCCGTACTCGTCCATGACGCGCCCGTTCCACTCGTGCCCGCCGTCGACGTTGCCGGAGCGCAGCAGCGGCGGCTCGATGCCGAGGCGGACGAGCTCCTCGGCGGCGGCGGCCATCGTGGCCTGCATGAGGGCGCAGGTGACGACGGTGGAGGCGGGCGCGAAGGGTGCCTCGATGCCCTCGTGGGTGAGCTCCGCGTCCCCGATGGCGATCTTCGAGTCGAGGACGATGTCGCAGTGGTCCTTGAGGTACGTCCCCGACACGTGCCGTGACTTCGTCTCCGTCGCGTACGCCACGGAGGTGACGCCGATGACGGTGAGGCCGAGCGCGCGGGCGTTCATGGCCATCTCGACGGGCAGTGCGTTGCGCCCGGAGAGGGAGATGACGATCAGGACGTCGCCGGCCTTGGCGGGGGACGAGTCGAGGACCGCTCCGGCGAGGCCGTCGACGCGCTCCAGGGCGGAGCCGAGGGTGGCGGGCATGACGTCGACGCCGACGGCGCCGGGGACGGCGAGCAGGTTCATCAGGGCGAGGCCGCCGGCCCGGTAGACGACGTCCTGCGCGGCGAGCGAGGAGTGCCCGGCGCCGAAGGCGAAGAGCCGGTTGCCGTTCGCGACGGCCGCGGCGATCGCGGCTCCGGCGGCGGCGATCTCGGCGGAGTCCCCGTCGCGCACCTCCTTGAGCAGGCCGATCGCGGCGTCGAAGAACTGTCCGGCCAGCTTGCTCTCGCCCATCGCGGCGGCTCCTTCTCGTCGTGGCTCTCGCCGAGGTCGCGGATCACGGTGCGGTCTGGACCATTGCTCTGTCAATACCGCCCCACCCGGTGCGACCCGGTTGTCGGCTCGATGCGCAACAATTGCGGCAGGGCCAGCGCACGACTCATCGAGGGGCATGTATGTCCGGACTGATCGACACAACGGAGATGTATCTCCGCACCATCCTCGAGCTCGAGGAAGAGGGCGTGGTCCCGATGCGCGCCCGGATCGCCGAGCGGCTCGACCAGAGCGGCCCGACGGTGAGCCAGACGGTGGCCAGGATGGAGCGCGACGGCCTGGTGGCCGTGGCGAGTGACCGCCATCTGGAGCTCACGGACGAGGGGCGGCGCCTCGCCACCCGGGTGATGCGCAAGCACCGCCTGGCCGAGTGCCTGCTCGTGGACGTGATCGGCCTGGAGTGGGAGCAGGTCCACGCCGAGGCCTGCCGCTGGGAGCACGTGATGAGCGAGGCCGTGGAGCGGCGGGTCCTGGAGCTGCTGCGCCACCCGACGGAGTCGCCGTACGGGAACCCGATCCCGGGCCTGGACGAGCTGGGCGAGAAGGCGGAGCCCGAGGCCTTCCTCGACGACTCGATGGTGTCGCTCGCCGACCTGGACGCGAGCAACGGCAAGACGGTGATCGTCCGCCGGATCGGCGAGCCGATCCAGACGGACGCCCAGCTGATGTACACGCTGCGGAGGGCGGGCGTGCAGCCCGGCTCGGTGGTGTCGGTGTCGGAGTCGCCGGGCGGCGTCCTGGTGGGCAGCAGCGGCGAGGCGGCGGAGCTGGACGCGGAGATCGCGGCGCACGTGTTCGTCGCGAAGCGCTGACGTCTTCCGGTACGTGATCGAGGGGCGCCCCTGCGGGCGCCCCTCCTTCGCGTCTCGCCGCCGTCAGACGTACGGGGCGAGCACTCCCCACAGGCCGAGCGCGAGCACGCCGAGGGCGGCGAGCGAGCCGAAGACGTACTGCGAGATCAGGATGGGGAGCCACTTCCCCTGGACGCGGCGACCGGGTCCCTGCGGGTCGTAGACGACGTGGATGTAGGGGGTGGAGTTGCTGGAGGCGCGCTGGAGGTACTCGTTGCCGTGGGTGTCGGTGAACTTGTAGTAGTGCGACCGCTTGCCGTTCGGGTAGTGGTCCGCGGCGGCCCGGACGGTGACGCCGCGCCGGCGGAGGATCCACCGGTCGCGGAGGTTGCTGACGACGCCGAAGACGCCGAGCAGGCCGACGAGCGTCCCGAACGCGGCGAAGAAGGCGATGACGGCCATCGCGCCGCCGTGGGCGACGGCGGTCCACCAGACGTAGCCGGCGTAGGCGGCGA
The DNA here is from genome assembly GCF_020400725.1 of Streptomyces sp. NK15101. GTDB lineage: Bacteria > Actinomycetota > Actinomycetes > Streptomycetales > Streptomycetaceae > Streptomyces. The sequence continues at coordinate 36,752 of NZ_JAINVG010000064.1, read as the reverse complement.
CGAAGGCCGCGCCCCAGGCGAACACCTTCGGCCAGGGGACCGCCCCCGGGTCGTCCTCGACGGTGACGAGGGAGCTGCCGGCGGGGTCCCTCTCCTCGGGGAGGGCGGCGTCCAGGGCCGTGTGGAACAGTGCGGTCGCGGTCGGGTTGCCACCCGTGACCGAGTGCGTGACGCCGTCGGTCAGGACGATCGTGAGGGACGTCTCGGAGTCCCGCCGGACCTCCTGGACGACGGCGAGCGGGATCTCCTTGCGCGTGGCGGCCGTCGTGACGACGAGCCGGTCGGCTTCGAGGGCGGCCGTGTCGGTGCCCTTGGTGAGGATCTGGGGTGACAGCACGCTTCGTTGACCCGTACGGGCCCCATCCGGTTGTACGGCTCCGGGTCACGAAGAGGCATCGGCTTGTACGGCTTCGGGTCACGAAGAGGCTTCGACCTGGGGCGGGTTGGGCGGTCCCGCCCCGAGAACCCCCGCGCGCGCCCCGTTTTACGCCGGAATCGCCACGCCCGCGCCCTCGTCGTGCCACGCTGGTACGAGCCGGGCGATGAGCGGGTGCGGGGGTGGGCCATGAGGGCTGCGGACGACAGAGGGCCCCGGCGCCTTCCGGCGCCGGGGCCTGTCCTCCCCTGTGCTGACCTGGAGCCCCGAGCTCTCAAGGTCATTCCCCTCGGACCGTTTTTCCCCGAGCGGTCCGCCTCCCGCTCAAGATCTCCCCTCGGCAGAGCGCGTCAATCCTTGAGGCCTGTCACTCGAACGAGGGGTGTTGTGTGGCAGGAGCGCATTTTCGAATGCGAGTTCGATAGTCTGGCGAGGTTCGACGGAAAAGAGGGGGTGCCGGATCCATGGCGCGACGACTCGACGTCACCGGGGCCGACGGCGTCCGGCTGGCGGCCTGGGACCACACGGCCCCGGTCCGTACGGCCCCGGCCCACATGACCCCGGTCCGTACGGCCCCGGCCCACACGACCGGGACCGGCGGCCGCGGGATCGTCCCGCAGCCCGGGCCGGACACCGCCGCGCGCCCCGGCGGCCGTCCCGTCCCCCGCCCCGCACGCGCCCCGCAGACCCCGACGGCACCGGGGCCGCAGGCACCGCGGGTTCCCGCTCCGGGCGTGTTACTCCTCCACGGCCTGATGGGCCACGCCGGCCACTGGGCCCCCGCCGTCCGCCACCTCACCGGCGGCCACCGGATCGTCGCCCTCGACCAGCGCGGCCACGGCGCGAGCGAGAAGCCCGCCGACGGCCCCTTCACGCGCGAGGCGTACGTGGCGGACGCCGCCGCCGTCGTCGAGCAGCTCGGCCTCGGCCCGGTCACCCTCGTCGGCCACTCCATGGGCGCCCTGACCGCCTGGCAGCTGGCCGCCGAGCGCCCCGACCTCGTCCGTGCGCTCGTCATCTGCGACATGCGGGCCTCGGCCCTCGGCGCGGCCTCGCAGCGCGCCTGGCAGGACTGGTTCCGCGGCTGGCCCGCGCCCTTCCCGTCCCTGGAGGCCGTCCACCGCTGGTTCGGCGACGAGGACCCCTGGGTGGAGACCGCGAACCCGGCGCGGGGCGCCTTCTTCGCCGAGGTGATGGCCGAGCACCCCGACGGCTGGCGCCCGGTCTTCGACCCGGAGCAGATGCTGACCTCCCGCGAGACCTGGGTGCACGACGCCCACTGGGACTCCCTCGCCCAGGTCCGCTGCCCCACCCTCGTCGTCCGCGGCCTGGACGGCGAGCTGGGCCGCGCGGAGGCCCAGGAGATGGTCCGGGTCCTGCCCCACGGTGCGTACGCGGAGATCCCCGACGCGGGCCACCTCCTGCACTACACCCACCCGGAGGCCTGGAGCGAGGCCGTGGAGCCCTTCCTGAACGGAGTGCTGACCCCCTGACGGCGACGGCCGGAGCGGCGCGCGGTACGGTCCCTCCCACGGCGCGTCGAGCAGCACGTCTCCGCGCCGGTTGGAGGGAACTCGATGCGCGATTCCATGCTGCGGCGCGTGGCCACGGTGGTCACGACGCTGGGGCTCACCTCGCTCGGCCTCTTCGGCGCGGGCGCGGCGCCGGCGCAGGCCGCGATCAGCGACTGCCCGTCCGGCTACTTCTGTGCCTGGAAGTCCGACGACGGCACCGGCACGATGTACAAGACGAACGTGAACCGGGCGACGCTCGGGACGTGGGACAACGCGTTCCGCTCGATCGTCAACCACACGAACAAGTACGCCTGCCTGTACGACGAGCCGAACTACGACGTCGACGGCGGCACCGACATCTGGCGTCCGGACCCGGCGGGCACGGAGTGGGGCTACCCGGGGAGCACCGTCAGCTCGGTGAAGCTCGTGCCCACCGAGCGCGAGTGCGTCGGGACCGCCTATCCGAAGTGGCAGGCGGCAACCGCCCCCAAGGCGGCGGGCTTCGGCGACCTGAACGCCGACAGGAGGTCGGACGTCCTGGCCCGGGACGAGGCGGGCCGCCTGTGGTTCCTGCCCGGCGACGGCACGGGCAGGCTCGTCGGCTCCGGCGGCTGGGGCGCCATGAACGCCCTCACCCGGCACGGCGACTTCACCGGCGACGGCCGGGAGGACGTCATCGCCCGCGAGTCGGCCACGGGCAGGCTGTGGCTCTACCCGGGCACCGGCACGGGATCCCTCGGCACCCGCAAGCTGATCGGCTCGGGCGGCTGGAACGGCATGAGCAGGATCACCGCGTACGGTGACCTGACCGGCGACGGCCGTTCCGATCTGCTCGCCGTCGAGCCGTCCACGGGCAAGCTCTGGGCCTACCCCGGCACCTCCACCGGCACCCTGGCCGCGCGCAGGCTCGTCGGCAGCGGCGGCTGGAACGCCATGAACGCGCTGGTCGCGCCGGGTGACATGAACGGCAACGGCAAGGCCGACCTGATCGCCCGCGAGGCCTCCACCGGCAAGCTCTGGTTCTACCCGGGCACCGGCACCGGCGCCTTCGGCTCGCGCGTCCTGATCGGCTCCGGCGGCTGGAACGTCATGGCCTCGTTCCTCGCGGTCGGCGACTTCGGCGGGGACGGCCTCAACGACCTGGCCACCGTCACCACCAGCGCCTACGTCGGCGAGGGCTGCCGTGGAGTGGGCTGCCTGGTCCGCTACAGCGGCAAGGGCACGGGCGCGCTCAACCCGGGCGCCCCGGAGAGCTGGGAGATCGACTGGTCGGACCTGCGCGGTACGTTCTGATCACGCGGTGATCCCGCGAGGGCCTCCACCCCGACGGGTGGAGGCCCTCGGCGTTCGCACCGCTTCGACGGAGGCGCCCCGGGCGGCGGGCGAGACCTCGAAGGAGGGGATCTCGGTGCCGACCGGCGGAAGTCCGTTCAGCTCTCGCAGTCGATCGCCTCTCCCGCGGCGTCCGCCATCGCCTCGACGTGGAAGCCCGAGCCGGTGGTGAGTTCGGGGGGAAACGGGTGCTCCTCCGTGGCGCCGAAGGACCCGGGGGTGAGGGAGTAGACGGTCAGGATCGTCGGGATGCCGTCCACGCTGCGGGTGAAGCACAGGTCGATCGGCACCTCGGGGGTCGAGGGGAGGGACGGGCCGGGGCGCCAGCCGTCCCGGGCCGCCTCCGTCCGGTAGTGCCGGATCACTTCGGCGGGGGTGCCGGGGAAGGCGTACGTGTGGCCGGCGGAGATCGCGGCGTCGCCGCTGTCCTCCCAGCAGCTCGCCTCGACGCCCTCGTACCCCCGGGGCTCGGTGGCTCCCTCCGGCGGCGCGTCGAGGAGGGCGATCGACCGGATCCGCTCCACCCGCTCCTCGCTCCCGTCGCAGCTGCCGAGGCCCATGACGGCCGTGAGCGACGAGCAGCCGGTGAGGCCCCCGGTCGTCAGGACGACGGCGAGCAGAAGAGCGGTTCTCGTACGCATCGGCATGGCCGCCTCCCCCTCAGTCCAGTCCGTCGTCGAACGACGCCGCGGAGGTCAGCCCCTCCACGAACGTCCGGAAGTCCCCGGCCAGGGGCACCTCCGTCGCGGCATCGGCGTCGAACCACGTGACGGACGGCTCCCCGTCCGCTCCGCACGTCCGGTAGTCGAGCGCGATCCACGTGTGGCCGTCGCCGGAGAGCAGGACGAGGGGGGACGGCAGGCCCCACTCCTCGATCAGGTGGGCCGAGTCGAGGACCGACAGGCCGTCGTCCGGGTCGATGCCCATCAGCACGTCGAACGGGACGTGGTCGTCGCTCCACGAGGTGGGGACGTCGGTGGGGTACGCGTCCCACGACTCCGCCACGACACCGCCGTCGCGGACCCGCAGGAGGTCGAGCAGCGGCACCGGCAGACGGACGCCGAGCCGCTGCTCGGCGTCCCGTACGACCGCGTCGGTCAGCGGCGGCCGGTCCGCGTCGGCGCCCTCGTCCCAGAACGTCGCCCTGACGTCGTCGAACCGTGCCACGCGCGCATCTCGGGGAACGCCGTTCACCGGCCCAGCCGCCAGATCCGGTCCTCGCCCGTCTCCGCCGGGGCGGCCGGCTGGTGGGGGCGGCGGAGGTGGTCGGTGAAGCCGAGTCGGGCGGGGACGGCGGCGCTGGCACGGTTGGCGACGTCGTGGACGATCTCGACGGCGGTGACGCCGGGAAGGCGGAACGCCTGCTCGACGAGGGCGCGGGCGGCGCGCGTGGCGAGGCCCCGGCCGGTGGCGGCCGGATGCAGCCAGTAGCCGATCTCGACGGTGCCGTCGGGGGTGTCCGGGAGCCGGTGCAGCCCGCAGCTGCCGACGACGGCCCCGTCGAGCACGATCGCGTAGCTGTACTGGACGCCGCTCGCCCACAGCTCCGCCCGGCCGGCCAGGAACTGCGCGGTCCTCTCCCGGCTGTGCTCGGCGACCCACGGCATCCACGGCCGCAGGTGCTCCACCGACTCGTCGACGACCCGGAAGAACTCCGGAAGGTCCGCCTCGCCCTCGAACGCGCGCAGCGTGAGTCCCCCGTCGAGCTCGATGCGTTCCCGAGGGGCGTGCCGTGAGAGGTCCATGCGGGGAGGATCACCCGTGCGGGTCGCGCCGGGCAAGGGATTTCGGCGGGTGCCGGCGTGAGCGAGGGCCGGCGCCCGCCCCGGGAGGACCTTCGTCCCTACCCCTTGCTGACCGCCGTCAGGATCTCCGGCAGGCGCCGCGCCGTGCTCGGGGCCCCCAGCCTGAGGCCCGCCAGGACGAGGAGGGCGCCGTAGAGGAGGCCGCCCGGGAGGATCAGCCACAGCAGGGGCTGCCGGTCGGAGACGTGGAGGTAGACCGTCGCGGCGATGAGCGGGGCGCTCAGCACCGCCGCCGCGAGCATCCCGCCGAAGATCGAGATCCAGGCCAGCCCGGCCTGCCCCGGCACCACGTTCTTGTAGCCGCTGTCCTGGGGGATCGAGTACGGGAAGCGCGCCGAGGTCACCGCGCCCGTCCCGACCATCGCGCCGAGCAGGCCGAACGCCAGCCCGAGGCCCTCGGGGAACTTCTCCCAGTCGCCGAGGACGCCGGCCGTCACCGCGGTCACGAACACCGTGAACGGCAGCGTGACCGCCAGCAGGGCCAGGGCCCGCGCCCGGAGCTCGGCGTACGCGTCGGCCGGCGTCGCGATGGTCTGCGCGACCATCCAGAACGCCGAGGTGTCCTGCCCGAACTGGTTGTACATCAGCATGCCGAGCATGCCGGAGGCGAAGCAGGCGAAGTAGATCGAGCCCCCGCCCTGGAAGGCGTTGAAGAGCGGCACGATCAGACCGATGGCCAGCGAGGTCACCCACGCGGCCTTCGTCTTCGGGTCGCGCCAGATGTACCGCAGGCTGCGCTCCATGACCGTGCCGGTGCGCCCCGCCGGAAGGATCCGGGCGAGCAGTCCCGAGCCGCCGGACCCGTCGCGGGCGGCGTCGGAGGCCGCGCCGATGGTGGAGCCGTCCGGCTCCACCATCAGCCGCACCAGGCTCCGCCGCCACCAGTGCACGAGCGCCGCCAGGACCGCCGCCGTGAGCAGCAGCCGGGCCGCCGCCACCGCGTGGTCGCCCCGGCTCGCCGAGTCGACGGCGCCGATCGCGGTGGCCGGCGGCAGCCAGCCGACGACGGCCGCCGCCGGCTCCAGGGAGTCCAGGCCCCCGGCCCGGCCGAGCCGCTGGGCGCCGAAGTTCACCAGCTGCATGCCGATCGCGATGACCAGACCGCTCAGCAGGGCCAGGTCCCGGCCCTTGCGGGAGGTGAGGAGCCGGACGTTGGCGGCGGCCACGGCCCGGGACAGCGCCACGCACGTCACGGTCGCGAGCGGCACGGCGAGGACGGCGACGACGGTGCCGGCCGTGCCGTGCGCGAGGGACAGGGAGGCGCCCAGGGCCAGCACGAAGGTGAGGGCGGGCCCGACGCCCACGAGGGAGGCCACGAGCAGCGCCCGCACCAGCGGCCGGGGCAGGAGCGGCAGCATCACGAGCCGCGAGGGGTCCAGGGTCTCGTCGCCGCTCGGGACGAACAGCGGCATGAACGCCCAGGACAGCGCGAGGACCCCGGTGAGGAGGACCGCGACGGTGGCGGCGGCCGCGTGGCCCCGCAGCAGGACGAAGGCCAGCACCGTGCCGGCGGCGAAGAGGGCGCCGAAGACGGTCGACGTGATGTACGCGGCGGTCCGCCCGCCGGACTGCCGCAGCCCGTTCCGCAGCAGCGACAGCTTGAGCCGTACGAAGACGGACGTGAGGGACGGCGCGGGGACGGGGGCGGTGGTGCCGACGTTCATCGCCGGCCCCCGTCCGTACCCGTCCCGCCGCCCAGCCAGTCCAGCGAGTCCCCGGCCGCCTCGCGGCCGTTCGCGCCGACGAGTTCGAGGAAGGCCGCCTGGAGGGAGGGCGCGGAGCCCCGGACCTCGGCCAGCGGGCCCTGCGCCCGGATCCGGCCGGCCGCCATGACGGCGACCCAGTCGCAGAGGGACTCGACGAGCTCCATGACGTGGCTGGAGAAGACGACGGTCGCGCCGGAGGAGGTGTACCGCTCCAGGACGCCGCGGATGGTCTGCGCGGAGACCGGGTCGACGCCCTCGAAGGGCTCGTCGAGGAAGAGCACCTCCGGGTTGTGGAGGAGCGCGGCGGCGAGGCCGATCTTCTTCCGCATGCCGGTCGAGTAGTCGACGACCAGCTTGTTCTGCGAGCCGGTCAGGTCGAGCACGTCCAGGAGCTGCGCCGCCCGCTTGTCGACCTCGACGCCGGGCAGACCGCGCAGCCGGCCGCTGTAGGCGAGGAGTTCACGGCCCGAGAGGCGCTCGAAGAGCCGCAGGCCCTCCGGCAGGACGCCGATGCGGGCCTTGACCTGGGCGACCGACTCCGGGTCGGCCCACACGTCGTGGCCGGCGACGAGGATCCGTCCCTGGTCGGGCCGCAGCAGGCCGGTGATCATGGAGAGGGTGGTGGTCTTGCCGGCCCCGTTGGGCCCCACGAGCCCGATGAACCGGCCGGCGGGCAGCACGAGATCGATCCCGTTCACCGCGATCTGCTGCCCGAAGCGCTTCCACAGCCCCTCGACGCGCACGGCGGGCACCGCACCTTCCCCCGGTGCGGTGCCCGATCCGTCGAACGCTCCGTCAAATGCCTGGTCAGGCATGGTCCGTCAATCCTTCGGTTGTCCCCGTCATGCTTACGGGGACAACCCTACGGGCGGGACCGGCGGCGCCCCCGGGTCACTGCGCGCGGCTCCGGGCCTCCGCCGCCTCCCGGCCGCAGGCGTACGCGAGGGCGCTGATCAGTTCCTCCGCGTCCGGCAGCCAGCGGTTCGCCGGGGTGGGGCGCCGCGCCCACTGGACCGCGCCGAACCCGCCGATCCGGGTGGGCGGGGCCGCCACGTAGTGGCCCTCGCCGCGCGTGACGAGGTCGATGGAGGCCGGGGCCCAGCCGAGCTTGCGGACGAGGTCCGGGACCTTGGCGGCGGCGCCGGGCAGCACGAAGAAGTACATGCGGCGGTCCGGGGTGCAGGTCACCGGGCCGAGCGTCAGCTCCATCCGCTCCATGCGGGCGAGGGCCAGGAAGCCGGCCGACTCGGACACCTCGATCGCGTCGAAGGTACGGCCGGTCGGCAGCAGGATCGACGCCTTCGGCGTCTTCGACCACATCCGCCGCGCCCCGACCCCGCTTCCGGTCGCCTGGGTCGACCAGTCGGGCCTGACCGCGTGGGCCCCGGGCACGGCGCACGCGTCCGCGCCGCAGGAGCAGCGCTCCCTGCCCTCGACGGCTTCCAGCCAGGTCCCGGGAAACACGTCCCAGTGCCGCTCTTCCGCGTACCGCACGGCGCTGTCCAGCAGCTGCTCGCCCCGCTGCTTGGGGATCTGTGCGGCTTCCGTGACTCCCATGGTCTCTTCCACGCTGAGCACAACTTCCCCCGCCACCTGGGGTTACGGGCGCGGCGGCGGCCGTGTTGACGCATCGATCCTGCACGCGGGGCGCATGGGTGCACCGGCGGGGGCGCGTGGCGGCCCGGGGAGCGGGGGTGGGTACGGACAGAGGGGGGCGCCGGCGGCGGGGGCGGGTTCATCCACGCGGCCGACGTGTCCGGTTTCGCGTGTTCACATCGGCATTGACCGGATATCCACCGGGCAGTGATCCCTTCTCCGGTGATCACCGCACGGCCTCAGGGGGTACTCATGGCAGCCAGGCCACTCGTTCCGCGTCAGCTCAACGAACGGCTCCAGGCGCTCATCCAGGAAGCCGGCTGCTCCAACGCCGGCCTCGCCCGCAGGGTCAACATGGTCGGCGCCGAGCGCGGCCTCGACCTGCGCTACGACAAGACGTCGGTGGCGCGCTGGCTGCGCGGCCAGCAGCCGCGCGGCCGGGCGCCGGGGATCATCGCGGAGGCGCTGGGCCGCAAGCTCGGCCGCACGGTCACGATCGACGAGGTCGGCATGGCCAACGGCCGGAACCTCGCCGCCGGGGTGGGGCTGCAGTTCGCGCCGACCGTGCCCGGCGCGATCGAGCAGGTCTGCGAGCTGTGGCGCAGCGACGTGGGGCGCCGGGAGTTCCTGAACGGCACGGCGGTCGCGGCCTCCGCCCTCGTCGAGCCCAGCCGGGACTGGCTGATCACCGGGCCCGACACGCACGTGGCCCGGACGTCGGGGGCCCGCGTCGGGGTCGCGGACGTCGCGGCGGTGCGGGAGATGACGGCCGCGCTGGTCGACCTCGACCGGCGCTTCGGCAGCGGCCACGTGCGGCCGGTGGTGGTGCACTACCTCAACAGCGTGGTGTCGGGGATGCTGTCGGGCTCCTACCGGGAGGCGGTCGGCCGGCAGCTCTTCGCGGCGGCCGCCCGACTGACCGAGCTCGCCGGGTACATGGCGGTGGACACCGGCGAACCGGGGCTCGCGCAGAGGTACTACATCCAGGCGCTGCGGCTCGCGCAGGCGGCGGGGGACCGGGGGTACGGCGGCTATGTGCTCGCCGCCTCGATGAGCCACCTCGCCGCGCAGCTCGGCAACCCGCGGGAGATCGCCCAGTTGGCGCGGGCGGCGCAGGAGGGCGCCCGCGGGAAGGTGCCGCCGCGCGCGGAGGCGATGTTCCTCGCGGCGGAGGCGCGCGGGCACGCGCTGATGGGCGACGTGCGCGCCTTCGAGGCGGCGGCGGGCCGTGCCGCACGGGCGCTGGAGCAGGCCGATCCGAAGGCGGGCGACGACCCGGCGTGGATCGCCCACTTCGACGCGGCCTACCTCGCCGACGAACTGGCGCACTGCCACCGGGACCTGGGGCGGGCGGAGGCGGCGGCGCGGGCGGCGGAGGAGTCGATCGCCGGACACCCGGAGACGCGGGCGCGGCGGCGCGCGATCGGCCTGGCGCTCCTCGCCTCGGCGCAGGTCCAGCAGCGGGAGGTGGAGCAGGCCTGCCGGACGGGCACGCAGGCGCTCGAACTGCTCGGCACGCTGCGCTCGTCGCGGGGCGCGGAGTACCTGGACGATCTGAGGGAGCGCCTGGAGCCGTACGCGGGAGAGGCGGTGGTGCGGGAGTTCGGTGCGCGGATGGAGCTGTACGCGGCCTGACCGGCGGGGCGCCTCCGGACACCGCCGTCCATTTCGTGAACGGCTTGTGTAACCGGTCTCACACGTATGTGCGGAGCCCTGTCGGCACCCGGTAGCGTGAGCCGACGATTCCGTAGGTTTATGGGTGGGAGTCCCGGTGACGCAGAACGGACAGGGTCCGGAGCATGGCGGCGGTCAGCCGTGGGGCGGCGCCTGGGGTCCCGCCGGTGGCCAGGCGGGAGGGCAGCAGGGCGGGCAGCCGCTGCCGCCCGCGCAGCCGCTGCCCCCGGAGGTGCCGCAGGGCGGCGCCGACATGCAGTCCACCCAGTACCTGCCGCCGATACCCCCGCAGCAGGCCGCGCCGCAGCCCGGCTACGGCTACCCGGGCCCGGGTGCTCCGGCCGCCGCCGACATGCAGGCGACCCAGCACATCGCGCCGGTCCCGGGCGGGATGCCGCCGGTCCAGGCCGCGCCGCAGCCGGGGTACGGCTACCCGCCGCCGGCCGGCGCCTCGGAGGCGACCCGGTACATCGCCCCGGTACCGCCGCAGCAGGGCGGGGGCTCCGACACCCAGTTCCTCGGCACGGGCCCGCTCGCGCACCAGGGGCCCGGGCCGGCCGGAGCCTCGGACGCCACCCAGTACATCGCCCCCGTGCCGGCGCAGCCGCCCGGTGAGCGGCAGCCGCCCGCCGAGTTCGACAGCCTCTTCCGCACGGAGGCCCCGCGGTCGCCCCAGCAGCCGCACGCGCCGCAGGGCTACCAGCAGCCGGGCCCGGCCCCGTACCAGCAGCAGACCCAGCACCACCACCAGCTGCCGCAGTCCCCGCAGCAGTACGCCTACCAGGACGCCTACTACGACGACGAGCCCGAGCCGCGCCGCAGGTCGCCGCTCGCGCTGATCGCCGCCGTCGTCGTCGGCTGCGCGGTCGTCGGCCTCGGCGCCGGGATGCTGCTCAGCGGCGGGGACGAGGAGAAGGACCCCAAGACCCCCGGACAGAACGTGGCGGCGAGCTCCGCCGCGCCCTCCACCGGCGCGCCCGAGCCCACGGAGGAGCCGGTCGACCCGGCGGAGCCGCAGGCGCGGGAGCTCAGCAAGCTGCTCGCGACCAGCAGCAGCAGCCGCGAGACGGTGATCAGCTCGGTCGCGTCCATCAACCAGTGCAAGAACCTCGACAAGGCCGCGAACGACCTGCGGGGCGCCGCCGAGCAGCGCCGCGGGCTGATCACCAGGCTCCAGTCGCTGTCGGTCGACAAGATCCCGGACAACGCCGCGCTGACGGCGGCGCTCACCAAGGCCTGGCAGGCCTCGGCCGCCGCCGACGACCACTACGCGGCCTGGGCCGTCCAGATGAAGGGCAAGAAGGCCTGCAAGGACGGTCACGCCCGGACCACCAGCCAGAAGGCCGCGGGGGACGCGAAGAGCGGCGAGGCCTCCGCCGCCAAGAAGACGGCGGCCGGGCTGTGGAACCCGACCGCCGTGAAGTACGGCCTGGAGAAGCGGAGCTGGACGCAGCTCTGAGCGGGTCTACGGGGCGCTGAGGACGGTCTCGCCGACGTCGACGAAACCGGGCTTCTGCGCCACGAGCCGCCCCTGGCGGACCACCTGGAAGGTCACCTCGTGGTTGACGATCCGGGTGAAGCCGGGGGCACCGAGCATGTCCTCGTACTTCCAGCGCAGGACGGGGGTGAGGCCGCCGGTGTCGATCCGCTCGCCCCGGTCGAGGGCGTGGCTGATCTGCTCGGCCGTGATCGTGTCCTGCTGGAGGGACTCGATGACCTCCTTGAGGACCGTGTACGCGATCCAGGTGGTCTGGACGCCGGCGTCGGCCGGGTCGACCCGGTTGTCGGCGAAGGCGTGCTCCTGGATGACCTTGCGCATCGGCGCCCAGCTCTTGTCGCCCGCCTCCGGGTACCAGCTGGTGACGAAGGCGCCTTCGAAGGGGCTGTGGGGGCCGCCGGTGCGGTCGATGACGGGCTGGTCGACGCTGCCGAGGACCGAGGAGATCCGGACGGCGTCCTTGTCCCGCTTCTCCTCCTCCCGGCCGGGGAGGCGGCGGAAGGAGTCGAAGAAGGTCTGGGTGCGCTCGCCGAGGACGGCGGTCACGCAGCCCTTGTCGCCGGCCGCCCGGTTGCGGGCCCGGTGCGCCTGCTCGGTGTACTCGGCGGCGTCCTCCAGGGCCGGGATGTCGACGGCGCCCCGGTGACTCTCCTTGCGCAGGCCGGAGTCGAGGAGCTCGGGGAGCTTGTCCCCGGCGGTGGTGTCGGGACGGACGAGGGAGACCTTGTCGCAGGAGCCGGCGAGCTGCATGCCGTGCCCGGCGACGAGGGAGGCCACTCCGCCGTTGACGGGGTAGGAGAGGGGGCTGGTGAACTCGTCCTCCGCGATGCCGTAGCCGCCGATGTACGGGATGCCCGCGGCTTCCAGCGGGGCCATGAAGGCGCGGCCGTTCTGGCTGTACGAGCCGACGACGGCCACCGCGTTCTCGCGCACGGCCCGGCGGGCGCAGGCGGCGGCGCCCGCGGTGGTGTTCTGTTCGTTGCAGGTCAGGACGCGCAGTTCGTGTCCGTCGATGCCGCCCTGGGAGTTGACCCACCGGGCGTAGGTCTGTGCCATGGCGGGCATTCCGGGCATGTTGGTCGCTCGGGTCTGGTCGGGAGCCCAGGTCATCACCGTGACGGGCTCCCTGGAGCCCCCCGTGGCCCCAGGGAGCACGCCACACCCGGTGAGCAGCGACGCTCCGGCCGCCGCGGTCGTGACGTACGCGAGGAGTGAGGTCAGTCGCCTACCGGTCATGGGCATGCACATTTCCGCCTCACGGGTAACGCGGGAGTGAGCGCGGTTCAACGGTGGGTGACGTGAAGGTGAATTGCGGGGGCGGGCGATCGGAGGGGGAGGGGCCGGATCCGCTTACCGGACAAGGGAACGTACGATCGAAACGTGTCCAGTCCAGTCCCCGGTCCGGTCCCCGGTTCGGTTAACTCTTCCCGTCGCGGCCGTCGCTCCTCCACCATGGGCGGCATGCCGCTCAACGACATGCCGTGGTGGCGCTGGCGCAGCAACGTGCGCTCGGCGCTGCACATGCTCTCCGACCCCGTGTTCCACGAGACGACCTGGCTGACCGGCCAGGAGGGGTACGGCGACGTCACCGACGCCGTCTACCGCCTCGTCGAGGACACCTGGCTCGACAACTGGTCCGCCGAGAAGTACGTCGGCGCGATCTTCCGGGACTCCGGCGAGGCCGCCCTCGTCGACGTCGCCGTCCTCCGGGTGCTGCGGATCATGCACCAGGTCGGACCCGACGCCCCCGTCACCGCCTACGTCGCCCATCCCGGCTGGCCGGAAGCCGTCCGCGCCGCACGCGAGGCACACGTACGGATGGCGCAGGCCGACGGCGATGACCCGGACGCGCCCCCGCGCTCCCTCGACGTGCTGCGTATCATGACCCGGTCCTGAGGCGTTCCGCCTGACGGACGCCGGCCTCCCGGCCGGGCGTCGTATGGCAGGCTGACAGGATGACCGACCAGTACGTCCTCACCCTCTCGTGCCCCGACAAGCAGGGCATCGTGCACGCCGTGTCGAGCTACCTCTTCATCACCGGGTGCAACATCGAGGACAGCCAGCAGTTCGGAGACCGTGACACGGGTCTCTTCTTCATGCGGGTCCACTTCTCCGCCGAGGCGCCGGTGACGGTCGACAAGCTCCGGGCGAGCTTCGCCGCCGTCGGCGACTCCTTCGCCATGGACTGGCAGATCAACCGCGCCGACCAGCCCATGCGGGTCGTGCTCATGGTCTCCAAGTTCGGCCACTGCCTGAACGACCTGCTCTTCCGGTCGCGGATCGGGGCGCTGCCGGTGGAGATCGTCGCGGTCGTCTCCAACCACACGGACTTCGAGGAGCTGGTGGGCTCGTACGGGATCCCGTTCCGGCACATCCCGGTGACGAAGGAGACCAAGCCGGAGGCGGAAGCGGAGCTCCTCGACCTCGTCCGCTCGGAGAACGTCGAGCTGGTCGTCCTGGCCCGCTACATGCAGGTCCTCTCCGACGACCTGTGCAAGCAGCTCTCCGGCCGGATCATCAACATCCACCACTCCTTCCTCCCCAGCTTCAAGGGCGCCAAGCCCTACCACCAGGCGCACGCCCGCGGCGTGAAGCTCATCGGCGCGACCGCGCACTACGTGACGGCCGACCTCGACGAGGGCCCGATCATCGAGCAGGAGGTCGAGCGCGTCGGCCACGAGGTGACGCCGGACCAGCTGGTGGCGATCGGGCGGGACGTGGAGTGCCAGGCGCTGGCGCGGGCGGTCAAGTGGCACGCGGAACGCCGGATCCTCCTGAACGGCCGCCGCACGGTCGTCTTCGGGTAACTCACCCGAACCCCCGCGCCCCCGGGCCGGCGCCCCCGCCCCGTCGTGGGCAGTCGTTCCGCCGGGACGGCGCCCCCGCCCACCCCCGTTGTGGGCGGTCGTTCCGCTGGGGCAAGGGGGCCCCTGCTCGAGCGGAGCCGAGAGCTCGGGGGAGGGTGGGCGCAACGGGACGGCGCCCCTTGCCGGGCCCAGGCTCCCGCGCCCTGACCCGCACCGGACGTGTGCCGCCCCTTGCGGTGCGGGTCCAGGCGCGGAACGCGGAGGCGCCGCTATGGGCGCCGTCCCGTGTGCCCACCCGTCCCGCCCAGCGGGACGACTGCCCACACGGCAGGTGGCGGAGGGGCACCGCCCCGCCGGGCGCGGGCCCGAACGGGCGGGGGCGGCGGCACCGCCCAGCAGGGCGCGGCGCCCGCGGGGGCGTCGTCCAGGTGAGTGCGGGTTCCGCGGGCGGGAGTCCGGGGCGGCTACAGGCGGCTCAAGGACGCCGTGGCGGAGAGGACGTCCTTGATGGCCTCGCGGTCCCCGTCCTGCCCCGCCGCCGCCTCCTCCGGCGTGATGTGCCCCGCCACCAGCTGGCAGAACTCGACCCCGTCCATCGCCACCTGCGCCACCGCCCGCTCCGGCGAGCCGACCGCCGCCGGGGAGTCCAGGGAGATGTACCAGTGGCCGCCGCCCGCGCCCTCCACCTCCAGGTGGAGCGAGCGGCCCGGCGCACCGGCCGCGACGAGCTCCTTGGCGGGACCGGCCAGGCCCGTTCGCCGGCGGTTCGCGAGGGCCGCCGGAAGCAGCCGGGCCGCGAGGTCGATCATGCCGTGGAGGTGCGGGCCGCTGGGCGGCGCGTACGGGTACGCCACCGCGGTCGCGATGTCGTCCGCGTGCAGCCAGCACTCGAAGGCCCGCTCCAGGAGCGAGTCGCGGAGGGGCAGGGCGAAGTCCTTGTAGGTGACGGTGAGGTCCGCCACTCCCCGGCCCGCGAAGGCCACCGTCCGGATCAGCGTGTGCGACTGCTCGCGCCACGGTCCCCGGAGGGACCGGTTCGGCGGCCGGTCGAGCGCCGCCCAGAAGGCCTCCGTCCGCTCCGTCGGCGACAGTTCCGGCAGGGCCGTGCCCAGCGGGTCGTCCAGGCCGAGCGCCGCCGACACCAGGCCGTCCACCGCCAGGAGGTGGCCGATGACCGCCGCGACGGTGGCCTTGCGGCGCACGACGTGGTCCTCCTCGTACCACTTGAGCCGTACCGGCGCGTGCCACTCGGACTCGCCGATGTCCCTCAGGAGCGCGTCGAGCCGGGCGGTCTCCGCGTCGTACGGCGTGACCCAGTCGGGGACGGGGATGCGGGCGGGGCGGCGGCCCAGGCAGTTCTCCAGGACCCGGGAGCGGAGCAGCGGGTCGAGGTCCAGGTCGCGGTCCTCGTGGAGGAGCGTGACGGCGTCGCGGAGCCGGAGGGCCTCGTCGGCGCAGGGCGCGCACGCCGTGAGGTGGTTCTCGACGGCCTT
Source organism: Streptomyces sp. NK15101 (assembly GCF_020400725.1). Lineage (GTDB taxonomy): Bacteria > Actinomycetota > Actinomycetes > Streptomycetales > Streptomycetaceae > Streptomyces. The sequence goes on along the minus strand of NZ_JAINVG010000064.1, from coordinate 20,951 downwards.
GGTCTCGCCGGCGGAGCACGCCGAAAGGGCCCAGGCCCCGAGGAGGGACTTGAGCACGTTGTGGCTGAGGTCCGGTACTTCCGGTTCCTCCGGTTCCTCCATGTCCGCTTCTTCCGCCTCCGCCCCCGGAACCTCCGGCAGCCGCGCCGTCAGGTCCGCGTGGTCGTCCGCCGCCCGGCGCGGCCCCGGTATCCAGGGGGCGCGTGCGACGTCGTCCGCGTCGTCGTCCGGCCCGGTCACAGCGGCCGTCCGTAGCCGGGCGGCGAGGACCCTTCGAGGGGGCGGGCGTGCGCGGAGGAGAGCAGCTGGAGCCCCAGCCGGAGGCGCCGGCGGGCCTCGTCCTCGGTGACGCCGAGGTCGGCGGCGGTCTGGCGGTAGTCGCGGCGCTGGAAGTACGCCAGTTCGAGCGCCTTCCGGAGCGGCGCCGGCATGGAGGTCACGATGTAGTCGGCGCGGGCGGCGACCGTGGCCCGGTGGACCTTCTGCTCCAGCTCCTCGGCGGAGCCGAGGCCCGTCTCCGCGAACGCCAGGGCCTCGGCCTGCCGCAGCCGGTGCACGGCCTGCCGCTGGGTCAGCTTGGCGACCCACGAGCGCATGTTGCCCTGCTTGGGGTCGTAGGAGTCGGGGTTCTCCCAGATGTAGCCGAAGACCTCGCGTGTGACCTGGTCGGCCGCCGCGTCGTCGTCGAGGACCCGGTGGGCGAGGCTGTGCACCAGGGCGGCGAACCGGTCGTAGAACTCGCCGAGGGCGGCGGCCTCCCCGCGCGCCAGCCGCTGCTGCATCCTGCGGTCCCAGCGCGGTGGTGTGTCCATCGCCATGCGGCCCTCCGCCCCTCCTGGATCCCCGGTCTCCTCCAAAGTAATGGGCCGCTCCGACAACGCACGCCTGTTTGCCGCAAGTGCGCCCTTGACGCGGATGCGGATGGTAAGGAAAGCGTCATCCCCGCGTCCAAGGGTTTCGGCGCCTCCCGGTGGGGCAGGCGGCGTCCGTGACGACGATCGAGGTCGACGAGGACGAGCACGGCTCCTGGACGGTTCTCCGTGTCCGGGGTGAAGTGGACCTGGTCACCTCTCCCCGGATACGCCGCCGCGTCCACGACGCCGTCGCGGGCGGCCGGCACGACCTGGTCATCGACCTGTCCGCCGTGCGGTTCTGCGATTCCAGCGGCGTCGGCGTGCTGATCGCGTCCCGCCGCCTGCTCCGCTCGTGCGGCGGCCGGCTGCGCCTGATCCTGCCGGAGCAGCGGGCGGACGGGGAGGGCCACGTCGGCCGGGTGCTCTCCGCGCTGGGCGTGCAGCGCCTCTTCGACGTGTACGAGGACGTGCCGGGGGCGACGCTCACCGAGCCGGGCCGAATCGCTCCCTGAGCTTGTACTTCAGCACTTTGCGCAGGGTCTCGTTGCGGGGGAGCGCGTCCACCACCTCCAGCTGTTCCGGCAGCTTGTGGACGGAGAGCCCGGCCTCCCGCAGGAAGGCCGTGACCTGTGGGAGACCGAGCGGGGCGGCGCCCGGGGGCTGTTCGACGACGGCGCAGACGCGTTCGCCGCGCTCGGCGTCCGGGAGGCCTATGACGGCGGCGTCGCCCACGTCCGGGTGCCGGTGGAGGAGGTCCTCGATCTCCTTGGCCGAGATGTTCTCTCCCTTTCGGATGATGATGTCCTTGATCCGGCCCGTGAGCACGAGGTGGCCGGTGGGCGTGAGGTGCCCGACGTCGCCGGTGACGAGGAAGCCGTCCTCGTCGAAGGCGGCGGCCGTCTGCGCCGGGTCGAGATAGCCCTGGCAGACGGCCTCGCCGCGGAGCCGGACCTCGCCGTCGCCGGTGATTCGGATCTCCATGCCGGCGGGCGGACGGCCCTCGGTCGTGGCGAGGTTCTCGACGGTGTCGTCGGGGGCGCCCATCGTGATCATGGGGACCTCGGTCATGCCGTACCCGTGGGTGAGCTGGCAGCCCAGCTCCTCGCGCACCGCGTGGTAGATCTCCGGCGGCTTGGGCGCGCCGCCGCCCGCCAGCAGGCGGAGGGTGGGGATGACGGGCTTTCCCGGCTGCTTGCGCTGCTCGGCGAGGAACATCGAGTAGAAGGCGGTGGAGCCGCCGGCGACGGTCACGCCGTGCCGGTTGTACGCGTCGAGCGCCTCCGGCAGCGCGAACTGTTCGAACATCACGGCCGGGAATCCGTACAACAGGAGCATCACCGTGTAGTCGGGCCCGGCGATGTGCGCGTACGGGAAGGCCATCGAGCCGACGTCCTCGGCCGTCAGCCGGAGGGCGTGGGCGAGGCAGGAGCCGCCGGCGAGCAGCGAGCGGTCGGTGTGCAGGACGCCCTTGGGATCGGAGGTGGTGCCGGAGGTCCAGTAGATCCAGCGGACGTCGGTGCCGGAGGCGGGCGGCGGGGGCAGGACGGCCGGGTCGCCGTCGGGCAGCTCCTCGTAGGCCTCGAAGATCCCGCGCGCGCCGAGCCTCCTCGCCATCTCCGCATGGTCGAATCCGCGCCAGATTCCGGGGACCGCGAAGAACTCGGCCTTCGACTCGCGCAGCGCGAAGCCGACCTCCTTGTCCCGGTGGAAGGGGATCACCGGGGACTGCACGGCGCCGATGCGGGCGAGCGCGAAGGAGAGCACGGCGGTCTCGATGCGGGTGGGCAGCTGCCAGGCGACCACCGTGCCGGGGCGCACGCCCATTCCGTGGAGGCCGGCGGCGCAGCGCTCGGCACGCTCGCGGAGGCCGCCGAAGGTGAGGACGCGGTCGTCCTGGAGGAGGACGGGCCGGTCGGGGGTGAGGGCGGCGCGGCGCTCGACGAGCTCCCAGAGCGTGCGGGACTCGCCGAGCGTGTGTGCGGTCTCATTCATCCCGTACTCCTCATTGCTGACGTTCCGTCAGATGGTGCGGTGAGCGTAGAGGTCCGGCGCTTGTCGGTCCAGGGGTGCGGGGCTAGCCTGATGCCATCGGATCTGACGGGTCATCAGAAAATGGAGAAGGCTCCATGACGGAACTGCCCCGCATCATCAGCGTCGACGACCACGTGATCGAGCCCGCCCACCTCTTCGAGACCTGGCTCCCGAAGAAGTACCGCGACCGTGGTCCCCGCCCCCTCACGGCCGGCATCGGCGAGCTCGCCTACGTCGCCGGCAAGTACCAGATCACGATGGACCCCGAAGGCCCGCCCACCGACTGGTGGATCTACGAGGACCTCAAGTTCCCGTACAAGCGCAACATCGCCGCCGTCGGCTTCGACCGCGACGACATGACCCTGGAGGGGATCACGCGGGAGGAGATGCGGCGCGGCTGCTGGGACCCGAAGGCCCGCCTCGCCGACATGGACCTCAACCACGTCGAGGCCTCCCTCTGCTTCCCCACCTTCCCCCGCTTCTGCGGCCAGACCTTCGCCGAGGCCCGCGACAAGGAGGTCGCCCTCGCCTGCGTCCGCGCCTACAACGACTGGATGGTCGAGGAGTGGTGCGGCGACAGCGGCGGCCGGCTCATCCCGCTCTGCATCATCCCGCTCTGGGACATCGACCTCGCCGTCGCCGAGATCCGCCGCAACGCCGCCCGGGGGGTGAAGGCCGTCACCTTCTCCGAGATCCCCACCCACCTCGGCCTTCCGTCGATCCACTCCGGCCACTGGGACCCGTTCTTCGCCGTCTGCCAGGAGACCGGGACGGTGGTGAACATGCACATCGGCTCCAGCAGCCAGATGCCCGCCGCCTCCCCCGACGCCCCGCCCGCCGTCCAGGCCTCGCTGAGCTTCAACAACGCCATGGCCTCGATGATGGACTTCCTCTTCAGCGGCGTCCTCGTCAAGTTCCCCCGGCTCAAGCTCGCCTACAGCGAAGGCCAGATGGGCTGGATCCCGTACGCCCTCGAACGCGCCGACGACGTCTGGGAGGAGCACCGCGCCTGGGGCGGCGTCCGCGGCCTGATCCCCGAGCCGCCGTCCACGTACTACTACCGGCAGATCTTCTGCTGCTTCTTCCGCGACAAGCACGGCATCGCCTCGCTGGACGTGGTCGGCAGGGACAACGCCACCTTCGAGACCGACTACCCGCACGTCGACTCGACCTTCCCGCACACCAAGGAGGTCGCCCTCGACCACGTCCGCGGCCTCGACGACGAGACGGTCTACAAACTCATGCGCGGCAACGCCATCCGCATGCTGGACCTGGACATCGTCTGATGGACCTCTCCTGCACCGAAGAGGAGGAGGCCTACCGCGCCCGCCTGCGGGAATGGCTCGCCGTCACCCTGCCCGGCCTCCCCGAACGCCCCGACCCGCTCGACTGGCCCGCCCGCCGCGCCTACGACTGCGGCTGGCAACGCCGCCTGTACGACGCCGGATACGCCGACACCCACTGGGACGCCTCCCCGACCCAGCGCCTCATCTTCCTGGAGGAGACCGAACTCGCCGGGGCGCCCTACGTCGGGGCCAACTTCGTCGGCCTGCTCCACGCCGGCCCCACCGTCGCCGCCGAGGGCACGGCCGCGCAGCGCGAGCGCTGGCTGCCGCCGATCCTGCGCGGCGACGAGGTCTGGTGCCAGGGCTTCAGCGAACCCGACGCCGGGTCCGACCTCGCCTCCCTCCGCACCCGGGCGGTACGGGACGGAGACGCGTACGTCGTCACCGGACAGAAGATCTGGACCTCGCACGCCGAGGTCGCCGACTGGTGCGAACTCCTCGTCCGCACCGACCCGACGGCCCCCAGGCACCGGGGCATCACCTGGCTCGCCATGCCCATGGACGCCCCCGGCATCACCGTGCGGCCGCTGCGCACCCTCGCCGGATCGACCGAGTTCGCCGAGGTCTTCCTCGACGAGGTGCGAGTGCCCGTCGCGAACCGGGTGGGGGAGGAGAACGACGGCTGGCGCGTCACCATGGTCACGCTCTCCTTCGAACGCGGCACCGCCTTCGTCGGCGAGGTCGTCGCCTGCCGCCGCCTCCTCGGCGAACTCGCCCGCACCGCCCGGAAGGACGGCACCTGGGACGATCCCGTCCTGCGGCGCCGGCTCGGCAGGCTCTCCGCCGAGTTCCAGGCCCTCTGGCGGATCGTCCAGGCCAACGTCAGCGAGGCCCAGGCCACCGGCGGGGTCCCCGGCGCGGGCGGCTCCGTCTTCAAACTGCACTACTCGCACGCCCGCCAGGAGCTGTACGACGCGGCCGCCGCCGTCCTGGGCCCCGACGCGCTCGACCTCGGCCGCGACTGGAACCTCGACCGGCTGTCCTCGCTCTCGTACACGATCGCGGCCGGCACGTCCCAGATCCAGCGCGACATCGTCGCCGAGCGCATCCTCGGCCTGCCGAAGGGGCGGTGATCCTGTCGTGGACTTCCGACTCACGGAGGACCAGAGGGCGTTGCGGCGAGGGGTGCGGGAACTGCTCGCGCGGCTCTTCGACCGGGAGGCGCTGCGGGCGGCCGTCTCCGAGGCCTCCTTGGACCGGGAGCTGTGGCGGGAGCTCGGCGACGCCGGGTTCTTCGCGCTCCGGCTCCCGGAGGAGGAGGGGGGCGTGGGGCTCGGGCTCCCCGAGGCGGTGCTCGTCTTCGAGGAGGCGGGAAGGGTGCTGCTGCCGGGGCCGCTGGTCGCGACGCACCTGGCCGCGGGTTCCGTTCCGGGCGCCGCGGAGGGGGCCGTCGTGGTGACCGATGCCTCGGAGGGGCTCGTTCCCTGGCTGGACGAGGCCGACGTGGTGCTGGGGGACGTGGACGGTGCCGTGCCGGTGCGGTCCGTCGATCCGCTGACGCCGCTCCATCGGGTGCCCGGGCCCGGGGGGCGCGCCCGCCCTTCCCCGAGCGGGGGGTACCCCCCTCGCCCTGCGGGGCGCCTGCCCGCGACGGGGCTGACGGAGGCCCTGCTCACCGCCGCCGAGCAGGTCGGAAGCGCGCGGGCCACCACCGACATGGCCGTTTCACACGCTCGGCGGCGGGAGCAGTTCGGGCAGGTCATCGGGGGGTTCCAGGCGGTGAAGCACCTGTGCGCCGGGATGCTCGTGCGGGCCGAGCTCGCGCGGGCGGCCGTGTGGGCCGCGTCCGTGACCGGCGATCCCGTCGAGATCGCGGGGGCCAAGCTCCTCGCCGACGAGGCCGCCGTCGGCAACGCGCGGGACTGTCTCCAGGTGCACGGCGGGATGGGCTTCACCTGGGAGGCGGACGTGCACCTGCACCTGAAGCGGGCCTGGGTGCGGGCCGAGCTGCGGATGCCCGCGGCGCGGGCGGAGGAGACGGTGGCGGCGGGGCTGTAGCGCTGCGTGCCCGGAGGGTGGCGGAATGTCGATATCGGGTTGTGTCCTTCGACGGGGCCGTCACGGCCCGGAGTCGGCCTCCGGCTCCGGTACGCTCCGTGGGATGCGAGTGCTCGTCGGCCCGGATCGTCCCGGTGTCGCCCCTGTGGCGGCTCCGCGGCCGGGAATGCCCGCCGCTCGCGCCCGGCGTTCGACTACCCGCAGCGTGCGTCGCACAGTATGGACCACGCGTACTCCTTCGCGCTGGAATATGCCCGAAGCGCTTGTTGCGGTGACTGTACGTCAACCATGCTGTCCCACAAGGGAATCACGTTCCGTGAAGGTGTGTTGTCCGCCGGTTCGGATGGTGTGAGCGGTGCAGGTGCTTCAGGTTCAGTTGGTGGTCGGGCCGGACCCGGCGGAGGTGGGGCGAGCCCGGAGGTGGGCCCGTTCGCGGCTCGCCGGGTCGGGCATAGGGGACGACGAGTCGCTCGCCGAGACGCTGGTGCTGCTGATCTCCGAACTCGTGACCAACGCCGTGGTGCACACCGGCTGTCCGGCGGTGCTGCGGATGCTGTTCGCCGCGGAGGGCGGGGTGCGGGTCGAGGTGGCCGACACGAGTGACCGGCCGCCGCGGCCCCGGCACGCGGAGGGCGAGGACACCAACGGGCGCGGCCTGGAGCTGGTGGACGGCCTCGCGGACCGCTGGGGCTGGCAGCCGGAGGGCGCCGGCAAGAGCATCTGGTGCGAGGTGGGCCGGATGGCGCCCGTGTCCCCGGTGCCGTCCTTGTCCCCTGGACGGGTGCACTGTTGACGGTTCGTTCCGTTTTGCCCACCCTGGGGTGAGCGATTCGTGGCGAGGGGAGCCGAGGGCCGTGTGCCCTCGGCGTGTGCGGGTCGCAGCCGGGTGGCGGCGGGTCGTGCCGTGCTCGGGGCGCGCGCGAGTGCGCCGCCACCCGCTGGAACGTGCCGGCCCGGGCCGGGGTGCGTGGGGGTGGGGTGCGTCCTAGGCCGGGTGAGGTGGGGGAGAGCCGGTTTCGAGAGAGAAGAAACCACGGCCAGGAACCGAGTGCACCGTGTGGAACGTGCGGCCCGTGTATGGGAGAGACGTAGAACCGCCCGCACGTGGGCCTGTTTCGACGTCGCCGTGGCCAGCGGCCTCTGGGGTCTGACGGTCCCGGCGGGGGCGATGCGGCAACGGCCCGTGGGCACCGGCTGGTACGAGATCGTCGCCCACGGCAGTGTCGCCCACGCGGCGAACGTCCTCCAGGCGTACCCGTGGGACCCGGGGTTCGACCAGCAGTGGCGCTTCAGGGGCCCGCACTGGGCCGGAGTCCCTTCCCGGAGGCGCTGGACCGGAGATCCGCTCCCGAGGGCTCCTAGAGGATCGCCACCGGCGCCACCGGTGTGCCCGTGCCGCCGACGAAGGGCTCGGCCATCGCGGAGAGGAGGAAGCCGTAACGGCCCTCTTCCGCACAGGCTGTGGACAGGGCTTCGAGGTTCCAGTTCTGGCCCTGGTGCATGCCCATCTCGACCAGGTCGAGAGCGTGGACGGGCAGCCAGAGGTTCTCGATCTCCGGCGGGAAGATCTCGAAGGTGAGGGTGTCGTTGGCGACGGCCGCCACGTCCCTGGCGTGGAACCACTCCGGGGTGCGGACGGACAGCCCCGGCGACGGGAAGCCGTAACCGTGTCTGTCGCCGGCCAGGTAGACCTGGATCTGGCCGGTGCGGACCAGCACGATGTCCCCCGCCCGTACGGTGACCCGCCCGAACTCCTCCGCCTCCGCGAGGTCTTCGGGGGTCACGGCATGGCCCCCCGGCAGCCGGTCCACGCCCTTCGCACGGGCCACGTCGAGCAGGACCCCGCGCGAGACGATGGGGGCGGCCTTGTCGATGCCGCTGAACTCGGCGCGCGAGTGGGCGGTGATGGTCGTGGCGGGGCGGCCGTTGTAGATCCTCCCCGAGTGGGAGACGTGGGTCAGCGCGTCCCAGTGGGTGGCCGCCTGCAGGCCCATGGTGACGGCGTCGTCGCTGCAGGCCACCGTGCCCGGGCCGAAGATCTCCTGGTTGATCTGGACCATGCTGTGGAGGGGGTTGATCCGTCCCGGGATCAGTCCCGCCTGGACGCCGTCCTCCTTCAGCGGAAGCGCGAGCGGTATCCGGCGGCCGGTGCGGACCTCGCCGACGGCGGCCCGCACCACGTCCCCGGTGATCAGGTTCAGCGTTCCGATCTCGTCGTCGGCCCCCCAGCGGCCCCAGTTGTTCACGCGCTCGGCGATGCCGTGGAACTCGGCGGGCAGGGACATGGGACCTCCTGAGGTCTTGTGCTCGCGGACCCGGCGGGCCTTAAATCTAACGGTCCGTCAGAAACCGCGGGAAGGGGCCGGGCGTGGGGAACTTCTTGGCTGGCAAGGTCGTCGCCGTGACGGGAGCGGGGCGCGGCATCGGCCGCGCCGTCGCCCTCGCCTGCGCGGCGGAGGGCGCGAAGGTCGTCGTCAACGACTACGGGGTGTCGATCGGGGGCGGCGAGCCGACCTCGGAGATCGCCGCGACGGTCGTGAAGGAGATCGAGGCGGCGGGCGGGACCGCCGTCGCCGTCGCGGACGACGTCTCCACGATGGCGGGCGGGGCGCGGGTCGTCGAGACCGCCCTCACCGCGTACGGACGCGTCGACGGGGTCGTGTGCGTCGCCGGCATCCTGCGCGAGCGGATGCTCTTCAACATGTCCGAGGAGGAGTGGGACCCGGTCGTCGCCACCCACCTGAAGGGCACCTTCACCGTCTTCCGGGCGGCGTCGGCGGTCATGCGCAAGCAGGGCACCGGGACCCTCATCGGCTTCACCAGCGGCAACCACCAGGGCTCCGTGGCCCAGGCCAACTACTCGGCGGCGAAGGGCGGGATCATCTCCCTCGTGCGGAGCGCGGCCCTCGGCCTCCACAAGTACGGGGTCACCGCGAACGCGGTCGCGCCCGTGGCGCGCACCCGGATGTCCGCGAACGTCCCCATGGAGCTCAAGGAGATCGGCGAACCGGAGGACGTGGCCGCGCTCGTCGTCTACCTGCTGAGCGAGCGGGCCAGGGAGGAACGGATCACCGGCCAGGTGTACACCGTCGCCGGCCCCAAGATCGCGGTCTGGGCCCAGCCCCGGGAACTGCGCGCGGGCTACGCCGAGGGCGGCGCGTGGACCCCCGAACGCATCGCGGACTTCCTGCCGGGGACGGTGGGGACGGACCCGATGCCGATGCTGGCGCGCCTGGAGGAGATGGCGAAGGCGGCGGCGGAGGGCGCGCGCCCCAACGCGGGCGCGCGCTCCGGCGTCGGTGAGCGTTCCGACGCGGGCACGCGCCCCGGCGCCGGCGAGGGGGAGCGGTCATGAGAGGCGTCGTCTTCGACGGGAAGCGGGTCCAGGTCGTCGACGACCTGGAGGTGCGGGACCCCGGCCCCGGCGAGGTGCTCGTGGCGATCGCCGCCGCCGGGCTCTGCCACAGCGATCTGTCCGTCGTCGACGGGACCATCCCCTTCCCCCCGCCCGTCGTCCTCGGCCACGAGGGCGCCGGTGTCGTCCGGGCCGTCGGCCCGGGGGTCGTCCACGTCACGCCCGGCGACCACGTCGCCCTGTCCACCCTCGCGAACTGCGGCGCCTGCGCCGACTGCGACCGGGGCCGGCCGACCATGTGCCGGAAGGCGATCGGGATGCCGGGGCAGCCGTTCTCGCGCGACGGGCGGCCCCTCCACCAGTTCGCCTCGAACTCGGCCTTCGCCGAGCGGACCGTCGTCAAGGCCGTCCAGGCCGTGAAGATCCCGAAGGACATCCCGCTGACCTCCGCCGCCCTCATGGGCTGCGGCGTCCTCACCGGCGTCGGAGCCGTACTGAACCGGGCGAAGGTCGACCGCGGCGACACCGTCGTCGTCATCGGCACCGGCGGCATCGGCCTGAACGTCCTCCAGGGCGCGCGGATCGCGGGCGCGCTGACGATCGTCGCCGTCGACACGAACCCGGAGAAGGAGGCGGTGGCCCGGCGGTTCGGGGCGACCCACTTCCTCGCCTCCGCCGACGGCGTGCGGGACGTCCTGCCCACCGGCGCCGACCACGTCTTCGAGTGCGTCGGCCACACCGGTCTCGTCCGGACCGCGATCGACCTCCTCGACCGGCACGGCCAGGCGGTCCTGCTCGGCATGACCGCGCCGAAGGCGGAGGCGAGCTTCCCGCCGGCCGCGATGTTCCTGGACAAGTCGATCCTGGGCTGCCGGTACGGCTCCTCCCGCCCGCAGAAGGACATCGCCCTCTACGCGGAGCTGTACCGCTCCGGAACCCTCCTCCTCGACGAACTGGTGACCCGGACCTACCCCGTGGAGGACTTCGCACGGGCCGTCCAGGACGCGGAACGGGGGAAGGTGGCGCGGGGCGTGCTCACCTTCTGACCGACCCGCGAAACGCGGTGGGGCCCGGAGCCGTCGGCCGTTACGGTCCCGGTCATGTCCTACCGCGAGCTCGCCACCCGCTCCGTCCTCGCCTGGTCCGCCGTCATGGTCACCGGCCGGCTGCCCGTCGCCATGGCGCCGCTCGCGCTCGTGTTCCTCGTGCGGGAGCGGCCCGGCGGCTACACGCTCGGGGCGGCCCTCGCCGCCGTGTACGTCCTCGGGGAGATCCTCGCCGCGCCCGTCCTCGGCATGCGGCTGAACGCGGAGCGGGCCCGGCCGCAGCTCGTCGCCGGGCTCGCGGTCGGCGCCGCCGGGTTCACCGGGCTCGGGCTCGCGCCCGGTGCCCACCCCGTCGTCCTCGCCGCCCTCGCGCTGGTCGCGGGCACCGGACCCGCCGCCGTGCCCGGCGCGCTGCGGGCCCTGCTCACCAGCCTCGTCCCGGAGCGGGCCGTCAACCAGGCGATGAGCGTGGAGTCGATGACGACCTTCCTCCTCTGGGCGGCCGCACCCGCGCTCACCACCGGCCTGGCGCTCGGCGTCGGCCCGGCGGTGCCGCTGCTGCTGCAAGGCCTCCTGACGGGGCTCTCGGTGGCCGGGCTGCGGCTGCTGCCGGCCGGCTGGTCCGCCGAGGCGCAGGAGAAGGGGGCGTCGATGCGGCGGACCCTGCTGCGGGCCTGGCCCGTGTACGTCCTGGGAGCCGCCGGCCTCACCCTGCTCGCGCTCGCCGAACTCATCCTGCCCGCCCTCCTCGAACAGCGCGGGATCGGCATCGGCTGGGCGGGCCCGCTGCTCGCCGGCTTCTCGATCGGCTCGGCGGTCGGCGCGTTCCTGTACGGCCTCCGGGAGGGCTGGCCCGGCCCGCCGGCCGTCCAGTCCATGGTCCTGGTCCTCGGCGTGGCCGCGGGCGTCGCGCTGGTCGCCGTACTGCCCTGGACGGCGGCGATCGCGGTCGCCCTGGTGGCCGCCGGCCTCCTCCAGGCCCCGGCGAGCCTCACCCGGAACCTGCAGCTCCGGCAGGTCCTCCCGCCGGGCGCGCTCGCCGCCGGGTACTCGGTCATGTACGCGGCGGTGGGCGCCGGTTACGCGGCCGGCGGCAGCCTCGCCGGCGGGCTGCTGGAGGTGGTGGCCCCGTCGACGGCGATCCTCTGCGGGGTGGGCCTCACGGCGCTGCTCACGGCGATCGGCGCGGTGGGGGAGCGGCGGCTGTCCCGGCGCACCCCCGACGTGCCGGAGGTCCGGGCGGGAGTCGCGCCCGGTGCCGTGGGGGTCGCGCCCGGTGCTCAGGTCGCGGCGGACGCCGCCGCGGAGGCACCCGAGCGGAACGTCCGCCGGTAGGACGTCGGGGTCACCCCGATCGCGCTCATCAGGTGCACCCGCAGCGACTGGGCCGTGCCGAAGCCGGCGTCCCGGGCGACCCGGTCGATGGGCAGGCCGGTGGACTCCAGGAGGTGCCGGGCGCGTTCGACGCGCTGCTGGGTGAGCCACTGGCCGGGGCTGAGGCCGACCTCGTCGCGGAAGCGGCGGGTGAACGTCCGGACGCTCATCGCCTCCTTCTCCGCCAGGTCCCGCAGCTGGATCGGCTCGTGGAGGTGGGCCAGCGCCCAGGCCCGCGCGGTGGTCGTGGTGTGGGTGCCGCTCTCCGGCAGGGGCCGCTCGATGTACTGGGCCTGGCCACCGTCCCGGTGGGGCGGTACGACGGTCCGGCGGGCGACCTCGTTGGCGACGGCCGTGCCGTGGTCGCGGCGCACGATGTGCAGGCAGAGGTCGATCCCGGCCGCCACCCCGGCCGAGGTGAGGACGTCGCCGTCGTCGATGAAGAGGACGTCGGCGTCGACCCGCACGCTCGGGAAGAGGCGCTGGAAGTGCTCGGCGGACGCCCAGTGGGTGGTGGCCGGGCGCCCGTCGAGGAAGCCGGCGGCGGCGAGCACGTACCCGCCGGTGCAGATGGAGACGAGCCGGGTGCCGGGCCTGATGTGGCCGAGCGCCGCGGCCAGCTCCTCGGGGAGCCTGCCCTCCTCGTGGACCGGACCGAGCTCGTACGAGGCGGGCACGACGACCGTGTCGGCGGTCGCGAGGGCCTCCGGGCCGTGCTCGACGTGGATCGAGAAGTCGGCGTCCGTCGGCACCGGACCGGCCTTCGGGGCGCAGGTCACGATCTCGTACAGCGGCCGGCCCCCGGGGTCCTTCGCGCGGCCGAAGATGCGGTGCGGGATGCCCAGCTCGAAGGGGAGGAGGCCGGGCAGGGCGAGGACGGCGACGCGGTGCGGCTGCTGCACGGGCGGGGTGCTCCCTCCGTTAATCGGTGGTGGTCCAGACCATAGGGCTGGTACGAGTACGTGTCCGTGACGGACAACACGTACAAGTCTGAGGCCCCCGGGCGGATTCCCGTCCCGGTCGCGCCGGCCGCACAGCAGCCGCCCGCGCCGACCACGCTGTGGAACCGTAACTTCCGGCTCTTCTTCGTCGCCCGCGGCGTCGCCGTCCTCGGCGAGGGCATGGTCCCGGTCGCCTTCGCCGCCGGCCTCCTCGGCGCCGGCCACCCCGGCTCCACCGTCGGCTACGCGCTGGGCGGCTGGACCGCCGCCTTCGCGCTCTTCGTGCTCTTCGGCGGCGTCCTCGCCGACCGCTTCACCGCCCGCCGCATGATGATCCTCGCCGACCTCCTGCGGCTGCCCGGCGCCGCCGTCCTCGCCGTCTCCTTCACGCTCGGCGGCCCGCCGCTCTGGGCGGTCTACGCCCTCTCCGTCCTCAGCGGCGTCGGCGCCGCCCTCTTCCAGCCGGGCGTCGCCTCCACCATCCCCCGCATCGCCCCCGACGTGCAGCGGGCCAACGCCGTCCTGCGGGTCGTCGAAGCCCTGATGACCATGGCGGGACCGGCCGCCGCCGGCCTGCTCGTCGCCGTCTGGAACGCGGGCGCGGCCTTCGCCGTCAACGGCGCCACCTTCGCGGTCAGCGCCGTCTGCTTCCTGCTGATGCGGCTTCCCCCGATCCCCTCCGACTCCGTCCCCCGCGCCTCCCTCGGCGCCGAACTCGCCGGCGGCTGGCGGGAGTTCCGTGCCCGGAGCTGGCTCTGGGGCGTCATCTCCATCTGGACGGTGTACGGACTGACCGTCGCCGGACCCATGGTCCCGCTCACCGCGAGCCTCGTCACCGAGGAGCACGGCGCGGCGGCGTACGGCGTGCTCATGGCCGTCAACGGCGCCGGCAGCGCCGTCGGCGGCCTCCTCGCGATCCGACTGCGCCCGCGCCGCCCCCTCGCGGCGGGCGCGGTGGCGCTCCTCGGCCTCCCCGTGAGCCTCGCCCTGCTCGGCACGGGCGCGCCGGTCGGGGTCCTCGGCGCCGGGCAGTTCGTCGGCGGGGCGGCCTTCGCCTTCTGGCTGGTCATGTGGTCCACCTCGGTCCAGACGCACGTGCCGCAGGAGGCCCTGAACCGGATGCACGCGTACGACGTGGCCGGCTCGCTCCTGATGATGGGCGTCGGCCGCACCCTGTCGGGGCCGGTGGCGGCGGCGGTCGGCACGGAGGAGGTGCTGCTCACGGGGGCGGGGATCGCGGTGCTCGTGGTGGCGGCGCTGCTGGTCGCGCGCCCGATCAGGACGCTGCCGCGCATCTGAGGGCGCATGTCCCGATCCTTTGGAAACCTGTCATTCGGGCCAATGGCGGGGGAGGAACCGGCCCGGAATGCTCGGTGGCATGGCCCAGACAACCGAGACGTCCGCCCGTACACCGGCCGGCCGACCGCTCCGCACCCCCCGCGTCCACCGCGCCTGGTTCGTCGCGGCGGTCACCTTCGTCACGATCATCGGCGCGGCGGCCTTCGCCTCCCTGCCCGGCCTGCTGATCGAACCGCTGCACGAGGAGTTCCACTGGTCGCGCGGCACCATCGGCTTCGCCGTCTCGGTGAACCTCGCCCTCTACGGACTGACGGCGCCGTTCGCCGCCGCGCTCATGGACCGCTTCGGCATCCGCAGGGTGGTGGCGGTGGCCCTGAGCGTGATCGCGCTGGGCTCCCTCCTCACCGTCCGGATGACGGCGGCCTGGCAGCTCGTCCTCTACTGGGGCGTCCTCGTCGGCCTCGGCAGCGGCTCCATGGCGCTGGCCTTCGCCGCGACGGTCACGAACCGCTGGTTCGTCGCGCGGCGGGGGCTGGTGACGGGCATCCTCACGGCGGCGGGCGCCTCGGGCCAGCTGATCTTCCTGCCCCTGCTCTCCTGGCTGGTGGAGCACCAGGGCTGGCGCCCCGCCGCGGTGACGGTGGCCCTGGCGGCCCTCACCGTCGTCCCCTTCGTCTGGCTGCTGCTCCGCGACCACCCGGCGGACGTCGGGCTCGCCCCGTACGGCGGGGAGCACGCCGACAAGCCCGCCCCCGTCCCCGGTGCGGCCCGCCGCGCGATCGCCGTCCTCCTCAGGGCGGCCCGCACCGGCCCCTTCTGGCTCCTCGCCGGTTCCTTCGCGATCTGCGGCGCCTCGACGAACGGCCTCGTCAAGACCCACTTCGTGCCCGCCGCCCACGACCACGGCATGCCCGTGACGGCGGCGGCCGGACTGCTCGCGGTGATCGGCGTCTTCGACGTCGTCGGCACGGTGGCCTCGGGCTGGTTCACGGACCGCTTCTCGCCGCGTCGGCTGCTGGCGGTCTACTACGCGCTGCGGGGGGTCTCGCTGCTGTTCCTCCCCATGCTCCTGGCGCCCTCGGTGCACCCCCCGATGCTCTTCTTCATCGTCTTCTACGGCCTCGACTGGGTCGCCACCGTCCCGCCCACGATCGCCCTGTGCCGCGAGCACT
The DNA here is from genome assembly GCF_020400725.1 of Streptomyces sp. NK15101. Taxonomy (GTDB): domain Bacteria; phylum Actinomycetota; class Actinomycetes; order Streptomycetales; family Streptomycetaceae; genus Streptomyces. The sequence continues at coordinate 5,535 of NZ_JAINVG010000064.1, read as the reverse complement.
ACGGCGAGGACTCGGCGATCGTCTTCGGCTGGGTCCTCGCCTCCCACCAGGTCGGCGCCGCGGCCGTCGCCTTCGCGGGCGGCGTGGCCCGCGACGTCTTCGGCACGTACGACGTCGTCTGGTACGCCTCGGGCGCACTGTGCGCGGCGGCGGCCCTGATGGCCCTGGTCATCAGCCGACCCCGGACGGAGCCGCCGTCCCCGGCAGGAGCATGATGCCTCTCGGGGGGTGATCGCCGATGAGCGGTCCTGACGAGGGCGCGCGGAGCTTTGCCCGGATGCTGAGGGTCTCGACCCTGGTGCTGTTGCTGGAGGCGGCGCTGGCCCTGGTCCTGGGGATGGTGTTCGGCGAGGCCGGGCAGCCGGAGCCGGGCGAGGAGCGCGTCAGCGCCCTGACGCTGCTGGCGCTTCCGCTCGTGTCGCTGCTGGCGCTGCTGGCCGCCGCGGGGGTCTCCGCGGCGATCGTGCTGCCGACGGTGCTGCTCGGCGAGGACCTGGCGCGGCGGACCGGAAGCCGCGCCCTGTGGTGGCAGCTGCTCCTGTCGACCGCCGCGGGGGCGCTGCTGCTGCCGCTCGCGGGGTGGGAGGGGTGGCTCGTGGGGGCGGTCTGCGTCGCCGTGGCGGCCCTCCTCACCCGCCCCGCCCGGAAGGGCTACTTCGTCGGGCTGCTCCTGTGGGGCACGGTGGCGGTCCTGACGGTCTCCATGCTGGGCGGGATCGCTGCGGCCTGACCTTGCGACACGGACCCGCACCCGGCGGGGGCGGTGCCCCTCCGCCACCTGCCGTGTGGGCGGTCGTCCCGCTGGGGCGGGACGGGTGGGCACACGGGACGGCGCCCTTCGCGGGGCCTCCGCGTTCCGCGCCTGGACCCGCACCCCGTGTGCGGCGCACCGGTGGTGGCCGTTCAGGCGCGGGAGCCTGGGCCCGGCAAGGGGCGCCGTCCGTTGTGCCCACCCTCCCCCAAGCTCTCGGCTCCGCTCGAGCAGGGGGGACCCCCTTGCCCCGGCGGAACGACCGCCCACAACGGGGCGAGGCGGGGGTGGGCACCGCCCCGGCGGAACGACCGCCCACAACGGACGACGGGGGCCTACGCGCTGAACCGCCCGAACCGCCCCCGGTGGAAAAGCAGAGGATCCCCAGTCCCCTCCGTCGCGTCCAGCGACTCCACCCGCCCCACCACGATCAGATGGTCCCCGCCCGTGTGGACCGCGGTGATCGTGCAGTCGATCCAGGCGGGCGCGCCGGCGAGGCGCGGGGAGCCGGTGGCCGGGGCCGGGGCCCATGAGACGCCCGCGAACTTGTCCGCGCCGCTCACCGCGAACGACCGGCACAGCTCGCCCTGCCCGGCCCCGAGGACGTTGACGCAGAAGGTACCGGCCGCCGCGATCCGGGGCCAGGTGGTCGACGTACGGGCGACCATGAAGGCCACGAGGGGCGGGTCGAGGGAGAGCGAGGCGAAGGACTGGCAGGCGAAGCCCGTCGGCCCGTCCGCGTCGAGGGCCGTCACGACGGTGACGCCGCTGGCGAAGTGGCCCAGGACGCGGCGGAATTCGCCGGGGTCGACGGGGGCCCGTTCGTTCTCCCCGACCGCGCGCAGATCCGGCCGGGGCAGTGGTTCCACGGCCGTCGGCGAACCGGCCGCTCTCAGGTGTCGGACGGCGGTGGCCGCCATCCCCGCATGTCCCATCACACCGTCCATTGAACCTGACGGTGCATCAGATGAGAACCCTTCGGGGACGACGGCCACCGGCTCCGGTCAGCCCGCGACGGCTCCCGTCGCCCGGGTCCACGCGACACCGGACGTGTGCCCGGTCCGCAGCGCCGTCACCCGGACGGTGATCCTCAGTCCGCGCTGGGCCGACGTCAGCGTGTACGTCGTCCGCGTCGCCCCGCTGATGGCCCGCCCGCTCGCGTACCACTGGTAGGCGTACGAGGTCGGCGCCGGCGTCCACGCACCCCGGTTCAGGGTGAGCGTCCGACCGACGCGGACCGTGCCCGTGAGGTACGGCGCGCTCGTCGCCTTCGGCGCGAGGCCCAGGGCGACGGCGACCCCCGCCGTCGTGTACGCCCCGCTCAGGTGCCCGGTCCGCAGCGCCGTCACGGTCACCGTGAGCTTCTTGCCGAGGACGGCCGGGACGGGCACGTACGAGGAACCGGTCGCGCCGGAGATCGCCACGCCGTTCGCCCGCCACTGGTACGCGTACGAGGTCGGCGTCGGCGACCAGGCGCCGACGACGGCCGTCACCTTGCCGCCGACCCGCACGGCCCCGGACATGTACGGCACCGTGGTCGGCCTGGGCGCGACGCCCTTCACGACCACGGGCCGGGTGGTGGCGGTCGCGTTCGGGTGGCCGGCCTTGCGCGCGGTCAGCGTCACCGTCAGCTGCTTCCCCTGGAGGGCCGTGGGAATCGTGTAGGTGGACGCCGTGGCGCCGGAGATGGCGACGCCGTCCGCCTTCCACTGGTACGCGTACCCGTCGGGCACCGGCGACCACGGCCCCGGACTCGCCGTCACCTTGCCGCCCACGACCACCGTGCCCGTGATGGCGGGCACGCCGGTGGAGGCGAGCGGGGCCGTGATGGTGATCGGGGCGGGCCGGTACTCCACGCCCCTGCCCGAGTCCACGCGAAGACTCAGTCTGTGCCCGACCGGCGCACCGGTCAGGTCCAGAGCCACGACCATGCTGCGGCGGTCGGGCGCGACGGAGACCGTGGTGGACGTGGCCCCGTAGAAGTAGGCGTACGGGTCGTCGTGCTCCTCGACGACGACCCGGGTCCAGCTGCTGAGCGAGGTGCCGGTGACGGTCATCGTGATCTTGCCGGCGCCGACCGTGCCAGGCGTCACCGACGTCACCGTCCACGGCACGAGGCCGCAGACGCCTTCCGCCACGATGCACCCGGCCTCCGCCCGGATCGGGGTGGTGGACGCCGTGGGTCGGTCGGGCAGTCCGATCACGAGCGTGGTCGGGAAGGACGCCTTCGTGTCGCCCTGCGGGGCACAGCTGTATTCGGGAGACCAGTAACCGGACGCCTTCTGGCAGGTGTTCCGGCCCGTGGCGATGTCGTAGAGCCATGCCTTGGGCCAGGTCGCGTACGTGCCCGTCGACGAGAAGTCGAGCGTGAACGCATCGCTCGCCGCGGTCGGCAGCACCGCGCAGAGCGCGGACTTCTGCTCGCTCAGCTCGTCGGTGAGCGGGCCGAAGCCGTGGCTCACGTCGGAGAGCCGGACGCACTCCGGCGCGGGGACCGTGCCGGTGCCGATCCGCAGGGCGTCGATGTGGTGGGAGGGAAGGGCCGTCCCGGCGTTCGGCGTGACGACCGCCTGGTACCGGGTGGAGCCGGTGGGGGCGCAGTCCTCCGGGGAGTCCGTGCAGACCTCCACGCCGTTCGCGTCGTACACGACGAACCGCACGGTGTCCCCCGCTCCGCGGAGGGTCAGGTGGAGCCTGTCCGTGGCGGCGGCGGTCACCTGGTGGCAGTGGGAGACGTCGACCGGACCGGGGAGGCCGTCGAGGGACGGGCCGCCGACCGGGGCCGCGGGGCCGCTCGGGCAGCCCTTGGCGGTGGCGGTGACATCCTGGCGGACCAGGGCGTACGTGGCCGGTGCGTCATGGCCCTGGAAGAAGACGGTGTGTGCCACTCCCGGGGCCAGCCCGCACAGTTCCTGTGCGGAGCTTCCCTCTGCCCGGAGGGAACAGGCCCACTTGCCCGAGGCGTCGAAGACCACCAGGCCGGCCGCGCGCTCTCCCGCCGTCCGCCGGAGCTGGAGCAGCTCCCTCGCGGAGTGGTCGGCCGCCGGGATCGTCAGGCAGTCGTTGAAGACGCCGTCACCGGTCGTCAGATCGGCGCGGGGCGTGTCGTCCGTGAAATCCCCGGACGGGAGGACACGGCAGTCGCCCGGCATGTCGGCGCGGTCCACGCGGATCCGGTACGCGCCGGTCGGCGCGGAGGTCCTCGCACTCGTGACGAGCAGTCGGTGCGGGGCGGTGCCCGTCAGGGTGCAGGTGCTGTCCTCGTCCGCGTCACGGTAGGAGCAGACTTCCCTGCCCGTGGCGTCCAGCACGCTCAGGTGCACGGCGTCGTCCGGCCGGAGGACCACGGAGGAGCCCTGCGGGGCGGGCAGGGTGAGGCAGTCGGTCTCGCCCAGGCCGGTGAGGGTGCCGTGGTACAGGGTCGAAAGGGCGAGGTCCTCGGTGCAGCCCTCGGCGGAAGCGCGGTCGCGCAGCTCGACCAGGTCGTCGCTGATGAACGCGTACGTGACACCGGCCGTGAGGACGCAACCGTTCATGAGGGTGCAGGAGATCGATCGGCCGTCCTGGTGGTAGATGTCGAGATGCGTCTCCCAGCCGTTGGTGTCGAGGGACCGTGCCTCGTAGCGGCGGCTCACCTGCGGGGTGAAGCTCCTGCACCCGCTCGGCGGTGACGCCTGGACGGCGGCGGTGCCGTAGGCGGTCGGGGTGATCGGGGTGCAGCCCTCCGGGTTCGACAGGCGGCGGACCAGGAGCCTGTACTCCGCGGCGGGGTCGGTGGCCCGGGACAGGTCGCCGATGACGCGGTAGCCGCCGGCCCCCTGGGGCAGGATGCAGCCGGGGAGGCCGTCGTACGAGGAGGCGGGGCAGATCCGCCGGCCGGTGTCGTCGGTGATCCAGTGGTGGAGGTAGTTCCTCCCGGAGCGCAGCTCGGTGGTGATTCGGTCACCGGCGGAGGCGTGGAACGTGTGGCAGACGAGGCCCAGCCGGCCGGTGCCGGGACCGGTTGCCGGGGCGGTGTCGTAACCGGTGCCGGGGATCTCCGGGCAGCTCGGTCCCGGTGTCAGGGGGATGACGGAGAAGCGCAGCGAGTCCGCCCACGCGTGGTTGCGCACGCGGACGGTATAGGTGCCCGGGCTGAGCGGACAGAGCTGCTCATCGGCTTCGTCACGCTCGCAGGAGACCTGGGTGGCGCCCGAGAAGAAAGTGAGGTGGATGTTGGCCGCGCCGTCGCGCATCACGCGGTGCAGGCCCTGCTGCTCCGCCGTGACGGTGAAGCAGGTCTCCTCGTTCGCCCCCAGCGTCACGGAGCCCTCGGGAGCTCCCGTCGCGCCCAGCGGGGTCAGCGGCAGCGCGGGGCACGCCTCGGTCGTGGACGGCGGTGTCGGGTTCGGCGGCGGCTCGACCGTCGGCGCGGGCGTCGGGTCCGTCGTCGCGGACGGCTCGGGCGCGGATGTCGTGGGGTCGGGCGCGGGAGCCGGGTCCTGCGCGGGTGCCGCGCTGGACGGCGCCGGGGCCGGCGTCGCCGCCAGCGCCGTGCCCGTCGGGAGCATTGGCCCCACGAGGGCTGTCAGCAGAGCGGGGACCAGGAAGAGCGATCTTCCGGATCTTCGGGATCTTGTGCGCGAGCGCGCGGAGTTGGGCATTCCGTTCCCCCCCGGAGCGGTGTGTCTGGCATATGCGCGACACACCCTAGTCTTCTGAGTCAGGAATTCTGTTCAGATATGAGGCGAGGCGTTCGAGGATCTCGTCCGCGGTCTTGGTCCAGACGTAGGGCCTGGGGTCGA